>CAWIQC010000014.1:0-32023 GCA_963838105.1 uncultured Thermoleophilia bacterium | reverse complement strand
TTGGATTTCCTCTTGATGGCTGGGCGTATGGGCTAGCGGATTGTGGTCTTCCGGCGGGTCGACCGTGCGCCCGTGTCGATGTCTCTTCGGCGAGGCTGCGCGGCGTCGCCCGTTGGCGACGATGCCGGTTGGCGCGGCCGGGAGGCCGGCCTGGTGACGGAGCTTTGCTGCGATCTCGGCGATCTCCTCGGGGGCGTAGTCGGGTGCGAAGACCGCCGGTTGGGCCGGCAGGTCGTTCGGTGCGGCACCCTCGGGCGGATTGTCGATCACCACCAGGTCCTCGCCGGTCTCCGGGTGCGGGCCGTTCCAGACGGCCGCAAGCTCCTGGTACTCCTCGGGCGAGAACCGGTAAAGACGCCGATGGTCGCCGCGCTTGATATGCGGCTTGCACTCGGGGATCTTCTCGGTCGGGATACGCGGGACGGGAAACATGCGCATCAGGCTCCGCGCCGGTCAGGTGTTCAAGGGCGCGCGCGTAGGCGACTTGGTGGACGCCCCCGCGCACGAGCAGGTAGCCGGTCAGGGCCCGTGCGGCGGGATGCTCGACCATCTCATAGACCTTGAGTTTGTTGTTGCGCGCCCCGGTCTCGAGAAAGAAGTTGTGCGTGAGGTCTTCGACGAGGTCGCCGGATGAGAAGACGTAGTCTCCGTCCACGGACGCCCCTGGGAGTTCTGCGGCAGTGCTCCCTGGCCGCCGGCGAGGAAGTGATGCGGGTTGCCCACGCCCTTGAGGTCACGCAGGGCCGCGCTGGGTGCCTTGCCGTTCCGGGTCGAGCTAGCGCCGGTCAGCATCGTGTTGATCGTGGCCGCCACCAGCTCCACGTGGCCGAACTCCTCGGCGGCGATGTTCGCGATCAGGTCATAGAACGGTCTCGCGTCCTGGCGGCCGCGGAAGTTGAACGACTGGAACGTGTAGTTCAGGAACGTCGACATCTCCCCGAAACGGCCGCCGAGCAGCTCCTGCACCGCCGCCGCGCCGGCTGGATCGGGATCCGACGGGGGCGGTAGCTCCGTACCGATACGGTCACTGCGAAGGATCATCGCTGGCTCCCTGTTTTCGATATTCTGTGGGTCGAACTCGTGGTAGGCGCGCCCAGATTTGGGCCCTCTCGTTGTCGCGACGTCCTCGAGGGCGTCCGGCTCACCGTCGCCGTCCCGCGACACCCTCGATGCTCCTTGGCTCTCGCGTCGCGACGCTCTAGCCGTCCCGGTTCAGCGGGTCTTCCGACCCTCGATACCTCGAGCCCGACTTCGCCAGCCCGCGGCTGATCATGTAACCGATCGCCACAGCCGCGACCAGCGTCCAAGCCCGCACATCACCCGAACGTGTCCGACACAGCCGCCGCGACCAGGACGGCAACGATCGTGGCAACCATCGCCCAGAACTCAGTTGTCTTGAGCGACAACTTCGTCTCGTCCGACGCCACGCCCCTCGCGCGAATGGCATCGCCGGGCAGCTCTCGCACGAGCCGTAGCAGGAGTAGTAACCTCTCTGGTAGCCATGGAGCCTCCTTGGTAGGTGTGCTCCATGGCTACCCCTTTTCACGAGAACGAACCGCCACTCCCGCCCGCCGGGATGCACAGCACCCACGGGCCGATGCAGGAAGGCGTCGACGAGAGGAACGAACGGGCAGCGCTCGACTACCTTGAGCGAGTCGTCGGTGTTCGGGGTGAGCGCACCTCGCGCGCGCAGGCTGGCCCACTCACCTAGGCCTGCCAGCCGATCGGGCGCCGCCCCGGAATCGGTCAGCGCGCAGCCCGCGGTGTGGCTCGAAGCACCGTCTCGGCGGCCTTTAGCCGTAGCCCTTCCACGAGCTCGCGCTGAGTCTGAGCGCGCGCGATGAGGTGATCCAGCTCGGTCACGAGCGAGCCGTCGTCGTGTGCTCCATGCCGCAACGCTAGCCACAGCGCGAGCTTTCCCTCGATCCCGAGGGCGAGCGTCTCGAGCTCCTCCAGCGTCGCGACGGCCGAGCCGCGGTGGAGAACTCCGCCGAACTTGAGTCGACCGACAGCGTGAGCGATCTCGCCGATCATGGCCCGCCGGCGCCTCGGAGCTATCCGGAACCGGCCCATGATCTCCTCCAGCGAATGGACATCCTCCCTAATCTCCGACGCGACGCGTTCGAGAGGCTGGGCGAACTGGGTGCCGCGCTGACGTTCGGCGGCGCGACCAGCCAGCGCACGACCGGCGAACGCACCGGCCAAGTGGTCGTTCAGGTAGATGTCGAGCGCGCTAGTCACGCGGCGCTAAGAGGCATCGCCCGAGGCTGAGGTGGACTTCGCGTCGTCGCGTCGCAGTAATGAGACTTGCTCGGGTCATGGACGACAAATTCCCGGAGGCCTGGAGCGCGAAACCCGGCCTGAGAGCGGCCGCGCGGCCGCGCCCCCCTCGCGGTCGATGTGCCTCAGCGCGCTCCGTATGAGCCCTGATTCTGCTCGTGGGTTTCCGCCTAACTCCTTCAGGCGCTACGTCTCCTCCCTGGCGCGCTCATCGAACTCCTGCAGACGCGATGCGATGGCGGAAGCTACCTTGCTGGTCGTCGCTTCATCGAGCTCGAGCACCTGCCCCCTGTAGGTGGGGGATCGGTGGCCTGATAGCGTCCGGTCGGGCTGCCTTCGATGTCGCCGGTCCGGGTCGGATGGCGGAAGAGCCGCGAGGCGCTGATCTCCTCAATATGGTCGGACGCGAGCGCCTAGCCGGATTGAGTACGCCTGCGACCTCAGTCGCGTCTAGGCGATCGCGATCTCGGCCCAGGCGTGGGTGTTGCCGTCGTGGCTGACGCCGACGAGGGTGCCGAGGCTCTGCACCATGGCGAGCCCGCGTCCGCCATGCCGCTCGCCAGTCGGGAGCGTGAAGCCGCTGCCGTCATCGCGCACGTCGATGCGGACACGGTCGGGCAGCGTCTCGATTGTGACGTTGATGTGGTCGTCCTCGCCCAGGTCTGAGTGGCGGATGCTGTTGGCGACCAGTTCGTTGGTGGCCAGCTTGACCGCGTCGAACGTGTGCGTGGGGAGGTTGTCGAGCGTGTCAATCGAGTCGCGTACCTCTCGCAGCGACTCGGGCCGGCAGAGAACTCGCAGCTTCAGAGTGTGGGACAGTTGTGGGACAGTGCGGGACAGTAATTAGTTCTCCCAGTGGACTCCGGTGGACTTGCGTGGACTGATGATGGCTCGTAGCCCCGGCTCATGATTTAGCCTGCTAATCAGCCATTTTTCGCTCTATCAGCGGCGGGGGAGGGATTCGAACCCTCGAGACTCCTTTCGAGAGCCTTGCGGTTTTCAAGACCGCTCCTTTCGACCGCTCGGGCACCCCGCCCGGCGTCGATCCTAGCGCTCTCGACCTGGACTCCGGGAATTCGCGCCCATATCGTGCGCCCGGCGTGGGGGGAGGGGCGGGAGCAGCGGCGAGGAGCGGTGGGCTGCTGGCGCCGCTTCGCCACCGCGACTTCCGCTACCTCGCCGGTGGGCTCGCGACCTCGCAGGTCGGAGAGTGGCTGGCGAGCCTCGCCCTGATCGTCTTCGTGCTCGCGGAGACGGGCTCCGCCGGGTGGGTAGCCGCGGCTGGGACAGCGCGCCTCCTGCCGTACGTGGCGCTCGCACCGATCGGCGGCACGATCGCCGATCGCCTACCGCGCCTCAAGGTCATGATCGCGTCCGATCTCGCGCGGGCGGTATCGTCGGGAGCGCTCGCGTGGGTGGTTGCCTCGACGGGCTCGGCGCCGGCCGCGATCGTGCTCTCCGCGTTGACGGCCGTCTTCTCCGTCGCGCACGCGCCGTGTGTGGCGGCGTCCGTGCCCCGGATCGTTCGAGAGGACGAGCTGGCGGCCGCAAACGCGATCACGACGTCGATCACCAACGCGGCGATCGCGCTCGGCCCCGCCTTCGGCGGCCTCCTGCTCGTGCTCGGGTCGCCGGTCTGGGCGTTCGCGGTGAACGCCGTCACGTTCCTCGTCTCGGCGCTCCTCGTCACCCGCATCCGGGCCGACTTGGGGCCGGATCGCGACGTGCGAGGGGCCGCCGTCACCGGTCGCGCCGGGCTGCTCGGAGACGTACGGGACGGTTTCGCAGCCCTCGGCTCCTCGCCCAACGTGCTCGCCCTCCTCGGATCCTGGGCGGCGGTCTCGTTCCTGTACGGGCTCGAGCTGGTCCTCCTGGCGCTCGTGGCGACGGAGCGCCTCGGAATCGGAGAGAACGGCCTCGCGCTCCTCTATTCGGCGTTCGGCGTCGGATCGCTGCTGGCCATCCGGCTCGCGAGCCGCACGGCCGACCGGGCTCGCCAGGGCGTGGCGCTCGCCCTGGCGACGATGGTCCCCGGGTTGGCGCTCGCGGGGCTTGCCTTCACGACGAGCCCGGCGGTCGGGGCGGTGCTCGCCGCGATCGACGGGGCTGCCGCGCTCGTGCTGGACGTCCTCGTCATCACGTCCCTCCAGCGCCTGCTGGGCAACGAGCTGATGGGGCGCGCCTACGCAGCCTCGGACGCGCTCGTCATCGGGGCGCTTCTGCTCGGGACCGTAGCCGGGGCGCCTCTCGTCGGCGCGGTCGGTTTGGAGGCGGCGCTGCTCGTCGGCGGGGGCGTGACCGTGGCCGCCGGTCTCGTGCTCCTCGCTCGCGCCGGCAGCCTTGATCGCCGCGCGGCGGAGCGGGCCCTCCTGCTGGCCGACCGCGTGACATTGCTGGCTCCGCTCGACCTCTTCGCGGGAGCCTCGCGTGCGACGCTCGAGGCGCTCGCCTCCCGCTCGACGACGGAGCCGCTTCAGCCCGGCTCTGATGCCGTGCGTCAGGGGGACGAGCCCGACGACCTCTTCGTGGTCGTTGCAGGAACGCTGGTTGTGACCGTCACCGGCGAGGGGGTCGTGAGGACGCTCGGATCCGGTGAGGCCTTTGGCGAGATCGGGCTGCTCCGTCGCGTGCCGCGCACGGCCACGGTCACGGCGACGAGCCCGTGCACGCTGCTGCGGATCCCCGGGGAGGACTTCCTCCGGCTCGCGAGCGAAGGGGTCGGCGGCCCGGCGGGCCCGGTCGGGCCGCTGCCTGGTTTGCTGGCCCGGCCGGCTGCCGAGCCTGCCGACGGGAGGTAGCGGCCTGCTGCGTCGTTGCGGCTACCGGCCGACCTTCTCCGCGAGCGCGGTGAGCCCCGCCTGGAAGACGTTGGTGCCGATGAACTCGACGCGCTCGGCGCCGTCCTGGCCTTCCGCGGGCTCGAACTCGGCGGCCCACTGGACGAAGGAGCGGTTGCCGTCGGTCACGGGCGTGACGCTGAGCGTGGCCACGTAGCCCTCCACCCCGAGCGGCGACTCGACGATGTTGTACGTGACGGAGCGCTTGGCATCCGATAGCTCGAGCAGCGTCTCCACGACCTTGGCGCCGTCGCCGAGCGTGAGCGCGCGGACGCACCCCACTTCGCTCGAGGGCCGCCCACCCTCGATCTCGCTCGCAGCCACGGCAGGGTGCCAGCTCGGTAGGCCGTTGAAGTCGCGGATCGCGCCCCAGACGGAATCTGCGGGCGCGTCGACGATAGACGAGACGAAGATCCTGGCCACGATTCCTCCTAGGTCGAAATGCCTGTTGCCGCTTCGATATCACGCCGGGTCACGTGTTGTCACGCGGTACGGCAAATGTCCAGGTGCGCGCCCAGGCTGGGTTCCGCCCTCGTGCGCCTCCAGGGCGGTCGTGACATGGAAGTGCGTCGCGGTCGCGGTCAGCGAGCCGGTTGCCACGCAGCGGACGTCCCAGCTGGCGCCGCGGCGCAGGCCGGTGACCAGTCTCGTGCTCGGCGCGCGCGGACAGCGGGTCGCCTTCGGCGATCGTGTAGCGGTTTCTCGAGAGCTGCTCGAGCTCCGTGCCGGTCGGCTCAAGCAGCACGCGACCGCCGAGGTCCCAGTCGAAGTGCAACGTCGCGCGAGCCGGTGGCGAGGTCGAGCGCGATCGACCGCCCACCCACGCCCTCCTGCAGAGTGCGTGTCGGGTGGGCGGGGGGCTCCTCGGGCTCGGGCAGGCTGACGGTGGCGTCCTCAGGCCGGTCCGGGCGGACGGGCAGAACGAGCCGGCCGCCGAAGAGCGTCAGCGTCACCGCTCGGGCGAGGGCCAGCGAGCGGCCAGTAGGTCGGCGACAGGGCGAGCCGAATGCGGTGGCCGGCCGGGAAGCGATGCGCGCTTGCATCGAGTGGCACCGTCACCGTGTAGCGCCGGCCCGGAAGGAGGGGCTTTGGATTCGCGTGGCCGTCGCGATGGGCCAGGTTGAGCAGCCCGCGGGTGACGAGGAGCGAGGTCCCGTCCGGGGCGACGTCGCAGAGGCGGACACAGACGAGCGCCTGCGGCCGGTCGACGGCGAGCTCGAGGACCACCTCAGCGCGCCCAAGGATCGCGAGCGGCTCGGCGAGCGGCTCCGAGGTCCAGCAGAGCGATAGGCCGTCCTCGCGGCGCTGATCGGGAGGCAGGTCGGGCGAGTGGCCGTCCGCACACCAGGCGCCCGAGTCGAGGCCGCAGAGCTGCGAGCCGCGAAGCGTCCTCTGCCGCCTGTCATCCGCTGCCGAACGCGGTCCCGTCCCGTCCGCCGGGACAACGTCCTCGCCCCGGATCTCCGCGTCGAGGAGCCGGACGCGGCGCGACGGCCACGTCTCCTCGGCCACCCAGGCGCCGGCTCGGTAGGCGAGCTCGCCCCGCGGCTCCACCCAGTCCTGGAGCCAGAAGCGCAGCATCGGCTCGCGGTCGATCCCGTTGTCGACGCCCTTCAGCCAGCGGTCCCACCAGCGCACCTGCTCCTGCAGGATCCCGACCGGCGGGCCGGGGACACCGTGGACGGGGTCGTTGTGGCCCCATGGGCCGATCAGGCCCTTCCGGGGCACGGTAAGCCCTTCGAGCAGGCGCAGCACCGCGTCCGTGTACCCATCCGTCCAGCCGCCGACGGCATACACCGGGCAGCGGATCGCCGCGTAGTCCTCGCAGACCGAGCCATGCCTCCAGTAGTCGTCGCGGCGCTGATGGGCGAGCCAGGTCTCGACGAACGGCGGCGTCTGCTCGAGCCGCTCGAGCCACCGCTCCCGCCAGCCCTCCACGAAGCGGGGATCGGGCGGCATCGCGTTGAACGCCAGCATCGACGTCGCCCACTGCAGCATGTCCATGCCGAGGACGCAGCCGCCCCGGTAGTGGACATCGTCCGAATACCGGTCGTCCGAGGCGTAGAAGCTCATGATGGCCTTGAGCGCCGGGGGCTGCCGCGCGGCCACCTGCAGGCTCGCGAAGCCGCCCCACGAGTAGCCGGTCATCCCCACGGAGCCGTCGCACCAGGGCTGCTCGGCGATCCACGCTATCGCCTCGACGCAGTCGCGCTGCTCCTGCTCGCTGTACTCGTCCAGGATGATCCCGTCCGAGTCGCCCGTGCCGCGGATGTCGATCCGCACGCCCGCATAGCCGTGGCCGGCGAAATAGCTCATCTCCTGGTGGTCGCTCACGGCGGCACCGTCGTTCTTGCGATAGGGGAGGTAGCAGAGGACGGCCGGGACGGGACCTGCACCGACCGGGAGCCAGAGCGTGCCGCCAGCCTGGTTCCGTCGGCGAGCGGGATCCACTCGTGCTCGACGACGCGGACCTCGTAGGGGAAGTCGGTGCGGACGCGGGTGCCCGCGCTTATGTTCGTATGCAAGACTTGACCCCAGGGCCGGGGCCAGTCTCAGACGCCGGCTGCGACCGCCGCCGGGCGCGCCGAAGCGCTGCAGGACCTCGGGCATCGCGACCTCGCCGCTCTCGTCCTGGAAGTTCTCCAGCACGGCGAGGAGCGCGCGGGCCGTCACCGCGGTCCCGTTGAGCATGTGCGCGTGCTGGAGCCCGCGCTCGCCGCGGAAGCGCACGTCGAGGCGGCGCGCCTGGAAGTCCGTCGTGTTCGAGGTCGAGGTGATCTCGCGGTAGCGCTGCTGCGACGGGAACCACGCCTCGATGTCGTACTTCTTGACCGCCGACGCGCCCAGGTCGCCGGCGGCGACGTTGACGATGCGGTACGGGATGCCGAGCCCCTGCACGAGCTCCTCCTCGATCGCGAGCAGCAGCTCGTGCTCGTCCCCGGAGCGCTCCGGCAGGCAGAAGACGAACATCTCGACCTTGTCGAACTGGTGGACGCGGAACATGCCGCGCGTGTCCTTGCCCGCGGCCCCGGCCTCGCGGCGGAAGCACGTCGAGTAGCCGGCGTAGCGGCGCGGCAGCTCGCTCGACGTCGAGCGTCTCGCTCATGTGGAGTGCGGCGAGCCCGACCTCGGAGGTCCCGGTGAGGTACATGTCGTCGCGCTCGATCGCGTAGATGTTGACCTCGTCCGTAGGCAGGAAGCCGGTTCCGTACATGGCCTCCTCGCGGACGAGCACCGGCGGCAGCACGGGCACGAAGCCCTTCGCGACGACGGTGTCGAGCGCGTAGCGGTAGAGCGCGAGCTCGGCGAGCGCGAAGCTGCCCATCCTGTACGCGAAGCGCGAGCCCGCGAGACGAGCCCCGCGCTCCATGTCGATCCAGGCGAGCTCGAGGTGGTCTCTCGGGTTGGCGAGGGCCGCCGGCTCGCCAACTCGTTTGATCTCGATCGCGTCCTCGTCCGTGAACCCGTCGGGCGCCGTCGGATCAGGCGGGTTGGGCACCTGGGTGAGCAGCTCGTCGCGTCGGGCAGCCGCCTGCGCCAACTTCTCGTCGAGCTGTGCCAGCTCGGCCTTCACGGTCCTCAGCATCTCGATCTGCTCGGGCGTCGGCTTGCCCTTCAGCTTCGTCTGGGAGCGCAGCTCGTCGACCTGGGGCACGAGTGCGAGCCACTCGGCGTCGGCGGCCATCAGCGCGTCGAAGGCGTCGGCGGCGCCCTTGCGTGCGAGAGCCGTCCGCCAGCCCTCGGGATCCTTGCGCGCCGCCCGGATGTCGATCATGTCGCGCCAATCCTACGACGGCGCTCGACGATCGCCTCGAGAACCTGGGCCACGCCCTCGTCCTCGGCCGACGGGCAGACGTGGTCGGCGATCCCGAGCACCGTCGGATCGCCGTTCGCGACGCTGATCCCGTACCCGGCCCACTGGAGCAGCTCGAGGTCGTTCTCGGCGTCTCCGAACGCGACCACGCGGTCCTGTCGGACCTCGAGGAGCCGGGCCAGGAAGGCGATGCCCGAGCCCTTCGTGACGCCCTTGCGAGACAGCTCGAGGAAGATCGGCAGCGACTTGGAGATGTGGAGGCGATCGTCGAAGCGGGCCACCATGCGCTCCTTCAACGCGTCGATCTCCTCCGGCTCGGCCACGCTCACGAGCTTCGTCGGCGGCCGCTCCAGCCAGGCCAGCAGATCTCCCACGCGGTGCAGCTCGAGGTGCTGGAAACGCGCGTAGCGCTCGGCCTCGGGAGTGATCTCGGCGACGTAGAGCTCGTCGTCGACGTAGGCGTTGAGCCCGTGTCCTGCCTCCTGCACCGCCGCGATCGCCTCGCGCGCGAGCTCGACGGGGATGGGCTCGTGGCGCAGGAACTCGCCGGTGGACGGATCGACCACCGCGGCGCCCTGGTAGCAGACGATCGGCTCGTCGAGGCCGGCCGCCCGCGCGTAGCGAACCGCCGACTGGTACATCCGCCCGGTGACGATCGCGACCCGGATGCCCAGCTCCCGCGCCGCGGCGATCGCGGCCACGGTGCGCTCGCGGATGACGAGGTCGGAGGCGAGCAGCGTCCCGTCGAGATCGCACGCGACGAGCTCCACCTCCCGCGGAAACCCGGCCGGCAAGTAGGGGCGGGTCCCCGACCCGCCCGCAGAGCCGGTCCCCGACCCGCCCGCAGAGCCGGATCTCGTCCGGCCCACGCTCGCTGCTACCCCGACGTCGACTGGACGACGTACGCCGCGACGTCGTTGATCTGCTCGGGGCTGAGCGTCCCGGAGAACGGCGGCATCTGCCCGGACGCCGTTCGTCACGCGGTCGACGACGAGCTCGAAGGGCGGCTGCGAGTCGTCGAGGTTCGGGCCGATAACGCCGGTCGTCCCCGCTGCGGCGAGCGTGTGGCACGAGCCGCAGCCGTTGGCGGCGAAGAGCTCCTCGCCGGCGGCGGGATCGCCCTGAAGCTCCTCGCCGGCGCCCGTCTCGGCCCCGCCGTCTCGGTCGCCTGCCGGTGTCCGTCCCGCCGGTGTCCGTCCCGCCGGTCTCCGTCCCGCCGGTCTCCGTCCCGCCCGTCTCCGTCGCGCCGGTCTCCGCGGGGGGCGATCCGCTCACGGTCTCGGGTGCGGTCGTGCGGGTCGTTTCGTTGCCGCACGCGGCCAGCCCGAGGGCGACGGCCACCGCCGCGGCCGCGATGAGGGCAGGGCGAGGCATACGGGCGCGAGTTTATAGGAGTCGCCTGGACGCCGAACGCGCGAACCGGCAAGGCCGAAAACGATCAGCGCGGCGCACCAGCCGACGCCGTGGGTGAGCACTTTGTCCGGCGAGTCGTTGACGATGACCGAGGCCACGGTCACGACGAGCAACGCCAGCAGGCAGGCGCCGTCGGCCGGCTGGAGACGCAGGCGCAAGTCGCGATAGCGCCAGCAGATCACCACGAGGGGAACGAGCCCCAGGCCGAAGACGAGCGCGATTGCGCGGGGCGACTCGACCGCAAGACGCGCGGAGAGCTCGATCCGGTCGAGGAGGCGGCCGGGATCGCCGCTCAGGTGCTCGGGCGGCGCGATCAGGAGCAGCGCCGCCGCGGCGCCGGCCGCGAGCGCCACCGCGATCAGCCCGCGCCGGCGCTCGAGGTCGAGGGCGAGCACGGCGAGCCCGACGACGGCGACTCCGGCGCCCGTGACCGAGGCCCCGAGGCCTCCGGGGGCGATCGTGACCAGGGCGAGGCCGCCCACCGCGATCAGCGCCCCCAGGCCGAAGCGCTCCCAGAGCAGCGCCGCGGCGACGAGCGCCGTGCCGGCGAGGATCGTCTCGAGCTCGTTGGCCAGGCCGAAGAAGCGGCCGCCGCCGTCGGGGTTCGGGCCGAGCAGCGACAGCGAGAGTGCCTGGCCGTCCGCGAGGAGGACGATGTAGTGGAAGACGAGGACGCCGGTGAGCAGAAGACCGACGGCGAGCCGCGTTCGAGCCAGCCAGGCGCCTGCGCCGACGAGTGCCGCCATGACCAGAGCGAAGGCCCACCAGTCGGCCACGCCGGCGAGCGAGAGCGCGAGCGACGCAGTCGCTGCGGCCGGGAACGCGAGCACGGCCGCCGTGCCGGCGAGGGACGAGCGAGAGATGAGCGCGGTCACGACGAGGGCGACGAAGAGGGCTGCCGTACGCGACGGTCGCCTCGAGCCGAGCCTCGCGGGTAGCGCTGAGGCGCTCGTCGAGCTCGCGCAGCGCCGATACCGGCTCGGCCGACGGCTCCGACGAGAGCGCTGCGTCCGCGCACGGAATCGGGCACGGGTCGGCCCTCCAGCTCGAGCACGGTCGGGGCGACGTCTGCGATCGTGACCAGGCCCGGTATGCGGGTCGACGGTGAGGTCAGGAGCCCGCCGAACCCGGCGCCCTGGATCGCGATGGGGTAGCGCGTGTCGTTCGGATGCTCCCCGGGAGGCGGCAGGACGAGCTGGATCCGGACCTCGCAGCAGCCGGCCGGCTCCGGGTCGCCGGCCTCGGCCGCCTCGATGACCGAGCCGCTGCCGCTCGCGGCGAAGCGGGTGGTCGAGCCTGCCGGAGAGCAGCGCCTCGAGCGCCTCCTCGCGCGACACGGGCTCGGCCCAGCCCGGTACGAGCAGGCCGACCGCGGCCCCCGACGCGGCAGCGGCCGACAGGTCGAGCGCCGGCACGATCTCGACACGGACGTCGGTCTGCGCGCCGGCGGGCTGCGCCAGGATCAGGGCGGGGGCGAGCACGGCCGTTAACACGGCGAAAAGTCCGCTCAATCTGGCCTTCACAGGGTGAACGGTACAATCGGCATGCGGGCGCCTCGGGCCCGTTACGCGGCAGATGAAACGCAAGAGCTTCGGACGAGACTTCGGCCTGTCCTCCCGGATGGCGCTGACGACGTTCCTGCTCGGCCTGCTCTACGTCGTCTTCTTCGTCGTCCTCTTCCAGCTCTTCAACCTCGGCTCGGCGGCCGCCATCGTCCTCTGCGGCGGCCTGCTGCTCCTCCAGCTGTGGACGTCGGACAAGATCGCGCTTCGCGCGGCCGGCGCCAAGATCGTCGAGCGCGACCAGGCGCCGGATCTGCACGACATGGTCGAGCGGCTCTGTGCCATGGCCGACCTGCAGAAGCCCCGCATCGCGGTCATCGACACGGACGTGCCCGAACGCGTTCGCGACGGGCCGGAGCCCCAAGCACGCCGCCGTCGCCGTGACGCGCGGGCTCTGGCAGCGGCTCGAGCCCAAGGAGATCGAGGGCGTGCTCGCGCACGAGCTCTCGCACATCGCGAACCGCGACGTCGTCACGATGACGATCGCGAGCTTCTTCTCGATGGTCGCCGCGATGCTGATCCGCTTCGGGCTCTACTCGAGCATGTTCTCGGGCGGCGGACAACCGCGACCAGGGCGCCGTGCCCGTCTGGCTGATCATGGTCGTCGTCTCGATCGTGACGTACGTCATCAGCTACATCCTCATCCTCGCGATCTCGCGCTACCGCGAGTACGCGGCCGACCGGGGCGCAGCGCTGATGACCGGCGCGCCCGAGCACCTGATGAGCGCCCTGCAGAAGATCGCGAGCCGGATCACGCAGATCCCGCAGAAGGATCTGCGCGAGGTCGCCGGCATGAACGCGTTCTTCATCGTCCCGACGAACTGGCGGCAGGCGACCGGAGAGCTCTTCCTCACGCACCCGCCGCTCGAGAAGCGGCTCGCCGGCTCTGGCCGAGATCGCTCGGGAGATGGGCCGGCCGGTCGCCGCCTAGGCGCCGGATCTCATCCGGCCCGGTACGCTCGAAGCGATGGGCCTGCTCGACACGCTCCTCGGCAAGAAGAAGCTCAAGGGCGCGAACCTCGACCGGCTCTTCGCCCTCTCGACCGCGCGGATCACGCTCGAGGTCGAGCTCGGCCTCAGGCCGGCCGGCGCGGGCGCCGTCATCTTCAAGCCTCTCTCGGCGGGCGAGTTCGTGCGGGTCGAGAACGAGATCCAGGCGCTGCTCGAGGTCCTGGCGCGCGACTCGGGCTCCGACGTCCGCCGCCAGGAGGACACGTACGGCTACACGTGGCTGGTCGTCCGGGATCCCGACTTCGAGGACCTCGTCACCGGCACGCACCTCGTCAGCTCGGAGCTCCAGGCCCGCGGCTTCGGCGAGCAGCTCCTCGCCGCCATCTTCCGCTTCGACGGCGGCAAGCACCCGGTCTACCTGCTCTACGGCTACAAGCGTGCGACGTTCTGGCCCTTCGTCCCGACGGGCGAGGACCAGAAGCGCGACAACGCCGAGGAGCTGCGGCTCAAGAACGAGCTCGAGAAGGAGCTGCCGATGGAGGACGACCTCTCGCGCTGGTTCGGCCTGTTCGACTCCCCGGTCTGACGCCGGAGACCGTCAGGGGCCGGATGAGATCCGGCCCCTACGCAGGTCGGTGGCTCAGGTCGGCAGGTCCGGGATGAGGCCGTGCTCGGAGAAGAGCGCGCGCGTCTCCTCGAGCGTCAGATCGCTCGGCGGGATGACGACGTCGGAGGTGGCGATCTCCTCGTCGGGAAGCTCGGCGCCCTGCGCCGCGACCATGTCGCCACATCGCGTCGAGGCAGCGATCGAGCTCCGACCTCGTCGTCTCGCTCGAGCGCCGCGACCGCGTCGTCGTCGAGCCCGTCGAGCTGCGTCGCGACTGCGTCGTCGAGCCGGTACTGCCCTTCGCCCATGAGCCGGACGATCATGACGTCTTCCCTTCCTCGATCGCCTTCGCCTCGTCGCCGGCGCCGACCTCGGCCTTGAGCTTCGCGAGCTCGTCGTCAACCTGTGTCGAGGCCGACAGCTGCGCCAGCTCTCGATCGAGCGCGCTGTCGCCGGTCGTCGTGAAGTCCTCCAGCGCGCCTGCCTCGGCCAGCTCGTCGACGGCGGCAGCGCGCGCCTGCATGTCCTCGGTCTTGTCCTTCGCGCGCTGGATCGCGAGGCCCACGTCGGCCATCTCCTCGCCCGATCCCGTGCGCCGCGCTGCCGATCTTGACCTGTGCCTCGGCCGCGGAGTACTGCGCCTTGATGACCTCCTTCTGGCTCCGGAAGGCCTCCACCTTCGCCGCGAGGCGCTTCTCGTTGTCGATCAGCTTCTCCTGCTGGGCCTGCGAGCCCGGCGATCTGCTGGTCGAGACCCTGGAGCTGCTGCTGGACGAACGACTTGCGCTCGAGCGCCTGGCGCGCGAGATCCTCCCTGCCCGCGCCGAGCGCCTGCCGTGCCTGGCCCTCGAGCTTCGCGACGTCCTGCTCGAGCTTCTGCGTCTGCATCTCGAGGCGCTTCTTCGCCGTGACGACGTCCGCGACGCCCTTCTTGACGTTCTGGAGCAGCTCGAGCTGCTTCTCGTACGAGTAGTCGAGCGTGATCGACGGATCTTCCGCTCGGTCGAGGAGCTTCGAGATCCGCGCCTTGACGACGGTCGCGGCTCTGCTCAGGAGCCCTGCCAATCTGACCTCCTCAGGAGTGGTCGGACCATCGTAGCCACGGCGCGGTCAGAGCGGCTAACAGAAAGGAGAGCCGGCGCAGTGCTCCATTCTCCGGGCGCTGTAGGGGGCCGTCTCCGTGCTCAAACCTCGTGGCGCGGCTACGCGGCGCGCGCGGTGGCGTGCCGTGCTTCCATGGCGGCCTCGAAGAGGCTCATGATCGCCTCGGGGCGGCTTGCTGCCTGGGCGGTCACGGTCGCTGGGCCACGCTTCGCAACGGCGGTCGTCTTGTCCTTGCCATGGACGAGGACCCGCCAGCCGGTCAGCCGGAGCAGGGCGAGGAGCAGATCGCCGTCGCGCGGAGGCGAATCGGCGGTGGTGGAGTGCGACGGGCATGTTCGTGTCCTTCCTTGCTGTTTCGGCTAGACGAGGATCTGTGCCGCAAGCGCGGGCTCGCAGCCGTTGCGCAGCAGGTCGACGGCACGGTGGAGGTCGACGTGGGGCTGGAGCGCGAGCTTGAGCGCCAGCCGGTCGTCGTACCCGGCCCGGCTCAGCTCGTCGACGCGCCAGCGGAGCACGCGCTCCGACTCTGTCTCGACCTCTCGTACTGCTTCTTCTACTTCGACGGTAGCCATGTGACGTCTCCGTTATCGCGGTCGCTCTGTCTCAGTTATCGGTCGTTCTTCGTGTTATCGGCAGTTCTGGTTCGATCAATAGACGGAATATCGCGAAGTTTTGTTTCCCTCTCGCGAAGTTTTGTTTCCCTCGCTTCGACGATTCCCTTCCCGTGCGGGGCGAATCGAGACTCCACGCGGACGGACCCGCGACGTTCACGCCGCCCGCTCCAGGGCGACTTCGTCGGCTGTCCGTCCCTCCTCCTGCTGCTGCGCGCTCGCCGCCGCCTCGGCAGCCCCAGCGCGGCCAGAGCGCCCAGCCCGACGACGACCGCGCCGATCCACACGGCGGGCTCGATCCCGTCGGCGTAGGCCTGCGGCGTGTCGTAGGACCCGTAGGCAGCGAAGATCGCGGCCAGGACGGCGACGCCGAAGACGCCCCCGAGCTCTCGGATCGCGTTGTTGGCGCCCGAGGCCTGGCCCTCCTCCTCACGGCGCACCGAGCCGAGGATCACGTTCGCGACGGGCGCGAAGAACAGCGACATGCCGATCCCCGCGACGACGAACGGCGCGATCAGGGTGGAGTAGGCGACTCCCGGCTCGCTGACCGCTGCCAGCCAGCCGAGTGCCGCCGCCTGCAACGCGAGCCCAGTGACCAGCAACGGGCGTCCGCCGATCCGGTCGGAGAGCGCTCCGGCGATCGGTGCGATCAGCATCGGCATCCCGGTCCACGGCAGCGTCCGCAGCCCGGCGTCGAGCGGGGAGTAGCCCTGGACGATCTGGAGGAACTGCGCGAGCAGGAAGATCGAGCCGAACATGCCGAAGAACATGAACAGGGAGGCCAGGTTCGTCAGCGCGAACGTCCGGTTCCTGAAGAATCGCATCGGCAGCATCGGCGTCGGGGTGCGCAGCTCCCAGAGGACGAACGCCGCGACGAGCAACGTGCCGAGCACGAGGCCGGCCAGCACCTCGGCGCTTGCCCAGCCCTGACCGTTCCCGCGGACGACGCCCCACACGATCCCGAACAGGCCGGCGCTGACCAGGCCGAGCCCGGGCAGGTCGAGGCTCTTGTGCGGGCCGTGGCTCTCGTTCAGCTTCCGCAACGCGAGCGGGATCACGAGGATGCCGATCGGGACGTTCAGCCAGAAGATCCACTGCCACGAGATTCCCTCGACCACCGCGCCGCCGACCAGCGGGCCGATGGCGACCGCGAGGCCGGCGATACCGCCCCAGGCTCCGAGCGCGACGCCACGTTTCGCCGGGGACACCGCGGCCGAGAGGAGCGTCAGCGTCAGCGGCGTGACGATCGCCCCGCCGACGCCCTGGATCGCCCGGGCGAGGACGAGTGCCTCGATGCTCGGCGCCAGCGCGGCGGCGGCCGAGGCGGCGGTGAAGATCACCATCCCGATCGCGAACATGCGCTTGCGGCCGAACCGGTCGCCGAGTGCCGCGCCCGTGAGCAGCAGCACCGCGAACGTGAGCGTGTAGGCGTTGACCGTCCACTCGAGCTCCTCGAGGGACGCGCCGAGGTCGTCGCGGATGACCGGGAGGGCCATCGTGACGACGAGGTTGTCGAGCGTGACCATGAAGAGGCCGATCGAGGTGATCACGAACGTCCAGAGGGCTCCGTGCTTCGCTGTCATGTCTCCCTCCTTTGTACGTAATTGATCAATAACATGGCGGGCAAAAAAAGAGACCGAGCCTCTCAGGCAACTTCGCCGAGCGGCTCGGCTGGACGGGGTGTGGCGTTTCCGACGATCGCGTCCCATTCGCCCGGCGTCAGCGCCTTGTCGAGATCGACCGAGACGCCCGCGTTGATGAGGAAGCCGCGCGAGAGGAACGCCGCCGCAGTGGCGTGGGGGTCGGGCGAGCCGTCCCGCTCGGCCTCGCGGACGATGAAGCGGAAGATCCGCGCCAGCTGGTGGCGGAGCACCTCGGCGATCTCCGGATCGTGCGCCTCGCCGTACGCGCCGAACTTGACCTTGAGCTCCTGGCGCCGCTCGGGGAGCGCCTCCAGGTAGGCGCGGCCGAGGGCCCCGAGCCTTGTCTCGCCCGGGTTGGCGGCCGTCTCCTCCCAGCCGCGCAGGATCCGCGACGTGCAGCGCTCGAGCACGGCGATGTAGAGGTCCTTCTTCGTCGCGAAGAAGCGGAAGACGTAGGGCTGCGAGATGCCGGCACGCTTGGCCACGTCGGCGGTGGTGGCACCGGCGAAGCCGCGCGCCGCGATCTCCTCGACGGCTGCGTCGAGGATCGCCTCCCGGCGCTCCGCTGCCGTCATGCGCTTCGTGCCCATGGCGGGGAGCCTAGCACGAGATAGTAATCAGTCAATAACTAATTCACTCGCACGGCCGCCGGCTCGTAGGAGCCGGATCCCACGACCGGCCCGCATCGGCAAGAGCGTAGGGGCCGCATCTCGTCCGGCCCGCGCCGCTGCGTCAGGCTCCCGTCGGGATCCACCACTCCTCGCCGCGAGCGGTGGTGACGTACTCGGGCCAGCGGTAGTGGATCGGGGGCTCGAAGCCCTTCGGCAGCAGCGGCGCCAGCCAGGCCGAGCCGCCGATGCCGCCGCCCGTGCGCTCACGGAACTCCGCCTGCGCGCGCTCGAGGGCGTCCGGCCTCGTCAGGAGATCGACGAGCGTCCCGCCGATCGTCCGCGCCGCGCAGACGACGGTGGGGTCGATCGTGGCCGGGTGGCCGCCGGTCGCGTTGAAGACCCAGGCCGGGTAGTCGTCGTCCTCGGGCCCGTCCAGCAGGCAGCGGCCGACGTAGAGCCGGGCGGTCGGCGTGTGCCAGGTGTACTCGGTGTAGTCGTCCGAGGTGTAGTGCGTCTGCCACGGCGGGATCTCGGCGCGGACGTGCTCCTCGTAGCGCTGCGGCGGCAGGAGCTCCGACATGCGCGGAAGGAGCGGGTCGGCCATCGGCTCGATCCCGAGGCCGCGCTGGATCTCGCGGCAGAACTCGCGGGCCTCGTCCTCCCAGGCGGGCGGCCCTGCCAGCTCGAGGTTCTCGTAGGTGAGCTCGGCGAGCGCGTGGTTCGGCAGACCCGGGCGGGTCTTCGACACCCAGCCCTTGCGCACGGTGCACTGCGTCATGGCGGCGGCGTGCTCGGCGTTGCGGTCGAGGACGGCGAAGACGCGCTCCTGCATCTCGAGCGTCGGCGCGCGGCTCGCGTACTGGATCTGGGCGAAGCGCGGCGGCTCGTTGTCCGCCGTCGCCTGGCCCGCGGCGAGGATCGCCTCGTTCACCGTCCACGTGCCCGTGTGCGGGAGCATGGCCTCCTTCAGCAGCTTGGAGCTCGTGTACATGAGCGTCACGGCGTCGATCGCGCCCGGCGCGCGAGCGGACGTGTGCGGATTCGAGCCGCTCGCCCGCGCCGACGCTCGCCCAGCCCTCGGGCTCGGGGCACTCGAACGTGTAGACGGCGCTCCAGTAGGACCCGCAATGCGTGTCCCAGTACACGGTGTTCGCATGCGAGGGCACCCAGGCGGGGTGGAAGCTGATCGCGGCGTCGAGGTCGTCGTAGAGCCCCGCCGCCGCATGAATCGGCTTCGAGCCGCAGACCTTCTCCGCCGGCTCGCCGAAGAGGACGAGCGTGCCCGCGAGGCCGTGGCGCTCCAGCGCCTGCTTGGCGGCGAGCACCCCGCCGAGCGCTCCCGTCCCGAGCGCAGAGTGGGGGTCGGTGTGGCCGGCCGCCTGCTCGTGCACGCCCTCGCGCGGCCGGCGGTACGGCACGGCCTCCTGGCTGTTGCCGGGGACGGCGTCGTACTCCGCGTAGGCGCCGAGGACGGGCCGGCCGCTGCCGAAGCTCGCCCGGAACGCGGTCGGCATGCCGGCGGTGCCCTCCTCGACCTCGAACCCGAGCTCGCGAAGGAGCCGCACGTAGTGCGCGGCCGACCGGTACTCGCGCCAGGCCGGCTCGTGGAAGTCCCAGATCGTCCGTGTCGTCCGCGAGAGCCAGTTGCGGTGCTCGTCGACCCACGCGTGCGCCGTGCGCTTCGGCTCGCTGAGATCACCCTCGGTGACTGTCACCTGCCTGCTCCCTCCGCTCGCTTGGCGGGATCTTGACAGCGCTCAGCCGTCGATCACCTCGCCGTACACGGCGACCGACTCGCCGACGTACTCGCGCCACTCGTCGAGCAGCGCGGCAAGCTCCGGGGCGTCGAGGCCCGCGCGGTACTCGTCGATCGACGTGACCTCGATCGTCTCGAGGTACTGGCAGGGCAGCTCGGCGCCGTCGATCACGTGGCCCTCGAGCCGTGCCACCACGTACGAGAGGATCGCCGGCTGAGCCCGCGCGACGGGGTAGTCGCGCCGCCGGATCCACTCCTCGTACGCGGCCGTGTCGACGCCGTCCTTCAGGGTGTTGAGGAAGAACACGCGCTGGGCCACCCGTTCTCCTTTCGTCGCGTCAGATGCGTGGAAAGACCTCGCGCGCGGTCAGCTCGAGCACCTCGGCGCTCTGCTCGAGCGGGAACGGCCAGAGGCCGATCGTGTCGGAGCCGGCGTCGAGGAAGGCGCGGAGCTTGGCCGCGCACTCGTCGGGGTCGCCGGCGATCACGAGGTCGTCCAGCCAGGCGTCCGGCATCTCGCGGGCGATCCGCTCCGCGCCGCCGGGGAGCAGCGCGCCGACCTCGTCCACGATGCCGTAGACCTGCGAGAGCGCGTTGTCCGGCATCGCCTCGAGGTAGAACGCGGTCACCTGCCGCAGTGCCTCCTTCGCGGCCGCGCCGTCCTCCAGGCAGGAGTACAGCGCATAGGTCGTCACCTGATGGTGGCCGCTGCGCCCGCCGACGCTCATCCCCTCGGCGATTCGCTGCCGCGCCCAGCGGATGTAGTCGACGCCGGCGAGCACCGAGAGCACGGTGCCGTCGGCGATCTCGCCGGAGAGGCGCAGCCCCTTCTCGTTGACGAGGCCCATGTAGATGGGGAGGGCCTCCGCGGGCTTGTACGTCAGCTCGACCCGGTCGAACGCGAAGACGTCGCCGGCGACGGTCACCTCCTCGCCGTCGAGCAGGCGGCGCAGGCTCGTGACGCACTCGCGCAGCGCTGTCAGCGGCGAGCGGGGCATGAGCCCCATCTGGTCGAGCCAGAGCGGCACGCCGAGGCCGACGCCGGGACGCACGCGGCCGGGATGGAGCCGTGACATCGCGGCGAGCTCCATCGCGAGCAGCGCCGGATGGCGCGTGACGGCGGACACGATGCCGAGCCCGACGGGGAGCTCCTGCGTGGCGGCGAGGGCCGCCGTGACGCTGGCCATCGCGCCGGTGAAGAAGCAGTCCTCCGAGAACCAGAGCTCGCCGTAGCCGAGACGCTCGGCGAGCTGCGCCATGGGGACGATGTCCTCGGGCGCCATGTGGCTGCCGAGCACGAGGCCGACCGGGGAGCGGGAGTCGGGCATGTCAGCCTCCTTTCACGGATCCGGGATTGCGTGGACCATGGGGACGGGCAGCGTGCACGCCGGAGGTCGCCCCGTATTATGTAGGGGCCGGATCTCATCCGGCCCGTCACCGGCCGACACCGATCACGAGGTTGCCGTACGCGTCGACCTCGACCTCCTGGCCCGGATGGACGAGCGCGGTCGTCGTCTCCTCCTCGATCACGAGCGGGCCCTCGGCCGCGAAGCCGGCCGGGAGATCCTCCCGCTGGAGCACGGCGGTCTCGTGCACGCCGTCCACGTCGAAGTCGACGAGCCTGCGGCCCTTCGGCTCCGGGGAGGCGACGCCGCCCTGCCACGGCGCGAGCGCAGGCTTCGACGTGCGCCGGTGCGTCGCGAGATGGAAGGTGACGAGCTCGATCGGCGTGTCCACGAGCGAGAACGTGTACTTGCGCCGGTGCTCGGCGTGGAACGCCAGCTCGATCGCGGCCAGGTCGGCGGGGCCGCCGGCGACCGGAACGCGCACGGCGTGCTCCTGGCCGGCGTAGCGCATGTCGACGGAGCGCGCGTGGTCGAGGCCGCCGGGCGCCGTCCCCTCCTCGGCGAAGCGGGCCTCCGCCTCGAGCTCGAGCTCGGCGAAGAGCGCGTCGAGCTCGGCGCCGTCGGTCTGCGAGGTGCGCAGCACGCGTGTCTGGACGAGATCGAGCCGGGGCTCCGTCAGCAGCATCCCCCAGGCCGAGAACACACCGGAGCGCGGCGGGACGACGACCGTCTTCACCCCGAGCTCGGCGCCGAGCGCCGCCGCGTGCATGGCGCCTCCACCGCCGCAGGCGACGAGCACGAAGTCGCGCGGGTCGTAGCCGCGCCTGCACCGAGACGAGCTTGAGCGCGTTGATCATGTTCGCGTTCACGAGCCGGATGACGCCGTTCGCGAACTCCGCCTCGTCCATGCCGAGCTGGGCGCTCAGGCGTCCCATGGCGTCGCGCGCGAGCTCGGGGTAGACGCGGTAGCCGCCCGCCCAGGACGTACTCGGGGTCGAGGACGCCCGCGAGCAGCTTCGCGTCGGTGACCGTCGGGCGAGCCCGCCGCGCCCGTAGCAGGCGGGCCCGGGGTCGGCTCCGGCGCTCTTTGGCCCGACCCTGAGCGCTCCGCCGTCGTCGATCCACGCGATGCTGCCGCCGCCGGCGCCGATCTCGACGATGTCGACGACCGGCACCATGACCGGGTAGCCGGCGAAGGTCGGGCTCCACCCGATCCTGTACTCGGTCGTCGTCCTCGGCTCCCCGCCGAGGATGAGCGAGCACTTCGCGGTGGTCCCCCCGATGTCGAGGAAGATCGCGTTCGGCTCGCCGATCTGCTCGGCCACGCGGGCCGCGCCGATGACGCCTCCGGCAGGCCCGGACTCGACGAGGGAGATGGGCCGCTGCCGCGCCGCCTCAGCGGTCGCCGTGCCGGCGCTCGACTGCATGACGTGGAAGCCCCCGCGCAGGCCGTTCTCCGCGAGCGACGCGCCGAGGTCGTCGAGATAGCCGGCGACGGCAGGCTGCACGTAGCCGTTGAGCACCGCCGTGCTCGTGCGCTCGTACTCGCGCCACTCGCGGGTGATCTCCGAGGAGATCGAGACGTGCGCGCCGGGCAGGAGCTCGAGGAGGCGATCGCGCGCGGCGCGCTCGTGCTCGGGGTGGGCGTAGGCGTGCAGGAAGCAGACGGCGATCGCCTCGACGCCCTGCGCGCGGCAGGCGTCGGCGACGGCGTCGAGCTCGGCGAGCTGGAGCGGGACGAGGACGCTGCCGTGGCGGTCGACCCGCTCGCTCACCTCGAAGCGCAGCCGCCGCGGCACGAACGGCTCCGGCTTGCGGCAGACGAGGTTGTACATGTCGGGCCGGTTTCCGCGGCCGATCTCGAGCACGTCGCGGAAGCCGCGCGTGGTGACGAGCGCCGTCAGGGCGCCGTTGCGCTCGGTCAGCGCGTTGATGACGACCGTCGTGCCGTGGATGAGGTGCCCGACGCGCTCGAGGGGGACCTCGCCGTCGGTCAGGCTGGCGAGCACGCCCTCGGCCAGGCGCGCCGGCGTCGTCGACGCCTTCGCGATGCCGAGGTCGCGCGTCTCGGTGTCGAAGAAGACGAGGTCGGTGAACGTACCGCCGATGTCCGTCGCGGCGACGAGGCTCACTCGGCGGCCTCCGTTCCGTGACCGGCCCGGCTTGGCCGGGCCTCTCCTGTCACGGCTGAGCCGGCCTGCGGCCGGCTCGTTGCGTGACGGCGCAGCGCGGCCGTCTCGTCCTCGTCGACCCGGCCTGACGCCTCGTCGATCGCGACGCCGTAGACGGAGCGCGCCTGCGCCGCGGTGACGTAGCCGTCGAGCACGTCGGCGAGCACGAGCGCCGGCTCGCGCTCGAGCGGGTCGCCGTAGCCCCCTCCGGTCCCGGTGACGACGCGGACTCGATCCCCGGGCTCGAGCTCGATGTGGGCGATGCGGCCCCGCCGGACGAGCGTCCCGTCCAGCTTCTCGTACTCGAGGTAGTTGTTCGAGCCCTCCTGCCCGCCGGCGAGCGACCAGGGGCGGCGGTGCCAGCCGCCGAGGCTGCCGTAGCCCGAGGCCCGCTCGACGTCGAGCAGCCTGTACTCGCGAACGACGCCGAGGCCGCCGCGGCGCCGGCCGGCGCCGGCGTCGACGTCCGCGTTCAGCTCGTAGCGCTCGACGTGGATCGGGAAGCGCGCCTCGGCGACCTCGACCGGGAAGTTGTACGTGTCGCCGTCGGTCGTCGCGATGAGCGCGTTCTCGCCGTCCTTGTCCGCGCCGGCGCCCCAGCCGCCGACGCTCGGCTCCGCGAGGACGAAGACCTCGCCGGAGCGATCGGTGCCGACGATGTACGCGGCGCACAGGCTCGCGTAGCTCCCGGCCGGAAGCCGATCGGGGACGACCGGGGCCAGCGCCTTCCAGACGAGCTCGGTCGCGAACGCGGACGCCTCGTAGTACCAGCCCGTCGGTGCGGGCGGCTCCGCGCTGAAGACCGTGCCCGGCGGGACGACGCAGCTCGAAGGGCCGGAAGAAGCCGTCGTTGCTCCGCGCCGACGGGCTCGTGATCGCGCGGACGACCGTCTTGCAGGCGGAGAGGAGCGCCCCGGTGCTGCAGTTCACCGGCCCCGCCGTCTGCGGCGCGGTGCCGGTGAAGTCGGCCACGAGCGAGTCGTCCGTGACCGTCACCGCGACCCGGATCGGGAATCAGGTCGTCTGTCAGCCCGTCGCCGTCGATCACGTCCTCCGCGAGCGTACGTCCCGTTCGGGATGCGCCTCAGCTCGGCCCGGGCGATCTGCTCGCCGTGGTCGAGGATCGCGTCGAAGGCGGACTCGAGCGCGTCGGCGCCGTAGCGCTCGCAGGCCTCGGCGACGCGCTGCTCGCCGATCGCGGTCGCCGCGGCGGAGGCGTTCACGTCGCCCATGGCGACGAGCGGCAGCCGCACGTTCGCCCTGATGATGTCCAGGATCGCCTCGTCGAGCTCGCCCTCGCGGTAGAGCCGGACGCACGGGAGCTGGAGGCCCTCCTGGTAGATCTCCGTCGAGTCCGGCGAGATGCTGCCCGGCACCTTGCCGCCGATCTCGATCCAGTGCGTGATCGCCACTGCGAACGCGACGAGCTCCCCGCCGTGGAGGATCGGCCGGACGAGGCACACGTCGCACGTGTGCGTCCCGCCCTCGTACGGGTTGTTGGTCATGTAGACGTCCCCGGCTCGCATCGACTCGAGGCCGAACTTGCGGATCGTCGCCTCGACCTGCGGCCCGAACGTCCCCGTGAAGAGGGTCAGCCCGTTCGTCTGCGCCACGACCTGCGCGCGCCGGTCGGTGATGCCGCAGGCGAAGTCGAGCACCTCGTACACGATCGGGCTCATGCTCGTCCGCGCGAGCACGACCGCCATCTCGTCCGCGGCCGCGTGGAGCTTGTCCTTCAGGATCTCCAGCGTGAAGGCGTCCGGTGTCGTCCCGGCTGCCGGGGGCGGCGGGCGGGACGGCTGGGTGCTGGCCTCGGTCAACCCGCGGGGATCATGCCGCACGGCGTGGTCGGGCCGAGGCGGCGAGGCGCGGAAGGGCCTGGGCGACTCGGCTAGAATCGTTCTCGCACGGGGCTATAGCTCAGCTGGGAGAGCGCCTGGATCGCACCCAGGAGGTCGCCGGTTCGAGCCCGGCTAGCTCCATTCGCTTGATGTCGAACGAGGAACAGATGTCCCTGCAAACAGGGACATCGTGCTATTCCGATCGCTCGCCGCGAGCTAAGCGGACTCGAACCGGTTGACGAGTGCTGCTCTGGAAGACGAGGGGGACGTCATCGTGATCCGAACCACGTAGTCAGCGCGTCGCGCAATCCGGTGTCTGTGCCGTCCCCTACCCAGGCGACGTATCCATCGGGTCTGATCAGCACGGCGGCGGGGGCTGCTACGTGACCCAGGACCGGAAGCTCCCAATCGCCGCCATATTCGGCATCGATCGCCAACACTCGGTCTGCCCATGGGGAGATGTCGAAACCCCAGGGCTTGCCGAGGTTCAGAAGGACCGCTTGGGCGTCGTGGAGCAGGGTGAAGACTCGCAGTCGCGCCATCGGCGGTGACGAGGTCGAGATCGGGCATGCGGCGCCCGAGCAGCGGGTGTCCCTCGCCGAGGTCGTAATGAATGCCCAGACCGGACATCACCGCGGCCATTCGTCTGCGAGGCTCGTCCATCGCGACGAGCTCGGCAATGGTCTCGCCCAAGGCCTTCGTGCGCTCGTCCGGGCGGCGAAGCGCGACCAGCGCCATCGTGGTGCGCAGCACGCGGGCGCCGACCGGGTGGCGCTCGGCGTGGTAGGTGTCCAGGAGGCTTTTCGGGGATGTCCCGTTGACCACCTGGGCCAGCTTCCACCCCAGATTCACCGCATCCTGCACGCCGGTGTTGAGGCCCTGCCCACCGTCCGGGGCATGCACGTGCGCGGCGTCGCCGGCCAGCAACACCCGGCCTTCGCGGTAGGCCGCGGCCTGCCGAGTCATATCGGTGAATCTCGAGATGAAGGTGGGGCTGTGGACCCCGTAATCGGTCCCGTACACCGTGATGAGCGCTTCGCTGAGATCGCGCAGGGTGGGCTCCGTCGTGGCTTCGACGTGCGGCTCGGTCACCATGACGCGTACCGGCCCCTCGTCCTTGAAGACCACCTCGCCGTCGCGGATCTCGTACTCCACCCGACCGAGGCCATGAGTGCCGCGCTCGTCGTGGCGCATGCCCAGTTCGGGCTCCTCGGCCATCTCGGCCTCGGCGATCAGGGCGCTGGTCGTCGGATCCCAGCCGGGGAACTCGATGCCGGCTGCCTTACGGATCAGACTTCGTCCTCCGTCGCACCCGACGAGGTACTGCGCCCGCAGCGGCTCGCCGTCGGACACCTCGACGTCGACGCCGGTGTCGTCCTGCGCAAAACCGGTCACCTCACGTCCGCGGTAGATCGGCACCGCCAGCTCGCCGACCCAGCCGGCCAGTATGCGCTCGATGTGGTTCTGCCACAGCCCGAGCCCGTAGGGATGCCGGGTGGGAAAGTCGCTGATGTCCAAGGAGACCCCGGCGAACTGCCCGACCTGGGCCACCTGTCCCTCCGAGAGGAACCGATCGGCGATTCCGCGCTGATCGAGGACCTCGATGGTGCGTGAGAGCAGACCGCCTGCGCGCGAGCCGGGGAGGTCCTGGCTGGCGCGCCGCTCGACGATGGCGACGTCGACGCCCGCCAACGCCAGCTCGCCCGCCAACATCAGCCCCGTCGGACCGCCTCCGGCGATCACCACCGCATGCTCGGTCATAGCCACACTCCGGCCGGATACGTCGACAACACACCCCCTCCCATCCGTCGGCAGGGCCGGCGGTGGGCCCCCACCGGGGGAATGAGAACCTTCGGGCGGTCACAGACCTCTGCCCGCAGGGGGGGGGTGGGGAGGCCGAGGTCGAGGGGAGGGTTGGAGAGACGTATCGGCCGGGCGGCCGGCGTACCGGCCTCGTGGGTCAATGGTGCGTAATCACTGCGTACTTGTGTTGAACGGCTGCGGGCAGGCGGCGATCTTGGGGATCTTCACGCGTGCGATCGAGGAGAACGGCGAGGGCTGGCATGACTGGCAGAGTCCGACGTCGCAGGCCACGGAGAGGAAAACGAAGGCGTCAGGCAGAGAGAAGCGCCACTGGTCTACGAGCAGGCGGGCCGCTTCCTCACACGCCAACTCGATCGCTTCGCGTACGTCCGGCCCGGAGGTTCCGTGCACGACCCAGCAGTCGGGCCGTTCGGTGACGGGCCAGGTAGCGCTGGCAGCCTTGAGCACGTCGAAGCGGACGGTCGCTTCGCCGGCGACTTCGACGCCGGTGACGCAGACCTCGGCGTCGCCCATGGCCGCGTGCATGTCACCTGCGGCGAACAAGCCGCCCGGCTGGCGAACCGGCATGAAGAGGGTCGAGCCCACACCCGTCATGTGGTCGTCGAGGTTGCCGCCGTGCTCGCCGGCGAGGCCGCACGGCACGGGATCGCCGGATGCGGTGGCTACCCCGACGACGCCGAGCATGGGACGGGCTGGGAACGAGATACGGTCGTTCATGTAGATCGTTCCGTTGTCGATTCGGAAGATCCGGGTGACGGGTTCGCGGAGTTGTTTGTGGAGCTGGCCGATACCCGTCGTCGCGAACGCGACGCCGCTGCTGGCGGGCCGGATATCGAGGATTTCGACGATCAGCGAGTCACCGGGCTCGGCCCCTCGGACGGCAACCGGGCCCGTCGCGCCATTGACATGGTCTAGGTCGAGGTCGGTAAAGACGTCGCGGATGAGCTGGTCCTCACGAGTGAGCTGGTTGCCGAGCCCGTCCTTCATGCGCAGCGTGACCACGGCGCCGGGGTCGACCTCGACTGCCGGCGCCATGTCGGGCCCGAAGGCGAAGACGACCTGATCTTCGGTCAGCGTGTGCTCCGAGCTGATGGTGGCCGCCAATGTTCCAGCCTCCTTTCGATCGTCCGCCGGGCGTACCCGCGGACGGTTTGTCAGCGGCAGCTTCCCGAGGCCGCGGCGAGCACCCTCTTGCCGATCGCATCCCGGCCGCGGCCATCCGGCGGCCACTATAGGCCTTGACGCTCGCCTCGAGACGTCGTGCCGGCAAACGCTGTACTAGATCGTGCCGGCAGAAGGCGGCCCCTCGACCCGCAGGATCTGCGTCCATACCGCGGTCAGCGAGCAGTTCGTACAGCTGCTGCGCGAACGCATCGACGAAGTCGCGCGCCGGGTGACCCACTCGACCGAAACCGAGATCGGCCCCCTCGTCAGCGTGCGTCCAACGGGAGTTGTCGTCTTCGACGTGCCCGTTCTTCCAGCTCGGATCGTCAGTCCTCGCAGGCGACGGCTATCTGGAGCGCGGTGCAGAGCTGCCGCATTCGCTCGTCGCTGAGTCGGCCGAGGCGTTCGACGAGCGTCCCGATCGACACGCTCTCGACCGAATCGAGGTTGACGACCGAGATGCGCGGGATCGGGTCCTCAGTCGGGTCGAGTGGTACCTCGCTCGGGATCCCGCGGATCGTGGTCGTGCAGGCCCCGATCAGTGCCGCCGCAGGTGGGGAATGGCCGCGTCCCGGGACAGTACGACGACCGGCCGACGTGCGAGCGCTGAAAGCTCACACCACCAAACCTCGCCTCTCGCCGGCAGTGCGGTCACGAAGCGCCGGCAGCCGCCCGGAACGAGGCAAGGTCTCCCACTCGTCGTTCTCGCCGAGCGGGTGCGCGTCGTAGGCGGCATAGGCGGCATCGATCTCAGCCGCGCGCTGCCGAGCCAGCAGGGCGGCGAGCGCTTCGTCGATGAGAGAGCCAATCCGCGAGACCCGCACGCGCACGTCGCGCCGTCGCGAGCAACTCCGCGTCGACGGTCGTGCTGATCCTCGTCCGCGGCATGCCATAATCATACCACGAATGTGGCATGAGCTCGCCAACAGCGAAGGCGGAGGGCCCGCCGGGTCCTGGCGCCGGCGGGCCCTCTCCAAGCGTCAGCCGCTCATCGCGGCCATCGCCGCCTTGGCGCGCTCCTCCATCTCCTCTGGCGGAACGTCCTCGACATGTGTGGCAATCGACCAGCAGTGGCCGAATGGGTCGATCACCGTTCCGAAGCGATCGCCCCAGAACTGGTCAGCGACCTCCATCGCCACGGTCGCGCCGGCGTCGACGGCCTGCTTCACGACCGCGTCGACGTCCTCGACGTACAGGAACACGCTTGCGCTCGTGCCGCCCAGCTCCTGCGGCGGCTTCGCCGAGGACTGCGGGAAAGGATCGGAGAGCATCACCAGCGAGTCCCCGATCTCGATCTCGGCGTGGCCGATCGAGCCGTCCGGCGCCTCCATGCGTCCCCGCTCTTTCGCGCCGAACGCCCGCTTGTAGTACTCGATCGCCTGGGCCGCGCTGTCGACGGCCAGGTACGGGGTGACGTGTGGTATCCGTCGGGAATCGGCTTCACTGCCATGGTCGTGCCTCCCTTTCGTTTGGGAGAACGATCGTTCCGGGCAAGTGCCACCGAACGTCTCCCCGCTCTGAGAGTCGATTCGCGACATGGCTGCCCTAGCTCGAGAACGAATGCACGAGACCACGCTAGCCGGCATTCCCGCCGTCTTCTGTCGTATTTATGGAATAGGCTCGAGAACGTGCGCGCGAGCCGGCTGGTCTCCTTTCTGCTCGTGCTGCAGACGCGGGGCAGCTGACCGCCGCGGAGCTCGCCGAGAGGCTCGAGGTCTCCGAGCGAACGGTGCAGCGCGACGCGCAGGCACTCGCGGAGGCGGGCGTCCCGATCGTCTCTGTCCGGGGACCGGCAGGCGGCTACCGCCTGGAGCGCGGCTACCGGACGAAGCTGACCGGCCTCGACGCTGCCGAGGCGGAGGCGCTCTTCGTCGGGCCGGCAGCCGAGCTCGGACTCGGCCGCGAGCTGGCCGCGGCGCGGCTGAGCTCCTCGCCTCCCTGCCCGCGGAGCTGCAGGAGCGCGCCGACCGAGCCGCGCGACTGTTTCACCTGGACACGCGCGGCTGGTTTCGCGAAGAGGACCGGTGCCGCATCTGCCGGTGATCGCGGGAGCGCTCTGGCGCGGCCGGCGCCTCGACATCCGCTACCGCGAGGGCGCGGCCGTCGTCGCGCGACGGCTCAACCCGCTCGGCCTCGTCCTCAAGGCCGGCGTCTGGTATCTGCTCGCGGAGCGCCGCAGGGAAGAGCGTGTCTACCGGGTGTCGCGGATCGTCTCCGCCAACGAGCGCCCGGAGCTGTTCGCCCGCTCCCCGGACTTCGACCTTGCCGCCGCCTGGATCCGCCGCTCCGAGGCTTTCGAGCGAGCCGCACGCAGATCGAGGTCACGGTGCGGGTTCCCCGAGCCAGGTCCGTTACCTCCGCGGCGCCGCGTCGTCGAGGACGGGGAGCGGCCGAGGGTGATCGCGCAGTTCGACGGCGTCGACCAGGCCCTCCACAGCCTGCTCGCATGGGGAGCGCTGGCCGAGGTGCTCGCTCCGCAAACGCTACGCGAGCGGATCGCTGCCGCAGCCGCCGAGACGGTGGCGCTCTACGCGGCCGAAGGGGCGAACGCGGCTATCCGCTTCGTCGCGTTCGGCTAGCTCCATCGGTTCAAACGTCGCTCCGGTTGGAATGAGGCCATTCGGCCATGTCTGGACCCTGACCGTTGGGGAAGGCGGCGTTGGACGTGAGTCTCCGTCGCCTCGTCAGACGAAGTGGATGCTGCCGTGGCGCGGCTGCGGCGTCGACGAGGGCGGTGATGAGTTCGACTGCTTCGGTCCTGGTGATCGTTCCGCTGCTGTGAGCGAGCGCCAGGTCTGGAAGTCGATCGCGTGGGCAGCGCGGCCTCCAGCACGCGCCGCCTTCGGCCGCGGGCGCGCCAGCCGGCCGCCAGGATCTCGGCCGCTTCGGCCAGGTAGGCGGGCAGCGGCACGAGCGTCGGCCGGATCGCCTCGACGAGCTCGGCGTCGCGCAAGACGTTGCTGAACATCGGCTCGGTGCGCTCGTAGTAGGCGTACAGATCGTCCAGTGCGTGGCGAGCCGCTGCTGCGGGTCGCTGATCGTGCGCCAGGGCTCGGGGTCGGGCCACGGGTTCGCCGTGAAGTAGTGACCCGAGCATGCGGCGAACAGGTCGGCTTCGGTGGGGAAGTGGCGATAGACGGTGTGGCGCTGGACGCCCGCCCGCTCGGCGACCGCGCTCAGCGTCGTGCGGGCCGGCCCGATCGTCCCGTGCAGCTCGACGGCCGCCTCCGTGATCCGCAGCCGCGTCTCGGCCATCTCGTCGGCTCGCTTCTTGAGCTCGTACTTGCGCTTGGCCGGTCATTTGACATCCATAGGTGTGCAACCAATATTGACAGATCCGCCGCGAGTGTATGCTCGCATTTCCATCAACCTGCAGTGTTCTATGAAAGGAGAACCCGTCATGCTGACCGCCAACACCACCGAGCTCGACCTGATGCAGATCTGGTTCGACAGCGACCCAGAACAGCGCACGCGTCCGCGTCACCTTCCCGATCAACAAGTGGGCCGGCTCGCGCGACAGCGCCGTCGTCTACTTCGAGCTCGAGCCGGGTGACCGGCTCGCCCTCCACACCGACAGCGCAGAGGAGATCCTCTACATCGTCGCCGGCGAGGCCGAGGCCCAGGTGGCAACGAGCGCGGCCGGCTCGCAACGGGCGACCTTGCCGTCATCCCCGCGATGGTCCCGCACGGCCTCGTCAACATCGGCACCGAGACGCGTCAAGGTCGTCGGCTTCTTCTCGGAGTCCGAGATCACCTCCAGCTTCGACGAGCCGATCCAGCCGATCGGCGCGGCAGTCGTGGTCCAGGGCGCCCCCGCCCCCGTACCCGCCTGGCCGCCCAGGGCGCAACGCTCACTCCCGTCCTCACGCAAGCCGGTCGGATTGCTTGTCCCGCCCGGCTCCGCCGCGCAGTCCGGTCCCCCCCGCCGCTCAGCCCCCGAGACCCGAGACTCCGAGACCTGGAGCCTGCCCCGTCCGTGTCCGACGGTTCAGGTGACGGCCTCCCGCCGTTGCCTGTCCAGCCTGGCTAGGAGGAGGTCGCTCGACGCCGTCGGCTCTGTCAGGGTAAAGTTTTGGTGCTCGCGAGAAGAGCCGGGCCACGATACCTCCGTGACCCGACCGAGCCGCAAGCCTCGCACGCCATTTCCCGCTCGGCCGCCTTCAGGACCCGCCGGGCGCGCGCCGCCTCGCCTACCGGCAATGATGCCCTCGAATCGCGAAGCGCCCAGCGAGCGAAGGTCGCTCCGAACGTCGACCACAAACCCGCACGATGCAACGCCGGGTTTGTCGAGCCCGCTCGGCCTCCTCCGACGTCTCGCGCTACCCCATACCATTCCTGCCCGACTCACCCCCCGGCGCGGAAAGGTCACCCATGGAGATCGAGTTCAACGCCGCGTACGTGTGTCGGCTTGCCGCAGTCCTTCCAGGTCAACCTGAACAACCGGCCCGCCGAAAGCACGCCGCGTGCGGAAGCCAGGGCGAGCTAATC
>CAWIQC010000013.1:0-38637 GCA_963838105.1 uncultured Thermoleophilia bacterium | reverse complement strand
GCTGCGGGCAGGCGGCGATCTTGGGGATCTTCATGCGTGCGATCGAGGAGAACGGCGAGGGCTGGCATGACTGGCAGAGTCCGACGTCGCAGGCCACGGAGAGGAAAACGAAGGCGTCAGGCAGAGAGAAGCGCCACTGGTCTACGAGCAGGCGGGCCGCTTCCTCACACGCCAACTCGATCGCTTCGCGTACGTCCGGCCCGGAGGTTCCGTGCACGACCCAGCAGTCGGGCCGTTCGGTGACGGGCCAGGTAGCGCTGGCAGCCTTGAGCACGTCGAAGCGAACGGTCGCTTCGCCGGCGACTTCGACGCCGGTGACGCAGACCTCGGCGTCGCCCATGGCCGCGTGCATGTCACCTGCGGCGAACAAGCCGCCAGGCTGGCGAACCGGCATGAAGAGGGTCGAGCCCACACCCGTCATGTGGTCGTCGAGGTTGCCGCCGTGCTCGCCGGCGAGCCCGCACGGCACGGGATCGCCGGATCCCGTGGCTACCCCTACGACGCCGAGCATGGGACGGGCTGGGAACGAGATACGGTCGTTCATGTAGATCGTTCCGTTGTCGATTCGGAAGATCCGGGTGACGGGTTCGCGGAGTTGTTTGTGGAGCTGGCCGATACCCGTCGTCGCGAACGCGACGCCGCTGCTGGCGGGCCGGATATCGAGGATTTCGACGATCAGCGAGTCACCGGGCTCGGCCCCTCGGACGGCAACCGGGCCCGTCGCGCCATTGACATGGTCTAGGTCGAGGTCGGTAAAGACGTCGCGGATGAGCTGGTCCTCACGAGTGAGCTGGTTGCCGAGCCCGTCCTTCATGCGCAGCGTAACCACGGCGCCGGGGTCGACCTCGACCGCCGGCGCCATGTCGGGCCCGAAGGCGAAGACGACCTGATCTTCGGTCAGCGTGTGCTTCGAGCTGATGGTGGCCGCCAATGTTCCAGCCTCCTTTCGATCGTCCGCCGGGCGTACCCGCGGACGGTTTGTCAGCGGAGCTTCCCGAGGCCGCGGCGAGCACCCTCTTGCCGATCGCATCCCGGCCGCGGCCATCCGGCGGCCACTATAGGCCCTGACGCTCGCCTCGAGACGCGTTCTCCGACTGATCATGCCGGCAAACGCTGTACTAGTCGGCGGGCAGAAGGTGGCCCCTCGACCCGCAGGATCTTCGTCCACACCGCGGTCAACGAGCAGTTCGTACAGCTGCTGCGCGAACGCATCGACGAAGTCGCGCGCCGGGTGACCCACTCGACTCGAAACCGAGATCGGCCCCCTCGTCAGCGTGCGTCCAACGAGGAGTTGTCGTCTTCGACGTGCCCCGTTCTTCCAGCTCGGATCGTCAGTCCTCGCAGGCGACGGCTATCTCGAGCGCGGTGCAGAGTTGCCGCATTCGCTCGTCGCTGAGTCGGCCGAGGCGTTCGACGAGCGTCCCGATCGACACGCTCTCGACCGAATCGAGGTTGACGACCGAGATGCACGGGATCGGGTCCCTCAGTCGGGTCGAGTGAGTACCTCGCTCGGGATCCCGCGGATCGTGGTCGTGCAGGGCCCGATCAGTGCACGCCGCAGGCGGGGAATGGCCGCGTCCCGGGACAGGACGACGACCGGCCGACGTGCGAGCGCTGAAAGCTCACACCACCAAACCTCGCCTCTCGCCGGCAGCGCGGTCACGACGCGCCGGCAGCCGCCCGGAACGAGGCAAGGTCTCCCCACTCGTCGTTCTCGCCGAGCGGGTGCGCGTCGTAGGCGGCATAGGCAGCATCGATCTCAGCCGCGCGCTGCCGAGCCAGCAGGGCGGCGAGCGCTTCGTCGATGAGGGCCGAATCCGCAAGACCCGTACGCGCACGTCGCGCCGTCGCGAGCAACTCCGCGTCGACGGTCGTGCTGATCCTCGTCCGCGGCATGCCATAATCATACCACGAATGTGGCATGAGCTCGCCAACAGCGAAGGCGGAGGGCCCGCCGGGTCGTTGCGCCGGCGGGCCCTCCGAAGCGTCAGCCGCTCATCGCGGCCATCGCCGCCTTGGCGCGCTCCTCCATCTCCTCTGGCGGAACGTCTTCGACGTGCGTCGCGATCGACCAGCAGTGGCCGAATGGGTCGATCACCGTTCCGAAGCGATCGCCCCAGAACTGGTCAGCGACCTCCATCGCCACCGTCGCGCCGGCGTCGACGGCCTGCTTCACGACCGCGTCGACGTCCTCGACGTACAGGAACACGCTTGCGCTCGTGCCGCCCAGCTCCTGCGGCGGCTTCGCCGAGGACTCCGGGAAAGGATCGGAGAGCATCACCAGCGAGTCCCCGATCTCGAGCTCGGCGTGGCCGATCGAGCCGTCCGGCGCCTCCATGCGTCCCCGCTCTTTCGCGCCGAACGCCCGCTTGTAGTACTCGATCGCCTGGGCCGCGTTGTCGACGGCCAGGTACGGGGTGGCGGTGTGGTATCCGTCGGGAATCGGCTTCACTGCCATGGGTCGTGCCTCCCTTTCCTCGAGAACGAATGCACGCGACCACGCTAGCCGGCATTCCCGCCGTCTTCTGTCGTATTTATGGAATAGGCTCGAGAACATGCGCGCGAGCCGTCTGGTCTCGTTCCTGCTCGTACTGCAGACGCGGGGACAGCTGACCGCCGGGGAGCTCGCGGAGAGGCTCGAGGTCTCCGAGCGAACGGTGCAGCGCGACGCGCAGGCACTCGCGGAGGCCGGCGTCCCGATCGTCTCGGTCCGGGGACCTGCAGGCGGCTACCGCCTGGAACGCGGCTACCGGACGAAGCTGACCGGCCTCGACGCTGCCGAGGCGGAGGCGCTCTTCGTCGGGCCGGCAGCCGAGCTCGGACTCGGCCGCGAGCTGGCCGCGGCGCGGCTGAAGCTCCTCGCCTCCCTGCCCGCGGAGCTGCAGGAGCGCGCCGACCGAGCCGCGCGACTCTTTCACGTGGACACGCGCGGCTGGTTTCGCGAAGAGGACCGCGTGCCGCATCTGCCGGTGATCGCGGGAGCGCTCTGGCGCGGCCGGCGCCTCGACATCCGCTACCGCGAGGGCGCGGCCGTCGTCGCGCGCCGCCTCAACCCGCTGGGCCTCGTCCTCAAGGCCGGCGTCTGGTATCTGCTCGCGGAGCGCCGCAGGGAAGAGCGCGTCTACCGGGTGTCGCGGATCGTCTCCGCCAGCGAGCGCCCGGAGCCGTTCACTCGCTCCCCGGACTTCGACCTTGCCGCCGCCTGGCTCCGCCGCTCGGAGGCTTTCGAGCGCAGCCGCACGCAGATCGAGGTCACCGTGCGGGTTCCCCGCAGCCAGGTCCGCTACCTCCGCGGCGCCCGCGTCGTCGAGGACGGGGAGCGGCCCACGGTGATCGCGCAGTTCGACGGCGTCGACCAGGCCCTCCACAGCCTGCTCGCATGGGGAGCGCTAGCCGAGGTGCTCGCTCCGCAAACGCTACGCGAGCGGATCGCTGCCGCAGCCGCCGAGACGGTGGCGCTCTACGCCGCCGAAGGGGCCAACGCGGCATCAGCCGTTTCGAGTCCGGCTAGCTCCATCCGGTTCAACGTGCTCCGGTTGGTATGAGGCCATGGGTCAGGTCTGAACCGCGAGCCCGTTGGAAGGCGGCGTTGGACGTGAGTTCCGCCACGTCGTCAAACGAAGGGACGCTGCCGTGGCGTGCTGCTGCGGCGACGAGTGCGGTGACGAGTTCGACCGCCTCGGTTCTGGTGAGATGTCTGTCTGCTGTGAGTGAGCGCCAGGTCTCGAAGTCGACCGCGTGGTGCAGGGCGGCGGTGAGCACGTGTCGTCTTCGGCCGCGGGTGGGCCAGCCGGCCGCCAGGATCTTGGCCGCTTCGGCCAGGTAGTCCTGTAGCGGGAGCAGGGTTGGTCGGAGGGCTTGGACGAGTTCGGCGTCGCGGAAGACGTTGCTGAACATCGGTTCGGTGCGCTCGTAGTAGGCGTAGAGCTCGTCCAGTGCGTGCGCGAGCCGCTCTTGCGGGTCGCCGATCTTGCGCCAGGGCTCCAGGTCCGGCCACGGATTCGTCGTGAAGTAGTGGGAGGAGCAGGCCCCGTACAGGTCGGCTTCGGTGGGGAAGTGGCGGTAGACGGTGTGGCGCTGCACGCCCGCGCGTTTGGCGACCGCGCTCAGGGTCGTGCGGGCCGGCCCGACCGTCCCGTGCAGCTCGACGGCCGCCTCGGTGATCCGCAGGCGCGTGGCGGCCATCTCGGCGGCGCGTTGCTTCAGCTCGTACTTGCGCTTCGGTGTTCTTTTGGACAGACATCTCTGTGCATCCAATCTTGACAGATCCCGCCGATGAGCGTATGGTCGCATTTCCATCGACCTGTGGTGTTCTATGAAAGGAGAACCCCGCATGCTGACCGCCAAGACCACCGAGCTCGAGCTGATGCAGGGCTGGTTCGACAGCGACCCGGAGCACGCGCGCGTCCGGGTGGCGTTCCCGATCAACAAGTGGGCGGGCTCGCGCGACAGCGCCGTCGTCTACTTCGAGGTCAAGCCGGGCGACCGGCTCGCCCGCCACACCGACAGCGCGGAGGAGATCCTCTACATCGTGGCCGGCGAGGCAGAGGCCGAGGTCGGCGACGAACGCGGACGCCTGACCGCGGGCGACCTCGCCGTCATCCCCGCCATGGTCCCGCACGGCCTCGTCAACGTCGGCACCGAGACGGTCAAGGTCGTCGGCTTCTTCTCGGAGTCCGAGATCATCTCCAGCTTCGACGAGCCGGTCCAGCCGTTCGGCCTCGCGGTCCTGAACCAGGGCGCCCCCGCCCCCGTACCCGCCTGAGCCGCCGAGGGCGAAACGCTCACGCGTGTCTTGCGATCAAGCCGGGCGGGTACCGTGCCCGCCCGGCCTCCCCAGCGGAGATCCGGTCGACCCGGCCGCCAAGCCACCGAGACTCCGAGACCTGGAGCGCTGCCCTGTCCGTGTTGACGGTTCAGGCCACGGGTTCTTGCAGTTGCCGTTCGAGCCTAGCTAGAAGGAGGTCGCTCGACGGCGTCGGGTCTGTTAGGGCAAACGTTTTGGTGCTCTGCGAGAAGAGCCGGGCCACGATACTTCTCCGTGACCGCGACCCAGCCGCAGGCCTCGCACGCGATCTCCCGCTCGGCCGCCTTCAGGACCCGCCGGGCGCGCGCTGCCTCGCCTGCCGGGCAATCATGCTCCTCGAACTCGCGAACCGCCCAGCGCAGCGAAGGTCGCTCCCAACGTCGACCACAAACACCGCACGATGCAACGCCGGGGTTGTCGAGTGCCCGCTCGGCCTCCTCCCGACGTCTCGCGCTACCCCACACCATTCCTGCCGACTCTACCCCCGGCGCCGTCGAGCGGAGAACGCGCTCAAGTGGTCGTCCGTCAATCTGCACGAAGACAAGCGCGATCCCGAACGCGATCCTGCCGTGCTTCCACGGCGAGCGCGCGTCAACATCCCGAGGCAGGCGGGTGTCTCCAGCTACCGGGGCTCAGGCCAGAGGTACGGCGACGGTGGTCGGGGTGGTTGGCGACGAACAGCTCGTCGCCGTCGTGCACGGCTTTGATCCTGCGCAGCCGGCGGTACGTCGTCGCCGTGTAGAGCCGCGCGGCGTCGATCGGTCGCTCGGAGAAGTTGAAGTACGTCTGCTCGGACTCCCAGGGCGCGAGCGCCGCCTTGGCTCCGTCGATCGCCTCGTCCACGGCGGCGCGGATCTCGGGAGTCGGCACGGGAATGCCTGAACGAGCCAATGGTCAGGAAGCCGGCGCGGCCGCAAGCTTGCGCGGCTCACTCACGCCCGTCCACGAACCAGATTGCGTGGACGGGCTCGTCCCCGACGTTCGCGAACCGGTGCGGGCTCGTGCACTCGAAGCCGATCGAGTCGCCGGGCCCGAGCTCGTGGACGGTGAAGCCGATCGTGACCTGGAGGCGGCCGGAGAGGACGTATCCGTACTCGTTGCCACTGTGGCGCAGCAGTGAATTGGCGGGTGTCGACTCGCCGCCCGAGTCATAGACGAGATAGAGGAAATCGATGTCGGGGTCGGCTTTCGGCGAAAGACGCTCCCAGCTGACTCCCCTCTCGAGCTCGATCTTGGGGCGAGTCGTCGGGTGCTGAACGACGCCGTCCGGCGAGGCGGTCGCCCGATCGGTACCGGCTCACGGCCGGGGCACTCGAACCCGGGCCGGCGAAGGCGATCTCGCTCAGCGAGAGTCCAGCTCGCTCGCGATCGCAAACAGTGTCGTCGCGGAGGGGTCTGCCTTTCCCGTCTCGACCTGTGAGATGTGCGCCGGCGAAACGCCGACTCGCCGCGCGAGCTCCCGCACCCCGATCTCCTGGCTGGAGACGAGCCTCACGGAGGCGGGCCCCGAGATACTCACGCGCATCGCGCGATCGGGCCGCGGGACGGTTCATGGGCCGCAGTATCGCAAAACGAGCGCGCGTTTGTTCGCAACGGTGAACAGAGCAATGGCGGCACTCGTACCGAGGTGCATCCAGGCCTTACGGTTAAGCCATAGATCGATGAGCGAGTCGTCTGGTTGCGGATGCTTGACAGCCATGGCGGCGGTGTTTACACTCGCAAACACTATGAAGCCTGCGAGCTTCGAGTACCACCGCACTGCAGGACTGCGCCGAAGCCCTGGCGCTGCTGCGGGATCTCGGCGACGACGCGAGGGTTCTCGCAGGAGGGCAGAGCCTCATCCCGCTGATGAACTTCCGGCTTGCGCAGCCGGCGCACCTCGTCGCGATAGGCCGGCATCGAGGAGCTTCGGTACGTGCGCGTCGAGGAGCGAGCGAGCTCGTCGTCGGCGCCGCTGCGCGCCAGGCGGACGTCGAGCACGACCATCTCGTCATTGAGCACCTGCCGCTCCTCTCGACGCGCTGCAGCTGGTTGCCCATCCGCCGATCCGGCATCGCGGCACCGTATGCGGCAGCCTGGCGCACGCCGATCCCGCCGCCGAGCTTCCCGCCGTGGCGCTCGCGCTCGAGGCGACGCTCGTCGCTCGGTAGCGCGACGGGGAGCGACGTATGCCGCGCGGAGGACTTCTTCCAGGGCGCCTTCACCACCGCGCTCGCGCCGGACGAGCTGCTCGCCGAAGTCCGTTTTCCGCTCGTTCGCGCAGGCGGTCACGCGATCCTCGAGTGCGCGCGAACTCATGGCAACTTCGCTGCTCGCCGGGGCCGTTGCGCGCGCTTCGGTCTCGACGAGGCGCGCCGCGATGCGGGATGTCTCCGATCGTGGTCTTCGGCGCGTGCTCCCGGCCGACTCGGGTCGATGCCGCAGCCGGGCTTCTCGAGGGCGAGGACGCGACCTGAACAGCTCGTGGCCGAAGCGGCAGCCCGCGCCGCCGAGGCATCGAGACGATCGGAGACATCCATGGGTCGGCGTCGTACCGCCGGCGCCTTGCCCGGGTCTACGTCGAGCGCTCACTGCGGCTGCGATCGGGCGAGCGCAGGAGGAGACGGGATGAACGTGCATCGATAGCGCTCGAGGTCAACGGAGAGCCGGTGGAAGCGACCGTCGAGTCGAGGCGCCTGCTTGTCGATTTCTTGCGGTCGACCTCGGGCTGGTCGGCGTGCACGTGGGCTGCGAGCACGGGGTCTGCGGGACGTGCACCGTGCTTCTCGACGGGCGGAGCGCACGCTCGTGCATCGCCTTCGCGGTCGGACGTCGACGGCTCGTCGATCACGACCGTCGAGGGCCTTGCTCCGCACGGACAGCCTGAACCCGCTCCAGGAGGCGTTTCTCGAGCAGCACGGCCTCCAGTGCGGGTATTGCACGCCGGGGATGCTGCTTCGCGCGACCGAGTTCCTGCGCGAGAACCCCGCGCCCACGAGAGCCGAGGCCCGCGAGGCGATCGCGAGCAACCTGTGCCGCTGTACCGGCTACCAGTTCATCGTCGACGCGATCCTCGACGCCGCCGCCCGCCTGCAGGCGATGCCCGACGACGCGACGCGCGTCGGCATGGGTGAGCAAGCGTGACGCGATGACCGTGGATACACCGCACAGCTGGATCGGCAAGTCGATCCCGAAGGTCGAGGATCGGAAGTTCCTGCTCGGGCGTGGCAACTACGTGGACGACCTTTCCGTGCCGGGCATGCTCCATGCTGCGATGCTTCGGAGCCCCCACGCGCATGCCCGCATCGTCGAGCATCGACGCCGAGCCGGCTCGCCGGCTGCCCGGTGTCGCCGCGGTCGTGACCTGTCTCGAGGCGATGGAGCTGTGCGAGCCGATGCCGGACTTCGGCCCGGCGCCCGACCGGCATGCGTGGCGGTGCATGGCCGCCGACAAAGTGCGCTTCGTCGGAGAGCCGGTCGCCGCGATCGTCGCGACGAGCCGCTACGTGGCCGAGGACGCGCGCGATCTGATCGAGGTGGAGTACGAGCTTCTCGACCCGGTCGTCGACGCGACGACAGGCGATGGACCCGTCCGCGTCGCTCGTGCACGAGGACATGGGCTCGAACGTCGCGATCGACTCGACGCTGGCCTACGGAGACGTCGAGGAGGCGTTCGCATCCGCGGCGCTCGTCGTCCGCGACCACCTGTACTGGGGGCGCACAGGCGGCCAGCCGCTCGAGACCGTCGCCTCGGTCGCGAGCTACGACCCCGCCACCGGGATGATGACCATCCACTCGAACTCCGTCGCGCTCACGAACTTCCTCTTCCTGCTCGCGAAGGCGATGAAGATCCCGCGAACAAGCTCGACCTGCATCCGCATCCAGCAGGGGGAGCTTCGGATCGAAGTTCTGGGCCGTCCGGGTCAACGTGCTGACCGGGATGCTGAGCAAGGTGGTGGGACGGCCGGTCAAGTACGTGGAGGACAGGCTCGACAACCTCTCCTGCTGCGACCATCACGGCTCGGAACGCTCCTACGACGTCGAGCTCGCCGTCGACGCGGACGGCCTGTTCACCGGGCTTCGGCTGGACGTCGTCGACGACTACGGCGCCTACATCCAGTTCGGGCTGGGCACGCACGGAAACGCCATGGCTCAGGTCGTCGGGCCATACCGGATCCAGGCGATCGAGTACCGGGCCCGAGGCGTCTTCACGAACAAGTGCCAGCAGGGCGCCTACCGGGGATTCGGCTCCGAGGTGCACAACTTCGTGCTCGAGCGCATGGTCGACCTCGCGGCACGCGAGCTCGACGCGGATCCGATCGACCTGCGGCGACGCAACTTCATCCAGCCGGAGAGTTCCCGTACAAGATCCCGGGCGGCAACGAGTACGACAGCGGCAACTACGATGCGGTGCTCGACAAGGCGCTCGAGCTCGCCGACCTCCCGCGGTTGCGGAGCGAGCAGGAGCGGCTCCGGAAGGAAGGCCGCTACATCGGCATCGGCATCGTCACGTGCCAGGAGCGCAGCGTCTACGCGGCGAACGAATGGTGGTTCTTCGACCGGGGCAAGGGCATCTTCGTGTCGAGCGTTCCCGAGAGCATCACGCTCAGCGTCGACGCGACCGGCGGCGTCACCGCGACCCTCTACTCGACGGCCTTCTGGGGCAACAGCGCCGAGACGGTGGTCGCGCAATGCGTCGCCGAGGAGCTCGGCGTCGAGCCCGAGAGCGTGACGATCAACTACGCGGGAACGCGAACAGGGCTGCCCGGGCAGCGGGCCGGGCGGAAGCAGGTTTACGGTCATGATCGCCGGCGCGATCCAGGGCGCCGCGACGCAGATCCGCGACAAGGCGATCAAGGTCGCGGCGCACCTGCTCGAGACGAGCACGGACGATCTCGAATACGTCTCGGGAGCAGTCCAGGTGCGGGGCAACCCGGAGAATCGCAAGACCCTGGCCGAGATCGCGGTCATGCCGCGGCTCTTCAAGCACAGCCTGCCCGACGACATCGACAGCGGCTTCGAGGCGCACATGGTCTTCGACCACCCGCACACGACGCTGACCACAGAAGACCGCTCAGACCTCGGGATCTTCTACCCGATGATGGGCCACGCCTGCCACATCCCGATGGTCGAGGTCGATCCCGAGACGGGAGAAGTGACCTTCCTCGAGTATGTCGCCGTGCACGACTGCGGCACGCTCATCAACCCACGGTCGCTCGCCGGTCACATCGTCGGCGGGCTCGCCCAGGGCGTCGGTCAGACACTGCTCGAGCAATTCGTCTACAGCCCCGACGGCCAGCTTCTCACCTCGAGCTATCTCGACTACCTGATTCCCTCGGCGATGGAGGTTCCCGGAGGTCAAGATCGGCCACGTGGAGACGCCGTCGCCGTTCACGCCGTACGGGGCGAAAGGAGGCGGGGAAGGCGGCCGGATGCAGTCCCCCGCCGCCATCGCGGCCGCCATCGATGACGCGCTCGCACCCTTCGGCGTTCGAGTACGTGACCTGCCCGCGACGCCGGAGCGCATCGTCGAGATGATCGAAGCGGGGCGCAGCAGCGAAGGACGCTAGGTGGACGCGCGCCGCATCGATCCAGCCGCCGTCGTCCGCGCCGCCAGCTCGTTCGCGAGGGGCGGATCTTCACGCTCGCCCGCGAGCGGTTCCCCGGCATGCCGCTCTTCCCGGGCCACCCGCCGTTCCAGGTGCTGACCTACCGCAGCCCGCAGGGAATTTGCGCGGCAGGAGACGAGCCATGGGGCCCCGGCAACGACGCGAAGCTCGGCTACATCAGCGAGCTGCTCATCGGCACCGCCCACTCCGGAGCCCACATCGATGCGCTCGCGCACATGACTGTTGGGGACGAGCAGCGCTGGCACGGAGGCTCGGCGCGCACGGACCTGGGCGACTTCGGCCCGCTGAAAGGTGGGGCCGAGGAGCTCTTCCCGATCTGGACGCGCGGCATCCTGTTCGACGTCCCTCGCCACCGCGGCGTCGAGTTCCTCGGCGCCGGCGAGCCGGTGACCGCCGCCGATCTCGACGCCATCACCGCTCGCACCGGCGTCTCGCTCGCAGCCCGGCGATGTCGCCCTGATTCGCACCGGCTACATGCAGCACTGGCCCGATCCAGAGCGCATGCAGGCAAACAAAGGGCCGGGGCCGGACCTCAGCGCGGCGCGGTGGCTCCACGAGCGCGGCGTGATCGCCACCGGCAGCGACACCGAGACCTACGAGGTGCAGCCCGCGGTCGACCTCCTCAGATCCGCATAACCCCCAGCCGGTTCACACCTTCCTGCTCATCGAGCAGGGCGTCTACCTGATGGAGTCGCTCGACCTCGAGGAGCTCGCAGCGGCCGGGATCAGCGAGTTTCTCTTCGTCGCGCTCCCGCTCTCGATCCGTGGTGCGACCGGCTCGCTGATCGACCCGATCGCGGTCGTCTAGTGATCGGCAGCAGCCGTCACGCGGCCGGCCGGCCCCGGCGGCGAGGCCATCGACGATGTCCGATCAGCGCTCGTCGCGGACATCGTCGCGGGGGATCTGGTCGGGCCGATCACACGCGGCGGAGCTCGCCCGGCGGTACAAGACCGCCTCCGCGGCGCTTGCAGCCGGCCATGCTGGAGCTGCAAGACCTCGGCCTGCTGGCCGGCGAGGGCTCGCGAGTGCGCGTGAGCGAGCAGGATTCGTGGCGTCTCTTCGCGCCCTCGGTCTTTCAGGAGCTCGATCAGCCGCGTGGCCGCGAGGCGATCGCCGCCTACATGGACGCACGCCGATGTGTCGACCCGACCTTGTGCGCACTGGCGGCGGAGCGGCGCGGCGCGGCCGACGTCATCGAGCTTTCGCAGGCAATTGGATCGATCTCCGGCGCCCGAGAGGCTACGCTCCGGGCTCCACTGCCGCATCCGCGAATATCAGGCCGGCAACGACGGTCTACGCGAAGCGATCGCCCGGGCGGCCCGGAACCGATACCTCGCGGCCGTGTCGGCGCGGCTTCACCGGCACCTGCGCGACGCGGAATGGGCGAGCGAGCAGGCACTCCGGTGCTCGGTGCGGCGTCGCTCCTCGACGGCCTGACCGACGCGATTCTCCGAGGAGACGCGAAGCAGGCGTCGCATGCCGCCCACGCCGAAATCGACCTGCTCGAAAGCTGGAGCTGGCGCAGGCTTACCGACCTCGGACGAACGCGATGAGGGCAGCCGTCTACCGCGGAGCGCGGGATGTCGCGGTCGAGACCGTTTCCGATCCTCCACCTCCGCGGCTCCAACGAGGTCGTCGTCGCGGTCACGTATGCATCGATCTGTGGGACAGACGCGGCCGAGTGGTGGGACGGCCCGCACCTGGTCCCGCTGTCGAAGCCCCATTCAGTGACCGGGCGTGCCGGGCCTGTCGTGCTCGGCCACGAGTTCGTCGGTGTGGTTGCGTCCGTCGGAGCAGACGTCGACGAACCTGCGCGTCGGGGACCGCGTCGTTTCCGGAGCCGGAGTGTCGTGCGGGGCATGCCGCTGGTGCCGCCTCGGCCGGACGAATCTGTGCGAGCGCTACTACACGCTCGGCCTCCACGCGGACGGCGGCCTGGCAGAGCTCGTCACGACGCCGGCCAACATCTGTGTGCGCCGTCCCGGACGGCTGCGACGACGTCGCGGCCGCCATCGCCCAGCCGCTCGCCGTCGCACGCCACGCCCTGGCGCGTGGAGGCGCCCGTCCGGGCGAGGCGCTCGCCGTGATCGGGGTGGGCGGCATCGGGAGCTTCGTCATCGCTTGCGGTGTCGAGGCTGGGATGTCGCCGGTGATCGCGGTGGACGTGAACGAACGGAGGCTCGAGACGGCCCGCAAGCTCGGCGCCAATGATGTCGTGGACGCGCGGTCGCAATCGCCGGCAGCTGCCATCCGCGCGGCAACAGACGGCGCGGGTGCGGACGTGGTCGTCGAGGCGTCCGGCGCCGCCGACGCCCCGGCGACCGCGGTCGCTGCGACCCGGCGGGGAGGACGCGTCGTCCTGCTCGGGCTGCAGCACGCTCCCGTCGAGCTCGATCTACTCGCCGCTCACACTTGCCGAGATCGAGCTCATACCGAGCAGCGCTCACGTCTGCGACACCGACCTACCGCCGGCGCTCGCGATGCTCGCCGGCGGCAACCTCGCTCCAGCGATCATCGATCGCGTAATCCCGCTGGGCGCGGTCGTCGAGGAGGGACTCCGAGCGATCGCCGAGCGCGCAGTCGCGGGGAAGGTCGTCGTCGACGTCCGAAGCTAACGAGCTCCAGAAGGCCCCGCCACCGCGATTCGGGCGGCTTGCCTCTGCAGCCGGCGTTGTCGGCGGGCGCGGTCGGCTCCTGTCATCGTTCGAACGTCTTCCAGATCAACCTGACACAAGGCCCGCCGAAAGCACGCCGCCTGCGGAAGCCAGGGCGAGCTAGTGTGCCTCGAGTGGCTTGCCGAGCGGCCGCGCTCCTCGTCTCCACCTGACCCGCGCTGCGCGCACGTGGGGCGTCGTGCCGGCGACGAAAAGCACCCCGAACGTCAAGCCGAGGGCGGCGTAGCCGCCGAAGGCGAGCGCCGCGCCGCCCAGGCCGGCGCCGATGAGGTACCCGAACTGGACGACGGCTGCCCGAACGCTCATCATCGCCAGCTTCCGATCCGGTGCGAGGGCGATGCCGAGCGTGCTTCCCGCGAGCGTCCGCGCGCCGGCCAGTGCGCCGAGCAGCGCGAAGATGGCGGCGCTCTGCCAGAGGTTGACGCGGACGGCCCCGAGGACCGCGATCGACACGGCCGCGGCGAGCCCCAGACCGACGAGAAGCCGGCTCGCGCAGCAGTCGGCGAAGCGGCGTGCCAGGATGCTCCCGGGGAAGTAGGCGGCGCCGCAGGCTGCCAGCACGAGGCCGGTCGCGCTCGCCGACAGGCCGTAGGACTCGACGAAGAGCGCGCCGCTATAGACGAGCGTGCCGGTCCAGGCCGAGAAGGCGAGCAGCTCGCCGAGGGCCCAGCGCCGCACGGCGCGGTCGCGCAGGAGCGTCCGCACGCCGCCCCCGGCGGGGGCCCGTGTCGGGGAGGCCGGCCCGAGCCGGACCGCGACCCACGCCGCCAGCCCGGCGGCGAGCGGGACCGCGAAGCCGAGCCGCCAGCCCGCCTCTCCGAGAGCGCCGACGGCCGGCATCCCTACCACCCAGGCCGCCGCCTGGCCGATGAGCGCCCACGAGAGGAGGCGAGAGCTCTTGCCCCGGTGCTGCCCACTCGCCCGCCGCCGCGGTGCCGCCGCTCAGCAGCAGCGCCACCGCAGCGCCCGTCACGCACTGGCCGAGCGCCAGCAGGCCGAGCCCGGGCGCGAAGGCCGAGCCCAGCGAGCCGAGCACGAGCAGCACGATTCCGGCGCCGAGAAGCGTGCGCAGCCCGAGCCGCCCCCCGAGGGCGGCGATCGCGAGGCAGGTGACGCCCGCGACGAGGCCGGCCAGCGTCCGAAGCTGGCCGACGTTCGCGGTCGTGACGCCGAAGTCCTCGGCGACCCGGGCCAGAACCGGTGTCAACGAGATCAGGCCCGCCTGCGATGCGAAGAGGCACACGAACACGGCGATCTCGGCCGGTAGCCGCCGGCCGGCCCTGCTGCGATCCAGCCCTCCGAGCCGGTTGCCTGTCACTCCTACGTCCATGGCAAGAAGAGAACAGGGCGCCGCCCCGGCGCCGGTGGGAGCGCGGGTAAATGCCGGGTAATCGCACGGAGGCCGCCTCGGAGGGCGCCTGCTAGGGTGCCGGGGCGGAGCGCCAGACGATGGACGTTCGGATCCTCGGCCCTTTCGAAGTGAGGGAGGGCGGGCGCCTTCTCGCGCTCGGCCGGGGCAAGCAGACGGCGCTTCTCGCCCGTCTCGTCCTCGACGCCAACCGGGTCGTCCCAATGGACGTCCTCATCGACGACCTGTGGGGTGAGGACCCTCCCGAGACCGCCGTGAAGATGGTGCAGGTCTACGTCTCGAAGCTGCGCAAGCTGCTGCCGGCGGAGACGCTGCGCACCCGCGCGCCGGGGTACCTCCTCGAGCTGCCGCCCGGCGCGGTGGATCTCGAGCGCTTCGAGGCGCTCCTCGCGGAGGGCCGCAGCGCGCTCGCAGCCGGGCGGGCTAACGAGACCTCAGCGCGCCTGCGCGAGGCCCTGGCGCTCTGGCGCAGCCCCGCCCTGGCCGAGTTCGAGGAGCCGTTCGCACGCGTCGACGCGGCACGTCTGGGCGAGCTGCGGCTATCCGCGCTCGAGGAGCGGATCGACGCCGATCTCGCGCTCGGCCGCCACGCCGAGCTCGCGAGCGAGCTCGAGGCGCTCGTCGCTCGCCATCCGCTCCGCGAACGGCTGCGGGGTCAGCACATGCTCGCCGTCTACCGCATCGGACGCCAGGCCGACGCCCTCGCCTCCTATCAGGCATTTCGCCGGCGGCTCTCCGAGGAGTTGGGGATCGAGCCCTCGAGCCGGCTCAGGGAGCTCGAGCGGCGGATCCTGCGGCAGGACCGCGACCTCGAGGTCGTCGGAGGGGTCCAGCCGGCACCCGCCGCCGCGGGCGAGGCCGAGCCCGGAGCGCTTCCCGTCCGTTACGCGACCAGCGACGGGGTCAGCATCGCCTACCAGGTCGTCGGCGAGGGGCCGCTCGACCTCGTGCTCGTGCACGGCTGGGTGTGCCCGTTCCAGCCCGGCTGGGAGAACCCGCGGATCGCGTCCTTCTACCGGCGCCTTGCCGCGATGGGCCGGCTGATCCTCTTCGACAAGCGGGGGACGGGTCTCTCCGACCGGGTGTCGCCGGAGAACCTCCCCGACCTCGAGACTCGCATGGACGACCTGCGCGCCGTCATGGACGCGGCAGGGTCGCGCCGTGCCGTGCTCGTCGGCGTCTCGGAAGGAGGGCCGATGTCGGCGCTCTTCGCCGCCACCTACCCCGAGCGGACGGTGGCGCTCGCCCTCATGGGAACGTTCGCGCGGCGCATGTGGGCTCCCGACTACCCGGCCGGGCTAAGAGAAGAGACGTGGCAGAGCCGTCAGACGCTGAAGGCTCCCGAGGCGGGCGAGGACTGGGGTCTGGCGGTTACGCGCACGTGGCTCGCCCGGGGTGGCGCCGGCGGCCTCGCGCGACGAGGAAACCGTCCGCTGGTACGCCTCCTACGTCGTCCGCGGCGCGAGCCCCGGGGCCGAGCACGCCCTCAGCCTGATGAACAGGGAGATCGACGTCCGCCACGTGCTGCCCGCGATCCGGGTGCCCACCCTGCTCATCTACCGCTCCGAGGAGACGAACCGCGACGCGACCCGCTTCATGGGCGAGCACATCCCGGGCGCGAGGACGATCGAGCTGCCGGGAGACGATCACCTGCCCTGGGAGGGTGACCAGGATGCCCTGCTCGACGAGATCGAGCACTTCGTGGCGGGCCTCGACCGCGGCGCCATCGAGGAGGCAGAGCTCGATCGCGTCCTGGTGACGCTCCTGTTCGCCCACCTCGCCCGACCGGCGGGAGACGAGGCGCCCGGCGAGACGCTGGTCGACCGTCACGGAGACGTCATCCGCGCGCAGCTCGCCCGCTTTCGCGGCCGAACCGTCGGGAGCGGCGACGGGCTGCTCGCGGTCTTCGACGGCCCGGCCCGCGCGATCCGCTGCGCCTGCGCGATCGCCGGCGAGCTGCGAGCGCTCGGCTCCGAGATTCGCGCGGGCCTGCACACCGGCGAGGTGCTGCTCGCGAACGGGGACGTTCAGGGCGTTGCCGTCGAGATGGGCGCTGCGGTCGCCGCGAAGGCGGTGCCCGGCGAGGTGCTCGTCTCCCGGACGGTCAAGGACCTCGTCGCGGGCTCCGGCCTTCAGTTCGACGACCGCGGGCGGCACGAGCTGGAAGGCATCCCGGACGAGTCGCAGCTCCTGGCCGTGCGGCCTCCGAGGTCGTAGACCTCCGCCCAATCGCGTGGGGGTTAGACCGGTGCGAGGCCGCGCGCCTTGCGGCTGGCGGCGGTCTGGCGCCGCTGCGCGGAGAGCTCCGCCTTGCGAAGCCGCACGTTCTCCGGCGTGACCTCGACGCACTCGTCCTCGCGGATGTACTCCAGAGCCTGGTCGAGCGAGAGCGGTCGCGGCGGGATGAGGCGCACGAGCTCTTCCGCGGTCGAGGAGCGCATGTTGGTCAGCTTCTTCTCCTTCGTCGCGTTGACGTCGAGATCCTCGGCGCGGGCGTTTTCGCCGACGATCATCCCTTCGTAGACGTCGACGCCCGGGCCGACGAAGAGGGAGCCGCGCTCCTGGAGGTTCAGCAGCGCGAACGCGGTGGTCTTACCGCGTCGGTCAGCGACCAGTGCGCCGGTCGGCCGCTTGCGTAGCTCCCCGAACCAGGGCTCGAAGCGCTCGAAGACGTGGTGGAGGATGCCCGTGCCGCGCGTCTCCGTCAGGAACTCCGTCCGGAAGCCGACGAGACCGCGCGCGGGAACGAGGACGTCCATCCGCACCCAGCCGCTGCCGTGGTTGACGAGCGCCTCGGTGCGGCCCTTGCGAAGCGCGAAGAGCTGCGTCACCACGCCGAGGTATTCCTCGGGCGCATCGATCGCGACACGTTCGACCGGCTCATGCAGGACACCGTCGATACGCCGCGTTACGACCTGGGGCTTGCCGACGGTCAGCTCGAAGCCCTCGCGGCGCATCTGCTCCACGAGGATGGCGAGCTGAAGCTCCCCACGGCCCTGAACCTCCCACGTGTCGGGACGCTCGGTCGGGAGGACGCGCAACGAGACGTTGCCCACGACCTCTGCGCGGAGCCGGTTCTCGACCATGCTCGCGGTTACCTTGTCGCCGGCAAGGCCCGCCATGGGCGAGGTGTTGATGCCGATCGTCATCGACAACGACGGTTCGTCGACGGCGATCAGCGGCAGCGGGCGCGGGTCGTCCGGGTCGGCGAGCGTCTCGCCGATCGTCACCTCAGGGATGCCGGCCACGGCGATGATCTCCCCGGGCCCTGCCTCCTCTGCCTCGACCCGGTCGAGCGCCTCGGTGACGTACAGCTCGGTCACCTTCGCGCGCTCGATCGTCCCGTCGGAGCGGCACCACGCCACCTGCTGCGCCCGCCGGATCGTCCCCTGGAGGACGCGGCAGAGGGCGAGCCGACCGACGTAGGGGGAGGCGTCGAGATTCGTGACCAGCGCCTGCAACGGATGCCCGTCCTCATAGGTCGGCGCCGGGATGCGCTCGAGAACGAGGTCGAGCAAGGGCTGCAGGTCGGGGCCGAGCGCGTCCGGGTCGGAGTCGAGCGACGCGCGGCCTGCCTTCGCGTTGCAGTAGACGATGGGGAACTCGATCTGGCTTTCGTCGGCATCGAGGTCGAGGAAGAGCTCGTAGACCTCGTTGACGACCGCCCCGATCCGCGCGTCTGGCCGGTCGACCTTGTTGATCACGAGGATCACGGGCAGCCGCGTCTCGAGCGCCTTGCGGAGCACGAACCGTGTCTGCGGCAGCGGGCCTTCGCTGGCGTCCACGAGCAGGAGCACGCCGTCGACCATCGTCAGGCCACGCTCGACCTCGCCACCGAAGTCGGCGTGACCCGGCGTGTCGACGATGTTGATCTTCGTCCTGCCGTAGCGAACGGCCGTGTTCTTGGCCAGGATGGTGATGCCCTTCTCTCGCTCGAGGTCCATCGTGTCGAGCACCCGCTCGGCGACGTCCTGGTTGGCGCGGAAGGCACCGGACTGCCACAGAAGGGCGTCCACGAGCGTCGTCTTCCCGTGATCGACGTGCGCCACGATCGCGACGTTGCGGATGTCGGAGCGGCTAGGCACCGACCGAGGGTAGCGACAAGCGGCCAGGCGGCCGAGCGGAGCAACGCCAGACCCGCCGCGTCGTCAGGTGGCCGTGGGGCGGTGTGGGGTGGCTGCAGCGTCGACGAGCGCGGTGATGAGCTTGGCCGCGTCTGGCCGCGTGATGCCGTTGGCCGTGAGTGAGTGCCAGGTGGGGAAGGCAAGGGCATGGCGCAATGCGCCGACGAGGAGTTGTCGTCTTCGGCCGCGGACTGGACGGCCGACGGTGAGGATCTCGGCGGCTTCTTCGAGGTAGGCGTGCAGCGGGGCCACGGCGTCGCGTGCGAGGTCGTCGAGCTCGGCGTCGCGGAGGACGTTGCTGAGCATCGGCTCGGTGCGCTCGTAGTAGGCGTGGAGCTCGTCGAGCGCCTGCGCGAGTCGCTGGTGCGGGTCGCGAATCGCGCGCCAGGAGCCGAGATCGGGCCACGGGTTGGCGGCGAAGTAGTGGGTCGAGCAAGCCACGAACAGGTCGGCCTCGGTGGGAAAGTGGCGGTAGAGGGTGCGGCGCTCCACGCCTGCCCGCTTGGCGACCGCGCTCAGCGTCGTGCGGGACGGCCCGACGGTTCCGTGCAGCTCGATCGCCGCCTCGGTGATCCGCAGGTGCGTCTCAGCCATCTCCTCGGCGCGCTTCTTCAGCTCGTACTTGCGCTTGGGTGTAGTTTCGCGACTCATGGCAGTGTCACCAATCTTGACATATCGGTCACAGGGGAGTAGTGTCGCATTTCCGTAACTCACTACTGTATATCGAAAGGAGATCGAGGATGGAGCCAGACGTGACGGTCAAGCGGGTCGATGAGATGGAGTCGATCTGGGGCGGGAGCTTCGTGCGCGCTCGCGCGTCGCTCGGAGCGAGCTCGTTCGGGATGAACGTTCTGAACCTGCCGCCGAACTACGACCAGTACTTCGTGCACAACCATGTCGACCCGCCGGTCTCGGACAACCTGGAGGAGATCTACACGGCGCTGAGCGGCAAGGCGACGCTGCATGTCGCCGGTGAGGAGCACGTTCTCGAGCCGGGCGTCTTCGCCCGAGTCGGCGCCGCAGAGACTCGCAACGTCACGACAGGCCCCGAGGGCGCCCAACTCCTCTGCATCGGCGGCACGCCCGGGAAGGCGTACGAGCCGTTGCCGATCGTCGAGCTCGGCGGCCCCGAGAGCCTCTAGCAATCCCATCCCACGAGTGCAAGGAGGAAGACATGTCCACAGCCACGCCCGAGCAGGTGCTCGAATCGATCGTCGACGGAATCAACAGCGGGAATCTCGACTCTCTCATGTCTCTCTACGAGAGCGAGGCAGCGTTCGCGACTCAGCCGGGCAGCCTCGCTCACGGCTTGCCCGGCGTCCGTGAGGCGCTGACCGGCTTCATCTCCATGAAGGGCAAGCTCGACCTCGAGGTGACACGAGTCCTCGAAGTGGACGACCTGGCCCTCGTGATCGGCGTCTGGTCATTCGACGGCACGGGACCAGACGGCGAACCGGTGCATCTGGAGGCAAGGAATGCGGATGTGCTGCGTCGTCAGACAGACGGCACCTGGCGCTTCGTGATCGACAATCCCTGGGGAACAGACTGAACAGCCGAGTGGGGCGAGAGTCCGCAGGGCGATACGCTGGATACAGAGAGGTCTGAGGCCCGCCACAGTGGCGGGCCTCAGCCGCGAAGGGGTGTCCGGCGTCCCGTCCGCGTGCTCGCGGACGTCGTCACGCCCGTAGGTCTCTCCGATCCGGGTTCCGACGCAGAGCACGATCGAGGACGAGGGCTGGTTCTCAGCGATCGATGAGTTGCTGCAGGTGTTCCGGGTAGCGAGCTCCCTGCGGCGTGATCTGCGAGGCGGCGCTCTCGATCTCGTCGAGATCCTCGGCGGTGAGCTCGAGGTCGGCTGGTGCGATGTTCTCTTCCAGCCGCTCCCGCTTCGTGGTGCCGGGGATGGGAACGATCCACGGCTTCTGGGCGAGCAGCCACGCGAGCGCGATCTGGGCGGGTGTCGCGTTCTTCCGTTCCGCGATCCTGGCGAGCAGCTGGACGAAGGATCGGTTCGCTTTCCGTGCCTCGGGCTCGAAGCGGGGGACGGTATTGCGGAAGTCGGAGCTGTCGAAGCTCGTGTTCTCGTCGATCGTGCCCGTCAGGAAGCCCTTACCAAGGGGCTGAAGGGGACGAAGCCGATCCCGAGCTCCTCGAGCGCCGGCAGGAGCTCCGCCTCCGGTTCTCTCCACCACAGCGAGTATTCGCTCTGGACTGCCGTGATCGGCTGGACTGCGTGTGCGCGCCGGATCGTCTGCACACCCGCTTCGGACAGGCCGAAGTGCTTGACCTTTCCTTCCTGGATCAGGTCCTTGACCGCGCCCGCGACGTCTTCGATGGGCACGTCGGGGTCGACCCGGTGCTGGTAGAGGAGGTCGATGCTGTCGACCTTCAGCCGCTCGAGCGAGCCCTCGACGGCCTGCTTGATGTGCTCGGGTCGGCTGTTCAGGCCCCGCTGATGCTCGTTCGGGTCGATGTCGAAGCCGAACTTGGTCGCGATGACGACCTGGTCGCGGACCGGGGCGAGCGCTTCGCCGACGAGCTCCTCGTTCGTGAACGGGCCGTAGACCTCGGCCGTGTCGAAGAAGGTGACGCCGCGCTCGACCGCCGAGCGGATGAGGGAGATCATCTCCTGCTTGTCGGCAGACGGCCCGTACCCGTAGCTCATGCCCATGCAGCCGAGCCCGATGGCCGAGACTTCCAGGTCTCCAAGCTTTCGCGTTCTCATTCCGCCTCCGTTCACGATTCGATCAGGATGTTGATCGTCTCTCGTTCGTTCATGGCCCGACCGCCGCTCACGGTGACGTTGTTTACAGCGCCGGCCCCGGTTGCGCCGAAGTGCCGCGCGAGCACGATTCGGTCGGCGTGCCGGCCAGGAAAGACGATCTGCTCGGCGCCGAGCCGGTCTCGGCGCGGACGTCGCCGGCGCCGTGCATGACGATTGCTTGCATGACAACCACTGAAGCACGCGCCGGCTCCGGGTGACGGGCCCTCTTGATCCAGGTACCGGCAGGACCTCCCAACGTGCGGGGGGCGGCGTTACCCTCGTTTCTGTGGATGCCAGGAGTGAGATCCGCGAGTTCCTGAGGTCGAGGCGCGCGCTGAACCTGCTCGCGAGCTGGACGGCGACACTCGATCAGGCGGAGCCGGCCGACGTGAGCGACCTCTAAGCGCGGCGCGTGTCCGACCCCGAGCGCCGGCTCGAGCGCGGCGACGAGCACCAGGTGACGCCGCTCGAGCTCTTCTTCGATCTGGTCTTCGTGTTCGCGATGACGCAAGTCACGAGCCAGCTCGCGCGACGACCCGACCTGGGGCGGAGTTCTCCGCGGGATGCTCGTCCTTGCGGCTCTCTGGCGGGTATGGGCCGTTTACGCCTGGTTGACGAGCACGCTGGACGTCGACGAGGGCGGTGTCCGACTGACGATGCTTGCCTCGACGGCGGCAATGTTCGGCGTCGCCCTGGCGGTGCCGGGCGCCTTCGGAGACGACGCCGTGCTGTTCGGCGTCGCCTACTTCCTCGTCCGCCTCCTTCATGTCGTTCTCTCGGCCATCGTCGCTCGCGACGACCCTGACCGCCGCAGCGCGCTTCGCCGGTTCGCGCCGACGGGGATGCTCGGCGCCTCGCTGCTCGTGGTCGCGGGCTTCCTCGAGGGAGACGCGCGCATCGCCGTGTGGGTGCTCGCGCTCGCGATCGACTACCTCGGCCCGTTCGTCATCGGTATGGGGCGCGGCTGGCGAGTCGCTCCGGAACATTTCGCCGAGCGGCACGGGCTGATCATCCTCATCGCCCTCGGCGAGTCGATCATCGCCGTCGGCGTCGGCGCCGGGTTCGAGCTGGACGCCGGAGTGATTGCCGCGGCGGCGCTCGGGATCGTGGTCGTCTCGGCGCTCTGGTGGCTCTACTTCGACGTGGCGGCGATCTTCGCGCGGAGGCGGCTCATGCGTGCGATCGGCATCGAGCGAGCGCGGCTCCAGCGCGACGCCTACAGCTACCTCCACCTGCCGATGATCGCCGGCATCGTCCTGTTCGCCCTCGGCCTCAAGACGACGCTCGGCCATCTCGGCGAGCACGCTCGACACGGTGCCCGCGGTGGCCCTCTGCGGCGGCGCCGCGCTGTACCTGCTCGCGCACATCGCGTTTCTCTTCCGAACGACCGGCCGAGTCTTCCGGCGGCGGACGGTCGGGGCGGTCGTGTTGCTCGCCCTGATCCCGGCTGCGCGGGTGATGCCCGCGCTCGCGGCGCTCGCCCTGGTGAGCGCCGTGTGCTCGTTCGTGGTGGCGTACGAGGCGATCCGCCACCGTGAGCATCGGCTGCAGGTCCGGCACCCCGAGCTTGCGGAGTGAGGGGAGGCCGTCGGTGCGGCGCCGCGAGCCTGGATGTTCCTGGCAAGGGCGGTGTTGCGCCGGTCGCGGCCGTTGCCGAGCGTGACTAGGATGAGGCCCCGGCGTTACCTCCGGGCACGCATCGCACATGTCTCACGCACCAGTCCGAATGGCCATCATCGGTGCGGGGATCTGGGGCACGAATCACGCACTGGCGCTCACCACGCACCCTCGGTGCACGGTCGCTCTCATCTGCGATCGGGACGAGGCTCGCGCGCGAGCTGCAGGCGAGCGGTTTGGCTGCGCGTGGACGACCACCCCCGACGAGGTGGCGGCGAGCGACGTCGAAGCAGTGACCGTCGCGACGCCCGACCACCTGCACCGCGAGCCCGTCGTCCACATGCTGCTCGCGGGCAAGCATGTGATGGTCGAGAAGCCGCTCGCGACGACCGTGAGCGACGGCCTCGCGATGGTTGCGGCCGCCGCGGAGTCGGGGCGGCACCTGATGGTCGACTTCCACGCGCGCTGGAACCCGCTCTTCATGGGCGCGAAGAGCTACGTGGATCGCGGCGATCTCGGCGCTCCCGTGATGGCCTACGCGAGGCTGAGCGACACGATCTGCGTGCCCACCGAGATGCTGCAGTGGAGCGGGCAATCCGGCCCGGAGTGGTTCCTCTTCCCGCATACGATGGACATCGTGCGCTGGCTGTTCGGCCGCGACCCGGTGGAGGTCACGGCGAAGGGCTACCGCGGCGTGCTCGAGCGGCGCGGCATCTCGTGCTGGGACGCGATCCAGGCCATCGTCGAGTTCGAGGGCGGCGCCTTCTGCACGTTCGAGACGTCGTGGATCGTGCCGGACAGCTACAGCAACGTCGTGGACAATCGGCTGTCGATCTACGGGGAGAAGGGCGGCCTCGAGATCAGAAACGAGCCGTCGCTCTGGGCCTTTACCGACCGTTTTCACACGCCGTTCTCGTCCGAGTCGGTGACGCGATACGGCAAGGTCTGGGGCTATCAATACGAGCCGATCCGCTACTTCGTGGATTGCGTCGCCGACGGGCTCACGCCGGAGGCGAGCGGTGCCGACGGCCTCGTCGTGACCGCGATGATCGAGGCGACGCTGCGATCGCTCGCCGAGAAGTCACCGGTTAGGATCGCCGACGTGCTCGATGGACGTGAGGCAGGTCCGACTGGCCTGGCGAACGTGGAAGGGGCGCCTCGATGAGCGTGATGGACCGGTTCAGGTTGGACGGCAAGCGGGCGCTCGTGACCGGCGCGAGCCGCGGCCTCGGCCGCGTCATGGCGCTGGCGCTCGCCGATGCCGGCGCGGACATCGTCATCACTGGACGCACGGCCGAGACCCTCGCGACGACGGCGGACGAGATCCGGTCGCGTGGACGCAAGGCCGGGACGGTACAGGCAGACATGGGCGTGCCGGCCGAGTGCGAGGCCGCCTGTGAGCGCGTGCTTGCCGAGATGGGCCCGATCGACATCCTGATCAACAACGTCGGCGGTCGCGAGATGAGCGTGCCGATCGCAACCGAGCCGCTCGAGGTGTGGCAGAGATCGGTCGACCTGAACCTCACGAGCTGCTTCCTCGGCACGAAGATCATCGGCCAGGCGATGCTCGAGCGCGGCGAGGGCGGCCGCATCATCAACATCGCGTCGATCAGCGGACTCGTCGCGAACCGGGGCATCGGCGGACGGGACTACGAGACGACCAAGGCGGCCGTGCTGCACTTCACCCGGTGTGCCGCCGTCGACTGGGCGCCGCACGGGATCACAGTCAACGCGATCTGCCCGGGTCTCTTCATGACCGACAAGAACCTCGAGTGGAACGAGCGGCGGCCGGACGTGATCGAGGCCTTCGTGGCGAACGTGCCGATGGGACGCGCCGGCGAGCCCGACGAGATCGGGCCGCTTGCCGTGTTCCTGGCGAGCCCCGCCTCGGGCTACGTCACAGGCGCCGCGTACGTGATCGACGGGGGATACACGGCCTGGTGAGCACTACGTGTTGCCCGCGTCCGCGTAGGTCGCCATTCGAGTCCGGCTAGATGTCGGACACACAGACCTGTGAGACGCGGCTGATCGGCGGCCGGCCGCCGAGCGAGGTGTGCGGTCGGTGTTGGTTGTACCAGCGTAGGTCGCCGGGGAGGGCTTGTGCGCGGTGGGCGCTGGTCGGGTAGGCGAAGCGGTAGGCCCACTCGCGCAGGAGCGTTTTCACGAGTGCTTCCGCTTTGCCGTTGGTCTGCGGCGGTCGGGGGCGGGTGTAGCGGCGAGCGATGCCGAGCTCGGCACAGGCGGCCGCCCAGGCGTGGGAGCGGTAGCCGTTGCCGTTGTCGGAGAGGACGCGTTCGACGCTGATGCCGCGCTCGCGATACCAGGCGAGGGCCCGGCGCAGGAAGGCGACGCAGTCGGCCGGGCCCTCGCTCGGCAGCAGCTCCGCGTAGGCGAGCCGGGAGTGGTCCTCGATCGCTAGGTGCAGGTACTGCCAGCCGGCGTGGCGGCTAAGGAGCGAGCCGGTCGCCGTAGATGCGCTTGCCGACCGTCCAGAAGCGGCCGAGCTTCTTGACGTCGACGTGCACGAGCTCGCCCGGCCGCTCGCGCTCGTCACGGACGACTGGCCCGCGGAGTGGACGCCGCAGGCGGGAGACACCGTAACGGCGGAGCACCTCCCACACGGTCGAGGCCGGCAGGCCGAGCTGCCCGGCGACGATCAGCGGGCCTGCGTTGGCGTACTCGCGTCCCTTCGGGTGCGCTGCTCGAGCGCACGCGAGAGCCGTCGCGGCTGGTACCGCGGCACCGGCGGGCGCTCGGCGAGCGCCGCCCGGCCGCCGTCTTGGTAGCGACGCCAGAGCCGGTAGCCGGTCGCGCGGCTCGCGCCGCAGGCGGCCGCGGCCGCCTGCGGACTCTGACCAGCGAGCACGAGCGAGACGAGACGGCAGCGCGACTCGAACGAAAACCTCATCCGTCGCGGCGGCTGCGTAGCGTTCAACATTCCGGGCCTCCTTCGCGAGCTGGGGTATCGACAACCACCAGACTCGCCGAGAGGCCCGGACGCAATCAGCCGTCTCGCAGGTGTGTAGGCAACAGAGCTAGCTCCATCGCCTCGTTGCCCTGATCGCAGCACCCAACGCTGTTACTTGACACGGCACGCGGTGCTTTCGCGAGGTCACACGAGGTTGCCTCCTCGATCGAGATGAGGCGGTGCCACACTCGAGGAATTCGATGCGACGGACCGCCTCGTCCGCCCGCTCCCTCGAGCCGGCGGGCTCACGACTGTTCGCGGACGTCACGCGCGTCGTTTCTCCGATCCGGGTTCCGCCGCCGAGCGCGATCGCGGACGAGGGCTAGGGCGCATGGCTCGCATGTCTAGGGGATTCCCGCTAGTCCCGTGCTCGGTCGCTACCTACGTTTCCGAGTATGGCTCTCCTCAGACAGCCTTCCCGCCTCGGTGCGCTCCTCGATGCGGCGGATGTGCAGCAACATCGTGACCTTCACGGAGCCCGACCCGAGGACGGGTGATCATGGCTGTTGCGGCGTTCACGGTGCCGAGCCTGCTCTGGAAGCTCCGGCTCGCCCGAAGCGGGCGCCCAAGACGGCGGCCGACGCGGGGTCTTGGGCGTACGTCACTGTCCGTGACGGCGAGGACGTCGAGCAGCTGCTGCTCACGCTCGACCCGCTGATTCGCGGGCTCACGCTCGCCGGCTACGAGGTCCAGGGCGCGGCCTTCGCGGTCGTCCCCGGGGGGCGCGGGCCCGCGGAGGATCGGTCGACTGGCTCTACGTCGAGGACATTCGCACGATGCGGGTGCTCCACCAGACGCGGGGCTGGACGGAGGGGCTCGGGCTGAGGGTGCCGGCGGGCGCCGAGGCGCTGGTCGCCCTCCTGGCGCGCTCCCCCGAGATGTACGCGGGCCGCGGGCCGCTCTACGGCGTTCGCCTCCCCGTCACCTCCGCCTCCTTCGATTTCGACGACGTTCCCGCCCCCGGCCCCGCGCCCCCTGGCGCCACGCGGTCGACGCGCTCGCGGAGGGCGACTTCGTCGAGGCGCTCCAGATCGCGCTCGTGCGTCAGGAGCCCGACGCCGACCCGGCGCTGCTGGAGGAAGTGCTCGCGGGGCTCGACGCGTCGTGCGGCTACCTGCTCGGGGCGCTCGAGCTCGACTTCATGCAGGGCGCGGCCGCGTTCGCGGAGCTGCCGACCAGGCCGCGCCCCACGGCCTGCTCGGAATGTTCGACCCGACGACGTCGAGCTTGCCCCGCGAGAGATGGGCGCCGGGCGGAGTCGAGGCGATGCGGGGCTTCGGCGGGGAGATCTGGGCGGACGTGGTCGCCGGGGCGAACGGGAACGGCGGGCTCTCCGCCTTCGTCCGCGGGGAGCTGTCCGGCGCGGCGGAGCTGCACGACACGATTCGCGAGGCGCGGGGGTAGCTCACTGGTGGCACGGCGGCGGTGCGGGCGCTCGGCGACGCGATGGCCGACCGCATGAAGGCGCTGCGCGGCGAGGTCGACCCCGACGCCGTCCCGGTGCTGGACGAGCTGCCGCGCTCGAGCTGGACCGACGCTCTGATGACGGCGCACTGCCTGGAGCTGGTCGACGTCCTCGGCTACGCCCCGGTCGACCCGACCTTCGACGAGACGCCCGCCAAGCGGGACCAGTCGACGTCACCGGCTTCTACGAGTCGGATGCCCTCGTGCGCGCCCACCTGGCGCTGCCGCCTCCGGAGGAGCTGCAGACCCTCCAGCTCAACCAGGCCGGCGAGGTGCTCACCGGGTACTGGCAGACCCGCGCGCTCGACGCCGACGGACGCTTCCACCACATCGTCAATCACCGCGTCGTCGCGACCCGGGTCGCCGGCCGAAGCGCCGGTACACCTTCACCCGCACGCTGCTCGGCCCCGTGCCCGCCGGCGCCTGCCGGACACCGTCTTCGGCGACGCCACCGGCACGCTCATCTTCGCCGAGGTTGTGCGCAACCGGCGCCAACGATCCGGCTCGCGATCTAGTTCGAGGGCGGGCGCGGCGCGCGGACGCAGGGCTCGTCTACTTGCTGGTGCGCCCGGAACCTCGCCTGAGCGCCCCGGCGCCTCTCGCTGCCGGTGGGTTCTCCCTCGGCGTCGAGTCCGACCTGCGTCGGCCGCTGCGCTCGGCCGAGCGCTCGTACTGGGACTTCGCGATCGACCGGCTGATCGACGGCACCCGCACGTACCTCGCCTGAATCAGGTCCCGGCGAAGACCCAACAGGCGGCCCACCTCGATCTGCTCTTCCACGACACCGCGGCCACCTTCTGGCGCTTCACGACCCACGGGACCTGATGGAGGACAACGGCCAGACGCCGACGCTGAAGGACATCGCTGCCGAGGAGCTCGCCTCCCGCACCCTGACGATCGGCGACGACGCCCGCACCGCCTTCACCTGGCTGAACCTGCTGCTCGTCGACCGCCAGCGGGCGGCCGGGACGCGGCCGCCCAACACTGTCCACGTCCAGGCCGCCCTCGAGCTCGCGGGCGTCGCGCCAGCTCTTCGGCGCGCCGACGCTCTTCCGCTACGAGTGGTACCTCACCGTCGGCGGCCTCGCGGGCGAGGTCGGCCCCGTGGGCGCCGGTACTGCCCGGGCAACATGAGGATCACCAAGAAGGACCCGGCGACCGGTGACGTGATCTGGGCGCAGGGCTACTGGGCCACCTTCGGCCAGGTCTCACGGGGTTGGGCGGGGGCGTGATCTTGTGGCAGGAGAACTGGGGCGAGATCGACTGGCCGGTCGACTGGAGAGAGGAGCAGTTCGAGGGCGACTTCACGATCGACGCGGTGCAGGCGGGCTTCGCCTTCCCGTTCCCGGAAGGGGGGGAAGAGGAAGGTGAGGGAGGACGAGCCGTGCCGGGAGGAAGAGGCGCTGGGCCAGGACCGGGACGAGTGGGGGGGGATCACGTACGGCATCGCCGGACAATCAGGTTCCTCGGCGACCAGACCTTCCTGCCGATGGTCGGCGACGAGACGGGACTGGGCCGGATCGAGGGGGTCTTCGCGGGCGTCGAGGCCGGAACCGCGGCCGGAGTGCTCGTCCGCTTCAACCACGAGGTGCAGAGCCCGATCGACGCCGGCGTGATCCTCGCGGCGCTCGGGAGCGTCGTGGAGTCGAGGACGCGGCCGAGGACATCGCGCTCTTCGCCGTCAACGAGGCGTCGATCACGACCGCCGGCTGGCCGCAGCTTGCCCGCCTCTGGCCGACCACCGGGCCGCGCTCGAGACCCCGTGGACGTTCCTGCGGCTGATCGGCCAGCGAGCACGACGGCCGACGGGGAGGTGAAACTGCCGCTCTCCAAGGATCGCGCGGAGGCCACGTACCAGGCTATGCGCGCGCTGCTCGGGCCCGCGTTCTCGGTCCACGAGGCGAACACGTTCATCGGCCACCGCGGCGAGTACGACGCTCTGAAGGCTCTCCCGACGACACCGAGGAGGCCGACCTGGCGGCGGGTCGACATCTGGCTGGACTCGTCGCTTCTGGTCGGGATCTGAGATGAGCGACGCCGATCCCATCGCTGTCGCCGCCGCCGAGCTGCTCTCGCCCCTCACGGTCGGGCTCACCGGCCCGGGCGAGCTCGCCACGCTGCTCGGCACTCTGGGTCGACGTCGAGCTGGACGTCGACAGCGCCTCGGCCGTGAGCGACGTCCTTGCGATTGCCCGACCCGGTGGCCGACCTGGAGGCGGCTGTTGCCCGGCTCGAGAGCGAACCGGCGGCAGCCACCATCGACGTGATCGCGGCCGCAGGCCGGATCTGGACGGCATTGGACGGCCTGGCCTCGATCGACGGGGGCGACCTCGTGGGCCTCCCCGCTCCGCTCGACAGGGCCTCCACGTGGACAGAGGGCTCCTCGCGCCTCCCCGGCCAGCTCTTCGCCACCTGGCTGCGCGACCGCATCCCGGTGCTCCAGACCGCGCTGGAGCTGGTGGGTGTCTTCACGCGCGACCCGGCCGGCGCGTCCGCGACGTCGCCGTCGTATCGAGCCGACCTGGTCGGCGCTCCAGGCCCTCGTCGACGATCCCACAGGAACGGCCGCCGGCCGGCTCGGCTGGGGGAGCGCATTCGACGCGTCCGCCGCGATGGGCATGCTCGCCCAGGCAGCCGGCGACCTTGTCGCGGCACGGTGGGTTGCGCCTCCGACAGAGGTCGTCGACCTCCTCTACGACGGCGCGCCGCCCGCGCCCGACGAGGCCCGCAGCCTGAGGCTGTCGTTCGGCGTACGTTCCAGCCGCCGATCGCCGTAGCCGCGGCGAGCTGGCGCTCGTGGTCACGCCGGTCCCCGGCGAGACGCCCGACAGCTTCGAAGGCCTGCATCTGGGACTGGCCGGGTGGGGGTCGACAACGGAGCTCGACCTCGGATCGGGCTGGTCGCTGGCGGCCGCCGGGGTGAATAAGCCGGATTCCGGCGTCCTGGGCGCTCGCCTCACGCCCGACGGCGCCGTCCTCGACCCGGCCGCGGACACGGCCGGACTGACCCTGGTCGCGGCGCCGCCGGCGCCGTGGCGTCTTTTCGGCACGTCGGACGGCACGCGGATCGAGGTCGCCGGCGCATCGTTCGGTCTGGAGCTCGTCGACGGCGGCGAGCCCGAGATCGTCCTCACGATCGGGCTCACCGGGCTCCGCGTCGTCCTCGACCCGGGCGCTCTCGGCGGCCTGTTCGCCAGCGTCGTCCCCGATGGGCTGGAGGTCGCAGCGGACATGACGATAGCGCTGTCCTCGAGCGACGGCCTGCGCTTCAACGGCCTACCAGGCCTGACGATTCCGCTCGTCGACCGGCTCGCGCTCGGCCCGGCGACCCTGCGCGACGTCGTCCTCGGAGCGGCCCCAGGATCCGGAACTCCACGTTCGCCCGTCTCTTATCAGCCGAGACTCAGCGATGCCTCAGCGGCGATGTCCAGGCTGGGATACGGCAGGTCAGGTCTACCACGAGCTCGAGGCTGGGATTGGATCGGCGTGGAGCGGAGCGTATCTTTGTCACGAGGCGCTGACAACACGTGAGCATGCCAACCACCGAGCGCAGCGCCGTCGAGTCTCTCGGCTATCGGATCGAGGCCGTGATCGGCAAGGGCGGCATGGGCGTCGTCTACCGCGCCTTCGACATGCGGCTGAGGCGAATCGTGGCGCTCAAGCTGATGGCGCCCGAGCTCGCGCTGGACGAGCGCTTCCGCAAGCGGTTCGCTCGGGAGTCGGAGCTCGCCATGTCGCTCGAACACCCGAACGTCGTGCCCATATATGACGCCGGTGAGACCGACGGCCACCTGTACCTGGCCATGCGCTACGTCGAGGGCAGCGATCTGAAGGAGCTGCTCCGCAGAGAAGGCGTGCTCGAGCCGGCCCGGGCGTTGGCGATCTGCCGGCAGGTCGCCCAAGCCCTGGACGCCGCGCACGACAGGGGGCTCGTCCATCGAGACGTCAAGCCGTCGAACGTCCTGATCGACGAGCGTGAGCACGTCTACCTCGGCGACTTCGGCCTGACGCGAAGGGTCTCCGATCAGGACGTTCCGCTGGCAGGCGCCCGATCGCTGGGCACTCCCGCCTACCTCGCTCCCGAGCAGATCGAGGGCCGCCCGGTGGACGGCCGGGCGGATGTCTACTCGCTCGGCTGCCTGCTCTATGAATGCGCGACGGGCAACGCCCCCTTTTCCGGCGGCTCGCGGATGGCGGTGATCTGGGCACACCTGGAGGAGGATCCGCCGGCTGCCAGCGAGTGCAATCCTGGGCTTCCGGCCGCACTCGACCCGGTGATCCAGAAGGCGATGGCGAAGGAGCCCGCCGACCGCCAGACGACCTGCTCGGAGCTCATGGAGGCGGTCGCGGCGGCGTCTGGACTAGACGGGCGGAAGGATCGCGCTCGCCGCACGTCGATGCTCGTCGTAGCGCTCGTGGTGCTGGCTGCGCTGGCGGCGATCTTCGCTGCACGGTTCACCGGCGACGACGGCGAGGCGGCAGGCTCGGCCCTCGTCGTGGGCGCGAACACCCTCGTCCGCATCGATCCGACGACGAATGCCGTCACCGAGGTGATCGACGTCGGCCGGGCGCCCGCGGCCACCGCCGTGGGCGGGCGCAGCGTCTGGGTCTACAACCTGGACGACAGCACCGTCTCCGAGATCGACTCGGTCGCCGACGAGGTTCGCCACACGACCCCCGTTTCCACCGTGCCGCTCGGTGTGGCACCGCTCACCGGGCCGATGCTCGCCGCCGACGACGACGGCGCCTGGCTCGCCGGGTACGACATCGGAAGTGCACGCTCCCTGCTCGCGCGGATCAGGTCGGGTGGTCGAGGCAAGCGCGAGTACGTGCTCGGCGGTCAGGTGCAGGCGGTCGTGGTCGCCGGCGGGGCAGCCTGGGCGCTCGTCCATCGAGGAGAGCGAGCCCTGGTGCTGCGCATCGATCGTCGAACCGGCGTCGCCACACGCCAGGTGCGTCTTCCGCCTGACGCGGGCGGGAGGAGCTCCATCGACGGGCTCGACGTCGGCGATGGTGCCGTGTGGGCAATGGAGTCGCATTCGGCGATCCTGCACCGCGTCGACCTCGCGTCAGGCGTGGTTCAGTCGGGCGATCTCGGGGCGTCCGCGACGCCGCCGATCCTCGGTTACGGCTGGATCTGGGTCTGCGCGTGGATTACGGACGACGGCTCGATGCTGCGAGTCGATCCGCACACGCTCCGGAGCAGTCTCTCGCGGAACGCATTGCCGGCCGAGGAGGGCCGCTTCGCCGTGGGCCACGGCTCCCTGTGGAGGCACGATCTTCCGAGCGGGACGGTCATGCGCTTCGACGCTCGCACAGGTGATCCGGCCGGGATCATCCGCGTGCTGCCGGCGGGCGCCGCGGGCAAGGACCTGATCGTCACTTCGATCGCGGCCGGCACTGACAGTGTCTGGGCGGCCGTCGGCCGCGACTGAGCCGTCCGCTCCTCAGCAGTCCCTCAGCCTCCCCTCAGCCGGTGCGACGACGCTCCGTGCGACGTTACGCGATCGGAAGGGGAGCTCTCATGTGGCGACGAGTACCAGCACGGGCCGCGGTACTGGGCGGGCTCGTGGGTGTGGTGGCGGTGTTGGCGGGGATCGCCGCCGCGGCTCCGCATTTCTCTGCCTGGGCGGCGGCGCAGAAGATCGACGAGATCGACGGCAACAGCTCGGAGCTGAACACGCCGTCCATCGACGGCTGCCCGATCCAGTCACCCGACGGGCTGAGCCTGTACATGGCCTCGAACCGGCCCGGCGGGCTGGGCGGGCTCGACATTTGGTCGCTCGCCGCGCGAGTTCGACTCACCGTTCGGCGCGCCCATCAACCTGGGTGAGCCGGTCAACTCGGCGGCCGACGACTTCTGTCCGACGCCGGTCCGAAAGCGGGCTCTTCTTCGTCAGCCGGGAAGCGCTGCCCGGAGCCTGTGGACAAGGTGACATCTACTTCACGCGCGGCAAGCCGACGCGGGCGATGGACGGAGCCGGAACGGCTCGCCTGCGCGCCGCCGGTCCGAACAGCAGCCTCGACGAGCAGGGCCCTCGTACGTCCATGGCAGGAGGACGCGCGGGCTGCTCTATTTCTCCAGCGGCTCCGCGCCGACCGTCCCCGGCGACATCTACGCGAGCGAGAAGCAGGAGAGGCGGCTTCGGGCCGGCGGTCGCCGTCGCCGAGCTGAACGACGCGCGGCGAACGACATCCAACCGAACGTCCGCAGGGATGGCCGCGAGGTGGTCTTCTCCTCCAACCGCCCGGGTGGCCTCGGCGGTCAAGACATCTGGGTGGCGACGCGTGACAGCGTCCGCGTCCGTGGTCTGCTCCGTGAACCTGGCGCGGCCGTGAACACCGCCGCCGCCGAGTCGCGGCCCTCGCTCTCGTGGGATGGCGAGCAACTGCTCTTCGGCCGGGCGCCGGGGCCCGAGGGCGGAAGCGACATCTACGTGACGACGCGCGACGACGGTGCTCATGACGATGACGATGACGACGAGTACGGCGACGACGAGCGACGACGACGAGGACGAGGGCCCGACGACTAGTTAAGGCCAGCGGCCGGGGCCGGGTTCGCCCGCCTCGGCCGCCTGCCATTCCGAGCGCGGCGGTGCGAAGAGGTCGACACCGTCGCGCCGTCCGGGCCGGCTTCGGCGCGGTGCAGCGTGTTCGAGGGAATCTCCCACGTCTCGCCCGGCCCGAGCTCGCGCTCCTCTTCGCCGACCCGGAAGCGGAGCGAGCCGCGGAGCACCATCCCGAGCTGCTCGTGCTCGTGGCTGTGCTCCTCGGCGACCGCGCCGGGCTCGAGTTCGACGACGGCGAGTGTCAGTCGCTCGCCGTGCACGGCGCGCGCCGTGATCCCGCTCCCAGACCTTCTTCGAGGGACGAGCGTCCGGACGTCGTCGAAGGCGCTCATCGACGGGAGGGAGGAACGTCACCTCGCCTCGCTCGGGCGGGGCGCCGTAGATGAACAGCTTGAGCTCCTCGTCGCCGCGGTTCGAGAGCTGGAGCGCGGTGCCTGGCTGGACGACGAGGACGCTGCCCTGGGCGAGCTCGTGCCGCTCCGGCTCGTCGCCCTCGCCCATGTGGATTGTCAGCGTCCCCTCGAGGACGACGAAGACCTCCTCCTGGATCGGGTCGATGTGCCGGCGCCCGACCGCGCCGGGGGGTAGCGGAAGAGGTTCGCGCGAGAGCGTGTCAGCCCCTCGGAGAGCCCGGCGGCGAGGCGCGGATCGCCCTCGCGCCGCGGCTGCCAGTCGAGGTCGGCCGCGTGGAAGATCGTGTAGCCGTCCACGTTGGCAAGTATCGCCGACGCTTTGCTCACCGCGTCGAGAAGCGGACAATCCCTCAATGGCCGCCAGGGCAGTCGTCGGCAGGGAGGACGAGCTTGCGACGCTGCTCGAGCTCGTGACGGCGACGGCCGCCTGGCCGAGGGCGCTCCTGCTGGAAGGCGAGGCCGGGGCGGGCAAGACGACCCTCTGGCAGTCGGCGGTCGACCGAGCAGACGGTCTCGTGTTGGCCACGCGCCCGCTCGAGACGGAGACGAAGCTCGCGTACGCCGGCGTCGGCGACCTGCTCGAGGGAGTCCACGACAAGCTCGGAGCGCTGCCCGAGCCGCAGGCGAAGGCGCTACGGGCAGCACTTCTGCTCGAGCCGCCGGATGCCGGAGTCGTGGACGAGCGCGCGGTCGCCCTGGGGTTTCTCGGCCTGCTCGTCTCCGAGGCGCCGGGTCCTGCTGGCAGTCGACGACCTGCAGTGGCTCGACCGGCAGTCGGCGCGCGTGCTCGCCTTCGCAGCGCACCGAATCGGCGAGGCACGGGTCGCGTTCCTGCTCGCGCTTCGCGCCGAGGAGCGCTCTCGGCTCTCGTTCGTACCCGAGCGCGTGTTGCCGAACTGCACGAACCTCCCGGTTCGCGGCCTCGACATCGACTCGATCTACCGCCTGATCCGTGAGCGGCTCGGGGTCGTGCTGCCACAGCCGACGCTTCGCGCCGTGTACGAGACCGCCGCCGGCAACCCGTTCTTCGCGCTCGAGCTCGCCCGGGTGGTAGAGCGCCCCAGGAGCAGCCAGGCGAGACGCGACCGGTGCCGCCGACGCTGCGCGAGCTGGTGGGCTCCCGGATCGCGGGCTTGCCGGCGGAGACGCAGGCCGCTCTGTGCGCCGCCGCGGCCCTGGCGGAGCCGACTCTCGTTCTCGTCGGCGCCGCTACCGACGGCGATGCCGCCGCGGCGCTCGGCCCCGCGGTCGAAGCGGAGATCGTCTCGCTTGCTGCCGGGCGGATCCGCTTCGCGCATCCGCTGCTCGCCGCTGCTGCCTATGACGCGGCCGGGCCGCGCGAGCGGCGCGACGTGCATTCGAAGCTCGCGGTCGCCGTGCGCGATCGGGAAGAGCAGGTTCGCCACCTCGCGCTTGCGGCGGCAGGACCCGATGCCGACGTCGCGAGTGCGCTGGACGGGGCGGCACAGCTGGCTCGTGCACGCGGCGCGCCGGTCGCAGCCGCCGAGCTCTACGAGGAGGCGAGAGCGCTGACGCCACCGGCCGACCGGGCGGGAGCGAGACGTCGAGCCGTCGACGCCGCGCGCTGCCTATTCGAGTCCGGGGACTCACGGCGGGCGCGAAGCCTCCTGGAAGCGACGATCGCCGACCTGCCGGCCGGAGCGGAACGAGGGCGAGCGCTGCTCGTGCTCGCCCCGCTGCGCTCCTACGACGACGACATCCGGGCCGCCGTCGCTCTCTACGAGCAGGCGCTTGCCGAGGCTGGAGGCGACCGTGAGGTGCTCGGAGCCGCACACGAGGGCATCGCGGGCAACCTCTTCCGCCTGCGCGAGCGCTTCCCCGAAGCCGCCGACCACGCGCGAGCGGCAGTCGCGCTCGGCGAGGCGCTTGGCGACAGGCGGCTCGTCGCGTCGGCCCTCGGGTCGCAGCTCCTCGCCGAGGCCTCGCTGGGGCTGCCGGAGGCGCGGCAGACCGCAGAGTCGGCGGCGGCGCTGGCGGACACCCCGACGCCGCGGCTCCTCCAGGGCGCGGGGTTCTCGCTCGCCGTCGCGCGGATGTGGTGGGAGGAGCTCGACGCCGCGCACGACGCGTTCGAGCGGATGCTCGAGCGTGCCGCCGAGATCGGCGACGAGAGCTCGGTGCCCTACCTCCACGTCCTTCTCGCTCAGGCCGACTGCCTGCGCGCTCGCTACGCGGAGGCAGCCGGGCACGCGGGAATCGCCTCGGATCGTGCCGAGCAGGCCGGCCAGCGGACGCTTCACGCGTACTCGCTCGCCCTGCGCGGCCTGGCGGCTCTATCGAGGTGACGTCGACCGGGCTCGCAGCACGGCGGGTCGAGCGCTCGAGCTCGCACGCAGCACGAGCGGGCGCCCGGCTGAGCAGTTCGCGACCGCCGCGCTCGGCCTGCTCGAGCTCTCGCTCGAACGGCCCGAGCAGGCGGTCGACGTGTTGGCGCCGCTCGTGGCCTTCGCGCGGGAGCACGGCATGGCCGAGCCTGGGCTTACGCGCTTCGTGCCGGATCTCGTCGAGGCGCTCGTCGCCTGCGACCGCCTCGCGGAGGCCGAGGATCAGCTCTCCTGGTACGAGGCGAACGCCGAGCGCCTCGAGCGGGCCTCGGCTCAGGGAGCGTCGGCGCGTTGCCGCGGTTTCCTCGCCGCCGCGGCCGGCGAGCTCGAGGGCGCTCTCGTCGCGTTCGAGCGCGCTCGGGCATACCACGAGCGAGCGCCGATGCCGTTCGACCTGGCGCGGACGCTGCTCGCCCTCGGCTCGGCGCGCAGGCGAGCGAACGAGCGCCGGGCTGCCCGGGAGACCCTCGTCGCGGCGCAGCAGCTCTTCGCCTCCCACGGTGCCGCCGTCTGGGAGGGGCGCGCAACGGCGGAGCTCGCCCGCATCGGCGGTCGCGCGCCTTCGACGGGGGAGCTGACCCCGGTCGAGGCACGCGTCGCGGAGCTCACGGCTGCCGGCCAGACGAACCGCGAGGTCGCCGCGTCGCTCTTCCTCAGCACGCGCACCGTGGAGGGTCACCTCTCCCGCATCTACGGCAAGCTCGGGGTGCGCTCGCGCGTCGAGCTCGCGCGCCGGCTCGGGCATTCCGACCCCTCGAGCACGAGACCCGAGCAAAGTCGCGTAGTTCCCCGTTTTTCGCGCGCCCGCCGCTTCCTAGCCTCGAAGCACCAGTTACACGAGCCGGATCGCAGATCCGGAGAGGAGGCGGACAGCATGAGGATCAAGACGACATTCGCAGTGATGATCGCGGCGCTGGCGTTCGGTGCCCCGATCGCGGCGGCCGACCCGGACACGTACCGGTCGGCGCCCCAATCACTGTCACAGACGAGCGTCCAGCTCGACGCGGTCGACCGCTACGTGGCCAACGCGAGCCGGAGCGGTGGGCAGCCGGATGCTCTCGACCGCTACCTGCGCAACCACTCGACCGGCGCCGCCACGCACCTGGACTCGCCGGGAGTCCGCGAGGGAGGGCTCGGCTCGAGCGCTCCGGTTTCGAATGCGAGCCGCAGCTGGACGAACGCGGCGCTCGTCGCACTCGGCGGCGGCCTCGTGCTCCTGCTCGCGGTCGTCGGCGCCTCCGCGACGCGCGAGCGGCGCCGCCCGATCCTGCGCTAGGCGGCGCTCGGCGGGCGGCTCCCTCGGGGGCCGCCCGGCATCAGCCGGGAGCGAAGCGACCCTTCAGGGGTCTTGCCGTGGGCATGGTCTTGACATGCCCACGCAGCTTGACGGGGCGCGAGCACGGGCTTTGCCCGTGCTTCGCTGCGAAATCGGGAGCGAAGCACCCTTCAGGGGTCTTTTGCCGTGGGTATGTCTTGGACATGCCCACGCCTTCTTGACGGGGCGCGAGCACGGGCTTTGCCCGTGCTCGCTGCAGAAATAGAGCGGAGCGGGAAGGCCGGAGAGGGTGGCGGCCGGGAGAGAGGGGGAGCCGCGGTGGCCTTCCTGCTCGACGCTCTTTGAGTGGCCACAGCCTGCCACTCGTGGAGCGGCGCCGGGATGCGGCTCGCTGGCGTCTGGAGGTACGGCTGGCCGCACCTTCCCCGGAGGCGATAGGTTCGCCCGGTGCGCGTGCTCGTGGTCGGATCGGGAGGCGTCGGCGCCGCGGCTGCGGCGGTGGCCAAGCGGCGCGACGTGTTCGAGCGGATCGTCTTCGCCGACGTCGACCCGCGGCGCGCCCAGGCCGTCGTCGACCGCGAGGGCGACCCGCGCTTCGGCGCCGCCCAGGCCGACGCCTCCGACGCGGCGCAGATC
>CAWIQC010000012.1:0-44392 GCA_963838105.1 uncultured Thermoleophilia bacterium | reverse complement strand
TCGCCGCGAGATGACGCTCGCCGAGCTAGCCGTCACCGTTGCCATCCTCGGCGGGCTCGGGCTTCTCGCCGGCGGGGTGGGGCTCTCGGCCATTCCGGCCTACCTGCTCGCAGGGCTGCTGCTCGGCCCGAACGAGCCGGCTGCTCAGCCTGATCGAGCCGTCGGAGGTAACGGATTTCGTCGCCGAGCTCGGGCTGATCTTCCTCCTCTTTTTCTGGGCCTTGAGTTCAGCCTCGAGCGGCTTGCCCGGAGCGGCCGGCACGCCGGTCTGGGCGGGACGATCGACCTGCTCTCAACGCGGGGCTCGGGCTGATCGTCGGAGTCGCCGCCTTCGGGCTCTCCTTCGGAGCCCTGTTGTCGCCGCGGCGGTCTACGTCTCCTCGAGCGCGGTCACCGTCAAAGGACTGATCGACTTCCGCCGGCTTGCCGACGACGAGACCGACCTGATTGCTGCCATCCTCGTCTTCGAGGACCTCGTGCTGGCGCTCGTCCTCGGCTTCGCCGGCGGGGGTGGCGGCGAGCTCGCGGAGACGCTCTGGGTCGTCCTGAAAGCGTTTCTGTTGCTGACGTTCTCCATCGCGGCGTCCCGGTTCCTTACGCGGCGATCGACCGGCTGCTGCGCAGGCTTCCGCGCGAGTTCTTCCTGCTCTTCCGGCGCGCTGGTCGTCGGGATGGCGGCGATCGCGGAGGAGCTCGGGCTGTCGGAGGCCATCGGGGCACTCATGGCCGGCATCGTCCTCGCGGAGACGAGCTCGAGCCGAGATCGAGGAGCGGTTCCTCTCCTTCCGGGACCTCTTCGCGGCGCTGTTCTTCGTCTTCGGGCTGACATCGACGTCGGGGCGCTCGATACGGTCTGCTGGATGGTCGTGCTGGCCATGGTGCTGACCCTCATCGGCAAGCTGGCTGCCGGTTATCCCGCAGGCTCGTCGGCGGGTTCACCCGCCGCCGGAGTGTCAACGTCGGCGCGGCGCTTGTCGCCCACGGGGAGGCCACGATCATCATCGCCCAGCTCGCGGCCGGTAACGCGGCACTCAGCTCGACGATCGGGACCGGCTCGACGCGTTTGCAGGCCTCTACGTCCTGCAACCGCGACGATCGGCATCGTGCTCATGAAGGAGTCCAAGCGAGTCGGCCGCGGCTTTTCCCGCAACCTGACCCCTAGACTGCAAGGAGGTGCAGATGACGATCGAGCTCCGCCAAACCCGTCTGCCGGGTGTCGGGGTCAAGTACGCGTTCACGCCCGGTCCATGGCGGTCGTATCGGCGGTGATCCTGCACAACGACGGCATGCGGGAGATCTACTTCTTCCGCTCTGGCGGCGACGAGGATCCATGCGCGGTGATCACGCTGGACGACGAAGAAGCCCGCCAGCTCGGAGCGGTTCTCGGCGGGGTCTACGACCGCCCGAAGATCGTCGAGGAGCTCGAGATGGCCCTCGGCGAGCTCGCCATCGAGTGGATACCGGTTCCCGACGATAGCCCCGCGATTGGGAGGACCCTCGCCGACTGCGCCTTTCGGGCGCGAACCGGGATCACGATCATCGCGATCCTGCGCGAGCCCGAGCCGGTGGCAGGCGCGCAGCCGACCGACATCGTAGAAAGGCGACACGCTGGTCACGGTCGGGAAGCTCGGGCAGTACCCGGACTTCCGGAGCCTGCTCGCCGAGGGCCCGTTTGGGCCGGCCGACGGTCGCGAATCACGGCCCGCAGTTAGTAGGGGCCGGTCCCCGACCGCCCGAGCCGCCCGCGCCACCGAGGGTCTCGTCGGGGCCGGTCCCCGACCGGCCATGAGCGCTGCCCGAAGGGTCGCGGTCAATGCACGATCAGCACGTCGAAGCCCGCCCCGCAAGCGACGGCGCCGCTGATGCTCTGGCCGAGCACCGTTCGGCGATGCCTGCTCGCGGGTCCCGACCACGACGAGGTCTGCGCCGCGCTCGCCGGCGCCTCGACGATCCGTCCGCCGGGTCACCGGTGGCGAGGACGTAGTCGGCCTGAACACCCGCGCCCTCGATGGTCGCGCGAGCATGGGCGAGCTCGTCGCGGTGCTCGGCCGGCGTGTCGCGGATCGTAGACACCCATGCTCCGACCGCCGCCGCCGGCTACCACCGGCGCGACGCTTGTCACGACCAGACTGCCGTCGAGGGCCTTCGCGAGCTCGATGGCGCGGTCGAGCGCCCGCGTCGAGGGCTCGGTGTCGTCGTAGCCGATCAGGATCGTCTTCATCGCTACTCCTCCGTCTCGCTGGTACCTCAAGTAAACCGCGAGCGTGCCCGCGCGTCATCCGGGAATGACGCGATTCGCGCTGCGGGGAAGCCGCAGACGAGATCCGCGGGGCCACCGATGGAACAATGCCGAGGGCGCGCCAAGCTTCCAGCACGACGAGGTCTGCCGAGGAGGAGACGATGAAGATCTTGCTCGCCTACGACGGAGAGGAGCACAGCCAGCCGGCGCTCGACGAGGTCGCCGGCCTCGTCGGCCGAGGCGGGGACGCGCAGGTCACGATCCTCACCGTCGTGGCGCCCGCCGACTCGCCGACGCGGTTCGCGACCGGGCCTCGGCCCCATCCCCACGAGGACGTCGAGCGCGCGCACGCCTACTTCCGCGAGCGCGGCATCCAGTCGGAGATGAAGGTCGAGGCAGGCGATCCCGCAGACCGGATACTCGAGGAGGCGCGCGGAGGCGGCTACGACCTGATCGTCGCCGGCACGCGAGGCCATGGCCCGGTCGCGCGGATGCTGCTCGGGAGCGTCAGCCACAGGCTCGCCGACGCCACCCCGTGCCCGCTGATCGTCGTCAGCCGGGATCACCGTCTGCGCGTCGACCCGCGGGCGCCGGGCGAGGCCCAGCGCCTCAGGGTGACGAGCGCCGACCGGCGGCGCTCACAGAAGAGCAACGAGGGCCGCTACGAGCGGTAGGCGGTCTCGCCCGCGTACGGCGGGAGCCCGCCGTCGCCTCGACGAGCCGCTCTTTCCAGTTCGAGGTCGACTCCTTGCAGGTCGGGCACGCGCGGAGCGTTCCGTGCGGGGTCTCCTCGAGGTGGCCCCAGAGCCCGCGCGAGAGCAGCCCGTCGGCTTGCTTGCGGCCGCAGAGGCCGCACGTCAGATACAGCGCCATGTGCTCGAGCTACCTCCTGCGTCGTTGTCCGCTCTCAGTGTGACCGATTCTCACCTACCAGGGCCCGATGAACGACCCCTCCACGGTCAGCACGAGGATGATCGTGAGGATGATGCAGACGATGGAGAAGAGCAGGAGCGCGCGGCGTCAGCCACTCTGACGTGGGTCTGCTCGGGCGGGAACTCGATCTGCTTCTCGCGTGGCATCCGTTCTCCCTCCTCTAGACGAGCCCGCCGCCGCGGCGGAGCTGCTCGGCCTGCTGCGTGAGCTTCCGGTTCTCGAGACAGCACCAGGCGATCATGGCGACGACCATCAGCAGGATCCCGAGCGCCGTGAGCACGAACGTGCCGGTCAGCGAGCCGCCCTCGGCGCCTCCGGCGGGCCCGAACGTCCAGAACGTCGTGATCTCCTGGTTGAGATTGCCCTCGGCGTCGAGCCAGGAGTCATACGGAAAGCTGTCGATCATGGCGCCGTCCTTTCGGTTTCCACGTCACCCCTCCGACCGCCGGCCCGGCTCATGTCTCGGCCCTCGCTCCGGCCCGACGGCCGTTTGCCTGCTTGTACCCGTCGAGCAGGATGGGCCCGGCCTCGACCTCCTCGCCGGTCGGGAGGACGACCACCTCGGGCTGCCGCTCGAACTCGGGGTAGAAGTCCTGCTGGAACTCCGCCATGTCGAGGCCCTCGAGCTCGACCTCCGGCGGAACACGAAGGAGGTTGAACTTCTTGAGCGCCCAGCTCGCCAGGTACCCGGGAAGGAACGCGAGCGGGAAGAAGGCGAGCATCCCCATCAGCTGGCCGCCGAGCGACGACTCGATGTTGTTCACGCCGGTCGGGAAGCCGCCCGCGAAGATGCCGACGAGGAGCACGCCGTAGAAGCCGCAGACGCCGTGCACGGCGACCGCCCCGACGGCGTCGTCGACCCGCAGCTTCTTCTCGATGTAGCCGCCGGCCCACACCGCCACGAACGCGCCGGATGTGGCGAGCAGGTAGGCGAGCGACGGGTGGTAGACGTCGGCTCCGGCCGAGACGCTGATCACGCCCGCGAGGCCGCCCGACAGCGTCCAGAACGGGTCGCCCTTGCTGGCGAACCAGCCGCCCGTGAAGCCGCCGGCGAAGCCGAAGGTGATCACCATCGCGATCGTGCCGAGCGTCGTCGGCGACAGGTAGATGTTGAGCCAGCCCGGGAACGAGGTCGAGGTGATCACGAGGCAGGCGGCGTAGAAGCCGTAGAACCCGGTGAAGATCAGCATCAGCCCCGATAACGTCATGTGGGTGTTGTGGGGTCTGAAGCTTCGGGCTCTGCCCTCCGAGTCGTACTTGCCTATCCTCGGGCCGAGGTTGAGCAGCACGCCGAGCGTGAACGCTCCGGCGACGCCGTGGACGACGAGGGACGCGATCGAGTCGTGGAAGCCGTACTTCGTGACGAGCCACCCGGCGGAGCTCCAGCCCCAGGCGGCGTCCATGATCCACACCGCCGAGCCGAGCAGAACCGTCAGGAACAGGTACGCGGAGAGCCGGACGCGCTCGATGAGCGCCCCCGACATGATCGAGCCGGTCGTCCAGGAGAAGAGCAGGAAGGCGAGGAAGAAGACGAGGCTGATGTTGTCGCCGAGGTTCGGGCCGAGCTGGTCGGCCCACGGCGACGTCGCCGCGCAGAAGCCGCTGCCGCCGGGGCCTGCATGGCCCTCGGCAGGACCGCCCGGCTCGAAGCAGCCGTAGATGTACCAGCCGAAGTAGTAGAAGCGACGGCGTGACGACGGCGATGGTGAGGATGTTCTTCATCGCCGTCGACATGATGTTCTTGCGCCTCGCCGCGCCGGCCTCGTACATCATGAAGCCGGCGTGGATCAGCCACATCACGACGACGGTGAAGAAGTAGAACTGCTCGGCCAGGATGGCCGAGTCGAGGCCGACCTGGGTGCCGACCTCCTCCACCGTCTGCGCGATCACGCCGGAGATCGCCGCCAAGACGTCCATAGCCTCCCCCCTCTACCGCGCCGCCTGTAGCACCGCTCACATCGCGATCCGAGGAGGCTACGGCGTCGGCCGGACGTCATCCAGGGCGAAACCTCACAGGGTTGCGACCATCTTGATGTCAGGTATCTACATAGCCGGGGACCGGCTACGAGCCGCTCGGGCGGACCTCGATCACCTCGCCGGTGTCCGCGTCGACGAGGACGCTCGTCGCGTTCGTCAGCGTGTCGTTCTCGTCGCGGCGCTCGAGGCCGACGAGCCAGATCTCACGCGACTGCAACCCGCGCTTGATGAGCCGGATCTGATGGCCCGTCGGCTCGAAGTCGACCTGGGCGGTCGCGATCTCCACCGCCCGTTCGCTCGACACGTCGGCGGCGGTCTGCCCGCAGCTGCGGGCAACGAGGAGCGCCGCCACCAGGATCGCGGCGAGGAGCACGACCCGCCCGAGCGGGCGGTCGCGAAGCCCCCTACTGGGCGCCGGCCCGGTCTCGCCTTCGGACCCAGGCACTGTAGCCCCTGATCGCGAGGTACCCGACGAAATGGAGGAGGAAGACGAGGGAGAGCCACCACGCCCACCACTTCCAGTGAACCTGGAGCTCCCGTAGCTCGATCACGGTGAGGTAGAGCGCCACGAGCAGGGTCAGCCCCAGGATCATGATCGCCCCGGGAGCGTCTTTCAGCAGGAGCAGGAAGAGCATCCTCGGGATGGTGAGGCACGCGGCCCCGCCGCGCAAGCCGCGTCCGTCCGTTGACCAGCCCGAGCGTCAGAATCCTGTCGCGTGGATGCCGAAGACGTCATCCTGACAATCGGGATCATGCTGGCGGCGGGGCTCGTCGTGCAGCCGATCGCCGATTGGCTGCGGCTGCCACGGATGCTGCTGCTGCTCGGGGCCGGAGCCCTGCTCGGGCCATCGGTCCTCGACTGGATCGACGTTCCGCTCGACGCGATCGGCTCGCAAGTCCTGCTCACGCTCGGCGTGTCGATCATCCTGTTCTACGGCGGGCTGCAGCTGTCGGTGCGCGTGCTCAGCCGGGTGGTCGTCGGCCTGGGCATGCTCGTCGTCCCCGGCGTGATCGTCACGGCCGTTCTGGTGGGGCTCGTCGCGTCGGCGGTCTTCGACGTCTCCACCTCGATGGGCCTGCTGATCGGCGCGGCGCTGGCGCCGACCGACCCGGCGATCCTGATCCCGCTCTTCGAGCGGATCCGGATCCGGCCGAAGATCTCGCAGACGATCATCGCCGAGTCCGCGCTGAACGATCCGACCGGCGCGGTGCTGACGTTCACCTTCCTCGCCGTCCTCCTGTCCGGAGACAGCTCGGCGACGGAGCCGATCCTCGACTTCGTCACGCAGCTCGGCATCGCGATCGGCCTCGGGGTTGCCTTCGGCGTCCTGCTGTCGGTGATCGTGTCGAGCCGACGACTCGGGCTCTGGGGAGAGGCGGCAGGAATCGCCGTGCTCGCCATCATGGCGCTCTCCTTCCCGGGCATCCAGGACGCCGGCGGCAGCGGCTACCTCGGCGCGTTCATCGCCGGGCTCATCGTCGGGAACATGCAGGAGCTCCGGGTCGGCATGCATACCCATCACGAGACCGAGATGCGCTTGCTCGTCGCGAACCTCGCCGACGTCGCGGTGCTGCTGGTCTTCATCACGCTGGGCGCGAACCTCCCGTTCGGGACGATCGCCGACGAGTGGCTTCCGGCCCTCGCGGTACTGGCGACGCTCCTCTTCGTCGCCCGCCCGATAGCCGTGCTCATGAGCCTGCTTCCCGACCGCCGCGGGAAATGGACGCGTCAGGAGATCATCTTCATCGGCTGGGCCCGCGAGACCGGCGTCGTGCCGGCGGCGCTCGCCGGGATCATCGTCGCCGAGGGCGTCGAGGACGCCGACCTCGTCGTCGTCTGCGTGGCCCTGGCGATCATCGTCACGCTGACGCTGCAGGCATCCACGAAACGCTGGCTCGCACACCGGCTCGGGCTCACCGAGCCGGATTCACCGCCGCCGTAGGGGCCGGATCTCATCCGGCCCTGCCGGATCTCATCCGGCCCTGCCGGTCCCCGACCGGCCCTCGGGCCGATTCCATCGGCCCGTCCGCCAGCCGCTACGCTTGAGACAGGCGTGCCGGGAAGACTGGTCGGCGAGGTAGCCGATGCATGCCTTCGAGGACTTCTTCCCCGCCCTTCTTGTCGCAGCGGGCCTGCTGCTCGCGGCCCTCGCCGGTGCGCCGCTCGCACGGCGGCTCGGGCTGCCCGGCCCGGCGGCGTTCCTCGCCGTCGGGATCGCGGCCGGGCTCAGCGGGATCTCGCCGATCGAGGACGTGTCGACGCTCCGGCTGGAGCAGGTCGGCGCAATCCTCCTCTACGCCATCCTCTTCCAGGGCGGCCTCGAGACCGGGTACGGGGCCTTCCGCCGCTCCGCTCGCCCGATCCTCCTGCTCGGCCTACCCGGCACCGCGGCGACGGCCGGCGCGCTCGCGGTTGTCGGCCACGGTCTGCTCGGCTTCTCGTGGGAGATCGCCTTCCTCGTCGGCATCGCGCTGGCGCCGACCGACCCGGCAGCGGTCTACGCGGCTCTCCGCGGCCAGCGGGAGACCCGCGCGCGCACCGTGCTCGAGGGCGAGTCCGGTTTCAACGACCCGGTCGGCATCTCGCTCATGGTCGTCGCGGTCGCGGCTCTGGGGAGCGAGGGCTCCTCCGCCGGTGAAGGAGCGCTCCGGCTCGTTCAGGAGCTCGGCATCGGGCTCGCCGGTGGCCTCGTCGGGGCTGGGCTCCTCGTCCTCGGCATCCGGGCGACCCCTCACCTCGAGCAGGGCTTTCAGTCCGTCGCGGTCGTCCTGGGCGCCGTCGGCGTCGGCGCGGCGACCGCGACGTTGCACGGAAGCGGCTTCCTCGCCGTCTACGTCGCCGGCCTCCTCGTCGCCGACGAGTGGGCAGGCCAGGACGGACGCCAGCACGCCGTTCCGCAGGCGTTCGCCGCAGCGAGCGAGGCGATCCTGTTCGCGCTTCTCGGCGCCGCCTTCGCGGCCGTGACGACGGGCGAGCACGTCTGGCAGGGAATCGTGCTCGCGCTCGTCCTCGCGCTTGCCGCGCGACCGCTCGTCGCGACGCCCTTGCTGCTCGGGAGCGGCCTCGGTCGGCGCGAGCAGGTCCTCGTCTGGTGGGGCGGCCTGAAGGGGGCGGTGCCGCTCCTGCTCGCCGGCTACCCGGCGCTCGACGCGCTCGACGGCGCCCTGGACGTCCAGGGCGTCGTCCTGGCCGCGACCGCCGCGTCGATCGTGGTCCAGGGCGCGACGCTGGGCGCCGTCGCGCGGTGGGCGACGAGCGAGCGGGCCGGATGAGATCCGGCCCCTACGAAGCAGCCGGCTGTGGGCTTGGGGCTGCGCTAGGGAGCGCGCATCTCATGGGGGCCCGAGGTCGTGCCTCGACTAGGACCAGGGGTAGGGCGAGTTCGAGACCGGGTGGAGGTCGCCGGTCGCGAAGCGCTCGAAGCGGAAGGGATAGAGCAGGCTCGAGTGCTCCCCGACCACGACCTTGGCGACCTCGCGGCCGACCCCGATCATCTTGTATCCGTGGTTCGAGTCGAAGATGCAGTAGCAGTTCGGCTTGATGTGGTCGAAGACCGGGAAGTTGTCGGCGGTGAAGGCGCCCATGCCGCCGGAGCGCGCCACCTTGTAGAGCGGGCGGCAGCCCTCGAAGCGGCCCATCGCGTGCGAGAGCGCCGCGCACCACATGTCCGGGAAGTCCGGGTCCACGTCGGTCGTCTGCGGGTACGGATCGAGCTCGACCTCGGGCCCGACCTCGAGCGGCGAGGCTCCGCCCTGAACGCCGTGCCGATCCTGCTTGTAGTAGATCCCCCAGAGCTCGTCGGTCACGAGCTCGCCCTCGTCCGTGTAGAGCGGCGCGTCGGTGTCGAGGTGGATGACCGGCGGCATCGAGCCGTCGGGGAGCGAGAAGACCGTCGGGTCGACGGCGATCTCGCCCTCCTGCAGGTTCCAGTAGGTCCACATCGGCGCGTCGCGGACGACGTCGCCCGACGGCGTGTGGATGTCGATCGTCGGCGGCATCTCGAGCATCTGCCAGAAGCTCTTCGCCCACGGGCCCGGCGCGACGACCACCTGCTCGCCGACCTCGATCGTCCCCTCGCTGGTCAGGGCGGCGCTGACCGATCCGTCGCCGCGAAGCTCGAACGCCTTCACCTCGACGCCGGAGAGAACGCGCACCCCGTTCTGCTCGCACTTCGCCTTCAGGCCCATGACGGAGTCGACGTTGAACGCGAAGCCGCCCTGGAGCTCGTGCAGCAGGACGTGCACGCCCTTCGCGCGCCAGTCGGGGAAGAGCGCCTTCATGTACTCGTCGACCTCGCGCTCGCCCAGGACCAGACGCGAGCGGTAGCCGATTCGCTCCTGCCGCTCCGCGGTGGCGGTCAGATCGGCGACCTGCGCCTCGGCGCCGAGCGCCATGTACCCCACGGGGTTGTAGGCGTAGGCGGCCGGGTCGGACTCCCAGACCTCCACGCAGGCCTGCATCAGCTCGCTCATCGCCGGCTGGAAGTAGTTGTTGCGCACGACGCCGCAGGCGATGCCCGACGCGCCCGCCCCGGGGCTGTGCTTGTCGACGACCAGGATTTCCGCGCCCGTGCCGAGCCCGCGCGCCTCGAGCTCCTTGGCGAGGTGGAAGGCGGTCGACAGGCCGTGGATGCCGGCTCCGATGACGAGGTAGCGGGTCGAGGCTGGGAGCGCCATGAATTGCCTCCTCGGCAATGCCGTGTCAAAATTGACGGTGATCGCAGCCTAGCATGCCCCGTACCGGCCAACCAGCCATCCGCCATGTCGCCGCCGTGCAGCGCGCCGTCGCCGTCCTGGACGCGCTCGCCGGAGTGATCGGAGACCCCGACGACGGTGGGCCGGCGGCGCCGGTGGCGACGGAGCTCGGCACGAACGAGATCGCCCGCCGTACGGGCATCAACGCGAGCACGGTCTCCCGGTTGCTCGCGACGCTCGCCGACGCAGGCCTCGTCGAGCACGTGGCCGGCACCGGCCGCTACCGCCTCGGCCTGCGGCTCCTCCAGCTCGGCAACGCCGTGCTGGCGCGGATGGACCTGCGCGAGATCGCGAGGCCACACCTCGTCGCCCTGTCCGAGGCCACCGGGGAGACCGTCACCCTGTCGGCGCAGGGCGAGCGCGAGGCCGTGACCGTCGACTACGTCCAGAGCGTGTCGTTCGTGCAGAGCGTGGCCCAGGTCGGACGACCCAGCGCGGCCCATGCCACCGCCGTCGGCAAGGTATTCCTCGCCTACGGCGGCGACCTGCCGGAGGGCGAGCTGCCGGCCTTCACGGCGCGGACGGTCACCGACCGCCGCGCGGCTCGCGGCCGAGATCGAGCGCGTACGCGCACAGGGCCATGCCGAGGCCGTCGGCGAGCGCGAGGAGGCCCTCAACGCAATCGCGGCGCCCGTGCTCGGCGCCGGCGGCGACCTCGCCGCCATCCTCGGCGTCCAGGGCCCGTCCTCCCGCTTCGACGAGGCTAGGATGCGCTCCGCCCGCGTCCCGTTGCTCGAGCGCGCCGCGGCTGTGTCGGCGGCGCTCGGCTACGACAAGGAGGCTCGATGAGCGACGAGATCATCCGTACCGCGTTCGACCGCGTCCAGCGAGCGGCGGGCGGCGACCTGGTCGACTGGGAAGGGTGGTACTGGCCGAACCACTTCGGCGACCAGGCAGCCGAGCATCAGGCGGTGAGGACCGACGTCGGGATGTGGGACGCCTCGCCGCTGCGCAAGTGGGCGTTCGCGGGGCCCGACGCGCTCGCGGCGGCCGACCGGATCTTCACGAACGACATGGCCGGCCTCGAGGTCGGCCGGGTTCGCTACGCGCCGTTCTGCGACGAGAACGGAAAGATGGTCGGCGACGGCACGGTCTTCAAGACCGGGGAGGATTCCTGCATCGTCGTGACGGCGCTCGACTCCGACCTCGACCACTTCCGCGGCGTCGTCTCGGGCCTGGAGGTCGAGATCGAGCCGCGAACGCAGGCGACGCCGCAGCTCGGCATCAACGGCCCGCGTTCCCGGGAGCTGCTGCAGAGCCTCACGGACGCGGACGTCTCGGGCCTCGGGTACTTCCGCTTCTGGCCGGATCTCGTGGACGTCGGGGGCGTGAGCTGCTGGGTCTCGCGCACCGGCTACTCGGGAGAGCTCGGGTACGAGCTCTTCTGCTCGCCCGACGGCGCCGAGCAGCTCTGGGACGCCGTCGCGGGCGCCGGAGCGCAGCCCTACGGGCTCGCGGCCGTCGAGACGATCAGGATCGAGGCGGGCCTGATCTTCATCGGCTACGACTACTTCCAGCACGAGACGAGCCCGTACGACATGGGCCTCGACAAGGTGATCCGGCTCGACAAGGGCGACTTCTGCGGCAAGGCGGCGCTCGCCGCCGAGGCGCAGAACCCGCCGAATCGCTTCGTCACGCTCGTCGTCGACGGCGGCCTCCCCGAGTACGGCGCCGCGGTCACGAAGGACGGAGAGCAGGTCGGCACGCTGACGAGCCCGTGCGAGAGCCCGACGCTCGGCAAGACGATCGGCCTGACCGTGCTTCGCTCCGACCTCGCGCGCGACGGCGAGCGGGTCGAGGTCGCGGTCGGCGACGGCACCGCTCCGGCAACGGTCGCCCCGATGCCCATCTACGACACGGAGAAGACGCGGCCGCGCGCGTAGGGGCCGGATCTCATCCGGCCCGCATCCGCGCGATGCCGTAACCTCCTCTCCTCGACTCGGAGGGAGGTGACGCAGTGAGCGTGCAGGCGGCGACGACCCTGGACGCCGGGCAGCGCGAGACGCTCTACGCGCTCGGCGACGTCCTCATCCCGGCGGTCGGCGAGATGCCCTCGGCGAGCACGGCCGACCCCCAGGGCAAGTGGCTCGACAAGGCGCTCGCGGCACGGCCCGACCTGATCCCGACCCTCGCCGAGCTGCTCGACCGGGCCCAGGGACGCGAGCCGTCGGAGGAGGCACGCCGGCTCCACGCGGAGGAGCCGGACGCGCTTCGGCGCGCTCTCGCAGATCGTCTCCGGCGCCTACTACATGAACCTCAAGGTGCGCAAGCGCATCCGCTATCCGGGCCAGGGCAAGCGCCCGCCGTTTCCGGACGAGGCCGAGTACGACCTGCGGGACGGTCTGCTCGACCCCGTCATCGAGCGGGGCCCCATCCACAAGCTGCCACCTCCCTCGGCGACGCCGAACGGGAAGGTGGAGCCCCTTGCCTTCCACATCTCCCGGGACGGCGGCGATACGAGCCGACGTGCTCGTCATCGGGGCGGGCGCCGGCGGCGGGGTCGCCGTGCGCCACCTGGCCGAGGCCGGGTTCAGGGTCGTGTGCCTCGAGCAGGGCGACTGGCCGGACGCCTCCGAGTTCCCCGGCGACAAGCTCGAGTGGGAGCTCGTCGCCGACGCGCAGTGGAGCCCGAACCCGAACACGCGCCGCCAGCCGGCCGACTACCCGCTCGAGGTCTCGCGCTCGCCGATCACGCCGGTCATGTACAACGCGGTCGGCGGCTCCACCGTCCACTTCTGCGCCCAGTGGGTGCGCATGCGACCGCAGGAGTTCCGCCTGCGCACCGTGGACGGCCTCGCGGACGACTGGCCCATCTCCTACGACGAGATGAAGCCGTTCTACGAGCAGATCGACCAGGAGATGATGATCTCGGGCATGACGGGCGACCCGGCGTACCCGCCGGGCCCGCCGCCGCTGCAGCCGCCGCTCCCGATCGGCGCCGCTGGGCCGGCGCGCCGCCGAGGGCATGAACCGGCTCGGCTGGCACTGGTGGCCCGCGGCGCACGCGATCCGCTCCCAGGAGGTCGGGCAACCTCGCCGCCTGCGAGCGCACCGGCGCCTGCATGTGGGGCTGCCCGAAAGGCGCCAAGAGCTCGACCGACACGACGATGTTCCCGGAAGCGTTGAAGCACGGCGCGAAGGTCGTCACGGGCGCGCGCGTGCGCGAGATCACGGTGAACGGGAACGGGCTCGCGACCGGGGCGGTGTACATCGACCGGCAGGGGAACGAGCAGTTCCAGGCGGCGGACGTCGTCGTCGTCGCCTGCAACGGCGTCGGCACGGCCAGGCTCCTGCTCCTCTCCGAGTCCGGCCGTTTCCCCGACGGGCTCGCCAACTCCTCCGGCCTCGTCGGGAAGCGCCTGATGCTGCACCCGTACATGAGCGTGCTCGGGATCTACGAGGACGAGCTCGAGGGCTGGCTCGGCCCGTGGGGCACGCAGCTGCTCTCGCTCCAGTTCGCCGACCACGACGAGTCGCGCGGGTTTCCCCGGGGCGCGCAGTGGGACGTGATGCCGCTCGGCGGGCCGCTGTTCAGCCTCTTCCGCTACGACGACCGCCCCTTCGACGAGCGCTGGGGCCCGGCCGTCCACGACCTCATCGAGCGGACGCTCGGGCACGCGTTCGACTGGGGCGTCGGCATCGAGGACCTGCCGCACGAGCGCAACATGGTCACGCTCGACCCGGAGCTCCGGGACTCCGACGGGATTCCGGCTCCCAAGGTGCACTTCGAGATCGACCCGGACATGCGCGCGAACCTCGAGTGGCAGCTCGATCGCGCGCGAAGGAGGCGCACGAGGCGGCCGGCGCGATCGACACCATCGTCTCGGACTGGTCGGCCTGGGGCTGGCACCTCCTCGGCACGGCCCGCATGGGCGACGACCCGGCGACGTCCGTCGTCGACCGCTGGGGCGCGGCGCACGACGTCCCGAACCTCTACGTCATGGACGGCAGCGTCTTCGTCACCTCCGGCCCGATGGCCCCGACGGCGACGATCTGCGCCAACGCGCTGCGCTGCACCGAGCGGCTGATCGCGCGGGCGAACGTGCAGCGGGTGCCGGCGTAACCAGGGCCGCAGGATCGATCCGCACGATCCGGCCGGCTCGCGGCGACCGGTCGCTCGACCGGCCTGGGCGGCTCCAGCCGCGGGAGCCGGTCGGCATCGCGAGACCGGAGCCGCCGACATCGATGCGGACCTCGCGCAGCGGCAGGCGCGACGATCGTCGGATGACCGGCGCGACTGCATGGTGGCCGATAGACTCATGAGATCCGGCCCCTGCACCCGGTGCTGACGGCATGGGTGAGCGGCCGCGGGACCCGGTCGGCGGTCGGGATGTAGGGGCCGCATCTCATGCGGCCCGTCGTGGCGTCACGAGACCTGTGGAAGAACCGGCGCGAATATTGCACAGACACGCGACCCCTGCACCACCACGATGCAGGGATGCAGCAGCGCAAACCGCTAAGGCTGCTGGGCTACGACTATGGAACGACAGGCGCCTACGTCGCGACCGTTGTGGCGCGCGACAGGATGTGTCTCTTCGGCATTGTACGGTAGACGACGCCGTGGAACTGTCGCCGATTGGAGACATCGTTCAGGTGGTCGTTGAGGGGATCGGGTCCTTCCACCCTGGTGTGGAGCTGGCATGCGGTCGGTGCGTAGCCTGATCCTGGCCGTCTGGCTCTTCAACGTCTTCGGGACGCGCGTCGGGGTGACGTTCGACTACCTGTCCGGCTCTCCTGCTCATGATCCCGCTCTTCTGCTTCATGTTCCTGCCGTTCATCAACGGCGACTTCGACGCCGCCAACCTCACGTTCAAGCTGAACGACGGCGGCCTCGCCTGGGGCGGCTGCAGCTCGCCCTCGTCTGGATCTGGATCATGATCTGGTCAGCCGGGCGGCGTCGACACCTGCGCGACCTTCGCGCCCGAGTACAAGGACACCGTCCGCGACACGAGACAGGCGCTCGCTTCGGCGGCCGCTCTTCTCGCTCGTCGTCTACACGCTCCTCCCGTTCGGCCTCGTCGGCGGCGTCGGCGCGGAGACCGTGGAGCCGTTCGACTACGTCGGCGCGCTCGAGCAGCTCGTCGGCTACGGCACGACGGACTTCTTCGTCGTCGTCATTGGCGAGCTTCGTCATCTCGATGAACACGGCCACGGCCGACGGCAGCCGCGCCCTCTACGGCATCTCGAGGGACGGGCTGACGATCAGGGAGCTCGGGCGCCTCAACCGCTGCCACGTGCCCGGGATACGCGATGACGCTGGACATCGAGATGAACATCCTCTTCGTTCTCTTCGTCGGCAACATCTTCGGCATCCTGGCCGCGAGCAACATCGGCTACGTGCTCGCACACGTGTTCGCCCTCACCGCGTTACGTCCTGCTGCGCAAGGACCGGCCGAACTGGCCGCGGCCGATCAAGCTCGGCCCCTACTGGACCGCCGATCGCCGCGGTTCTCTGTGCGCGCTTTCGTCGTCTTCTCGCGTCGGTCGGGCATCGGCTGGTTCCAGATCGCCGGCTGCGGGCGGCTACGGCGGCACCAAGGAGAAAATCATCGGCTTCGCCGTGCTCGGGGCGGTCTCGCTGCTGTTCTTCTCTTCCGGCGCATGGTGCAGGACCAGGCAAGCTCCGCACTGGCGCGAGGAGACACCGACGATGCCCGAGCCGGGTACTCCAAGCGCCCACGTGCATCGTTGGTGCCTAGAGGCGCCGGTCAAGTAACCGGCCGGCCACCGGACGCACATCGAGGGGCCGGGGAACTGCGACCAACTCGGCGTTCCGGCATCAATAGCCCATGCCGATCCGGGCGATCGTGTACGGCGTCGGTGCCATGGGCTCGATCATGGCTCGGCTGATGCTCGAGAAGGGTGTCGAGATCGTCGGCGCCGTCGCACGCAGCCCGGACAAGGTCGGGCGCGACCTCGGCGAGGTCGCCGGGCTGGGCAGCTCGACGGGGGTGGTCGTCGAGCCCGACGCCCGGCGCGCGCTCGACCGCGGGGTCGACATCGCGGTCGTCTCTGTCGCGAGCTACCTCAGCGTCATGGCGGACCACTTCCGCCTGTGCCTCGAGGGCGGGGCGAATGTCGTCACGATCGAGGAGGAGACCGTCTGGCCCTGGGGTACGGCGCCCGAGCTGGCAGCGGAGCTCGACGGGGTTGCGAAGCGGAACGGCGTCACGCTCGCCGCCTCGGGCGCGCAGGACGTCTTCTGGCTGCACCTCGTCGGCACGCTGCTGGGAGCGTCCCATCGAGTAGACACGGTGGAAGGTCGCTGCTCGTGGAACGCCGACGACTACGGGCCGGAGGTGGCGGCTCACGTCCACGCGGGCGAAGGGGTCGAGGAATTCGAGCGCCACGTCGCCGAGCACGGCTGGCCCGACTTCGTGGCCCGGGCGACGCTCGAGGCGCTCGTCGCCGAGCTCGAGCTGACGCCCTCACGCGTCGACGTCGACGGTCGCGCCGGTCGTCGCCGACGCCGACACGCCGTCGCGAAGTCTCGGCCGGACGATCCCGGCGGGCCATCTGCTCGGAGTCCTCGACGCGACGACGATCGAGACCGCGGAGGGCCCGCGCTTCACGTTCCAGATGGACGGCCGTGTCTACGGCGAGGGCGAGACCGACACCAACGAGTGGCTCGTCCGCGGCGAGCCCGACCTCCATCTCAGAAACGACGACGTTCCGACTCGGCTCATCACCTGTACCTCGGTCGTGAACCGGATCCCGGACGTGATCAACGCCCCGCCCGGCCTCGTGACGCTCGACCGCCTCGGGAAGCCGCGCTACAAGCACGGGCCCCTGGAGCGCTATCTGCGGTAGGGCGGGCCGGATGAGATCCGGCCCCTACGCGGGCCTGGGAGGCACGGCGGTGAGCATCTCCTCGACCTGCGCTGCGGCCCGGGCGCCGGTCTCGACGGCTCCGTCCATCCAGCCCGCCCAGCCGAGCGCGAGGTCGGAGCCGGCGAAGGCGAGCCTGCCCTCCGTCTCCTGGAACGCCGAGTGGAAGCGCGTCAGCTGGCCGGGTCGGTAGGCCATCCATGTGCCCTGCGAGAACTCGTCCGCGTTCCAGTCGTGGGCATCGGTCGCGACGATGCGCGCGTCCGGGGCGAAGCGCTGCACGGCACGGCGGATGTCGTCACGGCTCGTGACGTCGAGCAGCTCCGGGCCCGGTGCCGAAGCCGACCAGCAGCTGGCCCTCCGGGAGCACGTACTCGGTCGAGACCCAGTTCAGCCCTCCGCCCCAGCCGACGGCGACGATGTGGTCCGGCACGTCCTCGGCGAGCGCCCAGATCTTGGTCGCATGCCCGGTCTGACCCTCGGAGGCGGCCTGGCGCTTCGGCTCGGAGAGCTCCGGCTCGAACACGATGTCGCGCCAGGTGTTCAGCGGGGCGGCGAGCGACCACGGACGCCGCGGCGAACGTCTCACCGTCCCGGGTCGTGACCGTGACCCCCGTCGCTCCCTGCTCGACGCGCTTCACCGGCGACGACAGGCGGATCTCGGCGCCGCCGTCCTCGGCGAGCGCGTCGACCAGGCTCGCGGTGCCCTTGCCGAACTTGTTGGTGATCGCCGCGTACCACGCCCAGGCGCTGTTGCCGAACCCGGCCACGAAGGAGAGCACGTGCAGCGCCGAGACCTCGGCCGGATGGCAGCCGAAGAAGAAGCCGACCCACGACGAGAGGTACTCGTGGGTCGCCTGCGCCAGAGCGAGGCGACCGAGGAACTCCTCGAACGGGACGTCGAGGTCGGCGAGCGGCTGCGTGTCCAGCGGCTTCCCGAACTCGAGGCGGCGAGCACCCGCGATGATCTCGAACAGCCCGCGCTCGAAGTCGAGGACCTCCTCGAGCGGTACTGGGAACCCGGTCGTCAGGAGCTGTCCGCCTACGCCCGATCCGGAAGGACTTCCCCGTCGGGCTCTGGGCGACGGAGAGCCCGTAGCGTGCGATCTCGGCGGCGATGCGACGGCTGAAACCGCTCGACGAACCAGGTTCCGCCGATCTCGACCTTCTGCTCCGTCCCGGGAAACGTGCGATACCACGTGCGGCCGCCGAGGCGGTCACGGGCCTCGAGAACGAGCACCGTGCGGCCCGCCGGCGCCGAGATCGCGGGCCGCCGACGAGGCCGGCGATCCCCCCGCCGATCACGATCACGTCGTAGGTCGTCCCGTCCGTCATCTCTCCTCCTCACACGCCGCTACGGGCCGGATGAGATCCGGCCCCTACGCCAGCCGTTCGTCGCGCCAGGTCACCGTCAATCGTTCCCCGCCTAGCCGAGCTCGGCGAGGAACTCGTCCGGGTCGAAGTACGCCTCGGGGTCGACGAAGCCGGCGCTGGGTGCGCCCGTGGCGGCCGAGCAGCTGGGCGCCGACCGCGGCGCAGATGCCCGTCATCCTCCCCGTGCCCTCCTGTCCCCAGTCGGGATGGCTCGCGTCGTAGACGCGCCGCCACGGCTCCCCGCCGCGCTTGCCGACGACCTCGACGTTGACGAAGAGCCGCCAGGGCTCCTCGTCGCCGCTGCCGCCGAAGCGCGCCCAGATCCGCTCCTTCGTGTGCTCGAGCGCCTCGGGGTCGAGCAGGCCGTACTCGTTCAGCACGCGCACGTCCTCCATCAGCTTCGGCCGCCACGTGCCCCGCACCGCGCAGAAGCGCAGCGTCGGGAACGTGCGCGGGCAGCGTCGTCACCTCGGGGTGCGGCACGTAGTAGACGCGCTGGCGGCCGAGCGGCGGCGCGAAGTCGACGAGCCTCGAGCCCTCCATGAACCCCGCCCTCACGAAGCGGCCGTTCTGGTAGTACAGCCTGGTCGGGCAGGCGTCCGAGAGCTCCCACAGGATCGTGTCGAGGAGGCCCCGGCTGGGCGCGATGGCGCGGAAGCTCGCCCAGGAGACGTGCGCCTCCTCGAGCTCGTCGAGCCAGCCCGCCGCATGCGCGACGAGCACGTTCGTGAGCCCCGGCGAGGCGCCGAGCCCCGAGATCGCCGTGATCCCGGCCTCCTCGACCGCCGCGCCGCTGCGAGTCGCTCGGCTCGGAGATCAGGTCCGCGTAGTCGACCCCGGCTGCGACGGCCAGCTCGATGACCTCGTCGAAGAGCGTGAAGCTGGTGCAGTTCACGAGGACGTCGGCCCCGCGCAGGAGCTCGAGCGCGCGCTCCCGGTCGGCCAGGTCGAGCTGCGGCGGCGCGGGCCCGCGCGCCGGCGGCCTCGGCGAGCGCTTCGCGCCTTGGCGCCGTCCAGATCGGCGACGACCAGCTCGGCGACGTCGGCACAGGCGGCGAGGTCGGCGCTGACCGCCGCTCCCATCGCTCCCGCTCCGCCGAGTACGACGATCTTCATGCGCGGCCGCCGAGGATACCGCCGTTCGAGGGTTCGCCACGCGAACGGCGCATACCCGGTTGAACTCGTCCGCTGCGAGTGGTAGCGTCGCGCATCCCCGTACGACGGTATGGGGGAACGTGGGAGGTGACTCGGCGCGAGGTCGTTGGGGAGAACGGCTAACCAGCCCGGCTCGGCACCGGTCTAAGCCCGTAGCGGGGACCGTCGAGGCGTGGTTCGAGAGGAGGGCACATGGCTGAGGTTGCGGTAGACGAACGACGTCTGCTGAAGACGATGCGCTGGTACGACGGCGTCGTGATCGGCATGGCGAACCCGGGCTTCCTGCTCGTCGGGCTCGCGTTCTCGATCCTGGCGCTGGGCGGCATCTGGGCGGCAATCGTCTGGATCGTCTCGGCGGTCATCGGCGCGCTGCAGGCCTACGTGTACTGCCGAGCCCGCGGCGATGTTCCCCGACAAGCCCGGCGGCCTCTCCGTGTACGCGCGGGAAGGCTGGCGCAAGTACTTCTCGCTGGCCGGGCCGATCGCCGTCTTCGGCTACTGGTTCGCCTGGTCGAGCGTGCTCGCGGTCTACGGCCTCTTCGTCGGGCTGCTGCTGATCACGGAGTTCGGCGGCGAGGGCTACTTCGCCACCGACGTCATTCGACGCGCCCGTGCGTCACCCAGCCGATCACCTGGCCGGTGCTCATCGGCGTCATGTGCATCCTCCTCTGCTACATCTTCAACGTCCGCGGCATGCGGCCGGCGGTCTGGTTCAGCTACGTCGTCGGCGCGCTCATGATCCTGCCCGTGGGCGCGATCGCGATCGGCGCCTTCATCACCGGCGACTTCTCGAACCACCAGATCAACTCGAACCTCCTCGCCGAGACGCCGACCGTCTACGGCGATACCGGCAACGGCTTCCACCAGTTCGCGCTCGTCATGGTGTGGCTCTACATCATCGGCTGGTCGACGTACGGGCCCGAGGCCGCGGCGACGTTCGCCCCCGAGTACAAGGACACGAAGAACGACACGCGCAAGGCGCTCGCGGTGACCGGCGCCATCAACGTCGTGCTCGCGATCCTGCTGCCGATCGCGGTGCTCGGGACGATCGGCTACGACGGCATCCTCGCCGACGCGTACGGCGTCCCGTATCTCGTGAACGTGCTCCACACGATCGCGGGCGAGGGCTTCGGCACGTTCCTCACCGTGTGTCTCTGCGGAGGCCTGCTCCTGTCGATGAACACGGCGACGATGGACGGCTCGAGGGCGCTCTACGCGCTCTCCGAGGAGAAGATGACGATCAAGCAGCTCGGGGTGCTCAACAAGCACCACGTCCCGGCGCGCGCGATGACCGTGGACATGCTGCTGAACATCTTCCTCGCCGCTCTACTTCGGCAACATCTTCTTCATCCTCGCCGCGGGCAACTTCGGCTACATGTTCTCGCACGTGCTCGCGCTCTCGGGCGTGCTCCTGCTCCGCAAGGACCGGCCGAACTGGCCGAGGCCGATCAAGCTCGCCAAGCCGTGGATGGTGGCAGCCGGCGTCTTCTGCATCGCGAACCTGCGTGTTCATCATCTTCGGCCTCATCTTCATGGACTACACCGGCTACCTCTGGAACGCCGACTTCACCGACGCCTGGGCGAAGCTGCCCGAGATGATCGGCGTGGCCGTCGGCTCGCTCGCTTGCGGCGTAATCGGCTACGTCATCGCCCAGCGGCAGCACGGCCGGCCGTTCCGCTGGCGTGAGCCGAGCGACGAGCAGCCGTCGCAGGAGGCGATCGAGGCCGCCGCGGCGCCGGCGCGAGGCCCGCTAGCCGCGAAGAGACCACGATGGCTTCGGAGGGGCGGGGAGACCCGCCCCTCCGCTTTCGGGCCGGATGAGATCCGGCCCCTACAATGACATGGCGCCGTGGCCATTCCGATCACCGTCCGCTGCGAGTGCGGAGAAGTCCACTCCGTCGACCTCGGCGACAGCGTCGACTGCGCCTGCGGACGCCACTACGACACCTCGACGATCCCGCCGGAGCGGTTCGCCCACGTGCGCGCACGCCAGGCGAGAGGACGCCTGTACATGCAGCTCGGGCTCATCTTCGTCGCCGGCGTCGGCGTGCTCACGGGCGCTCCTCTGGGGCCTGAAGGGGCTCGCCGCTCGGCGTACCGCTGGCCTGCCTCGTCTGGTTCCTCTTCCTCGGGAAGTGGTACCGCAGGCGGTGGCTCCTCGACGTGGGCGAGCCCACGACGCTGCAGCTCGAGGCGGGCGACCGATGAGCACCGGCACGTTCGACCGCGTGAGCTCGCCGGTCGAGAGGGCCACCACCGCGGTGCATCCGATCATGCTGCTGACGCTCAACGTGCCGTTCGACGCGAGCGCCGTCGAGTTCGCGATCGACACGGCCGCGGAGACCGGCGCCGAGCTGTGGATCTGCGACGCGATCCCGCTCGGGTTCCGTGAGCTACGCGGGCCACGTCGCGCGGCAGTACGCCGAGAGCCTCAACCGCAAGCACATGACGGCGGTTGCGCGGCGGTCGCGCGAGGTCGGGGTCCGGACCAAGCAGCTGGCCTTCCACAATCACAAGCCTGTGGCCACCGCTATCGCGATCGCCCACGAGGAGCACGTCGGCCTGCTCGTCTTCGGGCCGGATCGGTCGCAGCTCGGCCGCTGGACGTTCAAGCGCGCCGTCCGGCGCCTGAACGACGAGGCGACCTGCCTGGTCTGGACGAACGACTAGCAGCGGACGGAGCCGACGCGTGTCCGCAGCACTCGACGTCGGGCCTCTGCTCGCAGAGTTCCGGGAGACGGGCCGGTGGCGGTCGCTTGCGCGCGCGATCTCGCTCGTCGAGAACGCGCAGCCGTGGGACGTCGAGATCCCCGCGGCGCCGAAGCCGGTCCACTGCATCGGCGTCACCGGCCCGCCCGGGACCGGCAAGAGCACGCTCGTCGGCGGGCTGATCGAGAGCTACGCGGAGACGGGCAAGCGGGTCGGCGTGCGTCGCCGTCGACCCGTCGAGCCCGATCAGCGGCGGCGCCGTGCTCGGCGACCGGGTGCGCATGGAGCAGCAGCTCGGGCGCGAGGGCGTCTACGTCAGGAGCCTCGCGAGCCGCGGCGCGACGGGCGCGCTCGCAGGCGCGACGCGAAACGTCGCACGCGTGCTCGAGAGCTCTGGCTCCTTCGACGTGATCCTGATCGAGACGGTGGGCGCCGGTCAGACCGAGATCGCGATCGCGAGCCTCGCCGACACCGTGCTCGTCGTCACGGTTCCAGGCCTCGGCGATGCGGTGCAGGCGATCAAGGCCGGCGTGCTCGAGGTGGCAGAGTACGTGGTCGTGAACATGGCCGACCGCCCGGGAGCCGCCGAGACCGCACGACATTTCCGGCTCGCGCTGGGCAAGGAGATGCCCGTGCTGCTGACGGTGGCAACCGAGGGAACCGGCGTGCCCGAGCTGCGCGCCAGGCTCGACGAGCGCTTCGCGCAGCTGCAGGCGGACGGGACGCTCACAACCCTGCGCCAGCGGCGAGCGCAATCGGAGGCGGCGCTGCTCGCCCAGGCATGGATCGAGTCGTGCGCGAGCAACGGCGCCGCCGACGGGGCCGGATCGGTGCGAGACGCGGTGGGACGACTACTCGAGGAGGCAGCTGCCGCATGGCGTCCACTAGAGCACGACACGGACACGAGGACGCGATCGCGCAGGACGCGGAGCGGTGGCGCCGCGAGCGCCTGCCGAGCGCGCTCGAGCGCGTGCCGCTGCGGCGCGAGTCGTTCACGACGCTCTCGGGCATCCCGATCAAGGATCTCTACACGCCGGACGACGTGCGCGAGCTCGACTACCGGCCGATCTCGGCTTCCCGGGCGAGTACCCCTACACGCGCGGCGCCCACGCGAGCATGTACCGCGGCCGCCCGTGGACGATCCGCCAGGTGGCCGGCTTCGGCCAGGGCGAGGACACGAACCGCCGCTACAAGTACCTGCTCGCCCACGGCGAGACGGGGCTCTCGACGGACTTCGACCTGCCGACCCTGCTCGGCCACGACTCCGACCACCCCGTGTTCGTGCGCGAGGTGGGCAAGACCGGCGTCGCGGTCGACACGGTCGAGGACACGCACGCGCTGTTCGAGGGCATCCCGCTCGACGAGGTGTCGACGTCGCTGACGATCACGGGCTCGGCCGCCGCGATGCTGGCGATGTACCGAGTCGTCGCCGACGAGCGCGGCGTCGACTCGTCGCTGCTCACGGGCACGCTGCAGAACGACATCCTCAAGGAGTACACGGCCCAGAACGAGTTCATCTTCCCGCCCGAGCCGTCGGTCGAGCTCGTCGTCGACACGATGGAGTACGCGGCCACCACGATGCCCCGCTTCAACGCGGTCAGCGTCAGCGGCTACCACATCCGCGAGGCGGGAGCGACCGCCGTCGAGGAGCTCGGCCTGACCCTCGCGGCCGGCGTGACGTACCTCGAGCGCGCCGTGTCCAGGGGGATCGACGTCGACGCCGTGGCGCCGCGGCTCTCGTTCTTCTTCGACATCCACAGCGACTTCTTCGAGGAGATCGCGAAGTTCCGGGCCGCCCGGCGCCTGTGGGCCCGGCTGACCCGTGAGCGGCTCGGCTGCAAGGACCCGCGCTCCTGGATGCTGCGCACGCACGCGCAGACCGCGGGCGTCTCGCTCACCGCCCAGCAGCCGCTGAACAACGTGGCGCGAACGGCGCTGCAGGCTCTCGCGGGCGTGCTCGGCGGCGTGCAGTCGATGCACACGAACTCGCTCGACGAGGCGCTCGCGATCCCGTCCGAGGAGGCGATCAAGGTCGCGATCCGCACGCAGCAGATCGTCCTGCACGAGAGCGGAGCGGCCGACGTCGTCGATCCGCTCGCCGGGTCGTACTACGTGGAGCAGCTGACGACGGAGCTCGAGGAGCGCGCGTCCGAGGTGATCCGCGCGATCGACGAGCGCGGCGGGCTCGTCGAGGCGACCGAGTCCGGGTATCCGCTCCAGCTGATCGCCGACTCGTCGTGGGAGCAGCAGGTCGCGCTCGAGTCCGACGCAGCGGGTCACGGTCGGCGTCAACGCGTTCGTCGACGACGACGGCTCGACCGGTGGGGTGCCGCTGTTCCGCCTCGACCCGGAGGCGCGCGAGCGCCAGCTCGAGCGCCTCGCGCGCGTGAAGCGCGAGCGGGAGCAACGGCGGGCCGGCGACGCGCTGCGGGGGATCGAGACGGCCGCGCCCGCGCTGCGCCGCAACCTGATGCCGGAGATCGAGGAGGCCGTCAGAGCCCGCTGCACGATCGGCGAGATCTACGGCGTGCTGCGCGGAGTCTGGGGCGAGCACCGGCCCTCCACGCTGGCGTGACGGCAACGCACTCCGATCCGCGTCGTCGTCGCGAAGCCCGGCCTCGACGGGCACGACCGCGGCGCGAAGGTGATCGCCCGCGCGCTGCGCGACGCCGGCATGGAGGTGATCTACACGGGGATCTTCCAGTCGCCCGAGTCGATCGCGAACACCGTCGTCCAGGAGGACGCGGACGTGCTCGGCATCTCGAGCCTCTCCGGGGCGCACCTCGAGTACGCGGAGGACGTGATGCGGCTGCTGCGCGAGCACGGGCGCGACGACGTCCTCTTCCTCGTCGGCGGCACGGTGCCGGACGAGGACGTCGAGCGGCTCACCGAGATCGGCATCGACGGCGTGTTCGGGCCCGGGTACGCCGACGCGCGACGTGGTCGGCTTCATCAAGGAGCGGATCCGTCCCGAGACGATCGAGGACCGGCGCTGAGCGGGGTCGGGCGGTAGATCGAGCCGCGGGCCAGCACCGGGTCGAGCAGGCCGTCGCGGAGGTAGTACTCGGCCTCGTCCGGGTATTCGGGAGTGGCCTTCTGGCCCGGGTAGCCGATGAGCTTGCGCACCTTCGGGTGCATGTAGTAGGCCCCGGTGACGAGCAGGACGAGCGTCTCCAAGGCCGCCGGGTCGTCGCCGCGAAGCTGCGCCAGCCTGGCCTCCGGATCGGGCTCGCTGCCGCCGTCGAGCACGCGTAGGAGCTCTGGCTCGAGGTCCGGCCGGGCCCGAAGCGCACGGTCCATCCACTTGCCCGGCACGTCCACCTCGCTCGCCGCCGGCATCCCGTCGGCGGCCGGGAGGAGGACATCGGCGAGCGCGGCCAGAACCGCGCGCTGCTCGGGGGTCACGCCGGCACCTCCTGAAGCAGCCGCGTCTCGATCAGCCGCGTGGCGCAGCGCAGCGCCACGGCGCAGATCGTCGCCGTCGGGTTCGTGCCGCTGCCGGTGACGAAGACGCTGCCGTCGACGACGTAGAGGTTCGGAATGTCGTGGGAGCGGCACCAGCGGTCGACGACCGACGACGCCGGGTCGTCGCCCATCCGGCAGGTGCCGAGGAGATGCCAGCCGGTGTCGGGCATCCATTCGGTCAGGACGGTCTCGACGGCACCCGACGCCTCGTGGGCCTCGATCACGCGCTGGATATGCCAGTCGAGCATCGCTCGCGTCGTGTCGGAGATCCGGTAGTTGATCTTCGGAGCCGCCAGCCCGTCCGAGTCGGTCAGCTCGCGATCGAGCGTGACACGGTTCGCCTCGTCCGGGAGATCGTCCGCCGTGACTCCCCACTCGAACGCCCGGCCGAGGCCGCGCCGTACGATCTCGCGCCCCCGAGCTCCCGTCCGCTCGTCGAGGGGGTAGCGGCCGAGCAGCCCGAGCGGGCTGCCGAGGGGAAGAAGCTCCCACTTGGCGCCGCGCGGGAAGCCGCGATCCCAGTCGGTCTCGTAGAACTCGAGCGAGTACAGGGGATTGCCGAGCGGCCCGAGCCAGCTCTCGAGCTCCTGCTCGTAGATCCCGAGCACGGTGGCGAACGGGTGCATCATCAGGCGGCGCCCGACGAGCCCGGACGAGTTCGCAAGGCCGTCGGGGAAGCGTGCCGACGCCGAGAGGAGAAGCAGGCGCGGCGTCCCGACACCGTTCGCGGCCAGGATGACCACGTCGGCCTCCTGCCGATGCTCCCTGCCGTCGCGATCGATGTAGATCGCTCCGGTCGCAAGGCCGGCGCGCTCCGTGATCTCTCGCACGCGCGCGCCGGTCACGAGCTTCGCCCCGGCCGCGAGAGCATCCGGCCAGTGGGTGATGTCCATCGTGCCTTTCGCGCCCTCCATGCAGCCCCACATGCACGTGCCTCGCCGCGCGCAGGGCTTCTGGCGCCCCCAGTCGCGCGAGGGCATGGCCTGCGTCCCGGGCCACCAGTGCCAGCCGAGCCGGTTCATCCCTTCGGCCGCGATCCGGCCGACCTTCCCGATGGAGAGCGCGGGCATCGGCAGGTCGTGGGGTGGATAGGCCGGGTCTCCCGGGAGGCCCGAGACGCCCATCTCCCCTTGCACGACGTCGTAGTGGGGCGCGAGGTCCTCGTACGAGATGGGCCAATCCTCGGCGAGGCCGTCGAGCGTCCACATCCGGAAATCCGACGGCGGGAAGCGCATCCACTGCGCCCCGTAGTGGATCGTCGACCCACCGACCGCGTTGTGCATGAGCGGGTTGACGTCCGACTCCGAGGTCTCGCAGGGATAGTCCGCGTCGAGACCGCGCACATTCGGATTGATGTGCCAGCGCTTCGTCGCCTCCAGCTCCCATTCGAGCGACTCCCCCGGGAAGTCGGATGCGTTGACCCAGCCCCCCTGCTCGAGGCAGACGACGCGGAACCCGGCCTCCGCGAGGTGCTTGGAGACGACCGAGCCGGACGCCCCGGCTCCGATGACGAGAACATCGGCGCGCTCGCTCATAGCGAGGCCAGGAGCGTATCGAACTCGGGGCTCTCGAACGACCGCGACGGCCCGTCGCGGCTCGAAGCGCCCGGGGCCTGATACGAAGCGGTGAAGATCTGGTTGCGCGGCCCGTCCGTATCGTTGCTTTTCGGCATGCTTGCCTGGCACCACTTGGCCGCGGTGCGGGTGGGTGTCTGCGGCCCGCCTAGGAGCGACGCTCCGGACTCGCCCGAAGTCGAATCGGAGCTAGTCAGTGAGGGAGCGAGCGTCGAGCTCGGCGAGGGCTACCGCGGTCGCGCGGTGCCCTGGTGGCCGGGCTCGTGGGCGTGTTTCTGTCGGCTGGGCTGCTGTTCGGCGTGGCGGCGGGTGCGCCGGTCGGGGTAGGCGGGCGTTGCACGATCATCGGTACGCCGGGCCCGGATGTGCTGATAGGCACCTCCCGGGACGACGTCATCTGCGGTCTGGGCGGCAACGACGTGCTGCGCGGCGGCGGGGGTGACGACGTTCTGCGCGGCGGTGCGGGCAACGACCGCTTGCGTGGCGGCGCGGGTGACGACGTCGTGCACGGCGGGCGCGGCCGCGACCTCGTGCGTGGCGGGCGGGCGACGATCGCCTCTACGGCGGCCGCCGGCGACGACATCGTCGGCGGCCGCGGCGACCCTTCGTTCGTCGACGATCTGTTCTGCGGACCGGGTGTCGACCGAGCGCTCGCGGACACGCCCGACCGGGTCAGGGCCAGCTGTGAGAACGTCAGCCAGAACCACGCCCCGACCGATCTCTCGCTGAGCGCGACGAGCGTGGCCGAGAACCAGCCGCCCGGGACGGTCGTCGGCAGGATCTCGGTCACCGACGCGGACGCGGGGACACGCACGTCTTCAGCCTCGTCGAGGGCTCGCGGAGCGCCGCCGGCGGCGGCCCGTTCGCGATCGACGGCTCGACGCTGGTGACGACCACCCCCCTCGACTTCGAGACACAGAGCAGCTTCCCGGTTGGGATCAGTGTCAGCGACGGCGCCGGCGGCAGCTACACGGAGCAGTTCACGATCACGGTCAGCGACGTCGCCGACGGCGCCGGGACGGGTACCCCGGGCGGCCCCGGCGGGCCAGGCGGACCGGGCGGACCCGGTGGCCCGGGCGGGCCCGGTGGGCCGGGCACGCCGGGAAATACGGCCCCGGTCGCGGTCGACGACACCGTGGCGGCGACGGAGGACACGCAGCTCGACCTGCCGGTCTCGGGCGCGGGCAGCCCGGCCGCGAACGACACGGACGCGAACGGGAACCCGCTGTCGGTGACGGCGGTGTCGGGCGCGACCGGCGGCGCGGCGTCGATCTCCGGCAGGGGTGATCCAGTTCGTGCCGGCCGCGAACGTGTGCGGCGCCGGCGCGGGCGGGTTCGACTACACGGTCTCCGACGGGCAACGGTGGCACGGATGTGGGCCACGTGACGGTCGACATCACCTGCGTCGACGACCCGCCCGGTGCCCTGGACGACTCGGCCACGGTGGCCGAGGACTCAGCCGCGACGGCGATCGACGTGCTCGCCAACGACACCGATCCCGACGGCGGCCCCGTTGACGATCGACACGATCACGCCAGCCTCGCCAACGGGACTGTCGTGATCACCGGCGGCGGCACCGGGCTCACCTACAGCCGACCCGGCTACTGCAACTATCCGCCGGGACGAGCCGGACACCTTCACGTACACGCTGAGCCGGGCGGCCCGACGCGCCACCGTGTCGGTCACGGTCACCTGCGTGGACGACCCGTCGGTGGCCGCGACGACGCCGCGACCGTGGACGAGGACTCAGCGGCGACGCCGATCAACGTGCTCGCCAACGACACGCGACCCGGACGGCGCCCTGACGATCACGGCCGCGACGCAGCCCGCCAACGGCACGGTGGCGATCACGGGCGGCGGCACCGGGGTCAGCTACACGCCGAACCCGGATTACTGCAACGACCCGCCCGGGACGGCGCCGGACACGTTCACCTACACCCTGAACGGCACCGCGACGGCGACGGTGAGCGTCACCGTGACCTGCGTCGACGACCCGCCGGAGGCGGTCGACGACAGCGCGACGGTGGGCGAGGACGCGCCGGCGACGGCCATCGACGTGCTCGCCAACGACACCGACCTCGACGGCGGCCCGCGGACGATCGAGTCGACGACGAACGGCGCGAACGGACGGTCGTCGATCACGCGGCGGCGGCAGCGGTCTCACCTATGCAGCCGGCGGCCGCACTTCTGCCGGCTCCGACACGCTTCACGTACACGCTCAACGGCGGCTCGGAGGCCACCGTGTCGGTGACCGTCACCTGTGTGGACGACCCGCCGGTGGCCGTCGACGACGCCGCCACCGTGGACGAGGACGCAGCCGCGACGGCGATCGACGTGCTCGCCAACGACAGCGACCCGGACGGCCCCCGCTCACGATCACTGGCCACGACGGATCCCGCCAACGGCACGGTCGTGATCACCGGCGGCGGCACCGGGCTCACCTACACGCCGGACGCCGACTACTGCAACGACCCGCCGGGGACGGCGCCGGACACGTTCACCTACACCGTCAACGGCACCGCGACGGCGACGGTGAGCGTCACCGTGACCTGCGTCGACGACCTGCCGTGGCGGTCGCCGACGCGCGCCACCGTGGCGGAGGATGTCCGGCGCGAGCGCCATCGACGTGCTGGCCAACGACACCGATCCCGACGGGGGCCACGACGATCACGGCCACGACGGATCCCGCCAACGGCACGGTCGTGGTCACGCCGGCGGCACCGACCTCACCTACCAGCCCGACGCCGACTACTGCAACGACCCACCCGGTACGTCGCTGGACACGTTCACGTACACGTTGAACGGCGGCTCGGAGGCAACCGTGACGGTCGACGGTCACCTGTGTGGACGACCCGCCGGTGGCCGTGCCGACAGCGCGACGGTGGCCGAGGACGCTGCGGCGACGGCGATCGACGTGCTTGCCAACGACACCGATCCCGACGGCGGCACGCCCACGATCACGGCGACGACGAACGGGTCGAACGGGACGGTGGTCATCACCGGCGGCGGCACCGGGCTGACCTACCAGCCGAACGCGAATTACTGCAACGACCCGCCGGGGACGTCTCTGGACACGTTCACGTACACGCTGAACGGCGTCTCGACCGCGACGGTGACCGTCACCGTCACCGTGCGTGAACGACGCGCCGAGCTTCACCGTGGGGCCGAACCAGGCGATGGTGGCGAATCAGAACGCGGACGGCTCGCACGCGGGCGTACACGATCAATCCGTGGGCGACGGGGATCTCGCCCGGGCCTGCGAACGAGAGCGGCCAGACGGTCGACTTCGTGATCGACAGCGTGGTGCCGTCGAACCTGTTCAACGTGCAGCCTGGCGGTCTCGCCGAGCGGGGTGCTGACGTTCACGCCCAACCCGGCCTTGACCGGGACGGCCACGATCACGCTGCACATCCACGACAGCGGCGGCACCGCCAACGGCGGCGTCGACGCCTCGGCGACGCAGTCCGTTCACGATCGAGGTCGTGGTGCCGCCGCCGGTTGCGGTCAACGACAGCTACACCTCGACCGGCAACGTCGGCATCAACGTGAACGTCGTCGCCGAGGGGTGCTGCAGCGCGGCACCGACGACACGCTGTTCGGCGGCCACGATCACGCACTGCGGCCCGGCCAACACGACCACGACCGCGGTGTCCGGCTCGACCTGCACGACCACCACCTCCGAGCGGCGGCAACGTCGTGCTCAACACAAACGGCACCTTCACCTACGACCCGCCGCCCGGTTCACCGGCGCCGACCACTTCTTCTACCGGCTGACGAACAGCGGCGGCACCTCGGTCGGCGACGTGACGGTCACGGTCAGCGACATGATCTGGTTCCTCGACAACACCGCCCCGGCCTGCACCACGCTCGCGGCCGGGTGCGGACGGCTGGCGAACCCGTTCTCGACGCTGGCCGCCTTCCAGGCCGTGAACAGCGGCGCCGCCCCCAACGCCGCAGCCGGGGCAGACGATCTTCATCTACAGCGGCTCGGGCCCCTACACCCAGGGCGTCACCCTGCGCGACAACCAGCTCCTGATCGGCCAAGGCGCAGGCGCCAGCATCACCGACCATCAGCGGCATCACCCTCGCCCCCTTCAGCAAGCCCCTGCCCGCCACCGGCGGCGCCCGGCCCACCCTCACCACCACCAACCCGGCCACCAACGCGATCACGCTCGGGGCCAACAACACCATCCGCGGCCTCGACATCGCCAACAAGACCGGCTCCGGCATCCTGGGCACCAACTTCGGCACCCTCACCCTCAGCGAGGTCGGCATCAGCGGCACCGGCCAGGCGCTCAACCTCAACACCGGCACCGCCAACGCCACCTTCAGCACCCTCACCTCCACCAGCGGCACCAACGGCGTCGCCCTCACCAACGTCGCCGGCTCTCACCTCGACCGGCAGCAGCCTCACCGGCTCCACCGGCGACGAGCTCCTCATCAGCGGCGGCACCGCCAACTTCACCTACCCCGGCGACATCACCAACACCGGCGCCGCCAGGGCCGTCACCATCACCGGCAAGACCGCCGGCACCGTCGCCATCTCCGGCCCCATCACCGACACCGGCGGCACCGGCGACGGCATCAGCCTCACCAGCAACACCGGCGCCACCATCAACCTCACCGGCGGCGTCAACCTCTCCACCGGCACCGTCGCCGCCTTCACCGCCACCGGCGGCGGCACCATCAACGTCACCGGCGCGGCCAACACGCTCACCACCACCACCGGCACCGCGCTCAACGTCAGCAACACCGACGATCGGCGCCAGCGGCCTCACCTTCCGCAGCATCTCGGCCAACGGCGCCGCGAACGGCATCGTGCTCAACAACACCGGCTCGCGTAGGGGCCTCACCGTCACCGGCAACGGCGGAGTCTGCACCGCAGCTACTCCGACGTGCACGGCGGCACCATCCAGAACCTAGTCGGCGCAGACAACTCGTCGTTCACGCCTCCTGGACCGGATCGTCCTCAACAACACCTGAACCCGTCGTTCACTCGCGTTCGTATCAGAACGCAAGCAACTACGGGATTCGTCGGCAACCAGTGACTGGCTTCACTCTGGCGAACAGCCTCATCGACGGCACGAATGGCACGAACGAGGCGTCGCCGTTCAGCGACGTTCGATCTCGTTCGACACGATCCTCGGCACGAACCTGATCACTGCCAACGAGATCTCGGCGGTGGCAACGCAATATCCGGTGATCACGCCTCCGGCGTCGGCGGCGGCACCACAACCCTGAACATCACCAATAACAACATCCACGACACCGTCGTACCGCCCCGGACGACGGCGTCTTCGTCGAAGCCGAAAACAACGACAACTACACCGTCAATATCACCGGCAACACGATGCGAACCACAGCGGCGACCACATCAACGTGGACATGATCAACAACGCCACGATCAACATCACGATCTCCAACAACAGCAAACCCCGAGCTGCCCGGCTCGCGGCGGATATTGTCTTCGCGCCAGCTGAACGGCACAGCACCTACACCGTGTCCGGAACACGATCCTGCGCAACCGCCAGGCGCGCGATCCATATGAACAAGCAGCGGACCGGCAGCCTTACGGCACCGTTTCCAACAACGTCATCGGCACGTCCGCGTCAACAAGTCCGCAGCATCGAGCGTCCGCATCGTCATCGCGCTCGCGCGCCGCGCACACACACGACCCTCATCGAGACAACCAGGTCTTCGATGAACGACCGCGCGATCATCGTCGAGAACGCGAAGCAACCCACCCTCAACGCACCGTACGAGCAACACGCCAACACCTTCGATGCCGTAACGCCTGCACGTTTCCATCCACCTCCATCCTCGCAGGCGACACCACCTCTCTGTCTCGACCTCAGCGGCACCATCCGACCGCTACAACCACGAACCCGCAACAGCCCACGCGCCGACATCACCCTCCGCAGCAACCCGCACCCGCTACCCGCGGCCGACGGACTACGCGCGTCACCAGCACCCGACGTCGAAACATCACAGCCGCACACCAGCCCCGGACAGCTCGTTCCGCGCGCACCGCCCTGCCCCGCCGCTCTAATCCACAGCACGGCGCCGTCGCGACGCTCGCTCACATCGAGGCCAGCAGCGTGTCGAACTCCGGGCTCTCGAACGCAGCAACGGCTCGCGCGAAGTGCTCGCAGCCCCATTGCCACGGGTCCCATCCCTCGGCCCCCACCCCCTGGCCGGCCTGGATCGCGGCCCAGAGCATCCAGCCGTAGTCGCAGACGATCGCCCAGAGCCTCGCGCGCGCGACCTGGTCCGGCCGCGGCTCGCCGTGGTACTCGCGCACCATCCGGTCGAGCTGCTCGGGCGCCATCCCGGCCTCGGACCAGATGCCGCCCAGGTCGAAGCAGGGGTCGTTGTTGGCGGCGTACTCGTAGTCGATCAGCCGCAGGGTGCCCCCGGCGTCGATGAAGTTCGCCGGCATCATGTCGTTGTGGCAGGGGCGGAGGGCCACCGGCGTCGCCGTCAGCGCCGTCTCGAGCGCCGCCGCCTGCCCGGCGTAGTCGTCGTAGCGGTCGGGTAGCGCGAACCCCTCCTCGTCCAGGATGCGGCGGTACTCGCGCAGGCTCCCGAACAGGTCGTAGTCGCTGCGAAACGGCGGGCACGAGTGCAGGCGGCGCAGCGTGCGCGCCACCTGGATCGGCTTGTCGCCGGCGCGGAGCGCTTCGGCCGACTGGGCCTCGCCCTCGATCCACTCGAGCACCATCGCGCCGTGCTCCGGCAGGTAGGCGACGACGGGGGCGCCGATGCCCGCCTCGGCGGCGATCACCGAGCTCGCGTACTCCTCGTCGCGGTCGACGCGCAGGAGCTGCGTGTCGCTCGCGAACAGGCGCACGACGTAGGCGCCGGCAGGCGTCGTCACCTTGACGCTGCGGTTGACGAGGCCGCCGCTGACGTCCTCGACGGACAGGACCGGCCCGGCCAGCTCCGGCACGTCGGCGAGAACCGCCTCCAGCCTCGCGTCGCTCACGTTCGACGATCGTACCCCCGAGCGCGTCGTGCATTGCCGCAGGTGGCGACTCGACCAGCGTAGAATCGCGGTCCCGACGCGGAGCGAAGGAGGCCGAAGGCGTATGGCGCGAGACCCGAAGCACGACATCCTCTTCGAGCCGATCCAGATCGGCCCGAAGACCATGAAGAACCGCTTCTACCAGGTGCCGCACTGCAACGGCTTCGGGTCGGAGAAGCCGATGAACCAGGCCTACTTCCGCGCCATGAAGGCCGAGGGCGGCTACGGCGGCGTGTGCACCGAGTACTGCTCGATCTCGCCGGAGTCCGACGACACGCACCGCGTGTCGGCGCGCCTCTGGGACGACGACGACATCAAGAACCTCTCGGTGATGTGCGACATGCTCCACGAGCACGGCGCGCTCTCCGCCTGCGAGCTCTGGTACGGCGGCCCGCACGCCCCGTGCATGGAGACGCGTTGCGTGCCGCGGGGGCCGTCGCAGATCCCGAGCGACTTCGAGTACCTGACGTACTGCATCGAGGCCGACAAGGACGACATCCGCTACCTGCAGAAGCTCTACGTGGACGCCGCCAAGCGCGCGCGCACCGCCGGCTTCGACATCGTCTACGTCTACGGCTCCCACTCCTACCTGCCGCAGCAGTTCCTGACCCCGTACTACAACAAGCGCACGGACGAGTACGGCGGCTCGCTCGAGAACCGCGCCCGCTTCTGGCGCGAGACGATCGAGCAGGTGAAGGAGGCCGTCGGCGACGACACCGCCATCGCCGTCCGGCTCTCGTGCGACATGTTCATGGGCGAGCCGGGCACGCAGCTCGAGCGCGACGCCGTCCCGTTCGCCCAGATGGTCGACCACCTCGTCGACGTGTGGGACATCAACCTCTCCGGCATCGCCGAGTGGGGCGAGGACGCGACGCCGTCGCGCTTCTACGAGACGGGCCGCGCGATCCCGTGGCAGAAGCGGATCAAGGAGGTCGACGACGAAGCCGGTGCTCGGCGTCGGCCGCTGGACGAGCCCCGACGCGATGGTCGAGGCGATCAACGGCGGCGCAATGGACATCATCGCGACCTGCCGGCCCTCGATCTCCGATCCCTTCCTGCCGGCGAAGATCGACGAGGGCCGCCTGGACGACATCCGCGAGTGCATCGGCTGCAACGTCTGCATCTCGCGCTGGGAGATCGGCGGGCCGCCGGTCATCTGCACCCAGAACGCCACCGCGGGCGAGGAGTACCGCCGCGGCTGGCATCCGGAGAAGTTCGAGCCGGCCGCGAACGCCGACAACGACGTGCTGGTCGTCGGTGCCGGGCCGGCGGGCATGGAGGCCGCCATGATCCTCGGCAAGCGGGGCATGCGGCGCGTCCATCTCGTCGAGGCGCAGGACGACCTCGGCGGGATCATGCGCTGGATCCCGCAGCTCCCGGGGCTCGGCGAGTGGGCCCGCGTCGTCAACTACCGGCGCATCCAGATCGACAAGCTGAAGAACGTCGAGTTCATCCCGAACACGACGCTCGACGCCAAGGGCGTCGCCGAGTACGGCGCCGAGATCGCGATCATCGCGACGGGCTCCTACTGGGCGACGGACGGGCTCCAGGGCTGCACGCACGACACGATCCCCGGCGCGGACGCCTCGAAGCCGTACATCCTCACCCCCGACCAGCTCATGGGCGAGGGCAAGGAGGTGCCGGGCGAGAAGGTCGTCGTCATCGACAACGACGGCTACTTCATGGGCGTCTCGATCGCCGAGAAGCTCGCCGCCGAGGGCAAGCAGGTCACGCTGATGACCCATCTCGGCACGATCTGCCCGTACATGCACTTCACGCTCGAGGCGCCGAACCAGCACCGCAAGCTCCACTAGCTCGGCGTCGAGATCGTGCACGTACCACATCCCGATCAAGATCGAGCAGGGCTCGGTGACCTCCGTGCACGTCTACGACGAGCACGCGCACGAGCACGGCTGGGACGCCGACGCGGTCGTCCTCGTCACGCAGCGCCGCTCGGAAGAGAAGCTCTTCCGCTCGCTCAAGGACGACATCGGGCTCGACGCGCTGAAGGCGGAGGGCGTCCAGGCCCTCTACCGGATCGGCGACTGCGAGGCCCCGCGCCTCATCGCCGACGCCGTCTTCTCGGGCCACCGCCTGGCCCGCGAGATCGACACCGAGGACCCGTCGATCCCGCTGCCCTACAAGCGCGAGCGCAAGGTCGTGGAACGCGAACTGGCTGCCCTGTAGGGGCCGGTCCCCGACCGGCCCGGAGAGGAGACGTAGGGGCCGGATCTCATCCGGCCCGCCGGAGGGAGACGTAGGGGCCGGATCTCATCCGGCCCGTGAAGAGGAGCGCGGATGCCATGACCGCGGCACGGCCGGGGACGGCGACGGAGTCGACGCCGTTCCGCTTCTACGACAACCGACAGAAGTACCTGGCGTTCGTCAACACGTGCAACGAGAAGGCCGTGATCGCCACGAGAGCCGCGCAGGAGCTCAGTCGCCTGCAGCCGCGCCCCCCGGCTCTGAGGCTGTTCGACGCCGGCATGGGCGACGCGACGGTGCTGTCTCGCCTGATCCGCACCGTGCACCGGTACTTCCCGACCGTGCCGCTCGTGGCGGTGGCGAAGGAGATCAGCTTCGAGGACGTGCGCCTCGGCCTGGAGAAGCTGCCGGACCGCTTCTACGAGCATCCGCACACCGTCCTCGCGATCACGAACATGACGTACGCGGACGCTCCGCACCTGATGGTGAGCGACCCTGACCAGGCCGCGGAGCTGAACTGGCAGGTGGTCCGGCTGACCGGTACCTCGTCGTACGACTACGAGGAGCAGATCGAGGCGCTCGCCCCGGTGCTCGCGCACGGCTGGCAGACGAAGCCGAGCCCGCAGACGGGGAACCCGACCTACGTGCGTCCGTCGGTTCTCGTCGTCTACCGGGAAGATCACGAGTTCCTGCTGCACGACGTGATCCCACGACCCGGCGACTTCGACGGCAGCTACGACTTCGTCCTCGCCTCGCAACCGTGGCGCGCCCGGAACGCCGGCGGAGTTCAAGGCGCAGAAGATCCTCGCGCCGCTCGCGCGTAGCCTGGCGCCGGGAGGCTCCCTGCTGACGATCCAGTCGTACGGGCGCGATCCGGCGCTCGAGATCGTGCAACGGCTCTGGCCGGGCGAGGAGCCCTTCCAGGTCGACCGGCACCGGCTGCTCGAGGCGCTCCGCGCGGAGCTCGGCGAGGAGGCGAGCGACTTCGACCTCTCCGATCCGTCGGACGAGGAGGCGCTGTTTCGCTACCAGATGCACACCCTGCCGTCGGAGATCGGCGACCGGATCGGAACCTCGACCCTCTTCGCCGCGTGGAACGCGGCCATCTACGTGAACCAGATCGAGGACGAGCGCCTCGATCCCGTCGTGCACGACGGCTCCTACATCGATGCCACGCAGTCCGTGCTGCAGAAGCACGGCGGCCTCTGGTTCAACGACGAGGCGTTCGTCGTCAGGCGCCTGAAGCCGAGCGCCGGTTGATGCTCCGCGACGTGCTGGCAGCGGGCGACTTCGTCGTCACGGCCGAGCTCGGCGCCCCGCTGAATCCGGATCCCGAGCTCGTGCGCCAGAAGGCGCGGGCTCTCGCCGGCCATGTCCACGCCGCCAACGTCACGGACAACCAGGCCGCGACCGTGAAGCTGTCGCCGCTCGCCTGCTCCGTCTGGATGCAGGAGGCGGGGCTCGAGCCCGTCATGCAGCTCACGACGCGCGACCGGAACATCATGGCGTTGCAGTCCGACCTTCTCGGCGCCTGGGCGCTGGGCGTGAGAGCGGTGCTGGCGCTCGGAGGCGACCCGCTGAAGGTCGGGCCCTACGAGTCGCTCGCGAAGCCGGTCTCGGATCTCGACTCACTCGGGCTGGTGCGGCTGATCGTCGGGCTCAACGAAGGACGTCTCGCCGCCGGAGAGACGCTCGAGAGCCCGACGGCGTTCCTCGTCCTCAGCGCCGCCAACCCGCTCGTCGACACGGTCGAGCGGCTGGAGCAGAAGCTCGACGCCGGGACGGGCTGCTTCCAGACGAACATCGTCTACGACGTCGACCGCTTCGCGGAGTGGTATGCGCCGGTGGTCGCAGCGGGAGTCCCCGAGCGGGCGCCCGTGCTCGTCGGCGTGATGCCACCGCGCAGCACGCGGATGCTGCGGCACATGCACGAGAACATTCCCGGCATCGAGGTCGACGAGACGACGTTCGCGCGCATGGAGGGCCTCGAAGGCGACGACGCCAAGGCGGCCGGCGTAGCGCTCACCGTCGACGTCGTCCGGCGCCTGCGAGAGGTTCCCGGGGTCGCGGGCGTCCACGTCATCGCGCCGGGGTGGGAAGCGGAGGCCGTGCCCCGTGTCGTGACGGGCGCCGGGCTCGTGGTGGCCCGGAGAGGCGACGACGCCGTCGGCTAGATGGTGAACGTGGCCGGTTCGCGCGGTCCCGGGAGCGGCGCCGACAGTAGACTCCGGCGCCATGAAGATCGTGGTGTGCGTCAAGCAGATCGCGACGCTCGGGGACGAGGTCGAGTTCCTGGACGACGAGCGCGACGTCGACCCCGACTTCCTCGAGTTCGCGATCAACGAGTGGGACACGTACGCGACCGAGGAGGCGCTGCGCATCAAGGAGGCCGGCGGGGACGAGGGCGAGGTCGTGGTCGTCACCGTCGGCGACGAGGACGCCGAGGACGCGATGCGCCGCGCCATGGCGATGGGGGCCGACCGTGGCATCCGCATCGACGGCGAGACGGTGCCGGTCGGCGACCCGATCGCGACGGCGCGGGCGCTCGCAGAGGTCGTGCGGCGCGAGGCGCCCGACCTCGTCTTCTGCGGCGTGCAGTCCTCGGACGCCGTGCAGGGCGCGACCGGAGTCGCCCTGGCCGAGCTGCTCGGGCTCCCCCGCGTCGCGGTGGCGAAGAAGGTCGAGCTGCAGGACGGCACGGCGGTCGTCCAGCGTGAGCTCGAGGGCGGCATGATCGACGTGACGGAGGTGGACACCCCCGCCGTCCTCACGATCCAGACGGGGATCAACGAGCCGCGCTACGCGACGCTGCGAGCCATCAAGCAGGCGGAGCAGAAGGAGATCGAGGTCGTCGAGCCAGGCGACCTCGGCGAGCCGGCCGCACGGGTGACGCGGATGTTCGTCCCGTCGAAGGGCGAGGGCGCCGAGATGCTCGGCAAGGATCCCGCCGAGGTCGCCCAGCGGATCAAGCAGCTGATCGAGGAGAGGCTGCGATGAGCCCTATCACACGGTTGGAGTGCGTCTCCGCGCGGCGCGGGGTCGTAGGGCGTGTCGGTGTGCCAGCAGGCCCAGATGACGCGCACCAGGCGCGGGCGAGGATGCGGAGCGTGGCGTGGCGGCAGCCGCGCGCGCGGCGTCGCGGTAGATGCGCTCGGCCCAGGGGAGGCGCGGCGGGAGTTGTCGGCGTAGAGGGTGATCGCCTTGCGCGCCTTCGTGTTGGTGGCGTAGCGGAAGGTGACGGCGCGCTGCTGGCCGCTGCGTTTGGTGATCGGGGCGGCGCCGCAGAGCGGCGGCGGCCTCGTCGGCGCTGGCGGTGCGCTCGAGCAGCGGTCCGACCTCGGCCACCAGCTGGCCGAGGCTGATCGTCCGACGCGGGGCAGCGGTCGCAGGAGCGCGCCTTGGCGTGCTGGTCGAGGCCGCCGCGATCGCGCGGTCGAGGTCGGCGATCGTCGCGAGCAGCGTGCGCACGAGCCGCGCCTGGCGTGGACGAGCTCGCCGACGACGTCGGGATCGAGGGCGTGCCCGGGCCGCGGCGCCTGCCGCAGGCGGCGAGCAGCTCGCTGCGCTGCGGCGCCGCAGTAGGAGTGGCGGCGCAGGAAGGCGCCAGGCGCCTCGCCCAGCGGGTGCTCTCGGGGTCGGGTAGCGCTCCAGGAAGTCGAGCGCGATCTCCCTGTCAGCCGGCGAAGATCGCGCGCGCCGGCCAGTGCTGGCCGAGCAGCGCCGCCAGCTGGTTGGTCGCGGCGACACGGGCGCACGTGGTCGTCGCGCAGCGGACGAGCGCCTGCAGCTCCGCGTCGCTGCGTCGAGCGCCTCAGCGGCCGCAGCCGGTGCCGGTCGGTCCGCAGCAGTCGGCGAGCCGGAACGCGTCGCCGACGTCGACTTCGCTGCCGGCGCCCTCCCAGCGCAGCCGGCCGCGTCGAAGGCGTTCGCGTGGATCGGCACCACCCGTGGCCGCCTCGAGCAGCCGGTCGACGAGCAGACCGTCCGGCCGCTCGATCGCAACCGGCAGCTCGCCCGGGTCGCCGAGCTTCGTCAGCCGCTCGAGCGCGCCGCTGATCCCACGCTCGCTGTGCCCGAAGCCGAACCGCTCGACGACAGCTCCCTCTCGTCGACGACGCAAAGCTCGTGCGCTCTGCTCGCCCAATCGATTCCGACGTACACCCGCTCACCTCCCTGATCGACGACACTTGCCTTGGCGCCGAGGGTCCGAGCCGGGTGCTCATTCGTTGGCCTCGACGGCTACGCCTAATGCCGGTCGAGGGCCCTCGGCCCGCTCAGGCGGCGGGACTCCGTGGCTCTCGGAGAGCAAGCGAACGTGGCCGTCCCCGAGCGGCGCCAGAGCACCGCCGCACCTTGACGAGCGGCTCGGACGGGATGTGAGAATGACGTCCTCGTGGTGGCTGAGCACATCGGGGGGCAGGTTCGCGACGTCACGCTCGAGCTCGTCTCGGCGGCCCGTGAGCTCGGAGGCCCCGTGACGGTCGCCGTGATCGCGGCCGACCCGTCCGGGCTGGCCGACCAGGTGAACCGCGAGGGAGTGGACGAGATCGTCACCGTCGCCGTCGGCGACGCCGAGTTCGAGAACGACGTCTACCAGGCCGCGGTCGAAGCTCTCGTCCAGGACCGCAAGCCGCAGGTGACGCTGATGGGATTCACCGTCAACTCGATGGGCTACGGGCCGGCGCTCGCTGCGAAGCTCGGGCTCGGGTTCGCAACCGATGTGTTCAGTTTGCGCGATGAGGGCGGAGCCGTGATCGCGCAGAGAGCCTTCTACGGCGGCAAGGTGCACGCGGAGCTCGAGTTTCCCGGCCACGACTCCGTGTTGCTGCTCCTGCGCCCGGCCACCTGGCCACCAGCTGAGGGACAGGGCTCGGCGACGGTCACCGGATTCGAGGTCTCCGCACCCACGTCCCGCGCGCGGCACACCCGTTTCGAAGAGGCTCCTGCGGCCGACGTGGACATCACCACGGCAGACTTCCTGCTCTCGATCGGGCGCGGGGTCGGCGAGAAGGACAACATCCCGCAGTTCGAGGAGCTGGCGGAGAAGCTGGGCGCGACGCTCTCGGTGTCACGCCCGATCGTCGACGCCGGCTGGATGCCCTCCGCCCGGCAGGTGGGGCAGTCCGGCAAGACCGTGAAGCCGAAGCTCTACCTCGCGTTCGGCATCTCGGGCGCCGTGCAGCACCTCGCCGGCATGAAGACGGCGGGCACGATCATCGCGATCAACACCGATCCCGAGGCGTCGATCTTCAACGTCGCCCACTACGGCGCCACCTGCGACCTCTTCGACGTCGCCGAGGAGCTGGAGAAGCTCTTCTAGCCCTAGGGGCCGGATAGTCCGGCCCCACGGTGACCCAGTGTGGGGCCGGATACCCGGCCCGACGCCGGAAGGAGACGTAGGGGCCGTTCCCCGACCGGCCCGGGAGGAGACGTGTAGGGGCCGGATCTCATCCGGCCCACGAGGTCGTCCCTCTGGGCGCTGCCTGCCCCGTCGCGACGGCGAGCCGGCGCCGACGGTAGACGATCGTCGCGGCGATCAGGCCGTTCCCGAGGACGAAGTAGACGGGGTAGACGAGCAGCGCAGCGCTCGCGGCGTTGACCGCGAGCGAGGCCAGCACGCCCGCGACCGACGCGAGCACGTACGTGCTCAGCGTCTCCGAACCGGGGTCCACCCAGGTCTTGGGAAGCATCATGGCCACGCCGACGAGATCCGCGGCGACCACCGCGCAGGTGGCGACCGTGGGATTCGAGGCTGTCAGCCACACGGCGACCCCAGCGCCGGCGAGGAGAAACATCGCGGCGTTGGTGCGGGTGAGCGTCCCGTACCCGTGTTTGAGGGACAGCACGAAGATGGAGAGGATGAGCACCGTCTGCGTTCCCACGAAGATCAGGCTCCACGTCGCCTCGTCGGCCCGCTGCGACGCGAAGCCGACGGCGCCGAGGACGCCCCAGATGAGCCACGTCCCGCGATGGGGCCGCGTCTTCCCGCGGAGCGTGTCGCGGATGTAGGGCGCGGTGTCGATCGCGCTGATCACGGCCGCGGCGATTCCGAGCGCCGCAGCCAACTCCACGCTCATGGTCAGAGGTTAGCGTCGAGAGGAGCCGGCCGCCGTCCTGGCGACCGGCATCGCGCCCGCCTTTGCGACCGAGACCCGGAGCCCCTGGAACCCGGCGCCGGAGCCGTAGGCGATCTCGATCTCGACCCGGTCTCCGGCGGCGAGCGCGACGGGCTCGATCGGGACGATCACCGGCATGTTCAGGTCCGTCGTCGCCCCGAGCTCGTGCGCGCCGTCGAGGTAGCTGCGCCCGCGAAGCAGCAGGGCGTTGGCCGTCCCCGTTCGCTGCGCGGGAACGACCAGCTCCGCCTCGACGGCGACCGAGACCGCGCCGCCCGCGAGGTCGATATCGAGGTAGCCGGCCGGCGCCGTCAGCCGCTCGGCCACCCGCTCCACCACGCCGAAGTTGCGGGCCTGGAGGACGAACGGCATCTGGAGCCCGTGGAAGTCGAAGTCGTAGGTCACGAGCTGGAGGCTCGCCGCGTACCGGCGGGGCAGCACGCGCGCCCCCGGAGCGAGGTTGCCGCGCTCGTGGAGGCGGTTCATCGCGTGGACCTGGTGCTCGGCCACGAGCCCGGTGTCGAGCAGCTCCATGGTGACGACGTCGAACTGCTCGTCGAGCTCGATCGCGGTGGCGTCCGCCTCCACCACCTCGACGACGTCGCCCAGGCCGTTCGCCTCGGCGTTCGCGCGCGCGACGGCCGCGAGATCGGGGGCGATCTCGATCGCGAGGACCCGGCCGGCGCCGGCCCTCGCTGCGAGCAACGCGAGGATGCCGGAGCCGGTCCCGACATCCAGGACGCGGTCTCCGGCTTGACGCAACGCTCGACCGCATTGCGGAACGCGCGCGTCCGGCGCTCGTCGAGCAGGCACTCGCCGGCGATCATCAGGTTCGAGAAGACGTCCATCAGCGCTCGAGTGACGCGGGTAGAGGCCACACCGCCGAAGGACCGCTCGGCGATGGCTGCCACGATCTCGGGATCGAAGGCCAGGCAGCTGAAGACGTCGACGAAGCAGCGACGGCCGTGCTCGTCGGCATGGACGACGATGCTGCTCGTCTTGATGAACTGCATCGCCGACCAGCCTTCGAGCTCGCCCTCGCCGAACCGCTCGAGGTAGGTGGGGCCGTGCGCCTCCATCCCGATCGCAGGTACGACCTCTGCGACGAATGCTCTGATCACGTCGGGATCGCGGAGCGCGCTCGCATCGCAGCCGTGGAGGTCGACGGCGGCAAGCATCCCCCACGGCGTCTGCCGGATAGCAGTAGGGACGCTCGCCCGGTGCGCGAGCCTGCCTCCATGGAACGGCACGATTCCACGCTACGAAACAGACCGGGTCACAGCTAGCGGGTTTCCCCTAGGACCTCTGCCTCTCAGGCCCTAGCCCGACGGAACCCGCCAGGGTGTCAGATCGACTCGAGCGGGGCGATGTCGACGATCTCCCGCGCCCTGCGGGCCAGCCGCGCGTCGGTTGTGAGGAGCGCACAGCGGTTTCGCGCTGCCAGCGCGACGTACTCGGCGTCGTACGTGCGCGCCCATCCCAGCCGGACTGCGATCCGGTAGGACGCGTGCTCGAGCGACCCCGGTGCCTCGAGCGCGATCGGCGCGGCGATGACGCGCTCGAGCGCCGCCTCCGCCTCGGCATCGTCGAGGTCGCCTCTCCACGCGAGCTGCCGCAGCGCCGAAGTCGCCTCGGAGCGCAGGAGTGCGGGCGCGACCGCCTCGTGCGGCGCAAGTCGCTCGGCGGCGTCGCGCAGGACCAGGTGGACGGCGGCGCTCGCGTCGACGACGAGCATGTGACTTGACTAGTGCTCCGCCCGCTGACGGCGGATGATCCCAGCGATGCTCGGAAGAGGCCGCGCGGTAACCGGCTCGCCCCAGGAGGCTGGAATCGGCAACTCGTCGGCTGCGAGCGCGTCCTCGAGATCCGACTCCTCGATGACGTGCTGGGTGCCGATCTTGCGTGCCCGCAGCTTTCCGGCGCGGATCCAGCGCCGGATCGTCTCGGGATTTCGCGCGGCCAACCGGGCCGCTTCCGGTACGGTCAGCATTGGTGTAGTATACAACATGCTGTCTGGGCCAAACGCCGCGGCCGGAA
>CAWIQC010000011.1:0-84692 GCA_963838105.1 uncultured Thermoleophilia bacterium | reverse complement strand
GTCACATCGACGACAGCCAGATCCATCGGACGATCGAACCGCCTTTGGCCGATGCGGACCGGCTCTGGGGCGGCACCAGAGCAGCGAGCCATCGGAAGCCGACCGGCGCAGGGATGCGGAGCTGACAGAAGCCCCGAACACGTGCTGGGACCACCTGCGACAGCGCCGAGCGCGTCGGGAGGCCGGACTCGAACCGGGCGCTGCGCCTATGCGAGACGAATCAGTCGTCGAGAGCTACGAGCAGTAGCGATGAGCCCGGTCCGGTCCGCCGTCACGGTCATAGGCAGGCGCTTCGAAGTCGGCGACCACCGGCTGCGCGACTTCCTGACAAGGGCGGCGCAGCCGCACGAGTGGCTCGAGGCCGGCACACCCGAAGCGGATCGCCTGCTCGCATCGATGGGGCTCGTCGAGGCGCCGCTGCCGGTCGTCCTGGACGGAGGCCGGGCGTATGTCGGAGCCACGGTTGAGACGCTGGTGTCAGCCTGGAACCTCACCACCGCACCGAAGCGCTCCCACTACGACCTGGCGATTGTCGGCGCCGGACCGGCGGGGCTCGGGCGGCGGTGTACGCCGCCTCTGACGGGCTTGCGACGATCGTGCTCGAACGCGACCTTCCAGGCGGTCAGGCCTCGCATGCCTCGATGATCGAGAACTTCTTTGGTTTTCCGGAGGGGATCGGCGGTGCCGAGCTCGCTCGCCGAGCGGGCCGCCAGGCCGAGCGGTTCGGAGCGGAACTCGTGTTCCTGCGCGAGGCCGTCGGCAGCCGTCCAGGTACCGACCCGCCGGTGATTCTCCTCGACAGCGGCGTGGAGGTCGCGACCTCGGTCGTAATCGCGGCGACGGGGATGGATTGGCGACGGCTCGAGGTGGAAGGCGTCGACGAACTGATCGACCGCGGCGTCTACTACGGGGCCGGTCGCAGCGAAGCTCCCCAATGCTCCGGAGGGCGTCGCCGTCGTAGGGGCGGGTAACGCCGCAGGGCAGGCTGCGTTGAACCTCGCCGACGCCCGGGCGAAGGTGACGATGATCGTGCGCGGCGACCGGCTCGCCAAGAACATGTCGGCCTACCTCGTCGCCCGGATCGAAGCGCATCCTCTGATCGACGTGCGGCTCGGCAGCCAGGTGACCGCTCTGCGGGCCGAGGACGGACATCTCGCCGAGGTCGACATCACCGGCCCGGCAGGCAGGGATGAAACGCTGCGCGTCACCACCCTCTTCATATGCATCGGCGGCAAGCCGCACAGCGAATGGTGCGCCGCCGAGGGGGTGCGGACCAACACCGCGGGCTACATTCTCACCGGGCTCGACCTGCTCGACGACAGCGGCAGGCGTCCCGCAGCCTGGCCGCTCGACCGCGATCCGCTACCGCTCGAAACCAGCCGGCCCGGCGTCTTCGCGGCCGGCGACGTCCGATATGGTTCGACCAAGCGCGTCGCAGGCGCCGTCGGCGACGGAGCGATGGCGGTGGCGCTCGCCTACAGATACCTGGAGCCGCGAGCAACCGACAACTAGCCAGCCGCGTCGAGCCGGGACGAGCAATTCGACCCCCTCTCTACATGGAACGGGTCATCCCTCAGCGCGGTCCACGAATCCGCCTTCCCATCCTAGATTCCGGCGACGGGGATGGAGCGTCTATGGAGCCTAGCGGTCGCAATCAGTGGCAACCGCTCGCAAATGCACGAGCCCCAAAAACGGCTCTGTTGGGAGGCCGGGTAGCGTCGGCGCTTCCCGTCCTGGAGGTCGCCTGTGCTCGTGTCGTTCGTCTACGTCGTTGCCTGCCGGCTGTTCGCGCTCGTCTTGTTGCTTGCGCGCAGCGACCGCTCGAAGGAACTCGAGCTCCTCGTTTTGCGCCACGAGCTGTCGATCCTGCGGCGGCAGGCGCGGCGCCCGCAGCTGACCGAGCAGCGACCGGCTGGTACTGGCGGCGCTGAGCCGGGTGATGCCTCGTCGTTCGTGGCAGGCGTTCCTCGTCACGCCTGAGACGCTGCTGCGCTGGCACCGGCGGATCGTCGCGCGCCGCTGGACGTACCCGCACAGGCGGCCGGGCCGGCCACCTGTCGACCCGGCGGTACGCCAGCTGATCCTGCGACTCGCGCGCGAGAACAGTCACTGGGGCTACGTCCGGATCGTCGGCGAGTTACGCAAGCTCGGGATCATTGTTTCGGCGACGCTGTGCGCAACGTGCTCGCCCGTGCCGGCATCCCGCCGGCGCCGGAGCGCGCGCCTCCAGCTGGCGGTCGTTCCTGCGCCAACACGGAAACACGATCCTCGCCTGCGACTTGTTCACCGTCGACACCGTCTGGCTGCGGCGGCTCTACGTCCTGTTCTTCATCTCGATCGGGACGCGCCGGGTCGATACGTCGCCTGTACGCAGCAAGCCGGATACGGCGTGGATGACCCAGCAAGCACGCAACCTGCTGATGGATCTCGACGACCGCAGCCAGCGGCCGCGCTTCCTGATCCACGACCGCGACACGAAGTTCAGCCGCGCCTTCGACGGCATCTTCCGCAGCGAAGGCATCGAGATCGTCCGAACGCCGGTCCAGGCGCCGAACGCGAACGCCTACGCCGAGCGCTGGGTCGGCAGCGTCCGCAGGGAGTGCCTCGACCGGCTCCTGATCTTCGGCCGCCGCCAGCTCGAGCACGTCCTCCGCGTCTACATCCGCCACTTCAACGAGCAGCGTCCACACCGAGCCTCGACCTGCGACCGCCGGATCGCGGCGGCGGCACCGATCCTCCGCCCACAGCGACCCTTATCACGCCTCATGTCCGACGGCGCGACCTCCTCGGCGGACTGCTCCACGAATACGAAGCCGCGGCGTGAAGATCGAGTTTGTGCACCCCACGGGCCGCGCGCGAACCGGAAGGACATATCCTCGCCCAGCAGATCTGCTTCGCCAATGCCACCCCCGAGCGCAGAGCGATCTACTACACAGACGCTGTCAGAGCCCCACGCCAAGCTCGTCCGCCACCTCGAGCACTTACGTCTTCTTCGATTCGAGCGCGCTTGGAAGAGAGGTCGAGTTTCTCCACCTTGGTGACGTCCTCGTGGAGGAGAAGAGCGGGGACGAGCTCGGCGCCGTCGTGACCGAGGTCTTGCAGAAGTGCTTTGAGACGCCCGCGCCCGCCGCAATTGCGCTTCGCTTCATCCTCGAAGGCGTTCGCAACGGCGAGAGCTGCCTCTACATCTCGTTCCAGGAGACCGCGGCCCAGCTCGCCGCCGAAGGCGGCCTCCTTCGGCTCGGATATCACGCCCGGACGGGATTCCGGGCAGCTGCGGATTCACCACGTTCCGCAGGGAGAGCTAAACCTCGACTTATTGGCGCCGTCGTGCAGAGGGAGCTCGCCGTAGGCTCGATGCGCCGGTGGCAATCGACAGCCTCGCGGAGCTCGGTGCTCGCAGCCCGCGAGACGGAACGGTTCCCTGCCTATGCACGGATGCTCTCCGGACTCGTCCGGTCGTCCGGGGCCTCGTTGATGGTCACGAGCGAGACGGGCGTGATGGGCAACATCCTCGAGCCCGTCGGCGGCCTCTCCTTCCTCTTCAACAACATCGTCCTCCTTCGCTACCTCGAGCTCGAGTCTGAGATGCGCCGGGCGCTTAGCATCCTCAAGATGCGAGGCAGCCAGCACGCAAAGGACTTGGTGCAGTTCGAGATCGGCAAGCAGGGTCCCGTGGTCTTGGGCAAGCTGGATGGCCTCACGGGGTTCCTCGGCTGGACCGCCCTCCACGCCGAAGCTCCAACGGAGTGACCCACCGGCGCCGCGTCCGCGTTCGCGTCTGCAAAAGAGCTTGAGATACGTCGTGCTCCGACACGAGCTTGCGGTTCTCGCCGTCAGGTCGCTCGCCCTCGTCCGGAGGACGCCGCCGTGGTTTCCTGGCGCGCGGCCACGTCGCGCCCGCGGCGGTGTCATTCGCGGCTCGCTGCGCGTCCACCGCGGCGTCCTCGGGCGGCGGGCAGCGGGAAGGGCCGCGGCTTCGGCTCGACCTGCGGCTTGCGCTCCGGCTCCGGCTCCGGCTCCGGCTCGGGCTCGGCGTCGTCGGCGAAGACCGACTCCTCGGGCTCCCCGGCGAGCAGGCGCTCGAACTGGTCCTTGTCGATCGTCTCGCGCTCGATCAGGAGCTGCGAGATCCCGTGCAGATCGTCCATCCGCTCGGTGAGCACACGCTTGGCCCGCTCGTGGGCCTCCTCGACGATGCGGCGGATCTCGTCGTCGATCTCCCGTGCGATCTCGTCGGAGTAGTCGGGCTCGGCGCCCATGTCGCGGCCGAGGAAGGGCATGTCGTGATTGCGCCCGAGCGTGCGCGGCCCCAGCTTCTCGCTCATGCCGTAGCGCATGATCATCTGCTTCGCCGTGTGCGTCACCTTCTCGAGGTCGTTCGCGGCGCCGGTCGTGATCTCGTGGAAGACGAGCTCCTCGGCGGCGCGGCCGCCGAGCGTCATCGCCATCTGGTCCAGCAGCGCCGACTTCGTCTGCAGGAAGCGGTCCTCGCGCGGGAGCGAGATCGTGTAGCCGAGCGCCTGGCCGCGGCTGATCACCGAGATCTTGTGCACCGGATCGCAGTTCGGCAGGTAGTGGCCGACCAGGGCATGGCCCATCTCGTGATAGGCGGTCACCTTGCGCTCGTGCTCGGAGAGCAGCCGCGTGCGCTTCTCCGGGCCCGCGATCACCCGCATGATCCCCTCCTCGAGCTCGATCATGTCGATCGTCTTCTTGCCCCGGCGCGCCGCCAGCAGCGCGGCCTCGTTGACGAGGTTCGCGAGGTCGGCGCCCGTGAACCCCGGCGTACCGGCGGCCAGCGTGTCGAGGTCGATCTCCGTCGCGAGCGGCTTGCCCTTCGTGTGCACCTCGAGGATCTTGCGACGGCCGTTCCGATCCGGACGGTCGACGACGATCTGGCGATCGAAGCGGCCGGGGCGCAGCAGCGCCGGGTCGAGGATGTCGGGACGGTTCGTCGCCGCGATCAGGATGATGTTGTCCTTCAGCTCGAAGCCGTCCATCTCGACGAGGAGCTGGTTCAGCGTCTGCTCGCGCTCGTCGTGGCCACCGCCCAGACCGGCGCCGCGGTGGCGACCGACGGCGTCGATCTCGTCCATGAAGATGATGCAGGGAGACGACTGCTTCGCCTGCTCGAAGAGGTCGCGAACGCGGCTCGCGCCGACGCCGACGAACATCTCGACGAAGTCGGAGCCCGAGATCGAGAAGAACGGCACCCCCGCCTCGCCGGCGACGGCGCGGGCCAGCAGCGTCTTGCCGGTACCCGGCGGCCCGTAGAGGAGCACGCCCTTCGGGATCCTCGCCCCGAGCGCCTGGAACTTCTTCGGATTCTCGAGGAACTCCTTGATCTCGTGCAGCTCCTCGACGGCCTCGTCCGCGCCGGCCACGTCCTTGAACGTCACCTTCGGAGAGTCCGGCGACATGCGCTTGGCGCGGCTCTTGCCGAAGCTCATCACCTTCGAGCCGCCGCCCTGCACCTGGTTCATGAGGAAGATCCAGAAGCCGAAGAAGAGGAGGAACGGCAGGAGGTAGGTCAGCGCCGTCCACCAGCCGGAGGTCCCCGTGCCCTTCGAGTCGAACGGGACGTTCTGGCGCTCGAGCAGGTTCTGGAACTGGAACTGCGCGTCAGGGCTCGCGTAGTTGACCTTGATCGTCTCGCCGCGACTTGCGGATCGACCTCGATCTCCTGGCCCTTGGGCTTGAAGATCGACCTGTCCGGATCCCCTCGGGGTCGCTCTCGACCTCCGTGATGACCTGGCTGAGCGTCATGCTCCGGGCCCTCGTCGGACCGCGGCAGCAGCGTCTGCGAGGCCAGATAGACCAGCAGGACGATGACGATGAGCGGAAAGAGCGCGCTACGGAAGAAACGACTCACGGGAAAGCCCGGCCCTCACCGGTGGTCGAAGGGTAGCAGCCTCCCCCTCATTGCCGACATGCAGCCGCTCTGCGGCTTCTAGTACGCTCTCCTCGACCTGGGCGGCCAGCTCGTCGCGGAGCACGCCGACGTACGGCAGGTTTCGGTAGCGCTCGGCGAAGTCGAGCCCGTAGCCGATCACGAAGCGCGGCGGGATCTCGAAGCCCACGTACCTGCAGGGCACCTCGATGCGCCGTCGGGCGGGCTTCGTGAGGAGCGCGCACACCTCGACCGACGCCGGCGAGCGCGCCTTCAGCGCCCTGACGAGGTAGGAGAGCGTCAGCCCCGAGTCGATGATGTCCTCGACAACGAGGACGTTGCGCCCTTCGATCGAGAGGTCGAGGTCCTTCAGGATGCGCACGACGCCCGACGAGTCGGTGGCCGAGCCGTAGCTCGAGATGGCCATGAAGTCGACCTCGCACGGTACGTCTATCGACCGCATGAGGTCGGCGATGAAGAAGACGGCGCCCTTGAGGACGCCGACGACGAGGAGATCCTTGCCACGGTAGTCCTCGGAGATCTCCGCCCCGAGCTCGGCCACCCGCTGCGCGAGTGCCTGCTCGTCGATGAGCACCTCCTCGACCGCGCTCTCGAGCATCCCGCTGCTTCATCATCCCCCGCTCCTCGTTGCGACGACCGCCTCCTCGTAGCCCGGGGCGGCGGCGACTCCCGGCACGACCACCACGTCGTCTCCGCGCACGACGAGCGGCCACGCCTCCCTCTCCGACTTCGGGATCTTCGCATCGACGAAGAGATCTTGCACCTTCGATCTCGCGGCGTCGGCGAGCCGGTCGCCGGCTCGCCAACCCGCGCACGATGCAGGCCAGCCCATCCGTGGCTCGATTCGCCAGGCGCCCCAGTCGACCGCCGGTCGAGACGCACCGGGGCCCGTTCGAGCCAGACCTGCTCGTACTCGCGGACCGCCACCCGGCCGCTGCCGAGGTCGAGCGCGCTTCGACCCCTCCGCGGACGCAAGCAGCTCGGTCAGCGCGCGCTCGAGCGGCCTCGCCAGGCGATCCGGCTCCTCCAGCGCGAGCAGCAGGTTGCGCTCGGCGGCAGGGTGCAGCCGGCGCAGGAGCGGCAGGATCTCGTCGCGGATCAGGCCCCGCTTCGTGTCCGCGTTGGTGGAGTCCACCCGGTAGGGCAGGCCCTCGGCGCGGCAGTACGCTTCGGTCTCCTCGCGCCAGAGGCAGAGCAGGGGCCGGACGACGCCGTCGTCCCGTCGCGCGTGGATGCCGGTCGGGCGCCCGCTCGAGACGAGCCGGAAGAGGACCGTCTCCACCTGGTCGGAGGCGGTGTGGCCCGTCGCGCGCCGGCGGTCGGCGGCGACCGCGTAGCGGAGCTCGCGAAGCTCGGCCTCGCCGAGGCCCTCGCCCGGCGCGTCGACAACCTCCGCCCCGAGGACGTCCCGGCAGAAGCGGGCATCCTCCTCCGATTCCTCGCCGCGCCGGTGGTGGTCGACGTGGACGGCGGAGGTCCGGTACCCGAGCGCCGTGAGCACGTGCCAGAGGCACGTCGAGTCGGGACCGCCCGAGACGAGGCAGGCAACGTCGCCGCCCGGGCGGGATGAGCTCGAGCCGGCGAACGTGCTCCTCGACGCGGGAGCGGATCGCGGCGGGCTCCACGGACCGATTGTACGACCGCCTGGTGCCGGCAGCCGCGGACGCAGCCCGGTGCTGAATCCTGTAAGGCGGGCTCCGGTCGACCCGTCCGTCCGCCGACCGCGTTCGACATGCAGACCGCGACCACCGACGACAACGGCCTCACGGAGCAGGAGGCGCGCGGCGCCTGCGCGAGCGCGGGCCCAGGAGACGGCCGGCGGCGAGCCGCTCGTACGCGAGCATCGTCCGTCACAACGTCTTCACGCTCCCGAACACCGTCCTCGGCGTCCTCGGCATCGTGACGGTGGCGCTCGGCGAGCTGGCCGACGCGATCTTTCTCGGCATCGTGGTCGCGAACGCTGCGATCGGTTCCGTGCAGGAGATCCGGGCCAAGCTCGCGCTCGAGCGGCTCGCCGCGCTCGTCGCGCCTCGTGCGCGGGTGCTGCGGTCGGGCCGACCGCGACTCCTCGGGGTGGAGGCGGTGGTCGTCGGCGACCGGATCCTGCTCGAGCCGGGCGACCAGGTCGTCGCCGACGGCGACGTGGTGTCGGCGAGTGCCCTGCGAGATCGACGAGTCGATCCTGACCGGCGAGTCTGCGCCGGTGGCACGCGGGGTGGGAGACAGCCTCCTCTCCGGCTCGTTCGCAGTCGAGGGCGCCGGCGCGTACGTCGCAACCGCCGTCGGCGACGAGAGCTACGCCGAGCGGCTCGCCGGCGAGGCGCGCGCGTTTCGGCACCCGCCGTCGCCGTTCCAGCGCGGGCTCAACCGGCTGATCGTGATGCTGATCGTGCTCGGCATCCCGCTCTGCGTCGCCCTCTCCCTGACGCTCTGGCTGCGCGACACGCCTTTCGACGACGCCCTCCCCGCCGTCGTCGCCGCGGTGATCAACCTCGTCCCCGAGGGGCTGATCCTGCTCGCGAGCATCGTCTACCTCTCCGGCGCCCTCAAGCTCTCCCGCCACGGGGCGCTTACGCAGCAGCTCAACGCGATCGAGTCGCTCGCGTCGGCCGCGATCGTCTGCTTCGACAAGACCGGCACGCTCACCGAGCCGCGCCTGCGCGTCGCCGAGCTCGTCCGGGCGCCGGGCGTCGACGAGGACGAGCTCGAGCCGGCACTGAGCGGCTTCGCGGCCGCGTTCCCGGCCCGAAACGCGACGCTCGAGGCGATCGCGGCTGCCTTCCCGGCGCCGGCGAGAGCACGCCGTCGCCACCGTGCCGTTCTCGAGCCGCTGGAGCTGGAGCGCCGCCGAGCTCGGAACGCGCACGTACGTGCTCGGCGCGCCCGACCTGTTCGAGCTCGGCGACCTCGCGACCGCGAGCGCGCGCCGAAGCCGAGCAGGGGCGGCGTGTCGTCGCGCTGGGCGTCACCGACGGAGCCGATCGGCAGCCTCGACCCCGCGTCGGGCCCGCCGCCGCGCCCGCGGGCGCTCGGGCTCGCCGTCCTTGCCGAGGAGCTGCGGCCGACAGGCGCGCGAGACCGTCGGCTACCTGCGCGACGAGGGCCTCGCCCTCCTCGTCCTCTCCGGCGACGACCCGGCGACCGTCGCGGCGATCGCGCGCGACGTCGGCCTGCCCGCCGGCCGGGCGCTCGACGGACGCGAGCTGCCGGCCGAGCCGGACGAGCTGCTCCGGGCCACTCGAGCAGGCGATCGTCGTCGGGCGCATCGCGCCGGAAGGCAAGCGTCGCATCGTCGAGGTGCTGCGAGACGCGGGACGCTACGTCGCGATGGTGGGCGACGGCGTCAACGACGTCCCGGCGCTCAAGGCCTCACGCGTCGCGATCGCGCAGGGCGGCGGCTCCCAGATGGCGCGCACCGTCGCCGACCTCGTCCTCGTCCGCGGCAGCTTCGACGCGGTGCCGCGCCTCGTCGCCGAGGGCCGCCAGATCCTCCGCAACATGCAGCGGGTCTCCAAGATCTACGCGACGAAATGCGTCTTCGGCGCGCTGGTCGTGCTGACGCTCGGCCTCTCGCCGCTCCCCTACCCGTTCCTCCCGCGCCAGCTCAGCTTCGCGTCGTTCTTCGTCACCGGCGTGCCGCCGTTCTTCCTCGCGCTCGCGCGCGAGCTCCGGCCCCTGGCGGATGACCGGCTTCCTACGGGACACGCTTCGCTTTGCGCTACCGGCGGCCTTTGCGATCGCCGCCGGCGTCGGCACGTGCTACGCGCTCGCGCTACGAGGTGCTCGACCTCGACGTGCTCGCCGCCCGCACCGTCGCGCTCAGCGTCTTCGTCCTGGCCTCCCTCTACGTCATCTTCGCGCTCGAGGCGACCGACCGCCGGCGGGCGCGCTGGGTCGGCCTCATGTGCCTGGTCCTCGGCCGTGCGTCTACGCCTTCGTCCTTCGCAGTCGCGCCGTTGCGGGAGCTCTTCGAGCTCGCCGTGCCCGGACGCCGCGGAGATCGGCCTGATCGCGCTCGGCGTTGCGCCTCGCGGCCGCCGTGCTGACGCTCGCCGGTATCCGTCCGGGCGTGCGCTCCGGGCGGAGCGCGAGCCGGGCGGGCGACCGGCCCCTACGAGAAGATCAGCGAGCGGTAGGTGATCGTCCGGCGCATGCCGACCGATTCGTAGAGCCGCAGCGCCGGCAGGTTGTCCGAGCGGGCGAAGAGGCATACCGTCGGCCCCTGCTCCAGGAGCAGCGCGCACAGATCGGCCATCGCCTCCCGCGCGTAGCCGCGGCCGCGCAACTCCGGCTCGACCCAGACCTGCTGGAGCTGGACGGCGCTGGGCGTCCAGGCCGACGCCTCCGCCTTGAAGCGGATCGCGCCGTCCTCGAGCCAGAGCCAGCTGCGTCCGAGCTCGATCTGGCTCCGCGTTCGCCAGCGGAAGAGCTCCGGGATCGCGAGCGTAGGCGTCGATGCCGACCTCCTCGAGGTAGGCCGCCGCACAGGCGGGAACGAGCAGGTCGAGATCGTCGAGCCTGGCCGGCCGCAGCCCGTCGCCGGCGCGCACCGGCGGCGGTCGAGCACGTACACCGGCTGGCCCGGGCCGGTCGTCGAGCGGGAGCCGCATCTTGCGCCGGATCGCCTCCCAGAGCTCGCGTGACCGCGCCGTTCCTCCCCGACCATCATCCGAGGCTCGCCGCGGCTCGCGAGCTTCGCCAGCGCGGCGACACCGCTGTCCCGACGGTACGAGGTTCGCGCCGACGTGGCACAGAGCCGTCAGCCTGCCGTCCTCGACGACGCCCGACGAAGCGCCCGAGCCCGCGCCGGGCGATGTCCTCGAGGAACACCCGCTCGACGGGGTCCTCCTCGCAGTAGCGCGAGCATCCACCGCAGATCGGGGCGCTCGACGACTCGCGCACACGATCACATCGTACGGACGGCGCGCCTGGCGCCAGCCGTCCAGTGACGCTCAGTCCCGCGCATGCCCATCCACCTGCGCGCGGAGCCCGGCGGACTACGCGGAGGCCTGCCTCCTCCCGGGCGACCCGCTGCGGGCGAAGTACATCGCCGAGACGTTCCTGGAGGACGTACGGCAGGTGAACGCCGAGCGGGGCATGCTCGGGTACACGGGCACCTACCGCGGCAACCGCGTCTCGGTGCAGGCGAGCGGCATGGGCTGCCCGTCGGCGGCGATCACGTCGAGGAGCTCGTCCAGCTCGGCGTCCGGCGCATCGTCCGGGTCGGCACCTGCGGCGGCCTCCAGCCGGATCTCTAGCTCGGCGACCTGTCATCGCGATCTCGGCGACGCCGGCCGACCCGACCGCGCTCCACTACACCGGCGGCGAGCCGCACGCCCCGACCGCCAGCTGGGAGCTCGTGCACGGCGCCGTCCACGCGGCCAAGGAGCTCGGCAAGAAGCCCCGGGTCGGCCCCGTCGTCTCGAGCAACGTCTTCTACGATCCCGACGGCGACCGGGCGCAGCGGTGGTCCGAGCGGGGCATCCTCGCGGTCGAGATGGAGGCTGCCGTGCTCTTCACGCTCGGCGCGCTGCGCAAGATCGATGCCGGCTGCCTGTTGACCGTCAGCGACATCTACATCGAAGGCGAGTTCGTGCGCATCACGGACGAGGAGATGCGCCGCGCGGTCAACGACATGACCGAGCTCGCCCTCGGTCACGATCACTCGGAACGGCACTGAGCCGGAGCCGCGCGTCGCGTTCCTCGTCAATCCGGCCTCCGCCAACGGGTCGACCGGGCGGCGGTGGCCCGAGATCGCACGTCTCGCGGCCGAGGCCGGGCTCGTCGGCGAGACGCTCTTCTCGGAGCGGCAGGGGCACATCCCGGCGCTCGTCGAGCGGGCCGCCGCCGACGGAGCCGAGCTCGTCGTCGCCGTCGGCGGGGACGGCACGGTCAACGAGGCCGTCAACGGCCTCATGCAGCTCCGCGAGCAGGGCCGCGAGCCGCCCGAGCTCGCCGTCCTGCCGCGGGGAACCGGCACGGACTTCGTCCGGACGTTCCGCATCCCGACGCGGCTCGCGGACGCCGTCTCGGTCGTCGCCGACGGCTCGACGCGGACGATCGACGCCGGACAGTCGCCTACCGGAGCTGGGACGGATCCGCCCGGACGGCCTGGTTCGCGAACGTCGCCAGCGCGGGCATGAGCGGCGCCGTCGCCCAGCGGGCCAACACGACGTCCAAGGCGATGGGCGGCAAGGTGTCCTTCCTCTGGGCCACGCTGGCCGTCTTCGCGCGCTGGAAGCCGAGCGAGATGCGAGCTCGAGGTCGACGGCGAGCGTCGCGAGCGGCCTGTTCTACGACGTCCTCGTCGCCAACTGCCGCTACCTCGCCGGCGGCATGCGGATGACGCCGCAGGCCGCGCCCGACGACGGCCTCTTCGACGTCCTCGCTGATCGGCGACATCACGCGCACCGACCTCGCGCTGAACGCTGCCGAAGATCTACCGCGGCACGCACCTGCCGCACCCGAAGCTCGAGCTGCTGCGCGGCCGGCCGTACGCGTCGACGCGGTGACGCCGCTTCCCGTCGAGCTCGACGGCGAGCAGCCGGGGACGACGCCGGCGCGGTTCGACGTCGTGCCGGGCGCCATCCGCCTGCGCGTCCCGCAGCGGTGACGTACCCTCGCGACGAAGTGGACGTCCTCGTTCTCCAGCACATCGCCTGCGAGCCGCCCGGCGTCTACGAGGACGTCCTCGACGAGCGCGGAGCGACGCTTCGGCGCGTCGAGCTCGACGAGGGCGAGCCGCTCCCGGATTGGCGCCGCTTCGACGCGATCGTCGCCATGGGCGGGCCCGATGAGCGTGAACGACGAGACCGAGCTGCCGTGGCTCGCCGCCGAGAAGCGGGCGATCGGCGAGGCGGTGCGAGCCGGAACGCCCTTCTGGGGGGCCTGCCTCGGCGTCCAGCTGCTCGCCGCGAGCCTCGGCGCGCGCGTCTACGCCGGGCTCGGAGCCGGAGGTCGGCGTCATGCCGGTGACGCTGACCGACGAGGCGCGCGCGGACCCGGTCTTCGCCGGGCTCCCGGCGGACCTCCTCTCGCTCCAGTGGCACGGCGACACGTTCGACCTGCCCGACGGCGCCGTCCGTCTCGCCTCCTCGGCGGCCTATCCGAACCAGGCCTTCCGCTTCGGCGGCACGCGCCTACGGCGTCCAGTTCCACCTCGAGGTCTCGGCCGCGATGGCGCGCGAGTGGGCTGCCGTACCCGAGTACGAGGCGTACGCCGAGCGCGTGCTCGGGCAAGGGTCCCTCCCGGGCCTGATCGGCGAGATGGAGGAGCAGGCCGACAGCATCCGCCAGAGCGGCCGGCTTTCTTCGAGCGCTGGCTCGACACCTGCGTCCGCCGGACGTAGGCGCGCCGGCATCGCGTCGGACCGGCCCCTACAGCAACCCCAGGACGCGGTCGAGAACGTCGCCTGCGCTCTCCTCGATCTTGAGCGCGGCGCCGCCGTCGAAGCTCGTCGGGCCCACGTTGACGATGGCCACCTCGCCGCCCGCCGCCTTCGTGACCGAGGGCAGCTCCGCGACCGGCCAGACCTCGAGCGAGGAGCCGACGACGAGCAGGAGCCCCGCTTGCCGAGCGAGCTCGTAGGCGCGGTCGATCGCCTCTACCGGGAGCATCTCCTCGAAGAAGACGACGTCGGGCTTGAGGATCGTGGCGCACGCCGGACACCGCGGCGCCGCCTCCGATCCGGCGAGCTGCTCGAGCACCTCCGCGAGCGTGCAGCGCTGCCCGCAGCGAGGGCAGCTCGAGCTGCGAATGGAGCCGTGGACCTCGACCACCTCCCTGCTCCCGCCTCGCTCGTGCAGCAGGTCGATGTTCTGGGTGACGACCGCGGCGAGCAAGCCGCGGCGCTCGAGCTCGGCGAGCGAGCGGTGAGCGGCGTTCGGCTCAGCCTCGGTCAGCATCCGCACGCGCGAGGCGATAGAACGTCCACACGCGCTCGGGATCGCGGCGGAAGGCAGAGAGCGATGCGAACTCGCGGGGATCGACCGTCGCCCAGATGCCCGTCGGAGAACGGAAGTCGGGGATGCCGCTCTCCGTCGAGATTCCCGCGCCGGTCAGCGCTACGCACGGCTGGCGCATGCGGATGAGCTCGGCAAGACGCTCGGCGAACATCTTCCAGAGCCGCATCGTACGATGGAGGCCGTGGAGGGCTTTCGCTTCTCGACCGACCTGCGCGTGCGCTTCAGCGAGACCGACGCGCAGGGCATCGTCCACAACGCCGCCTACCTCGTCTGGCTCGAGATCGCGAGGATCGACTACCTGGCCCGCTTCCCCGGCGGATACAAGGGCCTGGTCGAGGAGCACGGGATCGACGTGACCACCGCCGAGGCCTACGTCCGCTACCGGCAGCCGGCGCGCTTCGACGACGGCATTCGCGTCTGGGCGCGCACGACCGACCTGCGCGGCGCCCGCTTCCGCTTCGAGTACGCGCTCGAGCGCACGACCGAGCCCGAAGGCCTCCTCGCCGAGGGCTGGACCGCCCACGCGTGTGTCGACGCGCGCACGCTCCGACCGCTCCGCCTGCCGGAGTGGCTCCTCGAGACCCTGCGCGCCCTCGAGGCGTAGAGCCCGCCTCTGACGGCTGCCGGTAGCGGCGTCGCGGAGGCGGCCGCGCTGGACGCGGCAGGCCGTCAGCCGTCGCGGCGGCTGCGGCTCTCAGGCGACGGAGCGGCCGTCCATCCGGCCGCCTGGACCGTGAGCCAGCCGCCTACCCCTCGTGCGAGCCGCCCCGCCGGTCCAGCCGTCCGGCCGCCGGCGCCGCTCGCCCCCGCCCGGTCGCGCCGCGCCCTCGCCCGCCGGTGGGCTCCACCGGTCGGTCGCGCCGTATCCGTCTCCGCCGGCGCTCGTGCCCGGCTCGGCCGCGCCGCCCTCGGCCTCGGGCTCCTCCTCGACGACCGGTGATGGCGGCGGCTTCGTCCCGACCCGGACGACCCGCGGCTCGGACACGTAGCTCGAGGACCAGACCGTGTCGTAGAGCACGTTGCCGTCGGCGTCGTAGACGATCCGCCGCACCGAGACCGACCGCGAAGGCTGGCCGCGCTCCTCGACGATCCGCGTGCCCTTCTCGAGCGTCGGGTCGAGGATCCGCTCCACGACCGGCGGACCGACGACCTCGAGCGGCGTCGCTCGATCTCGACGCGACGGTCGACGGGCGTTCCGTACAGCGCGATGGTCAGCTCGCTCGCACCGACGAACGCGCGCAGCCACAGCCAGTTCCCCGTGTCGTTCGTGAACTTGAGGTCGGTGTCGGGAAAGTTGACGGTGGCGTCACGCCCCGTCGGGTAGTGCGAGATGTAGAGGGCGTGATTCGTACGCTCCTCGATCGACAGGCCCGCCTCGAAGGCGGCGTTGAACACCGTCGTGGAGACCTGGCAGACGCCGCCGCCGAGCCCCGTCTGAAGCTCGCCGTTGATGATCACCGGCGCCTCGAGAAAGCCCTGGTCTGCGTTCCGCTCGCCCGTCGTCTCGTTGAAGGAGAACGTCTCGCCGGGTGCGATCAGATGGTCGTCGATGAGCTGGGAGACGAGGCGCACGTTGTGAAGCCGGTTCGGGTCGCCGCCGTAGACCGTCGTGTACGCGCTGACGACGTCGACGATTCCCATCGCCTTCGCCTCGGGCGGTCGTGAACTCGGGCTGCGCCGTGCGACCACGAGATCTGCGTTGCGGCCGTCGGGCGTCGGTCGCGAGCGCGGCAGCCAGCAGCGCCTTCCTCGACGCGTTCCGATCGAGTGCGCGACCTTCCTTCGCGGGCATGACGCGCGGGTTGCCGCCGGCGGTGAGCGTGAAGTCCGCGTCGACAGGCTTGCGGTTGAGCGTGCTCCGCGAGGCCCTTGAAGTAGGCGGCGGCCGCCTCGCCGCCGATCGCGAGCTCGCGGGCGCCACCGGCGGGCAGCACGAAGAGGTCGGCGAGGTCCGCTCGGGCTCGAGCGGTGAACGTCTGCTTGCGGTACGTGAGCTGGACCGGCGCCCGACAGCACCATGCGCAGCTGCTCGCGCGGCCTCGAGCGAGGTCGGGAGCGCGCACCGCGGGCTCGTCCACCGTGACCGGCAGCGCGATCGGGCTCGCTCGCGGTCGAAGCCGACGAGCGCCTCCGCCGACGACCACGGCGGCCGCTCCGCGGTCGAGCTCGACGCCGGCCTGCAGCAGGTCGGACGGCCGGCTGGTCGCCGTTCAGAACGAGCGCCGCGTCGCGAGCGGGCCGGTCGATCTCCGCGCCCAGCCGCTCGCACCTGAGCCGCGACCGCCTGCTCGCCGGCGACACCGACGAGCGAGACGTCGTGGCCCCCGAGGCGCAGCGCGAGGCGCTTGAAGCCTCGGAAGAGCAGGAAGCCGTCGCTCTCGTCGAGCGCTCGTGCGACCGCGACGTCCCAGTCCGGCTGAGACGCCCGCCGTGGCCGGGGCGACCCGGAAGCGCCGCTCGCCGTGCGCGAAGACGACCGGCTCGTCGGCGCACAGCCGAGTAGCGCGCCGCGAGAGCGCGCCGGGCCTCCTCCGCGGTCATCCCACCGACCTCCACCCCGCCGATCGTGACGCCGGCCGCGATCCGGTCGGTCGAGCCGGCGAAGCCGAGCCCGATGCCGACGGCGAGGACGGCCAGCACACCGACCGCGCCTACGGCAATGAGACGGCGGAGGCGCGCCGCCCGCGCCTGCGCCTGGCGACGCTCCTGATAGTAGGCCCGATCCCGGGCAGCCGACACTCCGGGTTCAGCCCGCATGGAACGGCGCAGTTTACCAGCGCCACCGCTCTGCATGGGCTCTCGCGAACGACGCTTCACAGTTCTGTATGACGCACTGTCACCTCTCGTAGACTACGCGCCGTGGACCTCGATCTGACCGACGAGCAACGCGACGTTCAGGAGGCGGTCCGCCGCTTCGTCGACGAGCGCGTCCTGCCGAACGCGATCGAGAACGACATCAACCACTCCCTCGACATGGGCGTCATCGAGGGCATGGCCGAGCTCGGGTCTGCTCGGCATCGTGATCCCGGAGGAGTACGGCGGCTCCGGGCATGGACTTCGTGGCGGAGGCGCTCGTCTGCGAGGAGATCGAGCGCGGCGAGTCGGCGTTCCGCACGCTGATCTCGGTGCACGTCGGCCTCAACTCGCTCTCCCTGCTCAGGTACGGCACGGAGGAGCAGAAGCAGCGCTGGCTCGACGCCGCAGGCGCGCGGCGACAAGATCGCCTGCTTCGGCCTCACCGAGCCGGCGGCGGGCTCGGACGTCGCCGCCATGCGGACCACGGCTGCGAGGGAGGGCGACATCTACGTCCTCAACGGCCAGAAGAACTGGATCTCGTACGCGACGGTGGCCGATCACGCGCTCGTGTTCGCGAAGACCGACCCCGAGGCGGGGCACAAGGGCATCTCCGCCTTCGTCGTCGAGAAGGGCACGCCCGGGTTCTCGGCGACCGACATCGAGCACAAGCTCGGCATCTGGGCCGGCTCGACCGGCGAGCTCTTCTTCGAGAACTGCGAGGTGCCCGAGGACAACCTGATCGGCGAGGAGGGGCAGGGCTTCGAGATCGCGATGTACTCGCTCGACCAGGGCCGCTTCACCGTCGCCGCCGGCGCCCTCGGCGTCATCCGGGCCTGCCTCGAGCGATCGGTCGAGTACGCGCGCGAGCGTGAGACGTTCGGCCAGGCGATCGGGCGCAACCAGTTCGTCCAGGACATGATCGCCGAGATGGTGCTCGGCTACGAGACCTCGAAGCTGCTCGTCATGCAGGCCGCCTGGCTCAAGAACAAGGGCGTCGCGCAACACGCGCGAGACGAGCCTGGCCAAGTGGCACGCGACCGAGGAGGCGTTCAAGGCCGCGAACCTCGCCATCCAGGTGCACGGCGCCTACGGCTACTCGGCCGAGTACGGCATCGAGCGCTACTTCCGGAATGCCCGCGCGCCCATCATCTACGAGGGCACGACCCAGATCCACAAGATGATGCAGGCGGAGCACGCGCTCGGCTACCGGCAGCTCAACGGCCGCGGCGGCGACATCTCGCCGCTCGCGTCGTGGGGGCCCGCGCTCGCCGCGCGCGTAACGGCGGCCGTCGCCGCGCTCGCGACCGCGCTCGCGCTCGCCGGCGGCGCCTCGGCGCGCTCGTCCCGGCGAGGGCATCCTCGTCCCCGGCCAGAGCGCTCGGCGGCGTCTCGATCGGAATGACGAAGGCGCAGGTGCAGGAGCGTCTGGGGCAGCGCGCTTCGGGCGCTGCCGGGACTGCTCCCCGGAGACCTGGTACTTCAACTACCGGCCCGTTCGAGCCGCAGGGCGCCGGCGTCGCCGTTCAGGCGCGGTCGCGTCGTCCGCGTGTTCACGCTCTGGCAGCCGGCGGGTGGCGCACGGACGACGGGCGTCGAGCTCGGCGCGCCCGAGGCGCGAGGTGACCCGCGTCTTCGGCGCCCTCGTGCGGCGCCGCTGCGTCCGCTACTCGGCGCTGTTGCTGCGCGGCGCAGCGGGCCCAGACCGCGTTCTACGTCCTCGACGGCGAGCTCTGGGGCTTCGGGCTCACGCGACCGGGCGTCGACTCCGTGTCTGTAGCCGCCGGCGTCCTCGGCGCGCGACGAGGGCGACGACGAGCGGCACGCACGAGCAGGATCGGGAGGCCGACCGCCAGCCACATGGCCGCGTAGCCGTCGGTCGACGTCGAAGAACGGCCGGAAGATGTCGATCAGCGGCCCCGACTGCCGAGCGGGCCGCCGAGCAGCCCCACGCCCTTCGTCATGATCGCGAGGCCGGAGACCGCACCGCGATCGTCCGGCGGCATCACCTTGAACAGCAGGCCCCAGGCGAGCGTCATCACCGTGCCCCCGGCGATGGCGATCGGGAGCGATGAGCGCGTAGTACCACCAGTGCCACTCGGTCGCGAGCACGGACGAGCGTCGAGCCCGACGCCGTAGACGAGCGACGCGGCCATCTCACGCGGCCGATCCCGAACCGGTCGCCGAGCCGCCCCGCGAGCGTCGCGGCGACCACGTAGCCGACCGCGACGACGGCCAGCACCGTGGAGGAGACGTACAGCGGCTGATCGAGCCCCTTCGTGATGTAGAGGACGACGAACGTGTACATCCCGGCGAAGGTGCCCTCCCACGCCGTGTTGGCGAGGAGCAGAAGCGCGACGTCACGTCTCGGACTTGACGATTCGCCAGGGCGCGGCGAGGTGCGAGCGGAAGCGCTCGTAGTGCCGGCTGCCACTCCGCACGCTCGTGGACGAGGGCGACCACGGCGCCCAGCGCGACCACCGAGACCGCGGCGGCCAGCACGAACGGAAACGGCTCCCAGACGTCGAGCAGGAAGCCGCCGCCGACGAGCGCGATGCCCGAGCGCGATCCCGCGCATGATGTGCTGGGCGCCCTGGGAGCGCCCGAACACCGCTTCCGGCAGCAGGTCCGGGTAGAGCCCGCGGTACGGCGGCTCGTAGATGTAGTAGGCGAAGAAGAACGCGAACAGGACGAACGCTGTCGCGACGAAGTTCGGCATGAACGCGACCATGGCGAGCGACAGCGCCATCGGGCCGAGCGCGAACGCCATGTACGGCCGTCGACGCCCGAACGGCGTGCGGGTTGCGTCCGAGAGCGGGCCGACGAGCAGCGGCAGCACGATCGCGAACCACCCCTCCGCGGACAAGTACGAAGCCGATCAGCGCGGCCGAGCCGGTGAACTGCTCGAGCACGGCCGGCAGATACGTGCCGACCGTCGTCTTCGACCAGGCCAGGCCGAACGAGCCGAGACCGAGCGACCAGATGAGCGCCGTCGTCTCGCGCGTGCCGAGCGCCGGCGGGGCGCCGCGTACCAGAGCGAGCTGCGCCCGTCCGCCCTCAGCCATCGTCCGAGTGTAGCCGCGCGCTCCGGCGGCGGAGGCCCAGCCGAGCGCCAGCGCCGCCGGCAGCGCGTAGAGGTCGGGGAGCGTGTCCGCTCGACCCGGGAAGCGCCCCTCCCGATCGAGCAGGAACGCCCGCATGCCGAGCGCCCGCGCGCCCTCGACGTCGTCGAGCAGCGAGTCGCCGACCATCGCCGCCGCACGCAGGCTCGACGTCCAGCGCCCGCAGGGCGGCGAGGAAGATCGACGGGCTCGGCTTGACCATCCCGTGCGACGCGCTCGTGACCCAGGCGTCGACGTCCAGCGAGAAGGTGTCCACGAAGCGAGCGAGGTCACGGCTCGTGTTCGAGACGAGGCCGATCAGCAAGCCCTGCCGGCGAAGCTCCCGGAGCACCGGGGGCGCGTCCTCGTAGAGCTCGAAGTTCGGCGCGTGCTCCCAGGCGCGCACGACCTCGATCGCGAGCGCGCTGACGGCCGGGCCGTCGCCGCCCATGCCGCGCACGATGTCCTCGGTGAAGCGGATCCAGACCTGCTCGTCGTGAAGGAGCTCCGGGATGGTGCTCGAGGTCCTCGATCGCCGCGGCGCGCGCCGCCGGGTAGCGGTCCGGGTCGAGGCGCAGACCAAGCCGCTCGCCGGCGCGGCGATAGCCCTCCGGGCCGAGCAGCGGCCCCGGCTTGCACAGCGTGAAGTCGACATCGAAGAGAACAGCCCTCAGGCTCATCGATGAAGACCGCCGGGCGTCGCGGCCGGAGCTCATCCGGCCCGCGCGGGCCGAAGGCCTGCGATCAGACCTCGGCCGGCCAGCGATAGGCCGCGGCTGCCGGTTCGCCAGCGACGGCAGGTCTCTGCGCGCACGCGCTCTCGAGGCGCGCCCGGTCGAGCTCGGCGGAGATGACGCAGTCCTCGTCAGGGGCGGCCGCCAGCACGATGCCCCAGGGGTCGACGATCAGCGAGCGTCCGTAGCTCGACTTGCCCGGAGACGTCTCCCCCCACTGGTTCGACGCGGCGACGTAGAGCTGGTTCTCGACCGCACGCGCGCGCAGCAGCAGCTCCCAGTGATCCTTGCCGGTGAAGAGCGTGAACGCGGCCGGCACGGTGATCAGCTCCGCGCCCTCGAGCGCCTCGATCCGGAAGAGCTCCGGGAAGCGCAGGTCATAGCAAACGGTAAGACCGAGCTTCCAGCCTTCGGCCTCGCAGACGACCGGCTCCTCGCCGGGCTCCTCGGCTTCCGACTCGCGGTAGACCTGACCCCCGACCTCGACGTCGAACATGTGGATCTTGCGGTAGAGGCCGACGAGCTCTCCGTGAGGGTCGTACACCGGGCAGGTATTGGAGAGCTTCTCGCGCCCGTCGCGGCGCTCCGTAACGGAGCCTCCGACGATCGTGACGCCGTGCCGGCGTGCCCAGGAGGACAGCGAGGCGAAGGTCTCGCCGCTCTCGACCGTCTCGGCGTTGGCGCGGAACACATCCGGCCCCCCGATCGCGTTCCACTTCTCCGGCAGGACGACGACGTCGGCGCCGGTCGCGGCCGCCCGCGCGACGAGCCGCTCCGCCTTCTCGAGGTTGGCCGGCTTGTCGGCACCCGCGTTCAGCTGGACGCACGCGACGCGCAGGCGATCGGCCATGCGCTGAGGATAGCTCGAAGGAGTGAGTGGCGCTCGGGCGCGACGCCGAGGCTGATGGGTGATTCCACGAGATCCGCCTCCGCCGGGGCGTCAGCCGGCCGCTCTGGGACGTGAGGCCGGGGCGCAGGCGAGGCTGGACGCCTCGGCAAGCCCCGACCTCGCGAAGCGCACGGGCCTTCTGAGAGGCCGCACGGCCTCTCAGACAGGGACGGAAGCGGCCCAGACGCGCCAGATGGCGCATCCGGCCGCGCGTGGATCGTGGAATCGACCATCTAGACCATGGGCCTCCGCCGGCTTCTGCTCGCGCTCGCCTGCCTCGGCGCGGCCCCGGTGCTCGTCACCGGTTGCGCCTCGCTCACGGTCGACGAAGAGGCGCAGGCTCGCGCGAGCGCGATCCCGCTCGAGCAGAGGCGCCTGGAGCCGCTGCTCGAGGAGGCCGTGCGGGTTGCGGTCGGCCGCGCCATACCCGTGCGTTGCTGGACGCGCTCGGAGTGGCCGGTCGTCCTCGATGAGAGCCAGGCGCCGATCGGACAGGTCGACCCTCAGAACGTGCTCGGCGTGGCGGTCACGGATGGCGCCGACGAGACGATCAACCTCGCGGCGCGGGTCTGCGAGCCACTCGCGGCGCTCGCCGACCGGCCGGCGCTTCCCCCGGCCGGCACGCCCGCTCTCGACCTTGCCCAGGCGCTGGTGACGGTCGGGCACGAGGCCGGCCATCTCGTCGCCCGCCTCGCCACCGAGGCCGAGGCGGAGTGCTTCGGCGCACAGCACGTGTCCAGGGTCGCGCAGGCGCTCGGACTGAGCGAGGCGGAGGGCAACCTGCTCGCGAGTCTCTACTGGGGAGAGGTGTATTCGACGTCGGATCCCCTCTACCGCTCGCCAGAGTGCCGCGAAGGCGGGGCGCTCGACCTCGAGCCGTGGTCGAGCACGTGGCCGTAGAACGGCGTGCTCGAGGAGCTACGGAACCTCCGACCCGGCGGCATCTCGTAGCCGGGTGCCGCAGGAGGTGCATGTGGTGACGAGGCGCCAACCCCCCGAGACACTCGCCGGGTAGTGACGCCAACCACACCGCTCGCAGTCGATCCATGGATCGGGGATCGGCCGCGGCTTGCTGCGAGTCACGCGCGCCGGAGCGTCGTCCAGCTCTTCCTGCACGCCGCTCGAGAGGTCGGCAGCAGCAACCGGCACGAGCGCCTCGCCTGTCGGCTCTTCGGCCGAGGCGGCCACCTATCAATCTCCGGGCGTCGGCGGCGCGTCGGACGGGCCGTCGTGTTCCTCGGGAGGCGAGTCGGGGGTCTCGACGCTGGCTGTGCCGGCCCTGCGCGCCTCCTTCTTCGCCTGTTTCAGCGCGCGCCGCTCCTGTAGGTCGCGCTCTCGCTGTCGCTTTGCCGCGGTCTGCTGTCGGTTCTTGTTAGCCACGAGGGCCCGCCGACGACCTTGTCTGCGCGCGCCTCGCGCCTGAATCCAAGTTCGGCATTACCGCCCACCTTTCGACTCGTTCCGGCAAGCAGGCCGGAACGGTCCACAGGCAGGAGGAGGATTGACACGTCAAGCCTACCGATCCGAGGCCGGGTCGCGACGTTCGGATTCGTGAACGGCCTGCGGACGGCAGAGCGCCCCACGAGGAGCGCCATGCATTTCTCAGGCTTCTGGCAGAAACCCCGCATGGGCGAGGTTCAGTCGGGGTGCCCGGATTCGAACCGGGGACCTCACGGTCCCGAACCGTGCGCGCTACCAGGCTGCGCTACACCCCGAACAGTCAAAGCCTAGATGCCTGCCCGCTGCCCTCGGTACCAGACGCACGCCGTGCCCGGGACAGCCAGCCCGGGCCGGCCTGCGGAACGAGCGCTACAGTCGCGACCATGGCCTCTCGGGACGAGATCGTCGCCTTCGCGAACGACTACCTCGACCTCGCGTCGTACCCGGACTACGGCCCGATGGGCCTCCAGGTCGTCGGCGCGGACGAAGTGACGAGGATCGCGTGTGGCGTCTCCGCCTCGCTCGAGCTCTTCCGTCGTGCTGCTGACGACCGGCGCGCAGCTCCTGCTCGTCCACCACGGCCTCTTCTGGGATCGCGATCCCCGCGTCGTCGATCGGGCGCTGCGGGCTCGTTTGCAGACGCTGTTCGACGCCGACCTGAGCCTGGCCGCGTACCACCTGGCGCTCGACGCGCATCCCGAGGTCGGGAACAACGCGCTCCTCTGCCGAGCGCTCGGCATCGAGCCGGCCCGTCGCTTCGCCGAGGTCGGCTATGGGGGCCCGCTCGCGCAGCCTTGCACGATCGCCGAGCTGGCGGCGAGGATCGAGGCTGAGCTCGGGCGCGCCCCGCTCGTCCTCGGAGCCGGTCCCGAGCGGATCGAGCAGGTCGCCGTCTGCTCGGGCAGCGCCGCGCGCTTCCTCGCCGACGCTGCCTCACAGGGCTACGGCTGCTTCCTGACGGGCGAGCCGGCCGAGCCCTCGCTCATGATCGCCCGTGAGGCGGGCATGCACTTCGTCGCCGCCGGCCACTACGCGACGGAGACGCTCGGCGTCAAGGCGCTGGCGGCGACCCTCGCCGAGCGCTTCGGGGTGGAGTGGGAGTTCGTCGACCTCCCGAACCCGGTGTAGCGAGGCTCGGCTCGCCCCTGTCAAGCTATCGCCATGGCGACGACGGTTGTCCAGGACGAGGCGCAGCCCGTGCGCGTCGCCGAGCCCCGGGTCTCGAGCAAGCGCCTCGGGCTCGTCGTCTTCACGGCCGGCGCCGCGACGCTTGCCACTGAGATCGCCGCGTCGCGGCTCCTGGCGCCGTACTTCGGCTCCTCGACGATCGTCTGGGCGAACATCATCGGCCTCATCCTGATCTACCTGTCGCTCGGCTACTGGCTCGGCGGCAAGTGGGCCGACCGCCGGCCGGAGCCTCGCGTGCTCGGCCTGATCATCCTCGCCGCCGCGGCGTTCATCGCCGTCCTGCCGTTCATCTCCCGGCCGGTCCTCGATCTCGCCGTCCGGGGCCTGGACGCCGTGTCGGCAGGAGCCGTCGTCGGCTCGTTCTTCGCGGCGCTGGCGCTGTTCGCGATCCCGGTGACGCTGCTCGGTTGCGTCTCGCCCTTCGCGATCCGGCTCGCGCTCGCGGACGTGCGGAGCGCGGGCTCGGTCGCCGGCCGGCTCTACGCGATCTCGACGGTCGGATCGATCCTCGGCACGTTCGTCTCCGCAATCATCACGATCCCGCTCATCGGGACGCAGCGCACGATGCTCGGCTCGGCGGCGCTGCTCACCGCGAGCGCCGCGCTGCTGCTCGGAAGGCGCTGGCAGGTGGCGACGATCGCGGTCGCCGCGCTCCTCGCGATCCCGACCGGCGCGATCAAGAGCACCGAGGGGCTCCTTCACGAGACCGAGTCCACGTACCAGTACGTCCAGATCGTGGAGCGACGCGACGGCTCCCGCGTCCTCCAGCTCAACGAGGGCGTGGCCGTGCATTCGGTGTGGCGGCCGAACAGCGTCCTCACCGGCGGGGAATGGGACATGTTCCTCGTCGTGCCGCCGCTCCTCGACCGGCCGCTCGAGCGCATGCTCGTGATCGGCAACGCCGGCGGCACGATCGCCCGGGCCTTTGGCGAGCTCTACCCGGAAGTACGGATCGACGGCGTCGAGATCGACCCCGAGGTGACGGAGGTCGGGCGGCGCTACCTCGGGCTCGGCGACAACCCGAATCTGACCGTGCACGACGAGGATGGACGCCCGTTCCTGCGGCTCACCGACCAGCGCTACGACGTGATCGTCGTCGACGCGTACCGCCAGCCCTACATCCCGTTCTACCTCGCTACGAAGGAGTTCTTCGAGCTCGCGCGCGAGCGGCTCGAGCCGGGCGGCATCCTGGCGCTGAACGTCGCCGCGGTCCCCGGTGACGACCGCTTGTCGCAGGCCGTCGGCTCGACGGTGCTCGCAGCGTTCCCCCAGGCGTGGAGCTGGAAGCCGCTTCGCTTCAACGAGCTGGTGCTCGGCCTCGACACGCCTCTCGACCGCGACGCCCTCGTGACTCGCGTGCAGGACCTGAGCCCGCGGATCTCGATCCTCGGCGAGCTCTTCTCCCGCGACCTCGAGCCGGTGCAAGCGCGGCAGGGCCCGCTCACCGACGACCGGGCGCCGGTCGAGTGGCTCACCGACCGGATGATCATCGAGCACATCTCCCGCGGCGGCGAGCTCGACGAGGACCTCCTCCCGACGAAGCCCTGACGGGCCGCGAACCGGCCGGCACTGCAGCCGCGGATCGTCGGAGCCTATCCCGCTGCCGCGCGGCGGGCCTCCTGCTCGAAGGGGTTCTCGCGATACGGGTAGCGCAAGAGGGCCATGGCCGTCCGGATCGGATGGTGCTGGGTCTGCCAGACATGGCACAGCTCGTGGACGAGCAGGTCCTCGAGTCGCTGCACGCCGCGGCGCGCCACGTACTGGGCCGGCGTCTCCTTGAGCACGATCGTCTTGATCAGCGCGTAGGCAACGTAGCGGCGAAACCAGAAAAACCGGAAGAACCAGGGCCAGACGACGACCCGCACGTCGCGCCTGAGCGGCTTCGGGTAGAGCGCGAGCGCCTCGAGGCGGCGGCGAGCGGCCGCCAGCACCGCGTCGAGATCCGGCTCGGCGCTCACGACGGCCGTGATCGGGTCCAGGAACTCCTGGAGCAGCCGCGCGCATTCCTCCGGGTACTCGCCGATGACGAGGTGCCCGGCGGCGGGAACGACCCGCAGCCCCGCGCCGGTGAGGCGCGCGTACTCGAAGCCCACGTCGAGCGGCACGAGCCGGTCGCGCGCGCCCCAGACGACGAGCGTCGGACACGAGAGCGAGCCGAGCTCCTCGCGACTCCGATCCGCGATCATCGCGTGGCGAGCCGTCGGCGTATCCGTGGCCAGCCCGCTGCCCTCGAGGAAGCCGGCGACAGCGGCCGGAGACATCCCCGCCGGGTGCACCGCACCCCACCCGCCGAAGGCCGCCCGCCGCAAGCGCGGTCGCCGTGCCACGGCTTCCCGGTTGCGGGCGAACCACGCCTCGGCGGGCCGAAGCGCTCTGGCGGCTCGCATGCCCGCCCGCCGCCAGGCGGGAAACGAGAGCAGGCCCGCGGACGCGAAGAGCGCGAGCGCGCGGACGGCGTCCGGGCGACGCAGGGCGAGCCGGGTCGAGACCGCCCCGCCGAACGAGTGACCGGCGAACGCCGCCGGCAGCATCTCCTCGCGCTCGGCCACGAGGGCGACACGGTCGGCGAACGAGGCCAACCCGTACGCGGAAGGCAGCGGCGCCGAGCCGCCGTGCCCGGGGAGGTCGGGCACCAGCAACCGCCACCGGGCAGCCAGGACGGAGACCATCTCGGCCCAGTTGGCTCCCACGCCGCCGAGCCCGTGGACGAGGACGAGCGAGGGACCGGCGCCGCCCACCCGCCAGCGCATCGGCACGCCACGGATCGGCTCGAGCCGCTCCGCGAAACCCGGCATCGAGCCGGAAATTGCGATTGCCTCCATCGGCCGGACAGCGTATCCTTAGAGCATGGTTCGACAGGAGCAGCGGCGCTGGTGATGGCAGCCGCCGCCGTGGTAGGGAAACGAGCCCGCCGGTCGCGCGTCGACGGCGGGCTTTTGCGTCTCTGCGCCCGCATCGGCGACCGCGTGTCCCGGTTCGGCGCCGAGGTGACCGAAAGGAGCACCTGATGGCCAATCACCTCACGCCCGAGGAGCTCTCCAAGGAGCTTGGAATCGACAGGCAGGAGGTGATCCGGCTCTGTATAGAGGAGTCGGTCCCGATCTATCAGGGCAAGATCGACAAGACGCTCTTCGCCGCGCAGCTCGCGGCCGTGCAATCCGGCCAGGTCGAGCGGTAGCGACGGATACGGCGAAATGGGCCGGATGAGATCCGGCCCCTACAGCGCAGACCCCAAGACCGGGGTCAATCCTGCAAACGAACATAAGCCCGTGAGATCGGGCCGGATGAGATCCGGTGTCTAGGCGGTCTTCGCCTTGCGCTTGCGCGCCGGCGGCTTCTGCTCGGAGGCGGCGGCGACGCTCTGGCGAAGCGCATCCATCAGATCGATCACGGGAGCCTCGGGCACGGGCTCCGGCGACACGATCTCCTGCCCCTTGAGCTTCGCGTCGAGCATGGCGCGGAGCTCGTCACGATATGAGTTCCGGTACTCGGCCGGATCGAAGTCGCCTGCGAGGCTCTCGACCAACTGGCGCGCCATCGTGAGCTCGGCTTCGCTGACGTCCGCCTCCTCCAGGGCCTCGGTGATCTCGGCCCGGGAGCGGATGTCCTCGGCGTAGTACAGCGTCTCGAGCGCGAGCGCGTCCTCGAGCGCGCGGACGAGACACAGGTTCTCCTTGCCCCAGAGGACGAAGCGCCCGACAGCTGCCATCTCTGCGTCCTGGAGCGTCCGCAGCAGCAGCGCGTACGGCCGGCGGCCTACGGGCTCGGAGGCAGGCGCCAGGTAGTACGCGCGATCGAAGTAGAGCGGGTCGACCTCGGCCAGCGGCACGAAACGGAGAAGCTCGATCGAGCGCGAGCGCTTGAGCTCGACTGATTCGAGATCCGACTCCTCGACCGTCACGAACTGACCCTTCGCGAACTCCCAGCCCTTGACGAGCTCCTCCGCCTCGACCTCTCGCTCGTGCACCGGACACCAGCGCTTCTGCTTGATCGGCGAGCCGCACTCGCGATGCAGCGTGCGGAACGAGACGTCGCTGCGCTGCTGCGCGACGGCGAGGCCGACCGGAATCGTGACGAGACCGAAGCTGAGGGAGCCGTTCCAGATCGTCCGCATGGCGTTTCGAGTCGGGCCGTGAGATCGGGCCTAATCGTACCCAGCCCGACCGGTGTTCAGCGCGCGGTGCGACTTCCCTTAGCCGACGTGCTCCGACCGTCGGCGGTGACGGTGGCGAAGCCTGCGCGGCCGCCGATCAGAGGATGCGCCTCGCTCCCACGTACGTCGACGCGTACCAGGAGTCGCCCAGGCTCGAGATCTTGACGACGTCGCCGGAATGGGGCGAGTGGACGAACTGGCCGCCGCCGATGTAGATGCCGACGTGACCGAGCCCGTCGAAGAACACGAGGTCGCCGGGCTGGAGCTGGTCGCTCGACACCGGCACGCCGTACCCGTACTGGGCGGCCGCGTTGTGCGGCAACGAGACGCCGACCTGGGAGAAGACGTACATGACGAAGCCGGAGCAGTCGAAGCCCGACGGCGAAGCGCCTCCCCACGCGTAGGGGACGCCGAGGTACTGCATCGCGATTCCGACGACCCCTCCGTAGCGGCTGCCCGGGACCGCCGTGGTGGTGGGACCGCCGGCCGAGGAGATGGAGCTCGAGGAGACCGACGGGCTGCTCTCGAGCTGGCGGGCCGCCTCGGCAGCGAGAAGCTCCTGACGCTCCCGCTCCTCCGCCTCGAGCTGCTCGAGCTCGTCGCGAACGGAGTTGTAGAGCCGCTGCCGGTCGGCGAGGCGGCCCTCGATGTCCTGCCGGCGCTGGGCCCGGTCAGCCACGATGCGCCTCTGCTCGGCCCGCGCCTCCCGCAGCTTGTCGGCCTGCACGCGGTAGCCCTCGCGGGCACGGCGCACGTCCTGCAGGATGCGCTGATCCTCCTCGGAGATCCGGTCGGCGGCGTCAGCACGGTCGAGCGCCTCGTCGAGGCTGCCCGACCCCAGCAGGATCTCGAGGAACGTCTCGTCGCCACTGGCACCCGACCGGTAGATGGCGACGACACGGGCGGCGAGGCGCTGCTGGGCGACGCGGTTCGCATCCCGCGCGATCTCCAGCCGGCGCTTCGTGGCTTCGATGTCCGCCTCGATCGCCGCGAGCTCCGCGGTCGCGAGGTTGTACGCGTCGACGGCCTTGTCGAGCTCCGAGTCGATGCGCTGGAGCTCCTCGAGGACGGCCTGCACCTCGGCGCGCTTCGCTTCGATCGCAGCCGGGGCAGCGAGAGCGCCGGGGGCGGCCACGAGAGCCGCGAGCGCCGCGGCTGCCACGAAGGCGAGCCACATCAGCGCCACGGCTCTTTGCGCGCAGAGTCACAAGGTCCGGGGTCTCGGGGGCCGTGCCGCGTACGGCACGGCCGGGGATGGTAACAGGGATGTCCGCCGCCGGTCAACGCCCCGTCCGCGGCCAGGGACTTGTGTTAGCCAACACAAGCTCGTCGCTCGCTGCGCCGGCCGGCGCCGCGCCTTCTGGTAGCGTCTTGCCCCCGTGCGCGCCCGCGGTCACACCAAACGGCGTCCGGCGCTCCTCGTCGTGCTCGCTGGCCTCGTCAGCCGGCCTGGCGCTGGTCGCCGGCGCCGCCCGCGCGGACGATCCGGACACGCTTCGGGCGGAGGCCGATCGGCTTCGCGCCGAGAACGCGCAGCTCGACGACGAGGCGGCGCGCGCCCTCCTCGAGCTGTACGCGCTCGAGAGCGAGCTGCGCGATGCCGAGCGCCGCGTCGCATCCCTGCGAGCGCGAATCGACGAGCTCGAGCGCCGCGAGGCATCGGCGCGCCGCCAGATCGGTCTCGCGCGCGAGGCGGAAGCCAAGGCGCAGGACGCGCTCGCCGACCGCGTCCGGGCCCTCTACGTCGAGGGCGACCCGGATCCGTTCGCAGTCATCCTCGGCGCATCGTCGCTCGACGGCATCATCGACGCGATCGACAGCGTCAATCGCGTCGCCGACCACGATACGCGCATCATCGAGCAGGTGAAGCGAACCCGCGGCGAGCTGCGCGTCGCGCTGCGCGAGCTTGCCGGCCGGCAGGAGGAGCTGCGCCTGCTCGTCGGCGAGGCCGAGGAGGCGAGGGCGAGGGTAGCCGGCGCCACCGATGAGCGCGCGGCGTATCTCGCGTCGCTCGAGCAGCAGCAGGACCTGAACGCGGGCGAGATCGAGTCGCTGCTCGGCCGCGCCGCCGACGCGGAGCAGCGCGCGGAGGAGATCACCGCATCGGCGCCCGAACCGGTTGCGGCGGCCGCCGGAGGCCGCCCCCGAGCCGACGTCCTCCCCGAGCAGCGTCGACCTCTCCCCCGAGCCGGGCCGCCAGGTCACCGTCTCCGCGACGATGTACTGCCTCACCGGGACGACGGCGACGGGCATGCCCGTCCAGCCCGGTGTGATCGCAACCGACCCCGCCTACATCCCGCTCGGCACCCGGATGTTCGTGCCGGGCTACGGCGAGGGCGTGGCTTCCGACACGGGCGGAGCGGTGATCGGCTGGACGATCGACCTCTGGGTCGAGAGCTGTGCCGAGGCGGACGCCTACGGCCGCCAGACCGTGACGATCACGATCTACGGCTGACCACTCCGGTCCGTATCGTTGGAGCCGTGAAACGCTTCTCGGCGCTGATCGTTCGCCGTCCTCGTGCTCGCAACGCCGGCAGCCGCAGGCGGCGCCGATCCGAGCCCGGCCCAGCTACGAGCCGCCCTTCGCGAGCCTGGTACTCCCCGCCGGGCTCACCGGGGCGTTGGTGCTCGACCTCGACGACGGCTCCACTCTCTTCGGGCGAAGCGCGGACAAATCGCTTCTCCCTGCCTCGACCGAGAAGCTCACGGTCGCGCTCGCGGCTCTCCAGGAGCTGGGCGCCGGCTTTCGCATCGAGACGGTCGTCCTCGGACACGGAGCCCGCGACGGCACCGTCTGGCGGGGAAGCCTCGTGCTCAAGGGGTTCGGCGACCCGAGCCTCCACGGCGACGACCTCGCGCTGCTCGCGCGCCGCGTCCGTGCGCTCGGCATCCGCGCCGTCTCCGGAAGGGTGCTGGGCGACGAGTCGTTCTTCGACCGCCGCCGCACCGGGCCCGGCTGGAAGCCCTCGTACTACAAGGTCGAGTCGGCGCCTCTCTCAGCCCTGATCGTCGACCGCGCCTGGCTGGGCGGCCGCACGCGGGACGAGCCCGCGCGGGCCGCCGCCGCGCGCTTTACCCGAGCGCTCGAGGCCGCCGGCGTCGACGTCGCCGGCAAGCCGGGACTCGGCCGCGCGGCGGCGCACGCGGTCGAGCTCGCTCAGGTCACCTCGCCCAGCGTGGCGCGCCTCGTTGACCACATGAACACCGAGAGCGACAACTTCGTGGCCGAGATGCTGCTCAAGCAGATCGGCGCACGCGCGGGCACCGGAGGCACGACCGCCGCAGGCGCGAGCGTCGTGCGGCGCGTTCTCGCCGGCCGGGGCGTGCCGCTCGCCGGCGTCCGCATCGCCGACGGCTCGGGGCTGTCGAGCCTCGACCGGCTCACCGCGCGGGCGCTCGCGGCGCTGCTCCACTCCGTGTGGAGGGACCCAGCCCTCAGGGGGCCCTTTGTCGCCTCGCTGGCCGTCGCCGGCGTCAACGGAACGCTCGAGGACCGGATGACGCGGGGGCCCGCCCGCGGCGTCGTCAGGGCCAAGACGGGGACGACCAACCGCGCCTCGGCGCTCGCCGGCTACGCCGGCTCCGGCTACCTCTTCGCGATCCTCATGAACGGCAACCCGATCCCGTACTGGTCGGCGCGCGTCGCCCAGGATCGCTTCGCGCAGATCCTCGCGAGAGCGCTGTAGGGGCCGGTCCCCGACCGGCCCGCCCCTGCCGCCCGCACGACCGTCGCGGCCTCACGGCCACGACCGGGCGGGTCGAACGCCTCTACGCACACGAACGCCCATAACGGCTCACAGACGGTCAGTCTTGCATACGAAGCATCGACTGCCCGCGTAGGGGCCGGATCTCATCCGGCCCTCGCCGGCCCCCGACCGGCCCTCACTTCCCGACGAGCCGTTCGAAGGCTTCCTCGTCGAAGAGCTCGACGCCGAGGCGCTGCGCTTTCTCGAGCTTCGAGCCGGCGTTCTCGCCCACGACCAGGCCGGTCGTCTTCTTCGACACGGAATCGGTCACCTTGGCACCGAGCTCCTCGAGCGCCGACTTCGCCCGCTCCCGCGACCAGCGGGCAAGCGTCCCGGTGACGACGTAGGTCTGGCCGGTCAGAGGCCCTTCGCGGGGGCGCTCGTCCTCGCCGAGCTCGAGGCTGAGCCCGAGCTCGCGCAGGTCCTCGACGAGCGCACGGCTCTCCTCGTCCGCGAACCACTCGGCGATCGCCTCGGCTCGGTCCGGTCCGATGCCCTCGACCTCCTGGATCTCCTCCTGGCTCGCGCCCATGAGCGCGTCGATCGAGCCGAAGTGACGGGCGAGGTTCTGCGCGGTCACCCACCCGACCTGGGGGATGTTGAGCCCGAACAGCACCCGGAAGAACGGCTGCGCCTTCGACCGCTCGATCGACTCGAGGGCGTTCGTGGCCGAGACCTCGCCGAAGCCCTCGAGCGCCACGAGCTGCTCCTTCGTCAGCCGGTAGAGCTCCGGGATGGTCACCACGAGCCCCTCGCTCCAGAGCCGGCGCACCATCAGCTCGCCCACGCCCTCGATGTCCATCGCCGCCGTCACCCAGTTGATGAGCGACTCGACGCTGCGGGACGGACAGCGGCGGTTGGGGCAGCGATGCATGACCTCGCCTTCCGGCTTCACGACCTCGGCGCCGCAGAGCGGGCAGTGAGTCGGCATCCGGAAGCGCTTCGTCTTCGGCTGATGCGGCAGGACCGGGCCCACGACCTGGGGAATGACGTCGCCCGCGCGCTGGACGATCACGATGTCCCCTTCCCGGATGTCCTTCCGGTTGATGTCCTCCTCGTTGTGCAGCGTGGCGTTGGAGACCGTGACGCCGCCCACCTCGACCGGCTCGAGCTGCGCCCACGGATTCAGCGCGCCGGTTCGGCCGACGCGGACGCGGATCTTGAGCAGCTTCGTCTGCGCCGTCATCGGAGCCCACTTGAAGGCGCGCGACCAGCGAGGCCGCCCGTGGAGCGCGCCGAGCCGCTGCTGCTGGTCGAGCGAGTCGACCTTGATCACGATGCCGTCGATCTCGTAGTCGAGCTCGATGCGGCGCCGCTCCCACTCGGCGCAGACGCGCGCCACGTCCTCGATCGACTCGTGGCGCTCCGCGAACGGGTTCGTACGGAACCCGGATTCCCGCAGCCACGCGAGCGACTCCCATTGCGTTTCGAACGCGACGCCGTCGAGCCGCCCGAAGCCGTAGACCCAGATGGCGAGCGGACGTGCGGCGGTGATCGTCGAGTCGAGCTGCCGCACGGAGCCGGCGGCCGCGTTGCGCGGGTTCGGGGCGGCGCGCTTGCCCTCGGCGAGCTGCCGCTCGGCAAAGGCCTGAAAGCCGGAGATCGGCATGTACACCTCGCCCCTGACCTCGAGCGTCGCCGGGGGGTCGGCGCCTTCCGGCTCCCGAAGGGCGAGCGGGATCGCCTTGATCGTCCGCAGGTTCGGCGTCACATCCTCCCCCTGGAAGCCCGTCGCCTCGCGTCGCGCCGCGCACGAAGCGGCCGTCCTCGTACAGGAGCGACACGGCGAGGCCGTCGATCTTCGGCTCCGTGACATAGGCGACCGGCTCGTCGGAGTCGAGCCGCTTGCGGACGTCCTCGGCCCATTTCGTCAGCCCCTCGTCGGTCGTGACCTTCTCGAGCGACCCCATCGGGGTGAGGTGCTGGACCTTGCGGAAGCGATCAGACGGGGTCGCGCCGACGCGCGACGTCGGCGAATCGGGGCCCGCAGAGCTCCGGATGCTCCTCTTCGAGCTTCTTGAGCTCGTCGAAGAGCGCGTCGTACTCCGCGTCGGACACCTCCGGGCTGTCGAGGACGTGGTAGCGGTAGTTGTGGTGCTCGACGAGCCGGCGCAGCTCGGCCGCCCGAACCGCCGCCTTGTCAGACGACATCGTGGAGCTCCCGGGGGTCTGGACGACGTAGTCTGGGCGCTCCGCCTCGAGACGTGGCAGCGGGTGGATGCCGCCCCAGGCGACCGCGATGGCCACCATTCCCGCCGCCTTCGCGGCACGGATGTCGAACGGCGAGTCGCCGACGTACGCCGCCGCCGACGGGGAGGCGCCGAGGCGCTCGAGCGCGAGCAGCAGCGGCTCGGGGTCGGGCTTGTGGCGCTCCGTGTCGTCGCCCGTGACGACCGTCTCGAAGTAGCGCGCGAGCGGCAGCACGTCGAACGTCACGTCGACGGTCGCGCGGCCCTTCACGGTGACGACGCCGAGCCGACGTCCCTCGCTCTGAAGGCTCTCGAGGACCGGCTCGACTCCCGGGAAGGCGAGCACGCGCCGGTACACGGACGCGTTGTGCTCGCGGTAGACCCGCACGAGCTCGTCGGCGAGCTCCTCGTCGAACTCGCGCATCTGGGCCTGGATCCCGTATCCGCCGACGTTTTCCATCAGCACCTCGTCCGGGATCTCGCGACCCAGGACGGTTCTGGTCGCGTGCTGGAACGACGAGAGGATCAGGGAGCCCGAGTCGATCAACGTCCCGTCGAGGTCGAAGAGGACGGTCTCGAAACGCATCTAGTGCTCCGTCCCGAAAGTCGCTTGCGCTCCGGCGGCTGCAAAGCGTCGCCGTGCTGTGTCCTCGGTCGCGCCAATACTTCAAGTCCAGTATTGACGCTCCCTGCGTCCTTGCCCAGCTCGCTTTTCGCGCGCCGAGCATCAAGGGACTTCCGAGACGGAGCACCAGCCGATCGTAACGACCCCGTTGCTTCTCTAGGGCGGCGAGCGGTAGTCGACCGCCACGAGGTACAGGCCCCAGGGCGGCGCAGTCGACCCGGCCTCGGTCCAGATCTGCCTCCGAGCAGGCGCTCGAGCTCCTCCGGCCGGCGCTCGAGCATCGTGCCGACCAGGGTGCGCACCATGTGGCGCAGGAAGCTGTCGGCCGTGATCCACAGCGACAGCACGTCGCCGTCCCGCTCCCACCGGCACTCGCTGACGACGCGGACGAAGACCTCGTGCTGGGTCTGGGTGGGCGTGAACGCTCGGAAGTCGTGCTCGCCGACCACGAGGCGCGCCGACTCCGCGAGCGCGGCCTCGTCGACCGGACGCGGCCACCACAGCGAGCGGCGCCGCTCGAACGGCGCCGGCGTCCTGCGGAGCCAGACCCGGTAGCGGTACGTCCGCGACCGGGCCGAGAACCTGCGCGTGGAATCCGGCCGGCGCGGGCTCGCCCGCGACGGCGGCGACGTCGTCCGGAAGCGCAGCGTTCAGCGCCTCGGCCGCCCGCGCGACCGGCGGGCCGCCCTCGACCGCGACCGACGCCACCTGTCCGAGCGCGTGGACCCCCGCGTCGGTTCGGCCGGCGACGGCGAGCCCGTCCCAGCGAGGGTAGACGGCGTCGAGCGCCTCCCGGAGGACGCCCTCGACGGTGCGAAGCCCGGGCTGCGCCGCCCAGCCGGCGAACCCGGTGCCGTCGTACTCGAGCGTCAGCTTCAGGAGCACGCCGCTGGGCTGGTCGCGACACGAGACCGTCGCTGTAGTCAGCGCGCATCGAGCCCCGGCGATCGCGCCGTCGCCGTCACCGTCCGTCCACCCGCTCCCTATGATTCGCCCGTGGACGGCGATGAATGGCGGGTCGAGGTCGAGCTCGACGAGGAGCCGGAAGGGATGTCGCTGGGCGAGCGGATTCGCTCGCTCGACCTCGACGAAGAGGTCCGCGAGCGTCTCACCGGCCGGGTCATCGTCACGCGCGACGGGCCGCACGTCTACCTCTACTCCGACACGGAGAGCGGAGCTCGCGCCGCCGAGCGTGTCGTCCGGGACCTCCTCGAGGAGCACGGGCTGACGGGCACCATCTCGGTGACCCGGTGGCACGCGGATCGAGGAGGCATGGGAGGACGCCTCCGTGCCGCTCCCCCAGACCCCGGCCGAGATCGACGCCGAGCGCCTGCGCCTCGAGGCCGCCGAGGAGCGCGAGGCGGCCGCCGAGGGCGAGTACGACTGGCGCCTACGGGCAGCGCTCCCGCACCGTCACGACGCCGTCGAGCTGGAGCGACGCCTATCGGCCGAGGGACTGGACGTCCACAGGCGTTGGCGGTGGCTCACGATCGGCGTGCCCACGGAGGAGCGCGGCGAGGAGGTCGCAGCGGTCATCCGCACGCACGCACCGGACGCCGAGATCTGGATCGAGGTGAATCCGGACGACCTGCCGCACACCCCGTTCGACTTCATCCCGCCGCTCGGCTAACGGCAGCGAGAACGTCGTGGCCGGGCCTCATCCGGCCCGTTCGTCGAAGGACTCTGGGCCGCATGAGATGCGGCCCCTACACCTGCCCGCCCACGGAACCCGCGTCGCGGACGGCGGTCTACGACGCCGCTTGCGCTTGCGCTGCGCGCTCGAGGTCGGCCGCCGGCACACCGGCAACCCGCCTCGGCGGCACGTGGTCGACGAGCTCGAGGTAGGCCATCGGCGCGGCATCGCCCTGCCGCGGGCCGATCTTGACCACTCGCGTATAGCCGCCCGGCCGATCGGCGAAGCGCGGTGCCACCTCGTTGAAGAGCTGCCAGGCGACCGCCTTGGAACGGAGGAACGCGACCGCCTGCCGGTGGGCGTGGACGTCGCCCCGCTTGCCGAGCGTGATCATCTCCTCGACGATCGGGCGCACCTCCTTCGCCTTCGCCTCGGTCGTCCTGATACGGCCGTGCTCGATCAGCGCACCGCAGAGGTTCGCGTAGAGCGCCTTGCGGTGCGCTGGGTCACGCCCGAGCTTCCGTCCCTGCTTCTGGTGGCGCACGACCTAGTCGTCCCGCAGCGTCAGACCGTGGGTTGCCAGGGTCTCCTTGACTTCTTCGATCGACTTCTTGCCGAAGTTCGGGATCGCGGCCAGCTCGTTCTCCGTCTTCGACACGAGATCGCCGATCGTCTCGATGCCGACGCGCTTGAGACAGTTGTACGAGCGGACGCCGAGCTCGAGCTCCTCGATCGGGAAGTTCTCCATGCCGCGAGCCTGCGGGATCTCGGTCTCCGCCTCGGCCGCGTCGGAGAGGCCTTCGATCCTCTCGATGTCGGTGAAGATGGCGAGCTGGCGAATCAGGATCTCGGCTGCGTCGGCAACGGACTGCTTCGGGTCGACCGAGCCGTCGGTCGTGATGTCGAGCGTCAGCTTGTCGTAGTCGGTGCGCTGGCCGACGCGTGCCGCTTCCACCTCGTACGAGACTCTCCGGACCGGCGAGAAGATGGAGTCGACCGGGATCACCCCGATCGTGTGCTCGGGCCCGCGGTTCAGCTCCGCGGGAACGTAGCCGCGGCCGCGGCCGATCGTCAGGATCATCTCGATGCGGCCCTTGTCGGCCAGGTTCGCGATCTCGAGGTCAGGGTTCAGGATCTCGAGGTCGGCGGGGGCCTCGATGTCGGCGGCCGTCACCTGACCGGGGCCGCGCTTCTCGAGCCGCACCTCGATCTCGGGCGACTCGCCATGCAGGCGGCACGTCAGGCTCTTCAGGTTGAGGATGATGTCGATGACGTCCTCGCGGACGCCCGGCAGCGTCGTGAACTCGTGCGCGACGCCCTCGATCTTCACCGAGGTGACTGCGGCGCCCTCGAGCGAGGAGAGAAGCACACGTCGAAGCGAGTTTCCGAACGTGTAGCCGAACCCGCGGTCCAGCGGCTCGATGACGAACCGGCCGCGGTGCTCGTCGACTTCCTCGCGCGTGATGCGCGGCACCTGGAATTCCATGAGGCTCGTTCTGGTAGCCAATGCCTTCCTTCCGTTCGATCGGGGCGCACGTGCGCCCGCTCGGGCCGGATGAGATCCGGCCCCTACACCTTCAGGCGGGGCAGAGCCCCGCCTGCCATCTATTTCGAGTAGAGCTCGACGATGAGCTGTTCCTGAACCGGAGCGTCGATCTCGTCGCGCTCCGGAGCCTTGAGCACCTTGCCGGACAGGTTGTCGTGGTCGGCCTGGAGCCAGGCGGGCACCGACGCGGTCAGGTCGGTGGCGTCGCGCACGATCTGCTCCACCGGCGCGTCCGCCTTGAGCGTGACGACGTCTCCGACGCGAACCTGGAAGCTCGGGATGTTGACGCGCCGGCCGTTCACCTGGAAGTGCCCGTGCCGGATGAGCTGGCGGGCCTGGGACCGCGAGGCGGCGTAGCCCAGCCTGTAGACGACGTTGTCGAGCCGGGTCTCGAGCATGCGAAGCAATTCCTCGCCGGTGATGCCGGACTTGCGTGAGGCCTTCTCGTAGTACGTCCGGAACTGCCTCTCGAGGATCCCGTAGTAGCGGCGCGCCTTCTGCTTCTCGCGCAGCTGCAGCAGGTACTCGGACTGCTTGATGCGCCCGCGACCGTGCTCGCCCGGCGGGTAGCTGCGGCGCTCGATGGCGCACTTCTCCGTCAGGCAGCGCTCCCCCTTGAGGAAGAGCTTGAGACCCTCACGGCGGCACTGCTTGCACTTCGGGCTGCGATCTCTGGCCATCAGCGGTCACCACCGGAGCAGATCGTGCGGTGCGGCGGCGAAACGCGAGTTGCGCAAGGACGCAGGGAGCGTGCGTAGCCGGAGGCTACGTGCGCGACCGAGGACGCCGCGAAGCGACGCGTTGCAGCCGCCGCGGCGTGCGAGATGCGAGGGTGGTGACTGCCATCAGACCCTCCGGCGCTTCTTCGGGCGGACGCCGTTGTGGGCCTGCGGGGTCACATCGCGGACGCCGAGGATCTCGAGGCCGGCGGCCTGCAGGGACCTGACCGCGGTCTCGCGGCCCGAGCCCGGCCCCTTGACGAACACCTCCACCTTCTGGAGACCGTGCTCCATGCCCTTGCGGGCGGCGGAGTCGGCGGTGACCTGGGCGGCGAAGGGCGTCGACTTGCGGGAGCCCTTGAACCCGGCCGAGCCGGCGCTCTCCCACGAGATGACGTTTCCGTCCTTGTCCGTGAGAGTCACGATCGTGTTGTTGAACGACGTCTTGATATGCGCCTGGCCGATCGCGATGTTCTTCTTGACGCGACGGCGAGTGCGGGTCTTGCCGGCCTGACGGCGCGGAGGTGCCATGCGGTGGTTACTCCCTCTACTTCTTGCCCTTGCCGCGCCCGACCGTCTTCTTCGGGCCCTTGCGCGAGCGGGCGTTCGTCTTGGTTCGCTGGCCCCTGACCGGCAGGCCCCTGCGGTGCCGTACGCCGCGATAGCAGCCGATCTCCATGAGCCGCTTGATCGCCTGCGAGCGCTCCCGCCGCAGATCGCCCTCGACCTCGAGGTTCGTGTCGATGTACCCGCGAAGCTTGGTGATCTCCTCGTCGGTGAGGTCACGGACCTTCTCGTCCTCCGAGAGGGAGAGGTCGGTGCACACCTTCTGCGCCGTCGAGGGCCCGATTCCGTAGATGTACGTGAGCGCGACGGCGAGGCGCTTCTCGCGCGGTAGGTTGACGCCGGCGATACGTGCCAAATTCCCTCCTAGATGGGCGATCATCATCTAGCCCTGGCGCTGCTTGTGACGCGGGTTCGTGCAGATGACGAGGATCTTCCCGTGCCGCTTGACAACGCGGCAGCGCTCACACATCGGCTTGACAGACGGCCTGACTTTCATGGTCTATTCAGCGGAACCGGTAGGTGATCCGGCCGCGGTTGAGATCGTACGGCGAGAGCTCCACCTTGACACGATCGCCCGGGAGGATGCGGATGTAGTGCATGCGCATCTTCCCCGAGATATGGGCGAGCACGTCGTGACCAGTATCGAGTTTCACCTTGAACATCGTGTTGGGAAGGGCCTCTACGACTTCGCCCTCGACCTCTACCGTCTCTTCCTTGACCGGCATCGAGCGTTGCCTTGGCGCGTGGCAAAAGCACGGCACAGCTACGGCCCTGCCGCGCGACCGTCATCGTAGCACACACCCGACCGGCGGCCTCCCGGCGAGACGCTCGGACGCGGTGAGAATGAGCGGGCCGTCGTCCGTCACCGCGACCGTGTGCTCGAAATGCGCGGACAGCGACCCGTCGTCCGTGTAGATCGACCAGCCGTCGTCGGTCACATGGACGTCGGCCTCACCGGCGGTGATCATCGGCTCGATCGCGAGCGTCATTCCCGGAGCCAGCTCGAGCCCGTGGCCCGGGGAGCCGAAGTTCGGGATCTGGGGCTCTTCGTGCATCGACCGCCCCACGCCGTGGCCGACGAGCGACCGGATGATCGAGAAGCCGGAGGCCTCGGTGACGCGCTGCACCGCGCTCGAGATGTCCCCGATCCGCAGTCCGGCGCGTGCCTCGGCGATGCCGGCGTCGAGGGAGGCGCGGCAGACGTCGATCAGCCGCTGCGCCTCGGGCTCGATCTCGCCGACCGCGAACGTGTAGGCGCTGTCGGCGACGAAGCCGTCCTTCGTGACGCCTACGTCGATCGAGATCAGATCGCCCTCCTCGAGTCGATAGCCGCCGGGGATCCCGTGGACGACCATGGAGTTCGGCGAGGCGCAGATCGAGCCGGGAAAGCCGCGGTAGCCCTTGAACGTCGGCTTGCCACCCCGCGAGCGGATGAGCTTCTCGGCGGCCCGATCGAGCTCGGCCGTCGTCAGCCCCGGCTCGACGATCTCGCCGATCCGCTCGAGCACCTCGACGACGACACGCCCGGCACTCGCCATCTTCTCGAGCTCGCGCCTCGACTTGCGGACGATCACGATCGGCGCACCTCTAACTGCTCGAGGACGTCCTGGATGCGCCCGTACACGGCCTCGGGCGTACCGGCCGCGTCGATTCCCACGACGATGCCGCGCGCAAGGTAGTAGGCGACGAGCGGCTCGGTCTGCTCCCGGTAGACGCGCATGCGGTTCCGGATCACGTCCGCCGTGTCGTCGCTGCGGCCCTCGATCTCGGCACGGCCGAGCAGCCGGTTGACCGCCTCGTCGGTGTCGAGCTGGAACTCGAGCACGCACGCGATGCCGCGATCGATCTCCTCCAGCATCGCGTCGAGCGCCTCAGCCTGCGGGATCGTGCGGGGGAAGCCGTCGAGGATGAAGCCGCGCGCGGTATCGGGCTCGTCCAAGCGCTCGCGTATGAGGGCGACGATGAGGTCGTCGGGGACGAGCTCGCCCCGGTCGTAGATCGGCTTCACGCGCCGGCCGAGCTCGGTTCCGGCGGCCATGGCAGCGCGGAGCATGTCGCCGGTGGCGATCTGCGGGATTCCCCGCTCCTCGGCGAGTCGCCTGGCCTGCGTGCCCTTGCCGGCTCCCGGCGGGCCGAGGACGAGGAGATCGAGCGCCATCAGCGCGACGTCCCGGCGGTCACGTGTTGGCGGTCACGTGTTCGGCGGTCACGTGTTCGTAGGGGCCGGATATATCCGGCCCCTACTTGAGGAAGCCTTCGTAGTGGCGCATCATCATCTGCGACTCCATCTGCCGCATGGTGTCGAGCGCCACGCCGACCACGATGAGAATCGACGTGCCGCCGAATGCGGCCGCCGTGTTCTGGGAGAAGCCGCCGTAGGCGACCGCGATGCTCGGAACGGCGGCGACGAGGGCGAGCCAGAGCGCACCGGGCAAGGTCAGCCGCGATAGCACGCGATCCAGGTACTGCGCTGTCGGGGGCCCCGGCCGGATGCCGGGGATGTAGCCCCCGTGCTTGCGTAAGTTGTCCGCCTGGTCGACAGGGTTGAACTGCACCGCCGTATAGAAGTACGTGAAGACCACGATCAGGACCGACTGCAGCAGGATGTAGGCCAGGCTCGACGGTGTGAAGTGGTCGTTGATGAAGCTCTGGCTGCCGGGGAAGAACTGCGCGATCGTCGGCGGGAAGGCCATGATCGCGGCCGCGAAGATGATCGGGATGACGCCGGCCATGTTCACCCGCAGCGGCATGTACGTCGAGCCCCCGCTCGTCATCCGCCGCCCCACTTGACGGCGGGCGTACTGGATCGGGATCCGCCGCTGGCCTTCCTGGACGAACACGACGGCGACGATGATGGCGAGCGCGATGATCGGCAGGAACAACCTCTCCGTGGGCCCGCCGTTCCACCAGGCTCGGATTCCGCCGGGCAACGCCGACAGGATCGAGGCGAAGATGAGCAGCGAGATGCCGTTGCCGATGCCGCGCTTCGTGATCAGCTCGCCCATCCACATGAGCAGGGTCGTGGCGGCCGTCAGCGAGACGACGATCAGCACGATCCGCCCGGCGCGTGAGCGGGAGGGCGTCCTGGCGGTTGAAGAGGTACGAGTAGCCGAGGGCCTGTAGCGCGGCCAGGACGACGGTGAGGTAGCGGGTGTACTGGTTGATCTTCGCGTAGCCCGCCTCGCCTTCCTTCTGAAGCTGCTCGAGGCGCGGCACGACGACGGTGAGAAGCTGCAGGATGATCGACGCCGTGACGTACGGCATGATCCCGAGCGCGAAGAGCGCGAACTGGGACAGCGCGCCGCCCGAGAAGATGTTGAGCAGGGACAGGATCGTGCCCCCCTGCCGGGACAGGTAGTCCTCGATGAGCTCGGGATCGACGCCGGGGGCCGGAATCCAGCAGCCGAGACGGTAGAGCCCCAGGATCATGGCCGTGAACAGCAGCCGGTGCCTGAGCTCCGGCACTCGCCACGCGTTCGTGAGCCAGGTCAGCATGCGCGAATCCCGTTCAGTCGGCGGCCTCGGGCTCCTCGGACGGAGAGCTGTCCGACGGCGCCTCGGCTTCCTCTGGCTCGGCGGGCGTGACGATGCCTGCTGCTCGCTTGGCCGCGGCGATCTTGCGGGCCTTGCGCGACTTCGCCTCGGAGGGCTCGCGCAGCGCGACTGCGGTTCCGCCGGCCGCCTCGATCTTCTCGCGCGCGGCCTGGGAGAAGCGGTGCGCGGTCACGGACAGCGTCTTGGTCAGCGTGCCCTCGCCGAGCACCTTGACGTCGATACGAAGGCTCCTGATCAGGCCCTTCTCCTTGAGGACGTCCAGCGTCACCTCAGCGCCTGCCTCGAAGACCCGCTCGAGGTCGCGCACGTTGACCTCCTGCGTGACGGTGCGGTGAGGGCCGATCGGCATCGCGTCTTTCGAGGTCGAGCCGCGCTGCTTGCCCATACGCATGTACACCGGCATCTGGCCGCCTTCGAAGCCTGCCCGCATCTTGTGGGAGCCGGCTCTCGACTTCTGCCCCTTCACGCCACGGCCGGAGTAGCGCCCCTTGCCTGAGCCCATGCCGCGGCCGACCCGCTTGGGGGCCTTCCGCGCCGCGGCGGGCTTGAGATTGGAGAGGGAGAGCTCGTCCGGCATTGTCTACAGCTCCTCCACCTTCACGAGGTGGCGGACCTTCCGGAGCATACCCGCCAGGGATGGGCTCTCCGGGTGCTCGGCCGTTCGCCCGATCTTGCCCAACCCGAGCGCGCGCAACGTACCCCGATGGCGCTCGGACTGACCGATCTGGCTACGAGTCTGCGTGATCCTGAGCGTCTTCGTCTTCGCCATTGCGCTTCTTGAGCGGGAGCACGTCCTCGATCGTCTTTCCGCGGATGCGGGCGACCTCCTCGGGCCGCTTCAGGCTCTGGAGGGCGTTCACCGTCGCCTTGAGCATGTTGATGGGAGTGGTCGTGCCGAGGCTCTTCGCAAGGATGTCGCGAATGCCCGCCAGCTCGAGCACGGCACGGACGCCGCCACCGGCGATCACACCCGTGCCGGGGCTCGCCGGGCGGAGCAGCACCCGCGCAGCGTCGAACCTGCCGAGCACCTCGTGCGTGATCGTCGCGCCTGCCTTGGGCACCGCGAAGAGGTTCTTCTTCGCGTCGTCCACCGCCTTCGAGATCGCCAGCGGCACCTCGCGAGCTTTTCCGTAGCCCACGCCGACCCGATCGACCTCGTCCCCGATCACGACGAGAGCCGTGAACGAGAACCGCCGGCCGCCCTTGACGACCTTGGCGACGCGATTGATCTCGACGACCCGTTCCTTGAGCTCGCGCTCCTGCGCGACGTCAACTGCCATGAACGACCACCTGTGCCATCAGAACTTGAGCCCTCCTTCTCGTGCTGCGTCCGCGAACGCCTTGACGCGCCCGTGGAAGAGGTAGCCGGCTCGGTCGAAGACGACCTGCTCGACACCGGCGTCCTTCGCCTTCTTGGCGAGAGCCGTCCCGACCTGGGCCGCTTGCTCGGACTTGTTGCCCTTGGCCTCCCTCGCCTCGAGCCAGCTGGCCGAGATCATCGTCTTGCCGGCGTCGTCGTCGACGAGCTGCGCGAAGATGCCCCGGTTCGAGCGGAATACGACCAGCCGTGGCCGTACGGCCGTGCCGACGATCTTCTTGCGCACCCGCCGGTGCCGGCGCGCCCGGAGCTCCTGTCTCGTCATGGTGCTCACGCGCGCTTCCCGACCTTCCGCCGGACGTACTCGCCCGCGTATCGGATGCCCTTGCCCTTGTAGGGCTCCGGCGGCCGGACCGAGCGGATCTCGGCCGCGACCTGACCGACCCGCTGCTTGTCGATTCCCCTGACGACCACGACCGTCGGCTGCGGCACGTCGAACGAGATGCCCTTCGGCGCCTTGTACGCAACCGGATGCGAGTAGCCGACGGCAAGCTCGAGATCCTCGCCTTTGAGCTGGGCGCGGTAGCCGACACCCTGGATCTCGAGCCGCTTCTCGAAGCCGTTGGTGACGCCCTCGACCATGTTCGCGACGAGCGTCCGGGTGAGCCCGTGCAGCGCTCGGTCGGGGCCGCGATCGGTCGGCCGGGTAACGACGATCTCACCGTCCTGCTTCTCCACGGTGATGCGCTGCGGGACGGTTTGCGAGAGCTCGCCCAGCGGTCCGTTGACCATCACACGGCCGGGCGAGATGGAGACCATCACGCCGGCGGGCAACGGAATTGGCTTTCTACCGATCCTGCTCATTTGCTCTTTGCTCTTGCTCTTTGCTCTTAGCTCTTGACCTTCACGTGGTGAAAATGCGGAGCATTTTCACCAAACAAAGCAGATGACCTCGCCGCCGACCCCGAGCTCCTGGGCCTGGCGGTTCGTCACCACGCCACGAGACGTGGAGAGGAGCGCCGTACCCATCCCTCCGAGGACGCGAGGGAGGCGATCCTTGCGGGCGTAGATCCTGCGGCCCGGCTTCGAGACCCTCTTCAGGTCCGTGATGACGCGCTCGCGATTCTGCCCGAACTTGAGCTCGACGACCAGCGTATCGAACGTCTCGCCCTTCACGACGCGGTAGTCCTTGATGTAGCCCTCGTCCTTCAGCAGGCGGGCGATCTCCACCTTGAGGCGGGACGACGGCATCTCGGCGGTCTCGTGGAGCGCGCGGTTCGCATTGCGGATGCGGGTCAGCATGTCGGCTACCGGGTCGGTCATCATGCCGGCCACCCCCGGTCGCGCTTTCGGTTCGACGGAGCCATCCGGATCACCACGAGCTCTTGGTCATGCCCGGGATCATCCCGCTGTGGGCGAGCTGTCGTAGACAAATCCGGCACAGGCCGAACTTCCGGTACACGGCGCGTGGCCGACCACAACGCGTGCAGCGCGAATTGGCGCGCGTCTTGTACTTGGGTGGCCGTCCGGCCTTCGCGATCATGCTCTTCTTCGCCACTGCGTCACTCCCTAGTCGTTGCGAAACGGAAGGCCGAGCTCGCGGAGAAGCGCCAGCCCCTCGTCGTCCGTTCGGGCGGTCGTCGTGATCGCGACGTCGAAGCCGCGGACGGTGTCGACGTCGTCGTAGTTGATCTCCGGGAAGATGATCTGCTCGCGGATTCCGAGCGAGTAGTTTCCGCGCCCGTCGAAGCTCCGCTGCGAGAGGCCGCGAAAGTCGCGGATGCGCGGGAGGGCGATCGAGACGAGCCGGTCGAGGAACTCGTACATCCGAGGGCCGCGGAGCGTCACGCGAGCGCCGATCGCCATCCCCTCCCGAAGCTTGAATCCCGCGATCGACTTGCGGGCACGCCGGATCTGAGCACGCTGGCCCGCAATCAGCGTGAGCTGCTCGGCGGCGTTCTCGAGCGCCTTGGCGTTCGTCTTCGCATCGCCGACGCCCATATTGAGCGTGATCTTCTCGATCCGCGGTACCTCCATGATCGAGCTCAAGCCGAGGTTTTCCTTGAGGCGCTCGCGGATCTCGTCTTCGAAGCGCTCCTTCAGGCGGGGTGCGTACTCGGTGGTGCTCAACTGTCCACCACCTGCAGGCAGTCGGCACGCTTGCAGACCCGCACCTTCATGATGCCGCCCTTGGCCTCGCGCGTCTCGTAGCCGACGCGCGTCGCCCGCTGGCAGGCGGGACACACGAGCATGACGTTCGAGATCGGCATCGGCGCCGAGATGTCGAAGACGCCGCCGGGCTGGATCTGCGGGGAGCCCATGCGGCTGGGATTGCGAAGCGCCTTCGGTCGGCGGTGCTCCTTCGCCATGTTGACGTTCTCGACGACGACGCGCCGCTCGTCGGGCCGTGCCTCGAGCACGGTGCCGCGCTTCCCCCGGTCTTTGCCGGTGATGACCTGGACGGTGTCGCCTTTTCTGATTCGTAGGGTCTTGGTCATGTCAGAAAACCACCTCGATCACAGAACCTCGGGTGCGAGGCTGACGATCTTCATGAAGTTCTTCTCGCGCAGCTCGCGTGCCACCGGCCCGAAGATGCGGGTGCCGCGCGGGTTGCGCTGGTTGTCGATGATCACGGCGGCGTTGTCGTCGAAGGCGATGGACGTGCCGTCGTCCCGCGAGAAGGGCTTCTTCGTCCGCACGACCACGGCCCTGACGACCTCGCCCTTCTTGACCGCTCCCTGAGGCGTGGCCGTCTTCACGGTGCCCACGATGACGTCGCCCACCCGCGCGTAGCGCCGGTGCGAGCCCCCGAGGACGCGGATGCACAGGAGCTCGCGGGCTCCCGTGTTGTCCGCGACCCGAAGCCGGGACTCCTGCTGGATCAACGAGCGCCTCCGGAGCTCACTTCGCGACCTCGAGGATCTCGACGAGGCGCCAGGCCTTCGTCTTCGACAGCGGGCGTGTCTCGGCGATGCGCACGACGTCCCCGACCTTGGCTGCGTTCTGCTCGTCGTGGGCGTGGAACTTCTTCGACCGGCGAACGACCTTCTTGTAGACAGGGTGCGGCCGCGTCGTCTCGACGCGAACGACGATCGTCTTGTCCATCGCGTCGGAGACGACGACGCCGCGGCGCTCCTTGGGCTGCGAACGCTCGCGTACCGGGCGCGGCAGCCGGGTGATGGGCTTGCGCTCGCGGCTGGTCGTCTTCGCTGCCGCGCGAGCCTTCCTGGCGCTCGCGCGCTTGTCCGCTGTCTGCTTGCGCTCGGCGCGGGTGCGCCTCGGCTTCGAGGGGGTGGCTGGAGCAGCGGCGGACGGCTCTGCCCCCGGCGGCTCGGCGCCCGCGTCGGCCGGCTCGGCCTCCGCCTCCGGCTCGGCTGCCTCGGCTGCCGGCGGCTCCTCCGCCGGAGTCTCAGCGGCGGGCTCGGGCTCGGCCGGAGCGTCGCCTGCCGCAGCGGGCTCAGGAGCTGCCTCCTCGGTGCTCTCGACCTCCTCGACTGCCTCGGGCTCGGCAGGAGCTTCTTCCGCGGCCTCCGCTTCCTCGACGGCCTCGGGCTCGGCGGGAGCCTCGTCGGCCACCTCCGTCTCCTCGACCGCCTCGGGCTCGGCAGGCTCCGCGGCAGCCTCTTCCGGCGCTGCCTCGACCGGCTGCTCGTCAGGCGTCTTTCGCGATCTTCCCATTACCCCTTCTCCAGACCGATGGCCCGCTCGTGTTTGATCGTCAGAATGCGGGCGATCGCCCGCTTGGTGTGCTGCAAGCGAGCCGTGTTCTCGAGGGCGCCGGTGGCGTCCTGGAAGCGCAGGTTGAACAACTCCTCGCGCTGCTCGGCGAGGCGCTTCTCGAGGTCCTCGTCCGACAGCGCCCGGAGCTCTCTCACCCTCACAGCTCGACCTCCCGCTTGACGAACCTCGTCCTGATCGGAAGCTTCATGCTGGCCAGGCGCATCGCGTCGCGGGCGAGCGGCTCGGGAACGCCGGACAGCTCGAACATGACGCGACCCGGCTTCACGACCGCGACCCAGTGCTCGGGCGCGCCCTTGCCTGAGCCCATCCTCGTCTCCGCGGGCTTCTGGCTGACGGGCTTGTCCGGGAAGACGTTGATCCAGACCTTCCCGCCGCGGCGAATCTTCCTCGTCATCGCGATGCGGGCAGCCTCGATCTGGCGGTTGGTGACCCAACCTGCCTCGAGCGCCTTGAGCCCGTAGTCGCCGAAGTTGACCACCTGCTGACCCTTCGAGAGCCCACGCCGGCGCCCGCGCTGCTGCTTGCGGTACTTCGTTCGCTTTGGCAGGAGCACTAGTCTCTCCTGGGAGTCCTGTGGATCCGCGCGACCCGAGGACCAGGGAGCGCCCGTAAGGCGTGCCGACGGACGCCGGCATGCGCCGGTTCGCAGCCGGCAAGGCGCGCGGTACTTTCAGGAGCGACCACTCCCATCCTCCTGCAGCCGGTGTCGCGTCGGTCGCCGCCTCGGGCGCTCGGGCGCTCGGGCGTCTCGGCGCCTCGACGGGCGTGGTCGGCTCCGGCGCCTCGGCATCGGTCTGCGGCTGGTCGGCGTCCGCGGGAGCCTGCGTCTCCTGGTCGCGGCCGCGAGGCGCACGCGCTCCGCCGCCGCCGCCGGCGCCCGTCCTGCCGGCACCACTCCCGCGGCGGCCACCCCTCTTACGCACGGGTCCCAGGCCCTCGCGGTCGGGCCCGCCTCTGCGACCGCCTTCGCGCGAGGCGCCGAGGCCCTCGAGCTCGCGGCCCGAGCGGCGCTGGGCGAAGCGCTCGTCGCCTTCGCCATAGCCCTCCGGCATGACCTCGCCCTTGTTGATCCAGACCTTGACGCCGATGCGCCCGAACGTCGTCTTCGCCTCCGCGAAGCCGTAGTCGATGTCGGCTCGCAACGTGTGCAGCGGCACCCGGCCCTCGGAGTACGTCTCCTTGCGCGACATCTCGCCGCCGCCGAGCCGGCCGCCGCACGAGATCTTGACGCCCTGTGCGCCCGATCGAATCGCCGAGGCGAGAGAGCGCTTCATCGCTCGCCGGAAGCTCACCCGGTTCTCGAGCTGCTCGGCCACCGACTGGGCGACGAGCTTCGCATCGAGCTCGGGCCGCTTGATCTCGTTGATGTTGATGTGGACGCTCTTGTGGGTGAGCGCGTGGATCTCCTTGCGGAGCGCGTCGACCTCGGCACCGGACTTCCCGATCACGATTCCGGGGCGCGCCGTGTAGATGTCGATCGTGATGCGCTGCTTGTCCTTCCTGATGAGGATGTCGGAGAGGCCTGCGTGACCCAGCTTGCGGTAGATGTGCTCGCGGATCCGGACGTCCTCGATCAGGAAGCTCGCGAACTCCTTCCTTCCCGTGTACCAGTGCGACTTCCACTCGCCGGCGACCGGCATCGCGCCCTTGTGGCGAACGCCAACTCGGAGGCCGCCGGGATGAACCTTTTGTCCCATGCCTACTCTTCTCCCTCCGGAGCGGTGTCCTCGGGCTTCTTGCGTGATCGACGCGGCTTCGGCGCTTCGGCCTCGGCAGCGGCGGGTTCCTCCGCCTGCGCCTCGGGCGTCGCGGGCGGCTCGGCGGGCGGCGCCGGCGCCTCCTCGGCGGCTGCCTTCGACCGCGAGGACCGTGTGCGCTTCGGCTTCTCGGCCGGCACGTCCTCGGCGACTGCTTCGGCGGCAGGCACGTCTTCGGCGACCGCTTCGGCCGGCACATCCTCGGCGACCGCTTCGGCGGCCGGCTCCGCGGCTGCCTTCCGAGCGCGCGCCGGCTTCTTCTCGGCCGCCGGCTCGGTGGGCTCCTCGGAGACCTCGGGAGCGGCCGGCGCCTCGGCTACTTCCTCTGCGATCTCTTCAGCCACGGCGGCCTCGACAACCGCGGCCTCCGCCGGCGCGGCCGCCTCCGCCTTCGGCTTGCGGGCCCGGCGTGGTTGCTCGGTGGCCGGCACCGGCCGGACGGAAGTCGCTCCGGGTATCGGCGCGAGGCGAACCGTGATGTGACACGTGCGCTTGTGAATGCGACCCACTCGGCCGCGAGCCCGTGCCTGCCAGCGCTTCAGCGTCGGCCCCGACCCGACGTAGGCGGCGGAGACGTAGAGGCTCTCGGCGTCGTAGCTGCTCGTCGGGTGGGACTCGGCGTTCGCGATCGCCGAGTTGAGCACGTTCGCCACGTCCCGCGCGGCGGCGCGGGTCATGAACGCGAGCGCCGAACGCGCCTGCCCGACGGGCATCCCGCGAATCTCCGCGGCGACGGCCTGCGCCTTGCGCGGCGCCGTGCGAACGAACCGCGCCTCGGCGCGAAACTCGATCTCGGGTGTCTCGACTGTCGCCATCGGATCGCTAGCGCTTCTTCACCTGCGTCTTGCGATCGCCGGCGTGGCCGCGGAACGTGCGCGTCGGGGCGAACTCCCCGAGCTTGTGACCGACCATCGACTCCGACACGAACACGGGCACGTGCTTGCGACCGTCGTGGACGGCGAGGGTGTGCCCGACCATCTCGGGGAAGATCGTCGACGTGCGCGACCACGTGCGGACGATCCTCTTGTCGCCGCTCGCGTTCATCGCCTCGATGCGCGCCAGCAGGCGCTGCCTCGACGAACGGTCCCTTCTTGCTCGAACGACTCATGGCGTCTACCGCCTCTCCCTGCCGCGGCGGCGGCCGCGGATGACCAGCTTGTCGGATTCCTTGCGCTTCTTGCGCGTGCGCTTCCCGAGCGTCGGCACTCCCCACGGGGTGACCGGGATGTTGCCCTTGTTCTTGCCCTCGCCTCCGCCGTGCGGGTGGTCGACCGGGTTCATGGCGGTGCCGCGGACGGTCGGCCGCTTGCCGAGCCAGCGGTTGCGACCGGCCTTGCCTCCCGAGATGTTCTCGTGGTCCACGTTGCCCACCTGACCGACGGTGGCACGGCAGGCGAGCGGGACCCGCCGCATCTCCCCGGACGGCAGGCGCAGGACGGCGTACTGCTCGTCCTTGCCGACGAGCTGGATGCCGGCGCCCGCACTCCGGGCCAGCTGACCCCCACGGCCGGGCTTCAGCTCGACGTTGTGCACGACGGTGCCGGTCGGGATGCTCGCGAGCGGCAGCGCGTTACCGGCGCGGATGTCGGCGCCCGGCCCGGACTCGACCGTCTGACCGACGCGGAGGCGCGCGGGCGCGAGGATGTAGGCCTTGGCGCCGTCCGCGTAGTGGAGCAGGGCGATCCGGGCCGAGCGGTTCGGGTCGTACTCGATCGCCGCCACCTTCGCCGGAACGCCGTCCTTCGTGCGCTTGAAGTCGATCACCCGGTAGCGACGCTTGTGGCCGCCCCCGTGATGCCGGGTCGTGATCCGGCCGTGGACGTTCCGCCCACCAGTTCCTCTTGAGCGGCTCGACCAGCCCCTTCTCCGGAGTCGACTTCGTGACGTCCTCGAACGCCGAGACCGACCGGAAGCGCCGGCCCGGGCTCGTCGGCTTGTACTTCTTTGACAGGCCATCGTCGGTGCACAGCGCGCATCACTACACCGCCCCGGCGCCTTCGAAGATCTCGATCTTGTCGCCCTCGCGCAGCTCCACGATCGCCTTCTTCCAGCCCGGCCGCGTGCCGCGGAACATGCCCCGGCGCCGCTTCGGCTTCGGCTGCACCGTGAGCACGTTGACGCTGACCACCTTGACGTCGAAGAGCTCCTCGACGGCCTGGGCGATCTGCGTCCGGTGCGCGTCGGAATGGACCTTGAAGGAGTACTTGTTCGCCTCGATGAGGCTGTAGCTCTTCTCGGACACGACCGGCGCGATGAGGATCTGGCGAGCGTGCAGACCGGCTCCCATTACCGCGCGACCTCCTGTACCCGACTCAACGCTCCCTCGGTGAGCAGGACGGAGCGCGCCCAGACGAGCGCGGTGACCTCGAGCTGAGCGACCGCGACGACGAGCGTCTTCTCGAGGTTGCGGAAGGACTTTGCGACCACGTCCTCGCCGGCGCAGCACCACGACGAGCAGCGGCCGCTCGGCTCCCCATGCCGCGAGGAAGGAGACGGCCGCCTTCGTCGATGGCGCGTCGCCGAGCGCGGCGGCCTCGATCGCGGCGAGGGACCCGCGCTGGGCGTGCTGCGTGAGAGCTCCGCGGAGAGCAGCCTTGCGCGCCTTGCGGTTCACCTTGAGCTCGAACGACCGCCACGCCGGGTGGAAACGCCATCCCGCCGCCCGCCCACTGCGGCGCCCGGGTCGTGCCCTGGCGGGCGCGACCGGTTCCCTTCTGCCGCCACGGCTTCGAGCGACCGCCTGCCACCATGCCTCGGCTCTTCCCGCCTCTCGTGCCGGCACGGGCAGCGGCGGCCTCCGCGCGAACCGTCTCGTGGACGACGTGCGGCTTGATCTCGGCGCCGAACACGGCGTCCTCGAGGTCGAGCTCTCGCGCCTGCGCGCCGGCTGCGTCGAGGATCGGCGCTTTCGACGGCATTGGGACTACAGTCCTCCCGAACGACGACGTAGCCGTTCTTCGGGCCGGGCACGGCGCCTTTGACGAGCAGCAGGTTCAGCTCGGGATCTCGCTCGACGACTGTGAGCCCGCGCTGTGTCACCCGCCGCGCACCCATGTGGCCGGCCATCTTCATGCCCTTGAAGACGCGCGAGGGGTACGCAGATGCTCCGATCGAGCCGGGCTTGCGGACGTTGTGCGAGCCGTGGGTCACCGGCCCACGACTGAAGCGATGACGCTTCACCGTGCCCTGGAAGCCCTTGCCGATCGAGATCCCCGTGACCTTGACCGTGTCGCCGGGCTCGAACGCCTCGACGGTGACGGTTTCGCCGGCCGAGAGCTCCGTGTCCCCCCGGATCTCGACGAGACGGCGGTGGGGCGAGACCCCGTTGGCCTCCAGGTGTCCGCGCTCGGGCTTCGTGAGCTTGCGGTCGGGCACCGCGTCCCAGGCGAGCTGGGCGGCGTCGTAGCCGTCGGTCGCGTGCGAGCGTACGCAGACGACCGGGCACGGGCCCGCCTCGATGACCGTGACCGGCGTCAGCGACCCGCTCTCCGGGTCGAACACCTGCGTCATCCCGATCTTCCTGCCGACGATGCCCTTCATGACCAACCTCAGAGCTTGATTTCGATGTCGACGCCGGCCGGGAGATCGAGCCGCATGAGGCTGTCGACCGTCTTCGGGGTCGGCGAGTGGATGTCGATGAGGCGCTTGTGCGTACGAACCTCGAAGTGCTCGCGCGAGTCCTTGTCCTTGAAGGGGCTCCGGATCACCGTGTAGACGTTCTTCTCGGTCGGTAGCGGCACGGGGCCTGTCACGGTCGCGCCTGTGCGCTGCGCCGTCTCGACGATCGACTGAGCCGACCGGTCGAGCTGGTTGTGGTCGTACCCCTTGAGCCTGATGCGGATCTTCTGCTGGGCCAACGCTGTCCTGTCTCGGGGAAAGGGCCGGATGAGATCCGGCCCCTACGTTCCCTCGCCTATTTGATGACCTCGGTGACGACGCCGGCTCCCACGGTGCGTCCGCCTTCGCGGACGGCGAAGCGCAGGCCCTGATCCATGGCGATCGGCTGGATCATCTCGACATCCATGTTCGTGTTGTCGCCCGGCATCACCATCTCCTGGCCCTCGGGCAGCTTGATGGAGCCGGTCACGTCGGTCGTGCGGAAGTAGAACTGCGGCCGGTAGCCGTTGAAGAACGGCGTGTGGCGTCCGCCCTCGTCCTTCGACAGGACGTAGACCTCGGCCTTGAAGTGCGTGTGGGGAGTGATCGAGCCTGGCTTCGCGAGCACCTGGCCGCGCTCGACCTCCTCGCGCTTCACTCCGCGGAGCAGGCAGCCGACGTTGTCACCGGCCTGACCCTGGTCGAGGAGCTTCTGGAACATCTCCACGCCGGTCACGACGGTCTTCGTGATCTCGGGGTGGATGCCGACCATCTCGACCTCGTCGCCGACCTTGACGATGCCCTGCGTCGACGCGGCCCGTGACGACGGTCCCGCGGCCGGTGATCGTGAAGACGTCCTCGATCGGGAGCAGGAACGGCTTGTCGATCTCGCGCTGCGGCTCGGGGATGTAGCTGTCCACGGCCTCCATGAGCTCGAGGATCTTCGGCGTCCACTCGGGATCGCCCTCGAGCGCCTTCAGCGCGGAGACCTGGATGACGGGGATGTCGTCCCCGGGGAACTCGTAGCGCGACAGGAGCTCGCGAACCTCGAGCTCGACGAGCTCGAGCAGCTCGGGATCGTCGACCATGTCCGCCTTGTTGAGCGCGACGACGATGTAGGGCACGTTCACCTGGCGCGCGAGCAGCACGTGCTCGCGCGTCTGCGGCATCGGCCCGTCGGCGGCGGAGACGACGAGGATCGCGCCGTCCATCTGGGCGGCGCCGGTGATCATGTTCTTGATGTAGTCGGCGTGCCCGGGGCAGTCCACGTGCGCGTAGTGCCGGTTCGGCGTCTCGTACTCGACGTGGGCGGCCGCGATCGTGATGCCGCGCGCCTTCTCCTCCGGTGCCTTGTCGATCTGGTCGAACGCGGTGAAGGCCGTGCCCGTTCCCGTTTCCGCGAGCACCTTCGTGATAGCCGCGGTCAGCGTCGTTTTCCCGTGGTCGATGTGACCGATCGTGCCGACGTTGACGTGGGGCTTCGTGCGCTCGAACTTCTGCTTCGCCATTCCCTCTCTCTCCTCGCTCTAGGAGCCTTGTGCCGCCGAGACGATCTCGCCCGCGATCGACTGCGGCACCTCCTCGTACCGGTCGAACTGCATGGTGAACGTGGCCCGACCCTGCGTCGTCGAGCGCAGGTCGGTCGCGTACCCGAACATGGTGGCCAGCGGAACGCGGGCGCGAACCGCCTGTGCGTTCCCGCGCGGCTCGAGCCCTTCGACCCGGCCGCGGCGGGAGTTCAGATCGCCCATGACGTCGCCCAGGTAGTCCTCGGGCGTCACGACCTCGACGGCCATGACCGGCTCGAGCAGCTTCGGGCTCGCCTTCTGCATCGCGCTCTTGAAGGCCATCGAGCCGGCCACCTTGAACGCGATCTCGCTCGAGTCGACGTCGTGGTAGGAGCCCTCGACCAGCTCCACCCGAACGTCGACGACGGGGAATCCGGCCAGCGTGCCGGACTCCATGGCCTCCTGGATGCCGAGATCGACGGACGGGATGTACTCCCTCGGGATCTTGCCGCCGACGATCTTGTCGACGAACTCGTATCCCTCGCCCGGCGAGGTCGGCTCCAGGTTGATGACCGCGTGTCCGTACTGGCCGCGCCCACCCGTCTGACGGACGAACTTGCCCTCGACCTTCGTCACCTGCTTGCCGACGGTCTCGCGGTAGGCCACCTGCGGGCGGCCGACGTTCGCGTCGACCGAGAACTCGCGGACGAGCCTGTCGACGACGATCTCGAGCTGGAGCTCGCCCATGCCGGCGATCAGCGTCTGGCCGGTCTCCTCGTCCGTGCGAACGCGGAAGGTCGGGTCCTCTTCCATCAGGCGCTGCAGCGCCTGGGAGAGCTTGTCCTGGTCGGCCTTGGTCTTCGGCTCGATCGCCACCGAGATCACGGGCTCGGGGAAGACGATCGCCTCGAGGCGGATCGGGGCGGACTCGGAGGAGAGCGTGTCACCGGTGGTCGTGTGCTTGAGGCCCACCGCGGCGACGATCTCGCCGGGCCCCACCTCCTCGCGCTCCTCGCGATGATTCGCGTGCATCTGCAGCAGACGGCCGATCCGCTCGGAGCGGCCGCTGGCCACGTTGAGCACCCTGTCGCCCGTCTTCACCTTGCCCGAGTAGACGCGGAAGTAGGTGAGCTTGCCGACGTAGGGATCGCTCATGACCTTGAACGCGAGCGCGGCGAAGGGGTCCTCCTCGGTGGCGCGGCGCGACAGCTCGTGCTCGGTGCGGGGGTCGATCCCGTGCACCGGGGGAACGTCCAGCGGGCTGGGCAGGTGGTCGATGACCGCGTCGAGCAGCGGCTGCACGCCCTTGTTCTTGAAGGCGGACCCGCAGAGGACCGGCGTGATCGTGGCGGCGAGCGTCGCCGCGCGGACGGCGCGGCGAATCATCTCGGCCGTGACCGACGACTCGTCCATCAGGTAGGTCTCGAGCAGCTCCTCGTCCTGCTCGGCGACCGCGTCGATGAGCTGGTGGTGGTACTCCTCGGCCTGCTCGCGGAGCTCGGCCGGAATGTCGCCGATGTCGACCGTGGTGCCGAGGTCGTCACCCCACTCGAGCGCGCGCATCTCGATGAGGTCGACGACGCCGCGGAAGTGCTCCTCGCTACCGATCGGCAGCTGCACCGGCACGGGCTTCGCGCCCAGGCGGTCGATCATCGACTGCACGGAGGCGAAGAAATCGGCGCCGACCCGATCCATCTTGTTGATGAACGCGATGCGGGGCACGTGGTACTTGTCGGCCTGGCGCCATACCGTCTCCGACTGCGGCTCGACGCCGGCAACGGCGTCGAACACGGCGATGGCGCCGTCGAGGACGCGGAGCGAGCGCTCGACCTCGACCGTAAAGTCCACGTGCCCGGGCGTATCGATGATGTTGATACGGAAATCGCGCCAGAACGCCGTCGTCGCGGCAGACGTGATCGTGATGCCGCGCTCCTGCTCCTGCGCCATCCAGTCCATCGTCGCGGCGCCCTCGTGCACCTCGCCCATCTTGTGCGTGCGTCCCGTGTAGTAGAGGATCCGCTCGGTCGTCGTCGTCTTGCCGGCGTCGATGTGCGCCATGATCCCGATGTTGCGGACGCGCTCGAGTGCGGTCGCTCCCTGTGTCCGTGTCTTCTCAGCCATTTTCGTCACGTCGTCGTTCTCTCTCCGTTACCACCGGTAGTGCGAGAAGGCCTTGTTGGCCTGCGCCATCCGGTAGAGGTCGTCCTTGCGCTTGAACGCGCCGCCCTGCTGGTTGAGCGCGTCGAGGATCTCGCTCGCGAGCTTGTCGGACATGGACTTCTCACGCCGGTCGCGGGCGAACGTCACGAGCCAGCGGACGGCCAGCGTGCGGGCGCGCCGCTGGGGCACCTCGACGGGCACCTGGTAGTTGGCGCCGCCTACGCGCCGGGACCGCACCTCCAGCACCGGAGTCACGGTCTTGACCGCCTGCTCGAGCACCTCGACCGGCGGCCTGCCGGTCTTCTCGCCGACTCGGTCGAGCGCCGTGTAGACGACCTGCTCGGCGAGCGACTTCTTGCCGTCGAGCATGACCTTGTTGATCACCTGGGCGACCAGCTTGGAGCCGTGAACCGCATCCGGGCTCGGGCTCGCGAACGGCGATCTCAGCGCGGCGCGGCATCGGATTCTCCGCCTAGGCCTTCTTGGCCCCGTACTTCGACCGCGCCTGGCGGCGATCGGACACGCCCGCCGTGTCGAGAGCCGCGCGGATCACCTTGTAGCGGATGCCGGGGAGATCCTTGACGCGCCCTCCACGGATGAGCACGACCGAGTGCTCCTGGAGGTTGTGCCCCTCGCCGGGGATGTAGGAGGTGACCTCCATCTGGTTCGTCAGCCGGACACGCGCCACCTTGCGAAGCGCCGAGTTGGGCTTCTTCGGAGTCGTCGTGTAGACGCGCGTGCAGACACCCCGCTTCTGCGGCGCTCCGCGGAGCGCAGGGGTCTTCGCCTTGGTCGCCTTCGGGTGACGAGCCTTGCGGACCAGCTGATTGACGGTGGGCACGCACTACCTCTCTGTAGACGCAACAAAAGGCCGGCAGGGCGACACCCCGCCGAAGCCTTGCGGCATGGTAGCAGCTGGAAGCTGCAAACGGACGCGCTTTTCTCGGCCCGCCACACACCTGCTTCGTGCCGGTGCGGCACCCGTACGGGAACCGCCCGCCGGCGCGCTATTGTCACCCCAGACCCTGCGGTCACACAACCTATTCCCGGGATGTTTCCAGTTGCAGACAGCCTCAGCTGGACGACGTTCGGGCTTGCCGTCGGAGGAGCGGGGCTCGCCGCGCTCCTCCTCGTCACCCTTGTCGTCCTCGTCGTCCGGCGGCGTCCGTCGCGGACGTCGCTCGAGCTCATGCTCACGGAGTCGTCGAGCCGTGTCGAGGCGATGCTGTCGGAGCTGACCACCGCGCTCGACGACGCCCAGGCGCAGACCGAGCGCTCACGCCAGCTGGCCGAGATCGGCTCGACGATCGACCTCGACGAGGTCGTCGCCCGCACGCTCGAGGCCTCCGGCACGCTGCTCGGGGTGGAGGCGGCGATGCTGATCCTCGACGCCCGCAACGGGAGCGCGCCGTCATTCGTGGCGACCGTCGGCCTCCAGCCCGAGGAGGCCGATCACGCTTCGGGGCCGCGGACGCCGGACTGGAAGCGGACGCGGGCCGCGCTCGTGACCTACCTCTACCCGGACGTGGACGTCGGTCCCGACGAGAACGGGTCCGCGCAACCTCTGCGTGGAGCGGCCGCCGTCCCGATCCGCGGTGAGGCGCACGACGTGCTCGGCACCCTGTGGGCGTTCTGGCGCACCGCGGGAGCCGATCCGCGAGGAGCAGGTCGCGCTGCTCGAGGAGCTCGCCCTGCGCGCAGGGCCCGCGATCGAGAACGCGCGCCGCTTCCAGGAGGCACGTCAGCTCGCAGACATCGATGCCCTGACCGGCCTCCACAACTACCGCTTCTTCCACGAGACGCTGGCGCGGGAGGTCGCACGGGCGCACCGCTACGACCGTCGCCTCGCCCTCGTCGTCTTCGACGTCGACGACTTCAAGGCGGTGAACGACAGGGTCGGGCACCTCGCAGGCGACTCCGTGCTGGCCGCGCCGCGCAGCGCGTCCTCAGCGCCGTCCGGGGCGCCGATATCGCCTGCCGAGTCGGTGGCGACGAGTTCGCCGTCATCCTTCCCGAGTCGACCCGGCCGAGATGCCGAGGCCCTCTACGAGCGCCTCGAGTCGGCGATGACCAAGCACCCGGCGGGCGCGGAGCAGCTCCGGCTCTCCGCCGGCATCGCCGAGCTCCGGGCAGACGACGACGCGGTGACCTTCTTCAAGCGGGCCGACGAGGCGCTCTACGGCGCGAAGGCACTCGGCAAGGGCCAGGCCATCGCGTCGAGCAGCCAGGCCGGCGCGACCTCTAGCACGAGCTCGCCGGAACGATTCGGCGCTCTCGGTCGTCAAACGAGAGCATGTGCTCGCCGAGTCGTCGTTGCCGTCCTCGCCGCTGTCCTGTTCCTCGTGCTCGCCGGTGGTGCCGGCGCCGCGATCGTCGTCACGGTGCACGGCGCCGGCGGGGCGCGCCCGGGCATGCGCGAGCCCGCCGTCGAGCGGGCGCTCGGAGCCCCGCTCCGGATCGACTACCTCTACCCGTCGCAGGCCTGCGGCACGGCCGGCTTCGACATCGGGAGGACGCACGGCTACGCCATGTTCTTCGGCCCTCGCCTCGTCTCGCTCTGGTTCGAGCGTGGCGCGACCACCGGCCGCGGCATCCACATCGGCTCGACGGCGGCCGACCTACGCGCCGCCTACCCGAGGCTGCGCTCGCGGCCGGATCGCTATGTTCCCGGTGCGACGAATCTCTTCTACCGGAGGCCTGCCGCGCCTCACTGGCGGCTCCGCTTCGACGTGTCGCCGAGCGGGCGCGTGACCGGCATCGCGTTCGGGAACGACAGCGTGTTCCTCGTCGAGGGCTGTGCCTGAGGCCGCGCACGTAGCGGGCCGGATGATATCCGGCCCCTACAGATACGACTGCCGGCGTGACGAACGGGCCGGATGGGATCCGGCCCCTACAATACGGCTGGGGGCGCCGGAAACCGGCGCCCCCACCCAGCGGCCTGATCTCGCGCCTGTGGCGCGAGATCAGGCTTCCTCGTCCAGCGGGCTGTCGACCTCGGGGATCTCCTCGGCCTCGAGCGCGGAGAGGTTTCCGCCGTTCGTCTCCGGCTCGCCGCCGAAATCGAAGTCGAGGCCGGCGAGCTCGCCGCCGTCCGCTCCGATCTCCTCGAGCGCTGCGAGCAGCTGCTCCTCGGTCTCCGGCCGCGCGTAGGCGGAGACCGGCACCTTCTCGGTCGGCGCGATGTCCAGCGTTCGGTACTTCCGCAGACCGGTGGCCGCCGGGATCAGCTTTCCGATGATCACGTTCTCCTTCAGGCCGAGCAGGCGATCGACCTTCCCCTCGATCGCGGCGTCGGTCAGCACCTTCGTCGTCTCCTGGAACGAGGCGGCCGACAGGAACGACTCGGTCGCGAGCGAGGCCTTGGTGATGCCCATGATCTGAGGCTCGTACACGGCGAGCTCGCCGCCTTCGGCGCGAAGGCGATCGTTCTCGCGGTCGACCTGGAAGCGGTCGGCGAGCTGCCCGGGTAGGAAGTCCGTGTCGCCGTGGTTGTCGACCCGCACCTTCTTCATCATCTGGCGGACGATGAGCTCGATGTGCTTGTCGTGGATGTCGACGCCCTGCGACTGGTAGACCTTCTGCACCTCGCCGACGAGGTACAGCTCGGTCGGCGTCGCGTGCCTGAGCCTCAGCAGATCGGTCGGGTTGAGCGAGCCCTCGTGGAGCGCATCCCCTGATTCGACCATCTGCCCGTCCGCGACGAGCAGGCGCGTCCGCCGCGGGAACTGGTACGCCTTCTCGGTCGGCTCGCCGTCCTCGCCCGTCGAGACGATCGTGACCTTCGGTCCACGATCGGTGTCCTCGACGACGACCCGGCCGGGCTGCTCCGCGAGCGTCGCAGCTCCCTTCGGGTTCCGGGCCTCGAAGATCTCGACGACGCGCGGAAGCCCGTGCGTGATATCTGCGCCGGCGACGCCACCGGTGTGGAACGTCCGCATGGTCAGCTGGGTTCCGGGCTCGCCGATCGACTGAGCGGCGATGATCCCGACCGCGTCGCCGATCTCGCACACCGCGTCCGTCGCGAGGAACACGCCGTAGCAGAGCCGGCACACGCCGAACTCGCTGCGGCACTTCAGGACGGAGCGGACCGGAACGCTGAACGTCTCGGCCAGCTCGCCGAGGTCGTCGGCCACCCGGCGAAGCACCTTCATCGTCGCGATCTCGTCCTTCTCGGCGAGGACGGTCTTTCCGGGCTTCCCGCTCGCCAGCGGCTTGCGGATGTCGGTCGCCAGCGTCCGCCCCGTGAGAGACCGGTTGACGCCGCCTTCGAGCAACAGCGGCAGCGTGATGTGCTCCGGCGTACCGCAGTCCTCCTCGCGGACGATCACGTCCTGGGAGACGTCCACGAGCCGGCGCGTGAGGTAGCCGGAGTCGGCGGTACGCAGCGCCGTGTCGGCGAGGCCCTTACGGGCGCCGTGCGTCGAGATGAAGTACTCGAGCACCGACAGGCCCTCCATGAAGTTCGCCTTGATCGGCCGCTCGATGATCTCGCCCTTCGGGTTGGCCATCAGGCCTCGCATGCCGGCGAGCTGGCGGATCTGCTTGAACGAGCCGCGGGCGCCGGAGTTGGCCATCATGTAGATGGGGTTGAGCTCCCAGAGGTGCTCCTCCATGGCGTCCGCCACTCGGTCGGTGGCCTCCGTCCACACGTTGACGATCGCCTCGTGGCGTTCGCCCTCCGTGATGAGGCCGCGCTCGTAGTCCCGCTCGATGCGCTGCACCTGCTCCTCGTAGGCGCCGAGGATCTCCTCCTTGTTGGGAGGCACGACGATGTCGTTCTTCGAGATCGTGATCCCGGCCTTGGTCGCGTACGCGAAGCCGAGGCTCTTCACCTTGTCGAGCACGATCGCGAGCCTGCTCGCGCCGAACTCGTCGACGAGCTCCGAGATGAAGTCGCCTGTCTCCTTCTTCCCAAGCGTGCGGTTGTGGAAGCGGAAGCGCGCCGCGTCGAAGTCCTCGCCGAAAGCGTCGGCGAGCGCGCGGCGAACCTCTTCGTTGAAGATGACGCGGCCCGGCGTGGTCAGCAGGATCTCGCCGTTCCAGCGGTACTCGATCGGCGCCTGCAGCTCGACGCCCTCCTGCTTGGCCTCGAGCGCGAGGATGACCTCCACCTCGGAGCGGAACCGCTTGGGGCGCGGCTTGAGCTCTTCCGAGGAGAGGCTCACGAGATCGTGCGCGCAGTAGGTGAGGTAGTAGCTGCCGATCACCATGTCCTGCGTCGGCGTGGCGAGTGCCTTGCCGTGCGCCGGGGACAGGATGTTGTTCGACGACAGCATCAGAATCCGCGCCTCGGCCTGCGCCTCCGCCGAGAGCGGCAGGTGGACCGCCATCTGGTCGCCGTCGAAGTCGGCGTTGAACGCGTGGCAGACGAGCGGGTGGATCTGGATCGCCTTCCCCTCGACGAGCACGGGCTCGAACGACTGGATGCCGAGCCGGTGGAGCGTCGGCGCCCGGTTGAGCAACACCGGGTGCTCGTGGATGACCTCCTCGAGAACGTCCCAGACCTCGGGCGCCATCGACTCGACGTACTTCTTGGCGGCCTTGATGTTCTGAACCGACTTGCGCTCGACGAGCCGGCTCATGATGAACGGCTTGAACAGCTCGAGCGCCATCAGCTTCGGCAAGCCGCACTGATGGAGCTTCAGCTGCGGGCCGGCGACGATGACGGACCGGCCCGAGTAGTCGACGCGCTTGCCGAGCAGGTTCTGACGGAAGCGCCCCTGCTTGCCCTTGAGCATGTCGGAGAGCGACTTGAGCGGCCGGTTCCCGGGGCCGGTCACCGCACGGCCGCGACGGCCGTTGTCGAACAGCGCGTCGACCGCCTCCTGGAGCATGCGCTTCTCGTTGTTGACGATGATCTCCGGAGCGCCGAGATCGAGCAGACGCTTCAGGCGGTTGTTGCGGTTGATCACACGCCGGTAGAGATCGTTGAGGTCGCTCGTCGCGAACCTGCCGCCGTCGAGCTGGACCATCGGCCGCAGCTCCGGCGGGATCACCGGCACGGCCTCGAGGACCATCCACTCCGGGCGGTTCTCCGACTTGATGAACGCGTTCACGACCTTCAGCCGCTTGATGGCCCGCTGCTGCTTCTGCCCCTTGGACGTGCGGATCGTCTCGCGGAGCGAGTCCGCCTCCACGTCGAGACCGAGATCCTTGAGCAGGTCGCGGATCGCCTCCGCGCCCATGCCTCCCTCGAAGTAGACGCCGAACCCGTACGGAGAGCCGAAGCGCTCCTTGAGCTCGCGGAAGATGAGCTCGTCGTTGACGATCTCCTTCGGCTCGAGCGTGCGGAAGCGGTCCCAGGTCTCCTCGAGCCGGCGGCGGGCCTCGTCGGCCGCCTCGCGCGCGTCCTCGCGCCGCGACTCGATGTCGAGGTACATCTCGCGGACCTTGAGCGCCCACTGGACGATCGAGTCCAGATCCTCCTTCTGCATCCGCCCCTCTGCCTTGAGGCAGAGGTCGTTCGCAAGCTCTCGGATCTCGTCGAGGCTCGCAGCGGGCTCCGTCGAATCGACCAGCTCGCGGAGCAGCCCGTTGCCGAGCTCCCGCGCCTTCTCGAGGCTCTTCTGATCCACGTCGCCGGTGAGCGCCGCATCGTCACCCTCGAGCGGGGTGCCGCTGAGCAGCGCCTCGCGGACCTTGCCGATGTGCTTCGTGATCGCGCCCTTCTTCGAGCCGCTCGCGCCTTCGGCCTCGCTCAGGAGCGGCGCGATGGCATCGCGGATCTGCGAGCCCGCCTGCGCGACGATTTCCAGCTCGCGCGTGGTCAGGTTGCGATCGGACCGGATCGCGGAGCGCCGGACGAGCTCGCGGATCTTCTTCGAGTCCTCGGTCGTGAGCTGTCCCGCAACCTCGACCAGAATGCCGCCGACGAGCTTGCGCGCCTCGTCGAGCGGCGGCAGCCCCTGCTCCTCGGCCCAGGCCGAAAGGCCTCGTGCCCAGAACTCGTCGTCCTCGTCGAAGTCCTTGTCCTTGCCCTTCGTGAAGTGCTCGCGCCGGCGGGTGAGCCGCTGCTCGAGCGCGGCGAGGTGCTCGTCGCGCTCGACGTAGATCCGCTCGTGCTCGGCCCTCACCTTGTCCTCGAGATCGGCGAGATCGGCCGCACGCTTCTCCGCGTCCACGCGTGTGACGATGGACGCGGCGAAGTAGAGAACCTTCTCGAGCTCCTTCGGGGCGATGTCGAGGAGGTATCCGATTCGGCTCGGAACGCCCTTGAAGAACCAGATGTGCGAGACGGGGGCAGCCAGGTCGATGTGCCCCATCCGCTCTCGGCGAACCTTCTGCCGCGTCACCTCGACGCCGCAGCGCTCGCAGATGATGCCCTTGTAGCGAACGCGCTTGTACTTGCCGCAGTAGCACTCCCAGTCCTTCGTCGGACCGAAGATGCGCTCGCAGAAGAGCCCGTCCTTCTCGGGCTTGAGCGTGCGGTAGTTGATCGTCTCCGGCTTGGTGACCTCGCCGGACGACCAGTCCCGGATCTGCTTCGACGAGGCGAGGCCGATCCGGATGGCGTCGAAGTTGTTTATGTCGATCAAATTTCCCTCCGGAGGATCTGAGGTGTACTGAGCTGCGCCGGTCGGTGGTTGTCGGTCACGCGGAACGTCATTCTTCGACCTCGACGTCGGCGAAGTCCGCCGGCTCGCCGACCTCGAGCTCACCGTCGGGCCCGTCGGCCGCCTCGGCGACCACCTCGCCGTCGGCGTCGACCTCGGTCAGATCGCCGAGCTCCTCGTCGGCCGGAAGCGCGAGCTCACCGTCCTCGTCGACCCGATCCTGGCCTTCCTCGACCTCCTCCGCCGTGGCTGGGCGAGCGGCAGCGCGCAGCGACCCTGGCGACAGGTCGATGCCGAGCTCCTCCGCAGCGCGCAGGAGCTCGTCCTCTTCCTCGCGCACCTCGACCTCGCCGCCCTCCTCGGAGAGCACCTGGACGTCGAGCGCCAGGGACTGCATCTCCTTGAGCAGGACCTTGAAGGATTCCGGGATGGACGGCTCGGCGATGTTCTCGCCCTTGACGATCGCCTCGTAGGCCTTCACCCGGCCGACGGTGTCGTCGGACTTGATGGTCAGCATCTCCTGCAGCGTGTAGGCGGCGCCGTAGGCCTCGAGCGCCCACACCTCCATCTCGCCGAAGCGCTGGCCGCCGAACTGCGCCTTGCCGCCGAGCGGCTGCTGCGTCACGAGCGAGTACGGCCCGGTCGAGCGGGCATGGATCTTGTCGTCGACCAGGTGGAGGAGCTTGAGGATGTACATGTAGCCGACGGTGACCTTCTGGTCGAACGGCTCACCGGTGCGACCGTCGAGCAGGCGCACCTTGCCTGAGGTCCAGCGCCCGGCTGGTCGGCTCTCGTCGACGAGCATCGTGATCGGGGAGTCGCCGTTCTGGCGCGCCCACTCGACGAGCGCCTCGTCCACCTGCTCCGGCGTCGCGCCGTCGAAGACCGGGGTGGCGACGGGCGTCTCGCCGTTGCCATCGCCGTTGCCGAAGACACCGTGGTGCGCCGCCCACCCGAGGTGGGTCTCGAGCACCTGGCCGATGTTCATGCGGCTCGGAACGCCGAGCGGGTTCAGCACGACGTCGACCGGCGTCCCGTCCTCGAGGAACGGCATGTCCTCCTCGGGAACGATCTTCGCGATCACGCCCTTGTTGCCGTGACGGCCGGCCAGCTTGTCGCCCTCGGCGACCTTGCGCTTCTTCGCGACGTAGACGCGAACCAGCTCGTTGACCCCCGGCGGCAGATCGTCGCCGCCGTCGCGTGAGAACGTCTTGACGGCGATCACCTTGCCGCCCTCGCCGTGCGGAACCTTGAGCGACGTGTCGCGGACCTCGCGCGCCTTCTCCTTGAAGATCGCGCGGATGAGCTTCTCCTCGGCGGTGAGCTCCGTCTCTCCCTTGGGCGTCACCTTGCCGACGAGGAGGTCGCCCGATCCGACCTCGGCGCCGATGCGCACGATGCCGCGGTCGTCGAGGTCCCGGAGGGACTCCTCGGAGCGGTTCGGGATGTCGCGCGTGATCTCCTCGTCGCCGAGCTTCGTCGAGCGCGCGTCGATCTCGTACTCGTGGATGTGGATGGACGACAGCAGGTCGTCCTTGACGAGACGCTCGGAGACGACGATCGCGTCCTCGAAGTTGAAGCCTTCGAACGGCATGAAGGCGACCAGGAGGTTCTTGCCGAGCGCGAGCTCGCCGTTCTTCGTGGAGGAGCCGTCGGCGAGCACCTGACCCTCCTCGACCTTGGAGCCGAGGTTCACGACGGCCTTCTGGTGGATGAGCGTGCCCTGGTTCGAGCGCATGAACTTGACGAGCTCGTAGTCGTCCCGCTCGCCGCCCTTCGCCTCGACGACGATCTTCTCGGCGTCCGCGTCGACGACGGTTCCGCCACGCGAAGCGATCACGACGTCGCCGGTGTCGACGGCGGCGCGGTACTCGAGCCCGGTGCCCACGAGCGGCGGCTCCGTGATCAGGAGCGGCACTGCCTGGCGCTGCATGTTCGAGCCCATCAGGGCGCGGTTCGCATCGTTGTGCTCGAGGAACGGGATCAGCGCGGTCGCGACGGACACGATCTGCGCCGGGTTGACGTCCATGTAGTGGATGCCCTTCGGCGCGACGGAGACCAGGTCGCCGCCGGCTGCCCGGCAGAGAACGTGGTCGTGGACGAACTTGCCGGTCTTCGCGTCGATCGGCTCGTTCGCCTGGGCGACGATGAACTTCTCCTCCTCGGACGCGTCGAGGTAGATGATCTCGTCGGTCACCTTGCCGCTCTTGACGACCCGGTACGGCGTCTGGACGAACCCGAACTGGGAGACCGTCGCGTACGAGGCGAGGCGAGCCGATGAGGCCGATGTTCGGGCCCTCCGGCGTCTCGATCGGGCACATGCGGCCGTAGTGCGTCGGGTGGACGTCGCGCACCTCGATCGGTGCGCGCTCGCGCGTGAGGCCGCCGGCGCCGAGGGCGGAGAGCCGCCGACGATGCGTGAGCCCCGCGAGCGAGTTCGTCTGGTCCATGAACTGCGACAGCTGCGAGGAGCCGAAGAACTCCTTCAGCGCCGCCTGCACCGGGCGGACGTTGATGATCGTCTGCGGCGTGATCGTGTCGACGTCCTCGGTGGTCATGCGCTCGCGTACGACGCGCTCCATCCGGTAGAGGCCGACGCGGAACGCCTCCTGGATCAGCTCGCCGACGGTGCGAAGCCGGCGATTGCCGAAGTGCTCGTACTCGTCGAGCTCCTTCGCGATCGGCGCCCGCGGGAGCCCGATGGCGTCTGCCGCGAAATCCTTCGAGTCCTCGGGGACGCCGAGCTTCGCGGGCATATCGACGAGGCGGCGCGTCAGCGCGAGGATGTCGAGCGGCGTGAGCACGCGGACGTCCTCGGGCACGTCGACCTCGAGCCGCTGGTTGAGCTTGTAGCGGCCGACCTTGGTCAGGTCGTAGCGCTTCGGGTCGAAGAAGAGGCCGCGCAGGAGGTTCCGCGCGTTCTCGAGCGTCGGCGGCTCGCCCGGCCGCTGCTTCTTGAAGACCTCGATGACCGCCTCCTCCTCGCGCGTGGAGGGATCCTTCTCGAGGGTGTTGACGAGGTAGAGCGAGTTGTCGAACAGCTCGAGGATCTTCTCGTTGGTGCTCGCGTCGACCTGGTAGTGGAGCATGCGGTCGTCGGCGACGCCCTTCAGGGTCTCCTTGAAGGTCTCGCGGAAACGGTCGTCGGTCGGAAGCGCGCGAAGCAGCGTCGTGATCGGCAGCTTGCGCTTGCGGTCGATGCGTGCGTAGACGGCACCCTTCTTGTCGATCTCGAGCTCGAGCCACGAGCCACGAGACGGCATCAGGTTCGCCGTGAAGACCTGCTTCGTGGCGTCCTTCGGCTCCATCAGGTAGGCGCCGGGGCTGCGCACGAGCTGCGTCACGATGACGCGCTCGGTGCCGTTGATGATGAACGTGCCCTGGTCGGTCATCCTCGGGAAGTTCCCCATGAAGACCGTCTGCTCGCGGATCTCGCCCGTGTCCTTGTTCACGAACCGGACGACCATCGCGAGCGGGACCTCGTACGTGAGGTCCTTCTCACGGCACTCCTTGATCGAGAACTGCGGCTGCCGAACGCGTAGCTGCCGAACTCGACGGCCAGCGTGCCGGTGTAGTCCTCGATCGGCGAGATGTCCTCGATCGTCTCCCGAAGCCCCTCCTCCATGAACCAGGAGAAGGAGGCTTTCTGGATGTCGATCAGGTTCGGGACGTCGAGGACTTGGTCGAGACGAGAAAAGCTCTTGCGCTCAGGGCGAGCGGCGACCTTGCTGGTCAACAGCGCGACCTCCCTCCGGGCAGGGTCGAACGAACAACAGGCGTGCGTAAACGCGAAACGGCGGCGCGACCAGCAAGAGTAGCAGACGCGGGTGCGTCAGCGCAAGCGCGGCCGAGCGGGCGGCCGCGTTGTCCACAGGATGGTAGCGCACTTTCCCCAGTTTGTGAAGGCACGAGGGGGACAGGTCCCCTCGTGGACTCCCCTTGCGGCTCGCTTGCTCGCCGGGCTTGCTCGTGAGACCGGCCGGCAGCCGGCCGGTCTCACCTGTACCCATTTCTCGGCACCGACGGGCTGCCGCGTTGCCGTCGCTTACTTCAACTCGACGCGTGGCGCCGGCCTCCTCGAGCTGGGCCTTGATCGACTCGGCCTCGTCCTTGGCGGCGCCCTCCTTGACGGCCTGAGGCGCCGCGTCCACGAGGTCCTTCGCCTCCTTGAGCCCGAGCCCGGTGATCGCACGGACGACCTTGATCACCTGGATCTTCTTGTCGCCGGCGCCGGTGAGGACGACGTCGAACTCCGTCTTCTCCTCTGCCGCTGCCCCGTCACCGGCGGCGCCCGGCGCTGCCGCGCCGGCGGCGGCCACGGCCACGGGCGCTGCGGCCGTGATGCCCCACTCCTCTTCGATCTTCTTCTTCAGCTCGACCAGCTCGAGGACGGACATCTTCCCGAGCTGCTCGAAGACGGTGTCGACGCTCATTGCTCTCCCTCCGTTGTTGCTTCGTCAGTCGGCGTGTCTTCTGCTGGCGTGTCTTCGGCTTGTGTGTCTTCCGTCGCCGCCTGCTCCGGCACTTCGGGCTCGGCGTCCGCCTCCGCGGCAGCCTCGGAGGGCTCTGCGCCCTCGGCAACCGCATCGTCCTTCTCCGGCGGCGGCGCGTCAGCGCCGGCGCCGAGTTGCTCGATGCGGGCGTCGATGAGACCGACGAGGTTCGTGCAGCGGTGCGCTGACGAGGCCGAGCAGCGAGGTCAGCGGCGCCACGATCGCGCCGAGCACCTGTCCCCGGAGCACATCCGCCGGCGGCAGCGTCGCGAGCTCGCGAACAGCGTCCGCGTCCACGGTACGACCCTCGAGCACCGCCGCCCTTCAGCTCGAGCCGACGGGTCGTCCGCGCGGTCTCGGCCAGCGTCTTCGCGACCGCGACCATGTCGCCGTCGTGCACGAACGCGATCGCGGTCGGGCCGGTCAGGAACTCGAGCAGCGCCTCGATGCCGGCGGCGCTCGCCGCGCGCCGGGTCAGCGTGTTCTTGCAGACGGTGAAGCGGGCGCCGTGCCCGAGCAGCTCCGTCCGGACGCCGTCGAGCTCGGCATGGGTCAGACCGCGGTAGTCGGCGACGATCAGCGTGTCGGCCTCTCGGAGCCGCTCGACGAGCTCGGCGACCACCTGTTCCTTCTCTGTCTTCAGCATCGTTCTCACCTCCCTCACGAAATCCGGCCCGCTCGAGGCGGGCCGGATTCGCGCGGGCCGGATGAGGTCCGGCCCCTCAAACCTGGCCGCCTCGGCCGGTCTTCTGCCTCGCGGCTGCCGGCTGTCTCGGGCGACGGGTGTACGAGCGGTCACGCGACCGCGGCGGCCTCCTCGAGCTCGGCGGCGATGTCGCGTGTCTTCTGCGGGTCGACCTTGATGCCCGGCCCCATCGACGTCGTAACCGTGATCGACCGGATGTAGCGCCCCTTCGCAGCGGCCGGCCTGGCGCGGACGATCTCCTCGACGACCGCAGCGTAGTTCTCGAGCAGCTGGCGCTCGTCGAAGCTCTTCTTGCCGATCGCCAGGTGGACGTTGGCGCCGCGATCGGTGCGGTACTCGAGCTTGCCCGCCTTCGACTCGCGAACGGCCTTCGCGACGTCGAAGGTGACCGTGCCCGTCTTCGGGTTGGGCATCTTGCCGCGCGGGCCGAGGATTCGGCCGAGCTTGCCGACGGTGCCCATCATGTCGGGTGTGGCGATCGCGATGTCGAACTCGTCGAAGCCTCCCTCGATCTGCTGAGCGAGCTCGGCCGAGCCGACGACGTCGGCCCCCGCGTCCGCGTGCCTCGATCGCCTTCTCGCCCTCGGCGAACACGGCCACGCGCATCTCCCGACCGGTTCCGTGGGGCAGCATCAGCGTGCCTCGCAGCTGCTGGTCGGCATGGCGGACGTTGAGCCCGAGGTTGACGTGCGTCTCGACCGTCTCGTCGAACTTCGCGGCACCCAGCTCCTTGAGCAGGCGCACCGCCTCGAGCGGGCGTGTACGCCCGCTCTCTGTCCACGCTCGCCCGAGCGCTGGCCGTAGCGCTTCCCGTGCTTCGCCATCAGCTGTCCACCTCCACGCCCATCGAGCGGGCCGTACCGGCGATGACGAGCATGGCCTGGTCGACGTCCCGCGCGTTCAGATCCTGCAGCTTCGTCTCGGCGATCTGCCGCAGCTGAGCCTGGGAGAGCCGGCCGACCTTCTCTCGGTTCGGCTCGGCGGAGCCCTTCTCCAGGTTCAGAGCCTCCTTGATGAGCACGGCGGCGGGCGGCGTCTTGGTGATGAAGGTGAACGAGCGGTCCTCGAAGACGGTGATCTCGACCGGCGTGATGCGCCCGTTCTGGTCGGCCGTCTGGGCGTTGAACGCCTTGCAGAACTCCATGATGTTGACGCCGTGCTGGCCGAGCGCCGGCCCCACGGGCGGGGCAGGGTTGGCCTGACCCCCCGGGATCTGCAGCTTGATGAGCGTGAGTACCTTTCGTGCCATCAGTACCTTCCAGCCGGTGGGCCGGATCAGATCCGGCCCCTGACGATCGCCTACATTCTAATCGATCTTCTTCACCTGGTCGAACGAGAGCTCGACGGGGACCTGGCGCTCGAAGATGTTGACGAGCACCTTCAGCTTCTGCTGATCCTGGTTGACGTCGACGATCTCGCCGTCGAAGTCCGACAGCGGCCCGGAGGTCACCTTCACCGACTCGCCGAGCTCGAACTGCGCGATCGCGCGGGGCCGCTCGGCGGTCGTATGCGTGTGCAGGATCCGGTCGACCTCGGGCTTGGACAGCGGCACGGGCTTGGCGCCCGCCCCGACGAAGCCCGTGACGCCCGGTGTTCCCTTGACCACCGTCCACGCCTCGTCGGTCATGTCCATGTTGACCAGCACGTACCCGGGCAGCACGCGCTTCTCGGTCTGCACCTTCTGCCCGTCCTTCGTCTCCATGACCTGCTCGGTCGGGACGACGACACGACGGAACCGGTCCTTCTGTCCCATGGAGACGATCCGGTGCTCGAGATTGGCCTTGACCTTGTTCTCGTGCCCCGAGTAGGTGTTGATGACATACCAGTTGAACATCGCAAGCAGATGGCGTTGGTGTTGCTAGCGTGAGGAGCACGTCGCGCACGAGCCGGCTCAGCGCCTCGTCGGCCACGTACAGGTAGAGACCCGACGACGAAGATCGCGATCAGGACGACGACGGTTGCCGAGACGAGCTGGCGCTGGCCGGGCCAGTCGACCTTCCGCAGCTCGGCGACGCATTCCGAGACGAACCGACGCGCTCCTCCCTGCGCTCTTTCTTCTGACCGGTCTGCGCCTTCGTCTCGGTGACCGGGCGGACCTGCTGGCGCCGCTCGCGGGCGCGCCCGGCCGCGGAGGAGGGCGCGGGGTTCTGGTAGTCCTTGCTGCGTCGGGTGCGCTCGCGCGCCACTACCGGGTCTCCCGGTGCGGCGTATGCCGGCCGCACCAGCGGCAATGCTTCTTCAGCTCGACGCGGTCGGGCGTGTTGCGCTTCGACTTGACGGTCTGGTAGTTGCGCCGCTTGCACTCGGTGCACGCGAGCGTGATGCGCGACCCTAACCCCGGTTTTCTTGGCCACGTCTTCTCGTCTCTTGTCGGTCCGGTTCCGGAGTAGCGGCGGGAGGACTCGAACCTCCGACACGCGGATTATGATTCCGCTGCTCTAACCAACTGAGCTACGCCGCCGCGCCGGCGCAGTGTATCAAGAGGGCCCCCGACAGCGGCCCTCACGCATGCCCAGGATACCTATGATGCGCCGATGACGATCGACACGGTCGACGCGCTCGCAAAGGTGCCCCTCCTCGCCGGTTTCGAGCGCCGCGACCTCGAGCGCCTCGCTCGCTCGTTTCGCGAGCGCAAGTTCGCCGAGGGCCACGTGATCACGGGCGAGGGACAGCCCGGAGTGGGCTTCTTCGTGATCGTCGAGGGCTCGGCCAACGTCAGCGTCGGAGGCGACCAGCGGGACGACGCTCGGCCCCGGGAGCGCCTTCGGCGAGATGGCGCTCATCGATCAGGGCCCGCGATCGGCGACCATCGTCGCCGCGACCGACGTCCGCTGCATGGCGCTGTCCGCGTGGGAGTTCAAGCCCTTCGTCGAGGAGCACCCGAGCGTCGCCTGGGCGCTGCTCGAGGCGCTGGCCAAGCGCCTTCGCGCGCTCGAGTCCGACGACGCACTAGACCCGACGTCAGACCACGTTGAGCTCGGGGCGCGCGATACCCCGGGCGAAGCGCTCGAGCGCGAACGGCGTCAGATCGAACGGGGTCGGAAGCCCGAGCGCGAGCAACGCCACGTGCTCGCCGACGACCGGGCCTTGCTGGAAGCCGTGACCCGAGAAGCCGGTGGCGTAGAGCAGCCCGGCCGGCTCGGAGGCCGCTCCCACGATCGCGTTGTGGTCGGGACTGACCTCGTAGTAGCCCCACCAGCCGCCGCGCACCTCGAGCTCCTCGAGCACCGGTAGCCGGTGAGCGGCGAGCGGCGCCAGCTCCTCGAGCGATTGCTCGCGACCGCCGAAGAGAAGGGCTCGACCCTCGCGGTGGAAGTAGAAGCTCGTCGCGAAGTCGATCGTCAGCGGCAGCTCGTGGGGAAGCGGATCGCCCGGCTGGGTGAAGAAGACGTGCCGGGGCTCGGCCTCGACCGGTATGTCCACGCCGGCGGTGAGGCCGAGCTCCTTCGACCAGACGCCGGCGGTCAGGATGACGCGCTCCGTCGCGACCCGGCCCTGGTCCGTCTCCACCGCCGTGACCCGGCCCGCGTCGACGACGATCCTGGCGGCGGTGCAACCCTGGACGATCGCCGCTCCGCGCGCCACGGCGGCGCTCGCGTAGCCCTGCACGGCGGCCTCCGGCGTCGCGTACCCGTCGAGCGGGCAGAACGTCGCCGCGAGCACGTCGTCCACGCGGAGCGCGGGCACGATCGCCGACGCCTCGGCCGGCGTGATCAGCCGGGACGGCACGCCCAGGCTCTGCTGGAGCGCTACCGAACGCCGGAAGGCATCGACGTCGGCCTCGATCGTCAGCAGGAACAGGTAGCCCCATTGCTTGAAGTCGATCTCACCGCCCGGCTCTTCGGCGAAGCGCTCGTAGCGACGGATGCACTCGAGCGCGATCCGGATGTTGAGCTCGTCCGAGAACTGCGCTCGGATGCCGCCGGCCGCCTTGCTCGTCGAGCCCGACCCGAGCGTCTCACGCTCGACGAGGAGACAGTCGCGACAGCCGGCCCGGGCCAGGTGGTAGAGCGCGCTCGCGCCCATGACCCCGCCGCCGACGACGACCACCTCCGCGCTTGCCGGGATCGCCATCGTTCGGCGAGCATAGCGCCCGTGAACGCGGCCTCTCCTGGCCCTCCTCGCCGCCGGCGGCCTCTCCGCGGCGACCTGGCTGGCCGTGCTCCTCGATCCCGCCCGCGCGTGGGATCTGCGTCCGGTGGGCGAGGACGAGCCGCCACCTCCGGAGCCTGTCGCCTGGCCTCGACTCGCCGTGATCGTGCCGGCGCGAAACGAGGCTGCGCAGCTACCCGAGACCCTGCCGGCGCTCCTCGCGCAGGAGTATCCGGGCGTCTGGGACGTGGTTCTCGTGGACGACCGCTCGACGGACGCGACGGCCGACCGAGCACGCGGCCTCGCTGCGCGCCGACGGCAGGTTGACCGTCCTCGCAGGGAACCCCCTTCCCGATGGTTGGGCCGGCAAGGTCTGGGCGCTCGAGCAGGGCTGCACGGTCGCGCTGCGACGGGAGTCGCCGCCGCGCTACCTGCTGCTCACGGACGCCGACATCAGGCACGCCCCCGGATCGGCACGGCGGCTCGTCGCCGAAAGCGAAGCGCTCGGGCTCGCGCTCAACAGCCGGATGGCGCGCCTGCGCACGGTCACCGCCGCCGAGCGGCTGCTCATACCGCCCTTCGTCTTCTTCTTCAACCTGCTCTATCCGATGCGGCGGGTGAACGCGCCGACGCGACGGCTCGCGGCGGCGGCGGGCGGCTGCGTGCTGGTGCGCGCGGACGCGCTCGAGCGGGCAGGGGGGCTGAAGGCGATCAGCGGCGAGGTGATCGACGACGTCAACCTCGCGAGGCGGGTGAAGGCGCTCGGCGAGCCGATCCGGCTCGCGACGAGCAGAGCCGACGTCGTGAGCGTCAGGGAGTACGGCTCGCTCGGCGCCGTCTGGCGCATGGTGCGCCGCACGGCCTTCGACCAGCTCCGCTACTCCTGGCTGCTGCTCGCGGCGACCCTCGTCGGTCTCCTGCTGCTCTTCCCGCTGCCTCCGGCGCTCGTCGGCCTGGCTCGTCGGCCTCGGCCTCGGCGGCGTGGTGAGCGCCGGCTCGGCCGCCGGGCTCGGGCTCGTCGGCCTCGCCGGCTGGGCTCTGATGACGCTAGCCTTCCTACCGGCCGTGCGCTTCTTCGATCTGAGGGACGCCTGGGCGCTGACGCTACCCGTCGCCGGCGTCCTCTACGGCGGCATGACGCTCGACTCCGCACTCCGCCACCTGCGGGGAGCTGGGAACGCGTGGTGAGGCGGGATACGGCGGTCATCGACGGCATCGCGCTGGAGTACGAGGAGTCCGGCGCGGGTGAGCCTGTGGTCTGCATCCACGGCGCGTTCGTCGCCGACGCGTTCCGGCCTCTGCTCGCCGAGCGCAGCCTGGCGAGCCGGTACCGGCTGATCGCCTACCATCGCCGCGGGTACGCGGGCAGCAGCCGCGCCGAGGGAACCGTGAGCCTCGCGCAGCAGGCCGAGGACTGCCGGAGGTTGCTGTCCCACCTCGGCGTGGAGCGCGCACACGTCGTCGGGCACTCGTTCGGCGGGCTCATCGGCATCCAGCTCGCTCTCGACGCCCCAGAGCTCGTCCATACGCTGAGCCTGCTCGAGCCGGCGCTGATGATCGGCGAGAGCGCCGATCTGTATCGGCAGGGGCTCGTGGAGAGCATGCAGCGCTACGACGAGGCGGATGCGCGCGTCGTAATCGACGAGTTCCTGCAGCAGCGCTGGCCGGGCTATCGGGAGCACCTCGAGCTCGTCCTGCCGGGCGCGTTCGAGCAGGCCGTGGCCGATGCAGCGACCTGCTTCTCGACGGATCTGCCGGCGGCGCTCGACTCGCGCTTCGGAGAAGCCGAGGCGGCGCGGATCACGCAACCCGTCCTCGCCGTGCTCGGCGAGAAGAGCGTCGCCCTGCATCCGCGCTTCCCCGAGACCCAGCGGCTGCTGCTCGAGTGGCTGCCGAACGCCGAAGGCTTCGTCCTCCCCCGCGCAACGCACTTCTTGCAGGTCGAGAACCCGCGTGACATGGCCGACGGGCTGATCGAGTTCTTCGCGCGCCACCCGCTCGCCTGACGTTTGAAAAGCGGGCGGGCGCGGCACCATGCCCATGCCCGCGCGTGTCACTTGCGTCCCTCGACGGATGAAGGACGGCGGCGAGGGCCGGATGAGATCAGGCCTTACAGCGGCTGCCAGCGCCGCGAAGTGGTCTCCACCGCACGGCCCTCGACGCACAGCCGCTCGAGGTGCGAGATGGCCTCGACCAGGGCGAAGCGCTGCTCGTGGAAGCCGAGCTCGCCGGACCAGATCACCCGCGCCACGTCGTACGCCGTCTCGGCGCCGTCGGCGAGAGCCTGATGTGTCACGTCCAGCCGCTCCTCGTGGTGGAGCCGGATCTCGCGCGCCCGGCGGGGAGCGTCCTCGATCACCGGGCCGTGTCCGGGATAGACGAGGGATGGAGCCAGCCCCTCGAGCCGAGCCAGCGTCTCGAGGTAGCGCCCGAGCGGATCGAAGGCCGTGTCCTCCCAGCGCCCGACGTTCGGCGTGATCTCCTCGAGCAGGACGTCGCCACCGAGCAGGCGTCCGCTCTCGAGCCCATGGAGGACGATGTGCCCGTCGGCGTGGCCCGGCAGAAGCAGTACCTCGTACGTCTCGCCCGCCTCCAGCCGGTCACCCTCCGCGACGAGGTCCGTCGCCGCCACCGTCCGCACCGGCAGCCTGACCTCCTCGGAGGCCGACGCGGCGGCGAGCTCCTCCGGCATGCCGTACGCGCGCAGGTAGGCCTCGAACGAGGCAGCGTCGGCGCTCTCGCCCCAGGCGGCTTCCGCCAGCTCCGCGTCGAGCGCTCCCTGGACGATCTCCGCCGCGCCCGTGAGCTCGGCCAGCGCGGCCGCCGAGCCCAGGTGGTCGGGGTGGTAGTGCGTCACGACGATCCGGCGGACGGGGCCGCCGAGCTCGTCCAGCGCGGCGCGCCAGCGCTCGAGGGTGCCGGGCGTGCCGAGACCGCAGTCGACGATCGTCCAACCGTCCGCCGAGGAGAGCGCGTAGCAGTGCACGTGGTCGAGCGCCCATGGAAGCGGCTGCGTGACGCGCAGCACGCCCCCACCCAGGTCGCTGACCGCTGCCTCCTGTGTGCGTGCGCCCCTCTCCACGGGAGGCACGCTACTGGAGGGTGCCAGAGGTCGCTATCCGACGCTGACGAGCTTCAGCGTGAAGCGCGCGCCGTCCGGCTGGGGGATTGCTGAGGCCGAGGCAAGGACGCAGGCGAGCGTGCGTATCCGGAGGATACGTGCGCGACCGAGGACACGCCGTCCGATCGGCAGGCAGCGCGGCCAGACGGCGCTTTACTCCTTCTGTGCGGCTGCTTACTCGTGCTTCCCAGAAGGGTCTGACGAGACCTCGCGACACCGCCGCCTCCCGCAGGGCGAGCATCGCCGTGTAGGTCGGGAGCACGATCAGCTCTCCTCCGGGAGCGGTCAGCTCGAGGCCGCGATCGAACGCCCGGCCCAGGTCCGGCTCGACCTCGATCCGACCCTCGTCGAAGCCGGCGTACTTGAAGCGCAGCGCCAGCTCCTCCGCCCGTCCGCCCGCTGCGACGAGCCGGCCCAGACATGCAGCCAGTGGCTCGAAGTCGACGTCCCAGATCCACGAGACGTCGCGGCCGTCGGCGATGTCGTCGTTCAGCGCGATCACGGCCACCGGCACGCCGTTCTCGCTCCCGGCGACGATCGTCCGCACGGCCTCGTTCGCCCCAGCCGGGTTCTTGACGAGCAGGAGCAGCGCGGTGCGGTCTCCGGCGGCGATGCGCTCGAAGCGCCCGAACGCGGGCCGGAAGCGCGCCAGGCCCTCCTGCACCTCGTCGAGCGTCGCCCCGAGCTCCCGCACGAGCGCCGCGGCAGCCAGGGCGTTGTAGACGTTGTAGAGGCCCGGGACGGCCACCTCGACACGCCGCGTTGCCTCGGGCGTGACGAGGTCGAAGGCGAGGCCGTCCAGCCCGTCGAGCACGATGCGCCGGGCGATCACGTCGAGCGGCGGCCGGCTGGCACCACACTGCGGGCAGCGGTAGTCGCCGAGATGGCCCACGTAGGCTGCGGCATAGTCGTAGGGCGTGCCACAGCGGCGGCAGTACTTCGAGTCCGCGGCGTGCGGGAGTCGCTCGCGGGCCGCCGACGGGTCGTCGAGGCCGAAGCGGACGATGCCGGACCGCGCCTCCGCGACCGCTGCCAGCGCGGGGTCGTCGGCGTTCACGACCACCCGCGTCGCGTCGGGCAGGCCCTTCAGCGACGCGAGCCAGCGCTCGGCAATGAGCTCGAGCTCGCCGTAGCGGTCGAGCTGGTCGCGGAACAGGTTGCCAAGGCACACCGCTCTAGGCGCAAGCCGGCGCACGAGCTCGGGGAGCGCACCCTCGTCGACCTCGAAGAGGCCGAGCTCGGCGTCATCGGCCTCGAGCAACGCCGAGGCCACTCCCGAGACGAGGTTCGCGCCGGCGGCGTTGTGGGCGAGCCGGGCGCGCGGGCGCAGGATCTCGGCCACCATAGCCGTCGTCGTCGTCTTCCCGTTCGTGGCCGAGACGAGGGCGACTCCGAGCGGCAGCGAGCGGGCGAGCCGGCCGACAGCTGCCGGATCGAGCGCGGCGAGGAGCTTCCCCGCAGCGTCGTCCCGCCGCCGCGCCCGGTGACTCGCGACAGCCTGCCGGCCCCCCGTGCCAGCGCCGTCTCGATACGCAGACGCACGCGGCCAGTGTAGGCGTGCGGGCGGGACCTGCCCCGCTGGGGGATGCCCTGGTCGCTGAGCCGAAGGCGGCGCCGCTACACTGCACGGTCGCCGGGGGAGTTCCCGAGTGGCCAAAGGGGACCGGCTGTAAACCGGTTGGCACCGCCTTCGGAGGTTCGAATCCTCCCTCCCCCACTCCGTGGCGCGCGCGCCCGCAGTCTCGGCCGCGGAATTCGCGTCGGCCGCCGCACCGACGCCGGCCCGTCTCGCTGCGTATGCCGGCGGAGGTGGCGCTCGCCCCGGCGGGCGCGGTTGACAGCTCGACAGAACATATGTAAGTTTTTTCTGACAGATGGTGAGAGCGCGCCGCCGCGCCCCTCGATCTCGCCTCCCTTCCCGGGGATGGTCCCTGAGCGTGCTCTCCGCGCTCAGCAGCTCACACCGCCTGCGTATCCTGTCCGCGCTTACCCGCGGACATGGCCGCATCCACGTCAGCTTGCTGGCACGCGAGGTCGCGCTCAGCCGCCCGCTCGTGCACATGCACTTGCGGAAGCTGGAGGCGGCGGGCCTTGTCTCCGGACGCCTGGAGCTGTCCGACGACGGCAAGGCGATGAAGTTCTTCGAGGTGACGCCGTTCGTGCTTCACCTGACGCCTGCCGCCGTCGTGGCGGCAGCGGGATCACTCACCGAGGACGGCGAGCCGTCCGGAAGCGCAAAGGAGAGTTGACGATGCTACTTGCAGCTGGATGGTCGGAGAACGCGGTCGGCATCGTTGCCGTCGCGTTCCTCTTCGCCGGCCTCACGATCGCCATCTGGCAGCTGTTCGCGACGCTGCGGGCGCGGATGGCGGTCGCGCGCGAGGAGGCGTACCGCGAGCTTGCACAGGAAGCCGCCGACACGCAACGCCGAACGGCCGAGGCGCTCTGGACAGGACCGTCGCCGAGCTCACCGACCTGCGCCAGCGCACGAGCGAGCTCGAGCGCGTGCTCAAGGAGGTCGGGTAGCGGGCACACCCGCTCGGGCCGGGCCGAAAGCGCCTGGCCGGCTCCCCTGGGCGCGCCGCGCGAACGGTCGAGCCCCTCTCCGGCTCGACCTGACCGTGATACGAGTCTCCTGTCGGCCACGGAAGCATGATCTCCGGGTAGCCCGTGAGCGAGTAGAAGAGCGCCGAGGCGTCGCTCATCGAGCACGCCGTGACCCGAGCCTCGTGGAGCGCCAGGGCAACGGGGATGCCTCCCACGAGGCGGCGGTAGAGCTCGATCGCCAGCTGCGGCCGCGCTCGGGTCGGTGGGCGACGCGACGCAGCCGAGGAAGGCGCCGACGCCCGCGCGCCCGGCGATCCGGGCGAAGCCCCGCGCCTCTCCCAGACGGGAGGCGGCGACGTGACGTCCAAGCCGAGCGCATCATCGCGCTCCGGCGATCCGGTTGCCAGGCCGCCGCGCGGCTTGACACCGCCTGGCCGCCGAGTACGGTCGCGCCAGGCGAGGCTGAGGAGAGCGGCGCGATGGCGGTCGTTCCTGCTCGCTGCGGCGGTTCGGCCTTCGCCCGAGGGCCGGCTGACCCGAGGCCGCGACGGCAGGACGGAGGTCGGCGTTGACGGCTTCGGCCGCGCTCCAGCCGCTCGAGCTCCGAACGCTCACGGTCAAGAACCGTCTCTTCCGCTCCAGCCTGTCCGGTCGCTTCGACAACTACGACGGGTCCGGCACCGAGACACGGATCAGCTGGGACGTCAAGTTCGCGCGCGCGGGGATCGGCGCGATCATCTCGTCGAACTCGCCGGTGTCACCCGCGCGGCCTCATCGTCCCCGGCTACGCACACATCGACCGCGACGACCGCATTCCGTTCTGGCGCGAGCTCGTCGCGCGGGTGCACGAGCACGACTGCCGCTACCTCGTCCAGATCGCCTACTCGGGCCGCCAGCGGGACATCGGCGGGATCGAGCACGCGACCGGGCTCTCCTCGACGAGCGACTCGGAGCCCCTCCACGGCTTCCCCTGCGAGCGCATGACCGTGGCGCAGATCGACGAGGTCGTCGGGGACTTCGCACGCGCGGCCTACCGGGCGCGGGAGGCCGGCGCGGACGGCGTCGAGGTGCACGGGTGCAACGGCTACCTGATCACGCAGTTCCTGTCCTCGGAGATCAACGACCGCAAGGACGACTACGGCGGGCCGCTCGAGAACCGCGCCCGCTTCGCGCTCGAGATCGTGCGGGCGATCAGGGCGGCGGTCGGGCCCGACTACCACCTCCAGTTCAAGATCTCCGCGGTCGAGCACCAGAACGAGGTGCTGCCGTGGCTGCGGAAGGGCAACACGCTCGAGGAGTCGGTGCAGGTCTGCCGCTGGCTCGAGGAAGCGGGTGTCGATGCGCTCCACGTCTCGTCGGGCGGGACGTTCCCGCACCCCCGCAACCCCGCCGGCACCGCGGCCGTCAAGGAGCTCGTGCGCACCTACGACACGATGCTCTCGAGCGGCACCCACACGTTCCGCAACTACGTCCTGTTCCGCATGTGGCCCTTCAGCCGCATCTTCAAGTGGTGGTGGGAGCGACCGAGCCGCGGCGGGGTCGAGGGCATCAACCTCGCCGCCGCCCGGGCGGTCAAGGAGGCCGTGTCCGTGCCGGTGATCTGCGCCGGCGGCTTCCAGACGCAGTCGGTCATCGCGCGGGGCCATCGAGCGCGGCGATTGCGACGCGGTGTCCATGGCGCGCCCGCTGCTCGCGAACCCTGACCTGCCGCTTCTCTTCGCACAGGGGCTCGACCGCGCTCCGAAGCCCTGCACCTACTGCAACAAGTGCCTCGTGAGCTTCGTCGACACGCCGCTCGGCTGCTACGAGGAGAGCCGCTTCGCCTCGCGCGAGGAGATGATCCGCCAGGTGCTCGCCGCCTACCAGCCGGCCGGCGCGGGGGTGGAGCGACCCGATGAGCGAGCCGTACCTCGAGCCGCTCGCGTTCCGCAACCTGACCCTCGAGAACCGGGTCCTGCGCTCGAGCGTCGCGGGACGCTTCGACAGCTACGACGGCCGCGGGTCGCAAGCGCGCATCAGCTGGGAGCTGCGTTTCGCACGCGGCGGTGTCGGCGCGATCATCTCGTCGTGGACGGGCGTGGACGTGCGCGGTCGCATCGTGCCCGGCTTCGTCACGATCGACTCGGACGACCGGATCCCCTTCTGGCGCGAGCTCGGCGAGCGGGTGCGAGACGCCGGGTCGAGGTACATCGTCCAGCTCGCGCACGCAGGGCGGCAGCGGGATATCGGAGGGCTCGAGTTCCCGAGCGGGCTGGGCCCGACGAGCAAGTCGGACGAGCTGCACGGCTTTCCTGTCGAGGCCATGACCCGCGCGCAGATCGACGAGGTAACGCAGGCGTTCGCTCGGGCGGCGGCTCGGGCTCGCGAGGCCGGCCTCGACGGCGTCGAGGTGCACGGCGCGAACGGCTACCTCTTCACGCAGTTCCTCTCGAGCGCGATCAACACGAGGGACGACGAGTACGGCGGCCCGCTCGAGAACCGGGCCAGGCTCCTGCTCGACGTCGTGCGGGCGATCCGCGCCGAGGTCGGTCGCGACTACCACGTCCAGGTGAAGATCTCGGCCACGGAGCACGGCAACGCGTTCTTCCCCTGGTCTCGCCGCGGCAACACGGTTGAGGAGTCGGCGCAAGTGTGCCGCTGGCTCGAGGAGGCCGGTGCGGACGCGATCCACGTCTCGACCGGCAACGCCTTCCCGCACCCGCGCAACCCGGCCGGGGCGTTCACCCCGCGCGAGGTGAAGCGCACCTACGACACGATGCTCTCGAGCGGACGCCACGCGTTCCGCAACTACCTCATGTTCTCGCTCTGGCCCGTGAACCGGCTGCTCGCGAAGCGCTGGTCGATCCCGCCGGAGGACGTCGAGGGCGCGAACCTCGCCGACTCCCGCGCCGTCAAGCAGGCGGTCTCGATCCCGGTGCTTTGCACGGGCGGCTTCCAGACCGCCTCGGTCGTGGCCGGCGCGATCGCGGCGCGGTGGTTGCAACGCGGTCACGGTCGCACGCGGGCTGATCGCCAACCCGGACCTGCTGGCGCTCTGGGCGGCCGGGCACGATCGCCCGCCGCGGCCGTGCTCGTTCTGCAACCTCTGCCTCTTCAACGTGCTCGAGCACCCGATCGGCTGCTACGACGAGAGCCGCTTCGGGTCGCGCGAGGAGATGATCCGCGAGATCTACTCGGTCTTCAGCCTACCCGGCGGCGGGAAGACCCACGGCGGCTCGACGCTGAGGAGGGGCCCCTTTGAACGAGGATCTCGAGGCTCATTGTACGATCGTCCGGCGCCGCCTTCTCGAGGGAAAGGTAATCCCGTTTCTCGGCGCGGGCGCGACCCTCGGCGGCAAGCCGCCGGCATCGATCCGTTCCACGGTCCCTACATGCCGAGCGGGCCCGAGCTCGCGGCGTACCTCGCCGGTGAGTACGCCTACCCTCGAGACGAGCCGGCAGATCTCACCCGCGTCGCACAGTACGTCCACGCGATGACCGGCGCGCCCGTCCTCTACGAGGAGCTACGACGCATCTTCGACCGGGATGTCGAGCCGACCGCGCTTCATCGAATGCTCGCAGCCGTTCCGCGCCTGATGCGCGAGCGGGACGCCCCGGTCGCAGGCCTGCTCATTGTCACCACCAACTACGACGACCTGTCGACCGCCTTCCGCGTTGCGGGCGAGCCACTGGACGTAGTCGTCTACGTCGCCAAGGGCGAGCTGCAGGGGAAGTTCGTGCACCACCCCCCGAAGGCGGCGAGCAGGTGATCGAGCAGCCGAACCGCTATCGCGAGCTCCAGCCGCGCGGGCAAACGGTGCTGCTGAAGCTCCACGGCGCCATCGACAGGCAAAGCGCCCACGGCGACAGCTTCGTCATCACCGAGGACCACTACATCGACTACCTCGCGCAGACGGACATCGCGAACCTGGTTCCCGCCACGCTCATGGCGCACATGAACGAGGCTCACTTCCTCTTCCTGGCTACGGCCTCGCTGACTGGAACCTGCGCGTGATCCTGCATCGCATCTGGGGGCAGCAGCCGTTCGACAGCCGCGTCGTCAGCTGGGCTGTCCAGAAGTCGCCCTCCAAGCTCGAGAAGCTGCTGTGGGACCGCCGGAACGTCGCGATCCTGGACGTCGACTTGCTCGACTACGACAGTCGCTCCGCTGCCTACTCACCCGGCCGCACGACGAGACGAGAATGCGGTGACCACGGATGCGGTCATCGAGCGCGAGCTGGCGCTGCCGTCCTCGCCCTACGTCGGTCTCGTGCCCTTCTCCGAGAGCGATTCTGCGTTCTTTTTCGGTCGGGACGAGTGGTGCGACGTCGTGGTGGACAACCTGAAGGCCTACCGGCTGACCGTTCTCTACGGGGAGAGCGGGACGGGCAAGACGTCGCTCCTGTGGGCAGGCGTGGTCCGCGAGCTCCAGGAGGAGGCCCGCCGAAACCGTGAAGACGAGGGCTCGCCTGGTCTCTGCGTCGTCTACTGCTCCTCCTGGCTCGGTGATCCGCTCGCGGAGTTCGTCGGGCCGTTCGCACGGCGGTCGCTCAGGCAGTCGGCGAGGAGGCTCCGGCAAGGAGCGATCGCCGAGCCGACCTGATCGCCGCGCTCGAGGAGAGCGTCCAGCGGGTGGACGGCAGGCTCTTCGTGATCCTCGACCAGCTCGAGGAGCTGTTCCGCTACCACGAGGGGGAGGAGGGCGAGAGCACGCTCGCAGTCGATCTTCGCTGGCCGTCAACAGGCGTGACCTGCGTGTGAGCTTCCTGCTCTCGATTCGCGAGGACTGCTCGCCAGCTAACCGTTCAAGACGTGGCTACCTAACCTCTTCGACAACTCGCTGCGCCTCGAGCACCTGGACCGCGACGCAGCCCGTGAGGCGATCGTCAGCCCGCTCGAGGAGTACTGGCGCAGAGCCGGCCCCGGGCACGAGGTCTCGGCAGAGGAGACCCTCGTCGAGGAGGTGCTCGACGAGGTTGAGGCGGGCCAGCTCGGCCTCGAGCCCGACGTCGGCGCAAGCGAGACAAGAAGGGACGCTGGATCGGCTGGGATCGAGGCGCCCTACCTCCAGCTCGTGCTCTTGCGGTTATGGGATGAGGAACTCCGGGCGGGCTCTCGGACGCTGCGCCTCGAGACCCTGCTCGCCCTCGAGGGCGCCGAGCGGATCGTCCGCACGCACCTCGACACAGTGATGGCTGCTTTCTCGCCCTCCGAGCAGGAGACGGCGGCGAAGCTGTTCCGCCATCTCGTCACCCGCTCCGGCACGAAGGTGGCCCTTCGGGTGGACGACCTGGCCGATCTCGCCGGCCTGCCGAAGGAGCAGGTGGAGCCGTTGCTCGCTCGGCTCGCCGGGGGCGACGTTC
>CAWIQC010000010.1:0-45939 GCA_963838105.1 uncultured Thermoleophilia bacterium | reverse complement strand
TGGTAGACGAGCGAGCTCAGCCGTAGCTCTCCGGCCGCGCTGACGACGCTCCAGACGCGCCAGCCAACCACGGGCTCGCGTATCGGGCGCCCGGATCGCTACCCCGGCACCTTATCGGGCTCCTCGGGAACGTCAGCCGGCTCGCCCGGCTCGTCAGGCTCCGGGTAGGGGCCGCGGGACCGGATCCTCGACCGGCTCGATCGTGTACACCCGTTTCGGCTCGCCGATCTCCATCACCGTTCTCTTCGTTAGACGACGGGATTGCCTCGGATGTCAGGGGAGCAGGTCGCCGAGGTCCTCGAGCTGCTCGAGCAGGCCGCCCAGTTCGTCGAGATCGGGTATGAGCTCCCGCAGCTGCTCGAGGTAGGCCAGGAGCTCCGGCAGCTCGTCGAGGTCGGGCAGGCTCTCGCGCAGCCCCTCGATCAGGCCCTCGAGCTCGTCGATACGGCCCGCTACCGCGCGGACCGCGGCCGTCTCCTCCTCGAGGGTCGCCACCTCCGCCTCGAGCGCGGCCACACGGGCTTCGAGCTGCTCGACGTCCTCCTCCGACGCACCGCCACAACCGGCCCCGGCGAGGATCGCGCCGAGGATCAGAACGAGGGCTGCCGCGCGTCTCATACGGTCTGACCCCCGTCCTCGAGGAGCGCCTTCAGCCGCGCGAGGTTCGCCCCGGCGTCGCGCTCGGCCGCCTTCGCCATGACGCCGCCCGCGACGCGCAGCGCACCGCGGAGCTCCGCCTCGCCGGCAATGGTCACGCGAGTGCCGTCCTCCACCGGCTCGAACCGATGGTGGATCGTGATCGGAAGCGGGCCGTCGACGACCCGGATCCCGAAGAGGCTGTCCTGTTCGAGCTCGATGACCTCCACGGTGGTCTGGAAGCGCTTGCCGACGAAGTTGCGCGTCTCCCCGAAACGGCTTCCCACGTCGAGCTCACCCTCCGGCCGTCGCACCTCGACGACGGCAGGCTGCCAGGACGGCAGGTTCGCGGGCTCGGAGACGTAGGAGAACACTTCGCCCACCGGCCGCCCGATCACGATGTCCCGCTCGAGTCTCACTGCCCCCTCCTCTCACACCGGTCAGCCGGAAACGGTAGACGAGGGCATGCGGCCGGCCGAGCGGCACCGGCGTGCCCGCGCGAGGGCTCAGGGACTCGGTGTGGGCTGTGCGTCCTTGACGTACTGGTGGACGAACGCGATCGCCATGCTGCCTTCGCCGACGGCCGCGGCGACACGCTTCACCTGGCCGAGCCGCACGTCGCCACAGGCGAAGATGCCCGGAACGCTCGTCTCCAGCAGATACGGATCGCGGTCGAGCTCCCAGCGACCCGCGGCCCGCACGTCGGAGCCCGTGAGCACGTAGCCCTTCGCGTCGAGCGCGATCTCGGGCGGCAGCCACCCCGTATCCGCGTCGGCTCCGATGAAGATGAACAGCCCTCCTGACTCGAGCCGGGTCGTCTCCGCCGCCCCGCTGTTCCGGACGTCGATTGCCTCGAGCGATCCGTCGCCGTGCACGGCGGCCACCTCGGTCAGACGCATCACGCTGATGTTCGACCGCGTCGCAGAGCTGGTCGACGAGGTAGTGCGACATGCTCTTGTCGATCCTGTCGCCGCGGCAGAGGATCGTCACGTTTCGCGCGTGATTCGAGAAGAAGAGCGCCGCTTGCCCTGCCGAGTTGCCGGCGCCGACGATATGGACGTCCAGTCCGTGAACGTTCGATGCCTCGCTCCGCGCTGCTCCGTACCAGATGCCCTTCCCGACGAGCCGGTCGAAGCCCTCGATCGGCAGGTGCCGCCATGACACGCCGCAGGCGAGGATGATCGTCCGGGCATTCAGGACATCCCCGCCGTCGAGGTGCACCTGGCGTGTCGAGGCGTCGATCCGCGTGGTCGACCGGGTGACGAGGATCTCCGCGCCGAGCCTGCGGCCTGCTCCAGCGCGCGGTTCGCGAGCTCCTCGCCGGACACCCCGCGGGGAAATCCGAGGTAGTTCTCGATCCGTGACGACGAGCCGGCCTGGCCGCCGGGCGCCTCCCGCTCGACCACGATTGTCCGCAGCCCCTCCGAGGCTCCGTATACCGCCGCCGCCAGCCCCGCGGGCCCAGCGCCCACGATCACCGTGTCGTACCCGGCGGCCGCCGGCTCCGTGGCGAGCCCGAGCAGCTCGGCGACCCGGCGCGGCTGCGGGCGCACCACGGTTTCCCCGTCCACGACCCGGATCACGGGACAGTCCTCGTCCACCGGCAGGGGCCGCCCCACTGATCGACCGCATCCGGCTCATCGGGCGCGATCCAGGTGAACGTGACCTGGTTGCGATCGAGAAAGCGCCGCAGCGCCGCGCACGCCGCGTCCCAACGATGACCGACCACCGTTGCACGCGGCGGCGGCTGATCGCGCGTGATGTTCTGCAGCCCTTCGATCCGGGCGCGCGCGAGCTCGCCGAGCTTCACCGCCAACCTCGGGGGCGGAGCCGCGATCGCGTGGTAGTCCTGCGCCTCGACCCGCATGACGCGGGACGGCTCGGCGGCTCGAAACCCGAACGGGAATCTCGTCCCGAGCGCGATGGGCACCTCTCCGATGAGCTCCCCGACGCGCCGGCCGCCGACGACGCGCTCGACTCCGTCGACGAACGCGACGGTCTCCAGGTGGCCCTCGAGCACCGCGTACAGCGCCCGCTCGTCACCCGGGTGAATCGCGAACTCGCCGGCACGACCCTGATGTCCGCGGCAACCCGGGAAAGCCGCTCGCACTCGACCGGGCCGAGGTCGGCGAAGATCGAGACGCTTGCGATCTCCTCCGCCGTTACCACGCCGTCGCGAGCGTATCCGAGCTACGAGCCGTCGTGGAATCGAACCTCGAATATTGCCTCGCGTTCGCTCTACGACGGCCTGGGGGCTTAGGAGACCGAAGCGCGAGACCGTGGCCGCGCGGCTCGATGCGCGAGTCGCCTAAAACACTCAACCCCCAGGATGCGGGTGCCCGTGAGGGTCAGTCGGAGGCGGTGCCTCGAGCGCTGTCGTCCGAGCAAGCGTCGCGGCGGTGTCCGCCTCGATGATCGCAACGCCGCTGCCGTTAGGCCCGTCGAAGCTCGAACCGCTTCAGATCGAAATGACCCTGCCGAACGTCGCTCCGCGAAAGCCGCTCCCGTCTTGTGTCGGCGGCACTGATCACGATGGAGCGTGTTCTCTGCCCCTCTCGCCGCGTCGGTCGAAGACCCACGTGTCGACGAGGTAGAGCGACTCCCTGCCGTACTAGCCGCTTCGGCATACAACGCCACGCTCCCAGTCAGGAAGGTCGTTATTCGCGTGGCGACGGTCCTCAACACGATGCTCATCTGCATCGAGCCGTTCGACGCGCTCGTTGTAGTACAGGTACCCGACCCGGGGGCCGCTGCATGTCGGCGGTCGAAGTCAGTCGTCGACGATGCTCCCTTGTCCGCCCCGCCCACGGCGCCGGCCGGGGCCGCTATCACACCGAACAAACACAAGCACAGCACGCCAAAGACCAGTCGTCTTCGCATATTCCTGTCCTCCTAGTTTGGCCGCTGATCTGCTCCAACCCGCCTCCGGGAGGGCCGTGAGCAGACCCGAGGGAAGTATCTAAGCAGACACCGACGGAGTCCAGTGCCAACCGCAGCAGCGGCAAGCGGAGGCCGAGGCCCGCGACATGGCCGCACGCAGTGCCGGCACGACGGGCGCCGCAGGCGGGCAACGGCTTCTCGGTCTACGCCGCTCCAGACGACGGGCACCTCTACCTCGACTGGACAGCGCCGGCTCGCAGAGACACTCGCCGAGGCGTCGAGGGCGAGCCGTGAATCATTCCCGCCGCTCATCGGCGTTCCCCTGCAAGAACCGGGTTCAGGTGGAGGCGGCGGGAATCGAACCCGCGTCCGCGGTCGCACCGGGGAGAGCGTCTACAAGCGTAGCCTCGGCTTGCGATTCGCCCGCCGGCCGGCTCCGAGGCGGCCTACCGACGGGCTAGCCATCCTTTGGGGTCCCGCTTCGGGCGATTGGCGCTCCCTCCGCGGCAAGCCCGTTCGTTGACGCCGGATCCCGATCCACGGGCCGAGAGCGGGGCGACGCGTCACCTAATTACTTAGGCGGCGTATGCGAGTTCGTTATCCGCATATACGTGTTCCCGGTGGATTTACGAGGCCAACCGGGGACCTCGGCTTGCAGCTCAACCGGAGAACCGACCACGTCGAAACCTGATCGCCCCCGTATGTCGTACAGCTGCAATTCTAGCCCGACATCCCTGCGACGGCGATTCCGCCAGTCTGCGAGAAGCACACCCTCGAGGAATACGCTTGCTGCCCGTGGCCTCCGTGGAGCTCCGCCCTGTCGAGGACGAGACAGCCGTCGCGCGCTCGCTCGACATCTGGAACGCCGTCTACCCGACGATGGCGGCGAGCGAGGCCGACCGCGAGAGCTACCTCGCCTGGTGTCTCGGCCACGCCGAGTACCTCGCCTCGCTCGACGGCGAGCCGGCCGGCACGGGGGACGTCGGCTCCACCCGGACGCCGCGACGCCCGAGCTGGCGATGGTCCCGTGGCGGTCCTGCCGGCGGCGCGCCGGCGCGGCGCCGGCACGGCGCTCTACCAGGCCGTGTCCGCCTGGGCGCGCGGGCACGGCCGAACGCAGCTCGAGACCTGGGTGCTCGACGCCGACTCCGACGGCGTCACCTTCGCGGCGGCTCGCGGCTTCGAGGAGGTCTTCCGCGACGCGCTCGTCGCGCTCGACCTCGCCGGGCTCGAGCCGCCGGACGTCGCCCCTCCAGGCGGTATCGCGATCGTCACGTGGGCCGACCGACCGGAGCTCGCGCGCGGAATGTACGAGGTCATGTGCGAAGCCGCGCCGGACATCCCCGGGCACGACGCGGGGACACCGGGGTACGAGGAGTGGGTCGAGCACGCACATGGGCGCCGCCTCCGACCGGCCAGACGCGACGTTCGTGGCGCTCGCCGGAGACGAGGTCGTCGGCTACGCGAAGTTCCACCTCTCCTCGGCCCGGCCTGGAGTGGCCGTCCACGACCTCACGGGCGTCAAGCGCGCCTGGCGCGGCCGCGGGATCGCCCGCGCGCTCAAGGCAGCCCAGATCGCGTGGGCGAAGCGCGAGGGCTACGAGCGGCTCGAGACCGCGAACGAGCTGCGCAACGCGCCGATCAGGAAGCTCAACGCGGAGTTCGGGTACCGGCCGATTCCGGGCCGGGCGCTTCTGCGCGGCCCGCTCGCGCCGGGCCGGCTAGAACGTCGGCCGGATGAGATCCGGCCTGACGGGCCGGTCGGGACCGGCCCTGCAGTCGCGGACTGGGATCCCGGCCACGCCGGTCCGGTGCGCCTTGATCGCCCGCTCCATCTCGCGGCGCGGCGTCCCGCTCGGCGATGTCGCGGCGCTTGTCGCGCACGTCCTTTCCGCGCGCCAGGGCGATCTCGACCTTGACCTTGCCGTCCTTGAAGTAGAGGCGCGTCGGCACGAGGGTCAGACCCCGCTCGGCGACCTTGCCGGTCAGCTCGTCGATCTCGCGCCGGTGCAGCAGGAGCTTGCGCTCGCGCTCCGGGTGGTGGTTCTGCCGGCTCGCCTGCGGGTACTCGGGGATGTTCGCGCCGGCCAGCCACACGTCGCCGTCGCGCACGAGCGCGTACGCGTGCTGCAGGCTCGCCGTGCCCGACCGCAGGGACTTCACCTCGGTGCCGACGAGGGCGACGCCGGCCTCGAAGCGCTCGAGCAGCTCGTAGTCGTGCCGAGCCCGGCGGTTGTCCGCGATCAGCTTGGTGCCCTTGGTCCCTGCCACGCCTCGATTATGAAAGAAACGGGCCGACCGGCTTTGCCGGCCGCCCTTTGCGCAGCTGCGCGAGCGAAGCGAGCGCCAGAGGGGGTTCGTGGGGGGAGCCTGCTCCCCCACGGAAGGACCATAGGTTCGCCGAGCCGGGTGTCGCTTTCGTCCACCCCACCGACCGACTTTCCGCTTCCGCGTACGGCCTCCCGGTGGAGCTTCGGCCTACTCGCGCCCCGTGCTCGGCGCAACGAGGACACTAGGGCATCCGCATCGTGAATGCAAGGAAACCGGACGGTGAAGTTCTCGCAAAGAGCGCAGTTTTTCATCGGCGCCGCTCACCGAGGCGAGAGCTCCACTTTCCCCTCGACTCGATCGATGCGCTCGACGCGCACGGCGATGCCGTCGCCGAGACGAAACCGGCGCCCGCTGCGGCGACCGACGAGGGCCGTTCCGAGCCGTCGAGCTCGTAGTAGTCGTCCGGCGAGTCGCCTCGCGGGCAGGTAGCCCTCGAACACGCCGTCGAAGCGGACGAACAGCCCCGAGCCGATGGCTCCGGTTACCTCGCCGTCGAAGACGGCCTCCCAGCCGAGCTCGAAGAGCCGCCGGTCGAGCAGCCACGCGAGGCAGATCGCATCCGCCGCGTGCTCGGCCTGGGCGGCTTCGCGCTCGCGCACGGAGGCCCACTCGGCCGCATCGTCGAGCGCCTCGGGAAGCGGGTCGTCGGCGAGGCCGAGCTCCCGCAGCAGCGCCCGGTGGCAGACGATGTCGGGGTAGCGCCGGATGGGCGAGGTGAAGTGGCAGTAGGCACGGCTGGCGAGGCCCGAGTGGCCGAGATTGCGAGGGTCGTACCGAGCCTGCTTGAGGGCGCGCAGGACGAGCGCCGGGAATGCCTCCGCTCCCCTGCCCGACTGCTTGGCGTATTCGCCGACGCGGGCGCTCACGCGTGCGGCGAGCCGCGGCCGCGTCGCCGGCGCTCAGGTGCTCGGGCACCGGCGGTGTCGGCACCTCGAGCGCCTCGAGCTTCGCGAGCAGGAGCTCGATCGCCTGCGGGTCCGGTCGCTCGTGGACGCGGTAGAGCGCCTCTCGGCGCCTGCCGGCGAGCAGCTGCTGCCACCGCCTCGTTGGCGAGGATCATGAGCTCCTCCACGAGGGTGTGCGCCAGCGGCTCGGCCTCGACCCATGCCCGCTCCACGCTCTCGCGCCCGTCGAAGGAGAACGCGACCTCGGCCGTCTCGATCCGCAGCGCGCCGCGGCGCATACCGGCGCCGTCGCAGCTCCTGCGAGAGGCGCTCCGCGAGCGACAAGCGCGTCCTCGAGCTCCGGCCCGACTCGCTCGCGGCCCGTCAGGATCGCCTCGACGTGCGAGTAGGTGAGCCGGGCGTCCGAGCGGATGAGGCTCCGGTAGAAGAGCGGCTCGCCTGGCCTCGAGGTCCGCGTCGAACGGCACCTCGACCGTCACGCAGCACCGCTCCCGGTGAGGAACGAGGCTGCACAGCCGGTTGGAGAGCCGCTCCGGGCAGCATCGGCTCGCTCGAGGCCCGGGACGTAGACGGACAGGGCCCGCTCGGCCGCGTCCCGGTCGAGCGCCGATCCGGCCGGGACGTAGCGCGTGACGTCCGCGATGTGCACCCAGAGCCGGAGGCCGGCGTCCTCCCGACGGATGCTGATCGCGTCGTCGAAGTCCTGCGCGTCGTCCGGGTCGATCGTGAACGTCGGCAGCGCTCGCAGGTCGACCTGGTCCGGCTCGATCCCGTCGGGGTCGGTCGGGAGCCGGTCGGCTTCTGCCTCGGCGTCGGCAGCGCGACCGGCGGCCGGCCGCACGCCGAGGTGGTACAGCAGGCCTTCGAGCACCGGCGCTATCGACGTCGGACGGCCCGAGCACGCGCACGACCCGCGCCCGCCCTCCGCGGCGTCGGGTCGTGACCACGACGAGATCGCCGACGGCGCCGTCTGCGGCGGAAGCGCGGTCGAGCACGATCGGCGTGCGCGGGTCGAAGTACGGCTCGCCGACGAGCAGCTTCCCGCGACGCGCGAGCTCACAGACGATCGGCTCGCCGCGGCGTCCTCGCCGGAGCACGGTCAGAAGCAGCACCGGGAGTGCGCGAGCCGCGCACCGATCAGCTCTCGCGAGCTGCTCGACGAGGACGTCGGCTGCCGTGACGACCCCCTCGTCAGGCCGGGTGCGAAGATCGTCGTACGCGCGCACCTTCGGCTTCAGGCCGCGACCGGCGAGGCTCTTCCCGTTCGGCGTCATGTAGCTCGCGGTCGTGAGCCGCAGCGCGGCTCCGTTCGAGAGCGGGACGAGCGACTGCACGGTCGTCTTCCCGTACGTCCGTACGCCGACGACGACCGCCCGCTGGTTGTCGCGCAGGGCGGCCGCTACGATCTCTGCGGCGCTCGCGGTGTGGTCGTCGACGAGCACCGCCATCGGCGCGTCCGGCTCCACCGGCGCGCCCCCGACGGTCAGATGCCTCGCCTCCTGGTTGGCGCCGGCGGTCGAGCCGACCTCGCCCGCCTCGAGGTAGAGCGACGTCACGCGGATGGCCTGGGCGAGGAGGCCGCCCGGATTGCCGCGGAGGTCGAGAACGAGCGCCTCGGCGCCCTGGCCGACCATTCTGGTCGTCGCTTCCTCGAGGCGCTCGGCGGCGTGCTCTGAGAACGTGTGCAGACGGATGTGCCCGATCCGGTGGCCCCCGGTGCGCATGAGCCGCGCCTCCACCGTGGGCAGCGGAACGGGCCGGCGCACCACCGTGAAGGCGATCGACCCCTCGGCTCCGGGTCGCAGCACGGTCAGGTGCACGATCGTGCCCCGCTCCCCGACCATCAGCTGCACTGCCCGCTCGAAGCCGATTGCGGCCGTCGGCCGGCCGTCGATCGAGACGATCACGTCCCCCGGCCGGATGCCGGCCTCGCGCGCCGGGCCGCGCAGCGATGACGTCACCATCAGCCCGTCTTCCGCCGGGCTCACGGTCAAGCCCACGCCGTAGTACGTTCGCGTGAGCCGTTCCTCGAGCTTTCCGTACTCGTCGGGCGACAGGTACTCCGTGTAGGGATCGCCCAGCTGGCGTCAGCATCTGATCGATCGTGGGAAGCGCGAGCAGCGACGGCGAGACGTGCCTGTAGTACGCGGTCGCGATCGCCTGCCTGACCTGGTCGAGCGCGCGTGGTGGGCTGGCCGGAGCAACGGGTGCCGGGAAGGGGCCGTAGCCGTGCAACGGGCCCTCGTTGCCGAGCGTCGGGGGTGGGGCAGCCTCGACCGGCGGTGCATGGCGATCGCGAAGCGCGGCGAGCCCGAGGCCGGCCGAGCCCGCGACGAGAAGAGCACCGCAGGCCACGAGAGCCGCTCGTCTCACCGGGGGAGAAAACGTGACGCGAGTATAGAGGCTGCCCCGGCCTGAGCGCGGACAGCTCGCCCGAGCCAGCGGCTCATCCTCAGACCCGGAGGAAGCGGCGCAGCGTGATCCCGGAACCGAGGGCGCCGAGCCCGAGGCCGAGAGCCACGAGAATCCCGGCCACGGCCGGGAACGCCCACGCCTGGACCTCCTCGCCCGCGTCCTTGACCGTGTCGCTCAGGAGCTCGGGCAGCGCCAGCTCCTTGCCGAGGAAGCAGGAGCACGACGGCGAGGACGCTGCCGATGAGGCCGCAGATCAAGCCTTCGAGCATGAACGGGCCCCGGACGAACCAGTTCGTCGCGCCGACGAGCTTCATCACCTCGATCTCGCGCCGGCGCGAGAAGATGGAGAGCCGGATCGTGTTCGCGATCAGGATCGTGGACGCGATCAGGAGGATCACTGCGGCGACGAGGAACGCGATCTCGATGATGCGCGCGGTGTTGAGGATCTTGTCGGTCGTCTCCTTGCCGAAGTCGACCTTGTCCACCTTGGGCGGCAGGGGATCGAGGCGGCTGGCGATGAGCTCCGCGTTCTCCGCGTTCCTCGGCTTGATCTCGAGCGCCCACGGAAGCGGGTTCGACGACAGCTGATCCACGAGCTCCGGGAACTGCTCCCGCATCTCCTCGAGGCCGACGTCGGGTGGCACGATCGTCACCTGCTCGACCTCGGGCATGCCTCGCACGCGCTCGGCCAGCGCGTTCGCGTCCTGGCGCTTGACGGACACGTCCGGCTCCGTCGTGAAGAAGACCTCGACGAGGACCTCCTTCTTCACGTCGTTGCTCCACGAGACGACCCAGGATCCGAGCGCGATGAAGAGGCCGAGCAGGAACATCCCGATGAGCACGGTCATCGTGGCGGCGACCGTGGTCGAGAGGTTGGAGGTGATCGAGCGGAGCGCCTCCCCGACGAACAGCCGGCTTCTCACGTCACGTAGCCGCCGCGGCGCTCGTCGCGGATGAGCCGCCCGTTCTCGAGCGCGATCACGCGGCGGCGCATCTTGTCGACCATCTCGCGGTCATGGGTGGCCATGACGACCGTGGTCCCGGTGTGGTTGATCCGGTAGAGGAGCTGCATGATGCCGACCGACGTATCCGGGTCGAGGTTGCCCGGTCGGCTCGTCGCAGATGAGCAGAGGCGGATGGTTCACGAACGCGCGGGCGATGGAGACGCGCTGCTGCTCGCCGCCGGAGAGCTCGTCGGGGTACGAGCTCGTCTTGTGCGTGAGCCCGACGAGGTTGAGCACCTCCGGGCACCTTCTGGCGGATCTCCCGCTTGTTCTCACCCTGCACCTTCAGCGCGTAGGCGACGTTCTCGTACGCCGTCCGGTTGGGGAGCAGCTTGAAGTCCTGGAACACGCAGCCGATGTTGCGCCGCAGCATCGGCACCTTCGAGCCCTTGAGGCGAGCGAGCTCGCGGCCGCCGACGATGATGCGCCCGTTCGAGGGCTCGACCTCCTTCAGCAGGAGCTTGATCATCGTCGACTTGCCGGATCCCGAGGGCCCGACGAAGAAGACGAACTCGCCCTTCTCGATCGCGAAGCTCACCTCGGAGAGGGCCACCACGTTGGGCTCGTAGACCTTCGTGACCCCGTCGAAGAAGATCATCGGCCGCCCGCCGGGGCGCAGCAGCTCGTCGACCTCGTCCTCGGGGATCACCTCGTCGTACGACCGGGGAGCCCGCGCTTCCGGCGGCTCGCCGTTCTCCGCCGCGCCGTTCCGAGGCCCCGGACGCGTTCTCGTCGCGTCCGCCATGTCGAGATCGAGATCGGGGTCGTAGGGCGTCGTCACTGGCCGGTGATTCGTGAGGGCACGCTGGAGTCCTCGGTCGGCGGGCTGCCAGGGGCCGCTGCCACGCGCCGCGCTGTCTCTCCGTCGGCGGAGTCTAGCTGAACGCAGCGGCTCATCCGCGCCACCCGCGCTCCTGGCGCTGGCGTTGCCTGAAGTCCCGGGAGACGGCGCGCCAGCGGCGGCGCTCCTCGGCCTGTGCGCGTGGATCGCCACGCCGCTCGAGGAACGCCAGCTCGCGCTCCAGCTTGCGAAAGCCGTCCAGACGCTCCTCGTCGAGAGCGCCGGCGTCGATCGCCTCCCGGACGGCGCAGCCTGGCTCGCCGGCATGCCGGCAGTCGCGGAAGCGGCAGCCGGCCGCGAGCTCCTCGAGGTCGCCGAACGCCGCCTCGAGCCCTTCGCCCGCCCATGGCCCGATCACGCGGAGGCCGGGAGTGTCGACGACGAGACCGCCTCCCGGCAGCAGGAAGAGCTCGCGGTGGGTGGTCGTATGGCGCCCGCGCCCGTCGGCCCGCACCTCCCGCACGGCCTGCGCGTCCCGGCCGAGCAGGCGGTTCACGAGCGACGACTTCCCGGCGCCCGACGAGCCGAGCAGCGCCGCCGTGCGCCCGGGGCCGACGAGGGCTCTGACCTCGTCGACGCCCTCGCCGGTGACGTTGGAGACGGCCTGAACCGCGACCCCGATTGCCACCTGCGCGACGGCCGCCATAGCGGTGTCGAGGTCCGCGACGAGATCGCGCTTCGTCAGGACGACGACAGGCTCGGAGCCGCTTTCCCAGGCCGTCGCCAGGTAGCGCTCGAGCCGCCGCGGGTTGAGGTCGCCGACGAGGCCCGTCACCAGGAAGGCGACGTCCACGTTCGCGGCGAGCACTTGCTGCTCGGCCGCCTGCAGGCTGCGCCGAGCCAGGTCCCGCCGGGCGCGAGAGAAGGACGAGCGGCGCGGCAGGACGGCATGGACGACGCCATGCGAGCCCCCGACCGCCTGCCTGAAGGCCACCCAGTCGCCGACGGCGGGCAGATCCGCGGTGCCGGACGCGCTCGCGTGCAGCTTCCCGGATGGCTCGGTGAGGAACTCCCCCGCGTCCGAGTACACGAGGTAGGCGCCGCGGTGGTGGGCGCCGACGCGGCCCGCGACGAGGCCTGCGGCGGCGTAGGGCTCGAACTCCTGGTCTCGCTCGGCAGTCCAGCCGAGCGTCTCGAGGTCGTGAGCGGTGCTCAACGCGACTCCCTTTCGTCGAAGAGGACGGTGCGGCGCTCGTGGCGGGCGGTCGTGAACGACCGCCGTAGGCCACGAGCGAACGGGGCGGGCCGCAGCGTCCGGGAGCGCGCGCTGTTGGCTACGCGACGGGAGAGGCGGGCCCGCGAAGGAGGGCGGCAATCTCGGGCATTACGTCATCCCCCCTTCGTCGTCGCAGCTCGCGTCAGGCTAGCGACCGTGCCGGATGCCGTCAAGAGCTCCGTCGCGGTCGTTAGAGGCTTGATGGGTGGCGTGCTTCTGGGGACATGCACCAGGAGAGGGCTTCCCCGGTGGCAATGCTGGAAAAGCCTTGGTGCCGACCCCGGGACCCTGAAGCGTGAATTCCACATCAAGCCTCTACGAGGCGGCCTGGCGCAGGTAGGCGTGGATGAGCTCGTCCAGGCGTCCGTCGAGCACGGCCTGGGCGTTCCCCTCCTCGAAGCCTGTGCGGTGGTCTTTCACGAGCTGGTACGGGTGGAGCACGTAGCTGCGAATCTGGCTACCGAAGCCGATGTCCTGCGCGGCGCCGCGCTCGGCGGCGAGCTCGGCCTCCCGGCGCTCCTGCTCGACCTCGAGCAGGCGGCTCCTGAGGATCCGCATGGCCGTCTGCTTGTTCGAGAGCTGCGAGCGCTCGTTCTGGCACTGCACGACGATGCCGGTCGGGATGTGGGTGATGCGGACGGCCGAGTCGGTCTTGTTGACGTGCTGGCCGCCGGCACCGCTCGAGCGGTAGGTGTCGATCCGCAGCTCGGTCTCGTCGATGTCGACGCCGACGGTGTCCGCCACGAGCGGGCTGACGATGACCTGGGCGAAGGACGTGTGCCGGCGGTGGGCCTGATCGAACGGCGAGAGCCGAACGAGCCGGTGCACGCCGCGCTCCGCTTTCAGGATCCCGTACGCGTTCTCGCCCGAGACCGTGAACGTGGCGGACTTGAGGCCGGCCTCCTCCCCGGGCGACGCCTCGACCAGCTCGGTCGTGAAGCCGCGGTCGCCGGCCCAGCGCAGGTACATGCGCAGCAGGATCTCGGTCCAGTCCTGCGCGTCGGTGCCGCCGGTCCCGGAGTGAATCGTCACGACGGCGTCGCCGGCGTCGTACTCGCCCTTGAAGAGCGCTGCTTCTTCCAGCCGCGCCAGCTGTGCCTGCAGCGCGCGTACGCCTTCCTCGATCTCGTCCAGCTCGTCGTCGGCAGAGATGGCGAGCAGCTCCTCGAGGTCGTGCGCCTCGCCGCTGAGCGCCTCGTAGCGCTCGAGCCGCTTCGTCAGGCGCGCGTGCTCGGCCGAGAGCGCCGCAGCCCGCTGCTGGTCGTCCCAGAACCCCGGCTCGCCCATGGCGCCCTCGAGCTCGTCGAGCCTCGCGCGAATCGTGTCGGGGTCAAAGGTAATCACGGACCCAGGCAAGCTGGGCCCCGATTTCCTTCAGGTCGTTCTCCAGGTCGGGCCGCTCGGCCATGGAGCCATTCTACGGGCCGGATGAGGGAGTCCGGCCCCTACAGCCTCGCGAAAGGAGCTCGATAACGCCTCTGCGGGCGTCGTCAGGCGGCCGCGAAGCGGGCGCCGGCCAGGGGCGTCAGGCGCCGTGGCAGCGCTTGAACTTCTTGCCGCTGCCCGCAGGGGCACGGATCGTTGCGCCCGACGCCCGCGTATTCGCTCGGAGCGGCCTGGGCCTGCGCAGGGGCCTTTCTGGAGGCCGCGGCAGTGGCTGTGGCGGCACCCCCCGCGACGGCGGGCGTCGCGGCCCGCGCTCCCCCCGTGGCGGCGGCGATTGCGTCCGCGCCGGCGACGGACTCGTGCTCGTAGACGAGGTTCCCGTCTCCTCCCTGGTCCGAGGTGTCGTAGTGCGGCGTCTCGCCTTCGGCCTCCGCCTCGGGAACCTGCACCTCGACGTGGAAGACGTAGCGGACGACCTCCTCGCGGATCAGGTCGTTGAGCTCCTCGAACATCGCCGAGCCCTCGTTGCGGTACTCGACGAGAGGATCCTTCTGCGCCATGGCGCGCAGGTGGATGCCGTCCCGGAGGTACTCCATCGAGTCGAGGTGCTCCCGCCAGCGGGCGTCGACGACCTGGAGCACGAGGTAGCGCTCGATCTCGCGCATCAGCTCCGAGCCGAGCTCCTCCTCCTTGGCTTCGTACGCGTCCTGCGCGTCGTCCTGGAACTCCGCGACGAGGTCGGCGCGCGACATCCGGCCCACGTCGAGCTCGTCGGGCTGGATCTCGCAGTCGTACAGCGAGCCCATCTCGCTGAGCAAGGCTCCGACGTCCCACTCGGCCGCGCTTTCGTTCTCGGTGTGGTCGAGCACGATCCGCTCGACCACCTCGTCGACCCAGTCCTTGAGCAGCTCCGACATGTCGTGGCCTTCGAGCACCTGTCGTCGCTGCTCGTAGATCACCTGACGCTGGACGTTCATGACGTCGTCGTACTTGAGGACGTTCTTCCGTGTCACGAAGTTCTGCTCCTCGACCTTCTTCTGCGCGCCCTCGATCTGCTTCGTGAGGATCCCGGCCTCCATGGGCTGGTCGTCGGGCAGCTTGAAGCGGTCGATGATCTTGTAGATCCGGTCGCCTGAGAAGAGCCGGACGAGGTCGTCCTGGGCGGAGAGGTAGAAGCGTGATTCGCCCGGGTCGCCCTGGCGCCCCGAGCGGCCGCGGAGCTGGTTGTCGATACGGCGCGCCTCGTGGCGCTCGGTCCCGAGCACGTAGAGGCCCCCGACCTCGCGGACGCCCTCGCCGAGCTTGATGTCGACTCCACGGCCGGCCATGTTCGTCGCGATGGTCACCGTGCCGGCCTGCCCTGCGTCCTTGATGATCTCGGCCTCCCGCTCGTGCTGCTTGGCGTTGAGGACGTTGTGAGGAATGCCGGCGCGCTCGAGCAGCTGCGAGAGGTACTCCGAGACCTCGACCGAGATCGTTCCCACCAGCACCGGCTGCCCGGCCGCGTGACGTTCCCTGATGTCGCCGATGACGGCGTCGTACTTCGCTTCCTTCGTCTTGTAGATGAAGTCGTTCTCGTCGGCGCGCGCCACGGGCACGTTCGTCGGGATCTCGACGACGGACAGGTTGTAGATCTCCTGGAACTCCTTCTCCTCCGTCTTCGCCGTTCCCGTCATGCCGGCGAGCTTCTCGTAGAGGCGGAAGTAGTTCTGGAGCGTGATCGTGGCGAGCGTTACGAACTCTTCCTTGATCGGCACGCCCTCCTTGGCCTCCACCGCCTGGTGAAGGCCCTCCGACCAGCGCCGGCCTTCCATGATCCGGCCGGTGAACTCGTCGACGATCTTCACCTCGCCGTCGATGACGACGTACTCGTCGTCGCGGTTGTAGAGGGCCTGGGCCTTCAGCGCTTGCACGAGGTGGTTGACGAGCTGCGCGTTGCGAGGGTCGTAGAGGTTCTCGATCCCGAGCGCCTGCTCGATCCTCTCGATCGCCGACTCGCGCGGCGAGACGGTCTTGAACTTCTCGTCGTACTCGTAGTCGGCGTCGTCCTCGGCCTTGGGCATGCCCTTCGGCACGAACTTCGCCGGCACGCCGTTGAGGGTGCGGACGACGCGCGCGAAGTCGTAGTAGGTCTTCGCCGCCGTCTCGGGCTGGCCGGAGATGATCAGCGGCGTCCGCGCCTCGTCGACGAGGATCGAGTCCACCTCGTCCACGATCGCGTACGCGTGACCGCGCTGGACACAGTTGGCGAGCGACACCGCCATGTTGTCGCGGAGGTAGTCGAAGCCGAACTCCGAGTTCGTGCCGTACGTGATGTCGGCGTCGTACGCAGCCCGCTTCTCCGAGAAGGGCATCATGTTGCGGATGGAACCGGCTCGCATCCCGAGCGCCTGGTAGATCGGCCCCATCCACTCCGTGTCGCGCTGGGCCAGGTAGTCGTTGACGGTGACGAGGTGGACGTTCGTCGGCGCCAGCGTGCCGTCCTCGTCGAGCCGGCCGAGCGCGTTCAGGTAGAGCGGCATCGTGGCGACGAGCGTCTTGCCCTCGCCGGTCTTCATCTCGGCGATGTCGCCCTCGTGGAGGACGATCCCGCCCATCAGCTGCACGTCGAACGGTCGCATGTCCACGGTGCGCCGCGCGGCCTCGCGCACGGCCGCGTATGCCTCGAACACGAGGTTGTCGAGCTCCTCGCCGTTCTCCAGCCGCTGCCGGAACTCCGCGGTCTTGCCGTGGAGCTCCACGTCGGAGAGGCGCTCGAACTCCGGCTCGATCGACGTGATGTAGGCGGCCTGCTCCGCGAGTCGCTTGAGCCGGCGGCCCTCTCCCATGCGGAGGAAGCCCTCCAGCGCTCCGTAATTCTGCGCCATCAGCGTGAACTGGATCGCGGCATGACCATCAGATCTAGGGTATCGGTCAGAGCGGGTCGATCGTGAGCTTCCAGCCGGCGGACGTTTGCTCGGCCTGGGCGACGAACGCGTCGAAACGCTCGCGGCCGCGGCGCTCCAGCTCGTCGACGGTACGGTCGACGCCCTCGTCGTCGGCACCCTCGCCGAGCACGTAGACGCTCCGCTCCCCGTCCGGGGAGACGGCGACGCTGATCATGCCGACGTTCGCGAGCGGAGGCAGCGTGAGCTCCTCGAACTGCCGCGACCTGGCGGCGAGCGCCCAGTCGAGCTGTCCCCTGCGCACGGCGATCGCCTCGTAGGGCGGGTCGAGCTCCTGGTCGAGCGCCGCCGGCGAGTCGCTCGACGACGGCAGCGGGCAGGCTGAGCTCGCCGTCGACGGAGACGCCGCCGCCGGCGAGCCCGTCGAACGAGATCTCGGCCAGCCTGCTCGCCTCGAGCTCCGGGAGCTCGACGACCCGGACGACGTCCCACTCGCGGCTGCGCGGCACGCCGGTGATCCCGGCCTCCAGCCAGCGTGGGGCGACGCGGGGATCGCGGATGTCCTCGTGCGTCACCGCGCCCTCCGGCAGCGACGACGGAGGTGACGCGTGCCCATCGCGCTTAGGTGCTCGGCTCGATGAGCCCGTAGTTGCCGTCTCGACGGCGGTAGACCACGTTGGCGTCGCTCGACTCGACGTTGCGGAAGACGAAGAAGTCGTGTCCGATCAGCTCGAGCTGGAGGACCGCTTCCTCCGGCGTCATCGGCTTCACCGCGAACTGCTTCGTCTTGACGATGACGGGCTCCGCCTCCTCGGGAACGACCGGACGCACCTCCTCGTCGTGCTGGTGATGCGGCCCGTGGCGGGCGACCTGCTTGCGCTGGCGCTTCTCCTTGTAGCGCTTCACCTGGCGCTCGAGCTTCTCGGCGAGCGAGATCGATGGACGCCCGCATGTCGTCGGAGCTCTCCCTCGCCCGGAGGATCGGCCCCTTCGTCCACATGGTCGCCTCGGCGACCTGCTTGTCGGAGATGGACGGGTTCTTCTCGACGGCCAGCTCGAGCTCGAGCCGTGTCGCGTCGTTGAGGTGCCTCTCGAGCTTGCCCAGCTTCTCCTCGGCGTACCGTTGGAGGGAGTCGCTGACCTCCAGGTTCTTGCCCTTCACCTGAAGTCTCACTGAGCCCCCTTTCTCAGACGAAGGACAATGTACCTCACGCTCTTTCCACCGTCGGAGGGCGCTCTCGGAGCGTACGCGCGAACGTCACGACCACGACCTCGCGCGCACCCGCGGCGCGTAGCACGGAGGCAGCCGCCGCGGCCGTGGAGCCACTCGTGTAGACGTCGTCGACGAGCAGCACGCCGCCGGATGGACGCCGAGCTGCGCGGAACGCTCCGGCCACGTTCGAGCGGCGGCGGGCGAGCGGGAGCCCGCGCTGCCGGACAGCCCCACCCGAGCGGCGCGAGACACGGGACGCACTGAAGCCCCCAGATGCTCGCCAGCTCCTCCGCGAGACGGCGAGCGGGATTGTGGCCGCGCCACAGCTCGTGCTCGCGAACCGCCGGAACGAACGTCGCGACCTCGGCCGCCGGGCGCTCGACGGACGAGGCGACGAGCGACGCCGCGAAACGCGCGGCATGCCGCAGGCCGCCCTCCTTCCAGCACCTGACCATCGCCACGGCCGGGCCCTCGTAGGCGACTGCCGCCCGCGCGCGAGCGAACGCGAGCCGCCGTCCTCTGCACTCGGCGCAGCGCGCGACGGGCCACGCCGTCGGGCAACCGCAGCGCTCGCACAGAGGCGCGCGGAGGCGGACGAGCCTCGCCGAGCACGCCGGGCAGAGCGGCGCCGCGGCCTCGATCCCGCACGCTGCGCAGCGCACCGGCAGCAGCAGGTCGACGAGCCACACGCCGGCAGCGTAGGCCCGGCTCGCGCGCGAGTCAGTGTCGGGATCGGGTCGAGCCTGTAACGACGTGCCGCGTCGTTACGACGAGCGCGTCGCCGGGTAGCGGAGGATGCTCTCCGCGAGCTGGGACGCGTCGCCGAAGATGCCGGCGATGGCGATGCCCTCGCTCGGAATGACGCTGCCGGGCAGGAGCGCGGCGCTGCGGATCGCCGCGTCCGTTCCGACCCGGGAGTCCGCGCCGATCGCCGCCGGGCCGCGGATCCGGGCGCCCGCCTCGATGACGACGTTGCGGCCGAGCACGACCGGGCCCTCGACGGTCGCCGCCGGGTCGACGACGCAGCCGGCCTCCGCCCAGACCCCTGGCGCGATCTCCTCTCCCGGTATGTCGATGCGCACCCGCCCGCTGACGGCGTCGAGAATCGAGTTTCGCAGCTCGTCGAGGCCGCCGACGTCGTTCCAGTAGGCCATCGTCGTATACCCGTAGATCGGCTCCCCCGACTGGACGAGGGCCGGCCAGACGTCGTTGCCGAAGTCGTAGAAGGTGCCCGCCGGCACCCGGTCGAGCAACTCCGGCTCGACGACGTAGACACCGCAGTTGGCGAGGTCGGAGCGCGCCTCGTCGCGGCTCGGCTTCTCCTGGAAGCCGCGGATGCGCGTATCCCGGTCGAGGATCGCGACCCCGTAGGCGGAGGGGTCGTCGACCGGCTTGAGCGCGAGCGTGGCGAGCGCGCCGCTGCGCTGGTGGTGCCCGAGCAGGGCGGTGACGTCGACGTCGTGGAGGCCGTCGCCGGACGTGACGAGGATCGTCTCGCGTTCCCAGAGGTCCTCGAGCTTCTTCGTGCCGCCGGCCGTGCCGAGCAGCTCCTCCTCGTACGACCACCTGATGCGCATCCCGAGAGCGGAGCCGTCCCCGAAGTAGCGCTCGATCAGCTCCGGGAACACGTGGATGTTGACGCCCACGTCGCGCACGTCGTGCCGCGCGAGGAGGTTCAGCAGGTGATGGAGGACCGGGCGGTTCGCGATCGGCACCATCGGCTTCGGCAGCACGTCGGTGAGCGGCCGCAGGCGGGTGCCGAGGCCCGCCGCCATGATCATCGCCTTCACTGCACGCCCTCCTGGCCGTCCTCGCCCTCCGACCGTCGGCCGCTCGCGGCGCTCGCCGGCCAGGTCTCGCTACGGCCGCCCGTACCGTTTGAGCGCCGCCCGGAGGCTGAGCAGCCTCGGGGAGACTTCGCTGGTACGGCGCTCGGTGGACCCCCACCTCGGTGACGATCGCGGTCACGAGGCTGTGCGGGGTGACGTCGAAGGCAGGGTTGCGCGCCGGGAACCGCCGTGACACCTCGTCGCCGGCCCGCTCCTCGATCGTGATGGCGGCGCCCGACGGCGTGCCGAGGTCGACGGTCGACGTCGGGGCGACTGCGACGAACGGGATGTCATGGTGGCGCGCGAGCACGGCGAGTCCGTAGGTGCCGATCTTATTCGCGACGTCACCGTTCGCGGCGATTCGGTCGGCGCCGACGACCACCAGGCTCACCTCGCCCGCGGCCATGCGGGACGCAGCGGCGCCGTCGACGATGACGCTGTACGGAATGGACGCCCGGTCGAGCTCCCAGGCGGTCAGCCGCCCACCCTGGAGCAGCGGGCGCGTCTCGTCGACGAGCACGTGCTCGACGAGGCCCCGTGCGTAGGCGCTGCGGATGGCGCCGAGCGCCGTGCCGTGGCCGCCGGTCGCGAGCGCACCGGTGTTGCAGTGGGTGAGCGGTCGCGTCCAGCTCGCGCCGAAGCTCCCGGCGGCGTGCGTTGCCATCGCGCGGCAGCGCTCGACCTCCTCGCGGTGGATGGCGCGGGCCCGCTCGGCCAGGAGTGCCGGATCGGGCGCGAGGGCCTGGAGCTCCGCGATCGCCCAGGCAAGGTTGACCGCGGTCGGTCTCGAGGCGAGAAGAAGCTGCCGCCGCGGCGTCGAGATCGGCGCCGCGAGCGGCCGCGAGCGCATACCCCATGGCGGCTGCGATGCCGATCGCGGGAGCGCCGCGCACTGCGAGAGTCGCGATCGCCTCCGCCACGTCGCCGGCCGAGCGACACTCGAGCCAGACCGTCTGCTCGGGCAGCCGCCGCTGGTCGAGCAGGACGACCCGATCCCCCTCGAGCCGGACGATCTCCTCCGGACGCAGGTCAGCTTGTGTGACATAACACAAGGCGGCCGCCTTCCCGCAGGCTGACGTGCCCTCATCCCACGAGGAGAGGTAGCGCTGCTGCTCCTCGGTGAGGGTGTCGATCTCCACGCCCATCGTCGCGAGCTTCAGCCGGGCGATCTCGCGGTCGATCTCGCGCGGCACGCCGTAGACCCTGCGCTCGAGCTCGCCGGCGTGCTCGACTGCGTACTCGGCCGACAGCGCCTGGTTCGCGAAGCTCATGTCCATCACCGCGGCCGGATGGCCCTCGGCGGCGGAGAGGTTCACGAGCCGGCCCTCGGCGAGCAGGTAGAGACGCCTGCCGCCGGCAAGGGTGAACTCCTCCACGGATGGCCGCGCTTGCCTGCTGGATACCGCGAGCTGGCGCAGCGCCGGGAGCTCGATCTCCACGTTGAAGTGGCCCGTGTTCGCGAGCACTGCGCCGTCCTTCATCAGCTCCAGGTGACGGCGCGCGATCACGTGCTTGGCGCCCGTCGCGGTGATGAACACGTCGCCGACCTCCGCCGCCCGCTCCATCGCCAACACCTCGAAGCCGTCCATCATCGCCTCGAGCGCCCGCATGGGGTCGACCTCGGTGACGATCACGTGCGCGCCCATGCCACGGGCCCGGGCCGCGACGCCCCGACCGCACCAGCCATAGCCGGCGACGACGACGCGCCGGCCGGCGAGCAGGAGGTTCGTCGCCCGGATCACCCCGTCGATGGTGGACTGCCCGGTGCCGTAGCGGTTGTCGAAGAGATGCTTGGTCTCCGCCTCGTTGACCGCGATGACCGGGAACGCGAGCTTCCCCTCGGCCTCGAGCGCGCGCAGGCGGAGGACACCCGTGGTCGTCTCCTCGGTTCCGGCGATCACGTTGCCGAGTTGCTCGCGGCGGGCCGCGTGGAGCACGCCGATGACGTCCGCGCCGTCGTCCATCGTCAGGTGGGGTCGGTGGTCGCAGGCAGCCTCGATGTGCGAGTAGTACGTGTCGTTGTCCTCGCCCCTGATGGCGAAGGTTGGGATTCCGTACTCGACGACGAGCGCCGCGGCGACGTCGTCCTGCGTGGTGAGCGGATTGGACGCGCAGGCGACGATGTCGGCTCCTCCCGCATTCAGCGCTCGCAGAAGGTTCGCGGTCTCCGTCGTGACGTGCAGGCAGGCGGAGATCCGGTGCCCGGCGAGGGGTCGACTGCGCTCGAAGCGCTCGCCGATAGCCCGCAGGACGTGCATCTCGCGTTCGGCCCACTCGATCCGGCGAACGCCTTCCGGCGCGAGCGAGAGGTCCTTGACGTCGAAGCGCTCCGCCCTCGTCGCCATCCCGCCGACCAGTCTACCCAGGGCCGTTGCTCCGGGGCTCTACGTCCGACCGTACCTGTCCGCGAGCCTCACGACGTCGTCGAGCTGGGCTGTCGAGGCTTCGAGGATACGAGTGTCCTCGATGGCCGTGACCCGGTGAACCGTCCCCGGCGGCAGCCGCAGGGCGTCGCCCGGCTCGAGGACGGTCTCCTCGAGCGGCATGCCCTCCTCGCCGAGCTCGACTCGCGCCCTCCCGTCGAGGACGTACCACGACTCGTCCTTGACGCGGTGGTACTGCAGGCTGAGCGACTCTCCGGCCCGGACGAAGAGGATCTTCCCGCAGTACTCCGCGGCGCGGGCCCAGATGAGCTCGTGGCCCCACGGCTTCTCGACGCGCTCGACGCGCGCCGCGTAGCGGGACCCGGTCACGCCGCGAGCCATTCCGGGTGCGCGGCGACGTGCTCCTCGGCCAACCGCAGCTCCTTCGGGGTGTTGACGGTCAGCCAGAGCCCATCGTGGCGGTAGGCGCGCAGCCTTCCCCCGGCAGCGAGCTCGGGAAACGTGGAACGCTCGTGGTCGCCGCGCTCCGGCAGCCGCTCGAGAGCCTCGGGCCCGAGCACGTAGACCCCGCAGCTCACCCAGTACGGGAGCCGCGGCGCCTCCCGGAAGCCGGCGACGACGTCGCCGTCGAGGTCGACGACGCCGAAGGCGGACACGAGCGGCGTGACGGTGATCGTCGCCGCCGCGTTCTCGGCCTCGTGCTTCGCGGCCAGCTCGCCGAAGTCCACGTCGATCAGCTCGTCGCCGTTCAGGGCATAGACGGCGCCCTGCTCCTGACGGCTCGCGCACGCGTGCCGCAGCGCGCCGCCGCGACCCAGCGGCTCCGGCTCCTCCACGGCGACGATCTCCGGCCCGAGACCGGCCAGGGCCGAGCGAAACGCGTCAGCGCTCCCCGCCGCGCAGGCGACGATCACGCGACCGACGCCGGCCGCCGAGAGTCGCGCGACCTGGTAGGCGGCGAGCGGCTTGCCCGCAACGGGCACGAGCGGCTTCGGCCACCCCCTCGCGGCCTCCCCGAGCCGCTCGGCCTTGCCGCCGGCGAGCAGGATCGCCTCCATCAAGCGGCGGACGGACGGCCGATCGACTCGTACGCAAACTTGCTCGCGCGCGCTTCGTCGGGATCGAGGACGTTCCTTCCGTCCACGAGCACGGGTCTCGCCATCACTCGCGCGGCCTGCTCGTAGGGGAAGCGGCGCACCTCGTCCCATTCGGTCACGATGACCGCCGCATCTGCGCCCTCGAGGGCTTCCAGCAGATCCTGGTGCAGCTCCACGCCGGCGAGCAGCGGTCGCGCGGCCTCGGTCGCCACCGGGTCCCACCCCTTCACGCGAGCGCCCTCGGACAGCAGCCGTGCAGCGAGCACGAGGCTTGCCGCGTGGCGCATGTCGTCGGTGTCGGGCTTGAAGGCGAGACCGAGCAGGGCGATGGTCTTGCCACGGAGCGGGCCGAGGTGCTTCTCGAGCTTGCCGATGATTCGCCGCTTCTGCAGCTCGTTCACCTCGATGACGGCGGTGAGCAGCTGGAAGTGGTAGCCCGAGTTGCCCGCGAGCTGCTTCAGCGCCGCGACGTCTTTGGGCAGGCAATTTCCCGAGTATCCAAGGCCCGCGCGCAGGAAGTGCGGCCCGATGCGCCGGTCGTAGCCCATCCCCGCCGCTACCTCGGTGACGTCGGCGCCGGTCGCCTCGCACACGTTCGCTATCTCGTTGATGAACGAGATCTTCGTGGCGAGAAACGCGTTCGATGCGTACTTGATCATCTCGGCCGTAGGCACGTCCGTGCGCACGATCGGAGCGCCGAGCGGCTCGTACAGCGCCGCCACCGCATCGCCGTGAGCGGGGTCGAAGGCGCCGATCACGATCCGATCGGGCTCCATGAAGTCCCGGATCGCGGTGCTCTCGCTCAGGAACTCGGGGTTCGCCACATACCCGACGGTGGCAAGGCCGCGGGCGTCGAGCTCGGCGCGCGCCTTCAGCCCGGTGCCGACCGGGACGGTGCTCTTCATGACGAGCAGCAGGGACTCGAGCGATCCGGGGATCTCGTCGAGGAGCCGCCACACGGCCGACAGATCCGCGTCCCCCGAGTAGGTGGGCGGCGTGCCCACGCAGACGAAAGCAACGTGTGTGTCGGCGAAGAGCTCCTCGGGGACGAGGGTGAAATGGAGGCGATCGCGATGTCCGCCCGAGCAGCTCGGCGAGGCCCGGCTCGTGGAAAGGCACTTCGCCACGCTCGAGCAGCGCGATTCGTTCGTCGTCGATGTCGCGAACCCAGACGTCGTGGCCCTGCTCGGCGAAGCACGCGGCCGTGACGAGGCCGACCCACCCGGCGCCGAGCACGCCCAGCGGCGGCGGGCTCATTCGATCGTCGATCGATCCTCGGCCATCACGGTCCGGTAGATCATTTCGCCGCCGAGAGCGGCTTCAAGTTCTTGGCGATGTCGAGCATCGTCTCGTTGGAGAGCTCGTCGAGCAGCGTGTTCGTCACCCAGTAGACCGCGTTGTTCTCCTGGAAGGCCACCATGTGGAGCTTCGAGCCGTTGTAGTAGAGGCGGAGCTCACGCCCACCGACGCGCTTCCTCGACCGAGGGCTCGTCGAGGATCGGCGCGTCCTCCCAGCCCGTCTCCATGATTCCCCACCAGCCGGTCATCGAGCGAAACACGAGTTTCACGGCGTCGTGGTCCTCGAGCCGATACTTGCGCACGGGCATCTCCGAGTCGAGGCTCGACGTACGCTCCTTCATGAGCGGCACGAGCAGCGGGAAGTCGACCTGCCCCCGCAGCGGGCGAAGGAGCGCAAGCTCCTCGTCGAAGTCGCGGACGGTATTCGGCGGCAGGTGCTCGGGCGTGTCGTCGACGGAGGCCGGCGCCAGCGTGCCGTGGAACGTCTTGCCGACGATCACCCGCAGCATCGTGTCGGGCGGCTGATCCGGCGGCGCCTGCTCGACTCGGGAGTCTCCGAACAGCTTCCCGACGGCCTCCGCGGCGGCCGCCGCACCGGCCACCGCCGGGTCGTACAGGATCGTCGTCTCGAAGTAGTCCCATTTCGCGTTCCCGGCCTCGTCGAGGGCGTTGCCGCCCGACTGGGCCACGTACTCGAGCTCGGCGAGCGCTTCGGCAGCCGTGACGGCGGAGAGGTCCTCCCCGTTCCCGTTCAGCACCTCGATCGTCGTCTCGTCCGGGAGCGGCGCCTCGGTCTCGGGCTTCCTGCCCGAGGCGACGGCGGTCGCCTTATCGGCTGCCTCGACGTCCGGGTTGAGGAAGTCGCGCACGGCCTCCTGGATCTCCTCCGGCGTTGTGCCGAGCAGAGCTCGAGCCTGTCAGGTCACCCACGTCTAGCTGGCCATGGTAGAAGTGGCCCGAGGGAAGGTTGTACGCGAACTGGGCGTAACGCAGGAGGGTGTCGAGATCGATCTCCTTGCCCGCGCTGCGGCTCACCTGCACGCTGTCGACGAAGACCTTCATGATTCCCGGCAGCTTCGTGACCGAGAACTCCGTGCGCACGGCCTGCTTGAACGCCTTGACGAACTGCTGCTGACGCGCGATCCGGTGGAAGTCCGAGTCCGTGTGCCGGTAGCGGGCGTAGTCGAGAGCGCCGCTGCCGCCCAGCTTCTGGTAGCCCGGCTTCAGGTCGATCGCCGCGTAGCCCGTGCCGCCCGGGGTTGTAGTAGCGGCGATCGACGTCGACGTAGACCCCGCCGACCCTGCTGACGAGGCCCCTGAAGCCCTGGAAGTTGACGGTGATCACGTAGTTGATCTGGAGGTCCGTGAGCGCCTTCACCGTCGCGACGGTGCCGGTCGGGCCGCAGAGTGCGAATGCCTCGTTGAGCTTGCCTCGCCACGGCGTGGGGTTGGCGTTGCAGCCCGGATGGTCGACCTCGAGATCGCGCGGGAACGAGAGCAGCGAGATCGTGTCCGCCCTCGGGTCGGCGCGAACGAGCATGACGGTGTCGGACAGGCCGACGGTGTGCTCCCCGGCGCGCTTGTCGTAGCCGATGATGATCGCGTTCGTCGCCCGGCTCGGATCGGTCACCTCCGTGATGAGCTCCGGATCGGCCCCCGCGAACTCCTCCCGTAGCTCCTGGGAGTTGTCGTTGATGGTCGCGACGCTCTCCTCGAGGTAGAGCAGCACGCCGCCGCCGAGCGCTCCGGCGGCGACCAGCACGAAGACGAGGAGCCACATGAGGACGCGACCCGTGAGCTTGAGGCCGCGATGGTTGCGGCCCGCCGTATCGGCTCACCGCCGTCAGCGGCGGGCGTATGGCACCGCCCCCCGTCGCGTCAGGCCTCTTCGGCTCCCGGCCACCGGCCCACTCGCCGCCGCGCCTCTCTTCAGGGTCGTTCGCACGCAGGATGTCCGGTCAGGACTGCTGGACAGGCCGCGGTCGAGGATACCGAAGCGTTCGGCCTCGAGGCCGCAGCCCCTTCCGAAGTTGTAGCGCCTGAGCGGCACTCCGCCGGCCCTAGAGTGTCCACGTGCGGCGCGCTCCGCCCGCCCTCGGTGTCGTCCATCTGGCGGTTGCGCTCGCCCTCGGCGCGGGCTGCGGGAGCGGAGCCCCTGCCGGGAACGAGCCTCCCCCGATGACGTCGGAATCGGCCGGCACAGCGCCCGCCGATCCCCTCGAGGCCGGGCCCTTCGTTCCGGCACGACCCGAGCTGTTCGGGCCGCCCTACTACCCGGAGGCCCCTGAGGCCGCGCCCGCGCGCGGTCCCGAGCAAGCCCCCGGTGCCGACGAGTTGGGGCAACGGGCCGAACAGATCGTCGGCGCTCGCGACGCCGCGCTCGTCAGCCGGGCACGTGAGCTCTACGCCGACCCGAGGCTCGAGCAGCTCGTGCCCCACCCTGCTCTCCGTGCGGCAGTCGTTTCCCTGCTCGGCACGCTCGCCGAGCCCGCAATCGAATGGCTGCTCGATGGGCGACGCTTCGCGCTCGTCGACTTCGGAGAGCTCGACGGGCCCGGGATCGCGCAGTCGCAGACCGGCGCGGATGGACGTCAGCGCATCGTCGTCGCGTCCCGCTTGGCCCACGAGGAGCCGGGCCTGCTCTCCGTCGTCATCGCCCACGAGGCCCTGCACGCGGATGATCGGGTCAGCGATCTCGAGGAGCTCGTCGCGACCGCGCTCCAGGCGCTCGTCCACATGCAGCAGCTGCTCGCCGACCCGGCCCTGGCAAACGGGCTGACCGAGCTGGCGCAGTCGACGAACGCCTGGGTGCTGATTCGCCTCAACACCCGCGCCGAAGGCTCTTCAACGCTACGGCTCGTGCTCCCCGACGGGGGGCCGAGCGTGCTTCCCGGCGGCCTCGATCGGCCGCACTTCGCCGCCTTCTTCGACCCCGCCGCCGATCCGACGCCGGGCAACCCGTACCTGGCGGCGCTGGTCGCCGCGGTGGCGGTTGCCGAGCCGCCACCCGAGGTCGGCTTCGACGTCGACACGATCGAGCTGCTAGACGCCGGCCAGGCCGTGCTGAGCGACGACGAGCTGCTCGAGGTGGCGGACCTGCTCGATCTCGACCCGCCGGCCATAGAAGACGACAGGAAGCGAGACGCCCCCCGCGAGGTGCCGCGGCCGGGAAAGGGCGAAGCGCATACTCCGTCCTGTGATCATGCGGCGCGTTCGGCTCGTGGCTTCGCTCTGCGCGTCAGCTGCGGCGCTCGCCGCCTGCGGCGGGAACCCGAGTTGCCCCCGGAGGCCGAGACGCACTGGCGCAAGCCCCGGCAGAGGCCGCGCTGCCGAGCGGCGGGACGCTGCGGGTCGGCGTGGTCGATTGGGCGGGACACGAGGCCGAGCTGACCTCGCCCGACGGCAGGGCCTCGTATGCGCTGGACCCCCAGGCGGAGTACGACAGCACGGCCTGGGAGCTGTTCCGTTGCTGCCTGCTGCGGACGCTGCTCTCCTACAACGGCATGCCGACGGCCCCGCCTCATCGGCAGCGCGCAGACTCGCTGCTGGGCCGCGCTCGACCAGCTCGTGATGGAGCAGATCACGCCATGGATCCCCTACGCGTCGCCGAACGAGACGCGAATCGTCTCCGACCGCGTCGCCAGCGTCTCGATCGACCAGCTCACGAAACCAGCCGGCGCTCGACCGGATCGCGCTCGAGCCGGGGTCATGAGGCAGCTCGCCGCGCTCGCCCTCGTCGCGCTGCTCGCGGCCGCTTGCGGCGGCGGTGAGCAGGCCGAGTCGACGCCGGCGGCCGCGACCGCAACGCAGGAGTTGGCGCCGCAGGAGGACGATCTTCCGCGCGGCGGCACGCTCCTCGTCGGTCTGGTCGACTGGGCCCGTCACGAGCTCCAGTACGGGTCGCCGGACGGCAAGGCGCAGTACGCCCTCGACCCCCAGGCCGACTACGGCCTTCCCACGCTCGAGCTCTTCCGCTGCTGCCTGCTGCGGACGCTGTTCTCGTACAACGGCAAGCCCACCGCCGACGGAGGCGCCGAGCTGCGGCCCGACCTCGCCTCGGGCCATCCGGAGGTCTCCGCCGACGGCCTCACCTGGACCTTCCGGCTCAAGCCCGGTCTCCGCTACGCGCCGCCCTACGAGGACACCGAGATCGTCGCCGCGGACGTGATCCGGGCCGTCGAACGCACGCTGAGCCCGGCACCCGACTACGCGGAAGCCACCGGGATCCCTCTGCTCGGCATCTACGCGTCCTACTACACGCCGCTCATCGAAGGCGTCCGAGGCCTTCGCCACTGGCGAGGCCGACACGGTCTCGGGCGCTCGAGGCGCCCGCCGACCACACGCTTCTCGTGCACCTCACCGAGCCGTCCGGCGACCTCGGGCACCGCTTCTCGCTTCCCGCGACCGCTCCCATTCCGCCGGGCGCGGCCGAGGCGCACGACGACGGCTACGGGCCTCTTCCTCGTCGCGTCCGGGCCCCTACATGCTCGAGGCGCTACGAGCCGGGCAGCGCCCGCATCTACCTACGGTCCGCAACCCTTCCTGGACAGCCGCGACGCGACCAGCGCTGCGGCGCCGCGTACGCCGACCGCATCGAGCTGATCGTCGCAGCCGACGCCGAGACTGCTCTATCAGCGACATCGACGCGCGGCCGCTCCGACCTCGTGCTCGACTGGTCCGCGCCTCCTGCCGTCGTCGAGCGCTACCGCGCCGACCCCGAGCTCCAGCGAGCGCCTGACTCCTCATACCCCAGGACATCGCTCTTCTACGCGGCGATGAACGTCGCGCAGCCCCCGTTCGACGACCTGCACGTACGCCGCGCGGCGAACCTCGTCGTCGACAGCCCGCTCGATCTGTCGAGCGCTTCGTACCGCGCGGCGCGCGCCTCGCGACGCACGCGGCTCCCGCACTCGCTCGAAGGCAATCTCCTGCTCGACTACGACCCCTTCGCAGACCCCCGGCCACCGTGGCGACATCGAAGCGCGCACGAGCCGAGATGGCGGTCTCCCACTACGACACCGACGGGGACGGCCGTCTGCGACCGGCCCGCGTGCTCGAGGACATCCGGGCCGATCGCGATCGCCTTCCCACCCGAGTTCTTTCCGCCAGGAGCGTCGTCGACTCTGCTGCAGCGAGGATCTTGCCCGGCTCGGACTCGAGCTCGAGGCATCGAGCGCACCGCCGAACGACGTGTTCCCGGCCCTCACCACCCAGGACGAGAGGTATGCCATCGTCCTGAACTACGTTTGGGCGAAGGACTTCCCGAACGGCTCCGGCTGGTTCCCGGCGACCCTCGAGGATAACGACCCAGCTGCGAACCCGTCACTGTTGGGCCAAAGCCCGAAGCAGCTCGGCGAGTGGGGGTACCCGGTCACGACGGCTCCCGGCGTCGACGGCGAGATCGCAGAGTGCGTCCGGCTCGCCGGCGGTGCGCAGACCCAGTGCTGGGCGGCGCTCGACCAGCTCGTCATGGAAGCAGCTCGTGCCCTGGATCGTTTATGCGGCACAGAACCAGGCTCGCATCGTCTCCGCTCGGGTCGCGAGCATCTCCATCGACCAGTACATGACGCTCCCTTCTCTCGACCGGATCGCCCTCGAGCCCGGCTCGTGAAGCGGCTCGTCGTACTCGCTCTCGTCGCCCCGCTTGCAGCGCGGCCGCCTGCGGCGGCAGGACGCCGCCCAGGAGCCGTCGCCTCCCGCAGCGCCTCAGGAGACAGCGACGACGGAGGCCACTCTCCCGCGCGGCGGCACCCTGCGGGTCGGGCTCGTCGGCTGGACGACGCACGAGGTCGAGTACACCGCCCCCGACGGCAGCGCCATGTACGCCCTCGACCCGCAGGCCGAGTACACCAGCACCGCGTTAGAGGTCTTCCGCTGCTGCCTCCTGCTGGACCCTCCTCTCCTATAGCGGCCGCCCCACCGCCGAGGGAGGAGCCGACCTGCAGCCCGATCTCGCCGCCGAGCTGCCGACGGTTTCCGGAGACGGGCTCACGTGGACGTTCCGACTCAAACCGGGCCTGCGCTACGCACCTCCCCTCGAGGAGACGGAAATCGTCGCTGCGGACGTGATCCGCGCCGTCGAGCGCGCCCTCCGGCCGGCGCATCCGTCCTACGCGGAGGCGACCGGGGTGACCACGATCGGAGCCTACGCTTTCTACTACACGCCGCTCATCGAGGGCGCTGCGGCGTTCGCCGCCGGCGAGGCCGACTCGATCTCGGGGCTCGAAACCCCGGACGAGCGCACGCTCGTCGTGCACCTGACCGAGCCCTCCGGCGACCTGGGCCACCGCTTCTCGCTGCCGGCGACGGCGCCGATTCCGGCGGGAGCGGCCGACGGGCACGACGACGGCTACGGCCGTTTCCTCGTCGCCTCGGGCCCGTACATGCTCGAGGCCTACGAGCCGGGCAGCCCCCTCATTCTCGCCCGCAACCCGTCCTGGACGGCGGCGACCGACGGCCTGCGGGCGGCGTACGCCAACCGGATCGAGCTGACGCCAGCCAGCGACGGGGACACCGCCTACGGCGACGTGGAGGCGGGCGACCTCGACCTCGTGCTCGACTGGCCGGCACCGGCGGCGGTCGCCGAGCGCTACCGGTCGGATCCCGCGCTGAAGCCGCGCCTGATCGTGGTCCCGCAGGACTTCCTCGTCTATGCGGCGATGAACCTCGCGCAGCCCCCGTTCGACGACGTGCACGTGCGCCGGGCGGCGAACCTCGCCGCCGACAAGCTCGCGCTCGTCGAGGGCTTCGGCCCGGGCGGAGCGCGCGTCGCGACCCACGTCGCCCCCGATTCGCTCGAGGGCAATCTCCTGCTCGACTACGACCCCTTCGCGACCGAGGGTCATCGCGGCGATCTCGCAGCGGCCCGAGCCGAGATGGCGGCGTCACGCTACGACACCGATGGCGACGGGCGCTGCGACCGCCAGGCATGCTCGAGCATCCGGGCAATCGCGTTTGCGTTCCCGCCCGAATTCCCCCTCCACCTCGACATCGTCGCTTTGCAACGGGACCTGGCGCGGCTCGGCCTGGACCTCGACGTCGAGATCACGCCGCCCGAGGAAGCGTTCTCTGCTCTTGCCGCGCAGGCCGAGCGTCATGCGCTCGTCCTGAACCACCCGTGGATCAAGGATTTTCCGAACGGCTCCGGCTGGTTCTCGCCAGCCCTGGACGGCGACGACCCACGCGCGAACCCGTCCCTCGTGGGCGCCGATCCGGAGCGGCTTGCGGAATGGGGCTACCCGGTCACCTCGGTCCCGAGCATCGACGGCGAGATAGCCGAATGTGGCCGGCTCGTGGGAGGTGCGCAGACCCAGTGCTGGGCAACGCTACGACCAGCTCGTCATGGAGCAGATTGCGCCCTGGATCCCCTACGCCATGCCGAACCAGGCCCTGATCGTCTCGGACCGCGTCGCGAGCGTCTCGATCGACCAGCTCACGACGCTGCCTTCCCCTCGACAGGATCGCCCTCGAGGACGGCTCATGAAGCGGATCGTGGCGCTCGGAGTCGTCGCAGTGCTCGCCCTCGTCGCGCTGCTCGCGGTCGCGGCCGCTTGCGGCGGCGAGCAGACCGGGCAGGAGCCCCCACTCCACGGTGACGCCTCAGGCGACGCAGGCGCAGAACAACGACCTATCGCGCGGCGGGACGCTGCGGGTGGCGAGCGCCGCAGCTCGTCCCCGACGGTACCGACTCGCCGCCGTCGCTGAAGGATCTCTACCACTCTCCCGACGGCGAGGCCGACTACACACTCGACCCGCAGGTGGCCTTCGAGCAGACGAGCTTCGAGCTCTTCCGCTGCTGTCTTTTGCGAACGCTCATGTCCTACAACGGCCAGCCGACGAGCGAAGGCGGCGCAGAGCTCCGCCCCGATCTCGCCGACGGTCTGCCCGAGGTTTCGCCCGACGGCCTCACCTGGACGTTTCGCCTCAAGCCAGGGATCCGCTACGCGCCGCCCTTTGCCGATCGCGAGATCGTCGCTGTCCGACTTCGTGCGAGCCCTCGAGCGGGTCTTCGCACCCGCGAACCCGTCGTGGGCTGAAGTCGTTCGACAGCCCGGTCCTCGGCTCGTCATGCGCACTCACTTCGAGCCGCTGATCGAGGGGACGACGGCCTTCCGGGACGGGGAAGGCGGGCTCGATCTCCGGTCTCGAGGCCCCCGACGACCGCACGCTCGTCGTGCATCTCACGGAGCCCGCGGGAGACCTCGGAGTCCGTTTCGCGCTTGCCTCCACGGCCCCGATTCCCGCCGGGCGCAGCTGACGGGCACGACGACGGCTACGGGCCCTTACCTCGCGGCTTCAGGGCCTTACATGCTCGAGCGCGTACGTCCCGGGAGCGATCGATCACGCTCGTCCGCAACCCGTCCTGGGACGCCGCCAACGGACGGCCTTCGCGAGGCCTATGTCGACCGGATCGAGATCGCGTTCCTCGAGGTCGACCACAGCCTTCCGTGAAGCTCGAGGCCGGCGAGCTCGACCTCGTCTTCGATGTTTCACCGCAGGCCCGAGGTGGTCGCTCGCTTCCGCGAGCGACCCCGACCTCGCCGACAACGTTGACGTTCTTCTTCAGTGGATGGCATCGGGCTACGTCACGCTGAACATCGCTCAGCCGCCCTTCGACGACGTCCACGTTCGCAAGGCGGTCAGCCTCGCTGTCGACAAGCAAGCGCTGCGACAGGCGGCCGCGGGCTACCTACCGGAGCCGTGGGTGCCCGTCACGCGGGCGACACACATCGCGCCCGACTTCCTCCAGAACAACCTTCTCCTCGAATACGACCCCTACGCGACACCCGACGACCGCGGGGACCTCGACGCAGCTCGGGCGGAGATGGCCGCAGTCGAGGTACGACGCCGACGGCGACGGGCGCTGCGACGGGTCCACCTGCTCGGGCGTTCGTGCCGATCACGCTCGACCGACCCGTCCTGGCGACGAGCCGACCGAGAGCGTGCGCGCGCGCCTGACCGAGCTCGGGATCGAGCTGGACTTCACGCGAGTCGGACTTCGTCTACGGAGAGCTCGAGCCGAAGCGCCACGTCGGGCTCGCGCTCCGCACTAGCTGGGTTCGCGACTTCCCGAGCGGCAGCCGCCTACTTCCCCGCGGTCTTCCACAGCTTGAGCATCCCCCCGTTCTGCTGCAACTGGCTCCCTCGTCCGGAGCGAGCCCTGACCAGCTCGAGAGCTGGGGTTACGCGGCCGCCCCGCTTCCGAGCGTCGACGGGAAGCTCGCCGAATGCCAGACACTCGCCGGCGGCGCCGTCGTTCCAGTGCTGGGCCGAACTCGACCAGCTGCTGATGGAGGAGGTCGTGCCCTGTGGTTCCCTTGCGCCACGGCGCAGCGCTTCGCGTGTGGCGTCGGAGCGCGTCGTCGAGTCTCGTCGTCGACCAGGCTTTCCAGAATCCCTGCGCTCGACCGAATCGCCCTGGAGGCCGGCTCGGACTAGCTCGATCCACGGCGAGATCGTCCATTACGCTACGTCCGTGGCCACCGCCGGCGTCGATCCTCGCATCGGCACGGAGCTCGCCGGCTACCTCATCGAGGCGCTCGCCGGCCGCGGCGGCATGGGCGTGGTCTACCGGGCACACCACCTCCATCTCGAGCGCCGGGTGGCGCTCAAGGTGCTCGTTCCCGAGCTCGCCGACGACCCGGGCTTCCGCGAGCGCTTCCTCCCGCGAGTCGCGGGTGGCGGCGTCGATCGACCACAAGAACGTCATCCCGATATACGACGCCGGAGAGGCGGAGGGCGTCTCTCTACATCGCCATGCGCTACGTGGAGGGCACCGACCTGCGGTCGCTGCTCGCGAACGACGCTCCCGCTGGAGCCCGGGTCGCGCGCTTGTCGATCCTCGGCCAGGTAGCGGATGCCCTCGACGCCGCGCATGCGCGTGGCCTCGTCCACCGCGACGTCAAGCCCGCGAACATCCTCATCGCTGATGCCTGGATCACAGGCGGAGACTCAGGTCTACGTGTCCGACTTCGGGCTCACCAAGGCGACCGGATCGGGGCCGAGCCTGACGGGAACGGGGCAGTTCGTCGGGACGATCGACTACGTCGTCCCCCGAGCAGATCCAGGGCCGAGAGGGTCGACGGCCGAGGCGACCAGTACTCGCTCGTCCTGCGTCCTCCAGGAATGCCTTACCGGAGAACCGCCGTTCGTCCGCGACTCGCAGCTGGCGCTGCTCTCGCCCACGTTACGGATCCACCCCCGCCGGTCAGCGAGCGGCGGCCGGAGCTGCCGGTGGCGCTCGACGCCGTGCTCGGCAAGGGGCTCGCGAAGGATCCCGCGGATCGGTACGAGACCTGCCGGGAGCTCGTCACAGCAGCCCGCGAGACGCTCGGCATCGCGAGCGCGACCCACCACGAGCGCCGTGAGCGTTCAGGCGGTCGTGCCGAAGCGGCCGCGCCGGCGCCGGCTGCTCCTGGCCGCGGCCGCCCTGATCGCGGTCGTCGTCGCGGCAGCGGTCATCGCGGTCGTGCTCGCCACCGGCGGCGACGGGAACGGGGAGACAGCGCCAACCCGCATCGAGCCGGACACCCTCTCGTCCATCGACCCCGAGACGAACGGCTTCTCGACGACGCTCGAGGTGGGAGCCCGGCCGGAGGCGGTGGCAATCGGCCCGGACGGCATCTGGGTCGCCAACTTCGACTCGCGGACGGTCGTCCGGGTCGATCGCGGAGACCCAGACAGCCGGTACGCCGATCGGGTCCGGGGGAGCTCCTACCGGGATCGCGGTGGGCGAGGGCGGCGGTGTGGGTGACGAACAGCTTCGACGGAGTGTGAGTCGATCGATCCGAACCGAAACGCGATCGAGGACTCGATCCCGGTGGGCTCCGGTACCGAAGGCATCGCCGTCGGCGAAGGCTCTGTCTGGGTTGTCGGCAGCCTCGAACGGATAGCCTCATCCGCGTCGACCCAGGTCGACCAACGAGGTTGCCGAGAGCGTTTCCGGTGGGGGAGGTCCGACCGCCGTCGCCATCGGCGCCGGCTCGGTCTGGGTGGCGAACTCTGGCGACAGTACCGTCTCCCGCGTCGATCCCGCGACCGGCGACGTGATCGGGACGCATCGGCCTCAGATTCGCGCCTGAGGCGATCGCGGTCGGGCCGAGCGGCGTCTGGGTCGTGCACGGTCAGAACGACTCGGTTTCCCGCATCGATCCGGCCTCGGACCGGGGTACTAGCCACGATCCCGGTCGGCGACGAAGGCGGCCGCTGGCCGTGACCGACGGCGCCGTCTGGGTCACGAATCTCGTCGGTGGCACGATCTCGCGCATCGATCCCGCGGCGGCGACTGTCGTCGCCACGATCGAGGTGGGAACCGGGCCTGACGGCATCGCGATCGACGACGACGGGACCGTCTGGTTCACCGCCCACGCTCCGTAGGACCGTGCTGCCCGGCCGGTTCCGTGCACGGCCAGATCGGGCCGGATGAGATCCGGCCCCTACACGTCACGCAGGATCAATACGGTCCTGCGACGCGGTATCAGTCGTGTCCCGCGACCGCGATCTTGTTCTCGGCGTGGCGGAGCTGCTCGCCGACGCGCCAGCGGTCGATTCCCTCCTCGCCGGCGTCCGCCCGCTCGAGCAGGGCGCGCGCCTCATCAGCCTCGCGCCGCGCCTGCTCGACGTCGATCTCCTCGGCCCGGACGGCGTCGTCGACGAGCACGATGGCCCGGTCGCGCTGGATCTTGAAGTAGCCCGGGCCCGGTCGCCAGCGCCTGCCAGGCGTTCTCGGCCTTGATCCGCGTCTCCCCGGCCTTGAGCATCGCGACGAGCGGGGCGTGGCGGGGCAGCACTCCGATCTCGCCGGCGGCGCCGGGCACGATCAGCATCTGCGCCTCGCCCTCGTAGATCGGCCCCTCGGGCGTGACGACCGAGAGGTCGAACGTCTTCTCGCTCTGCTCGGTCGCCACGGAGGAGCTCCGTCGACTAGGCGGCGGCGAGCATCTCGCGACCGCGTTCCACCGCCTCCTCGATCGGGCCGCACATGTAGAACGCGCCCTCGGGGAGCTCGTCGTGCTTGCCCTCGATGATCTCGATGAACCCCTTGATCGTGTCGTCGAGGCGCACGTACTTGCCCTCCTGGCCGGTGAACGCCTGGCGACGAAGAACGGCTGCGAGAGGAAGCGCTGGATCTTGCGGGCGCGCGCGACCACGACCTTGTCCTCGTCCGAGAGCTCGTCGATGCCGAGGATGGCGATGATGTCCTGGAGGTCCTTGTAGCGCTGCAGGATCTCCTGGACTCGCGTCGCCGTGCTGGTAGTGCTCGTCGGAGACGACGCCCGGCTGCAGGATGCGCGAGCTCGAGTCGAGCGGGTCGACGGCCGGGTAGAGACCCTGCTCCGAGATGGCCCGCGAGAGCACCGTGGTCGCGTCGAGGTGGGCGAAGGTGTTCGCCGGCGCCGGATCGGTGAGGTCGTCGGCCGGCACGTAGATCGCCTGCACGGAGGTGATCGAGCCCCGCTGCGTCGACGTGATGCGCTCCTGCAGCTGGCCCATCTCGGTCGCGAGCGTCGGCTGGTAGCCGACGGCGGAGGGCATGCGTCCGAGCAGCGCCGACACCTCGGATCCGGCCTGCACGAAGCGGAAGATGTTGTCGATGAAGACGAGCACGTCCTGGCCCTGCTCGCGGAAGTACTCGGCCATCGTCAGACCGGAGAGGCCGACCCGCAGGCGCGCCCCCGGCGGCTCGTTCATCTGGCCGTAGACGAGTGCGGTCTTGTCGATGACGCCGGACTCGGTCATCTCGATGTAGAGGTCGTTGCCTTCGCGCGTGCGCTCGCCGACGCCGCAGAACACGGACAGGCCCGAGTGCTCCTCGGCGATGTTGCGGATCAGCTCCTGGATCAGCACCGTCTTGCCGACCCCCGCGCCGCCGAAAAGGCCTACCTTGCCGCCCTTGACGTACGGGGCGAGCAGGTCGACGACCTTGATCCCAGTCTCGAAGATCTCGAGCGTCGGCTTCAGCGTCCTCGAACGCCGGCGGGTCCCGGTGGATCGGCCAGCGCTCCTTGACCTCCAACTTCTCCTCGCGCTTGTCGATCGTGTCCCCGAGGACGTTGAACAGCCGGCCGAGCGTCTGCTCGCCGACGGGCACCGTGATCGCCTCGCCGGTGTCGACGGACGTCGGCGCCTCGCGGAATGCCGTCCGTGGAGTCCATCGCAACGGCCCGAACGGTGTCGTCTCCGAGGTGCTGCTGCACCTCGGCGATGAGGTCGATGGCCGGGCGGCCGTCCGCTTCCGGCACCTGAATGCGCAGCGCGTTGTAGATCGCGGGCAGGCGATCGGGGAAGACGGCGTCGACGACGACGCCCCTGATCTCGACCACCTTGCCGACGTTCGCTTCCGTGGCAGTCTCGGACATGGTGCTCCTGGATGCTCCTGGGTCGCCTCGAGGCGTGCTCGCGACGGCCGCCGGGCCGCCGCCGACCATGAGTCTACCCGCCGCTGCCGAGCACCGATGCCGCAGGCGCCACGGGGCGCACCCGGCTCAGACGTTGACCGTCGTGACGGGCGTCGGCGGCTCCGTCGGCGCGGGCGGGAGATCGGCGATCTCGGTCGGGCCCGGCGCCGTCGGCAAGGGCGTGTCGCCACCGGAACCGACGAGCCCGCCGACAACCCCGCCCGCAGCCGCCGCGCCGACCACGATCGCCGCAACGGCAAGACGCCTCCGAGCGCGCGGCCGGGCCGGCCTGGGGGCCGGGTCGAGCGAGCGCGAGGGGTGCTCCTGCGGCGTCTCCCGGATCGCGCGTGTCGTCGGCCTCGACCGACGCCGCGAACGCGTGGCACTCGCCGCAGCGCGCGAGGTGCCGCCGCAGCAGCAGCCGCTCGAGCTCCGACAGCTCGCCGTCGAGGCGGAGCGAGACCCACTCCCGAGCGCGGCCGCAGCCGCGCTCCCGATCACGATGTGCGCCGATCATCGTCCTGCCCTATGTCTGACGATAGCAAGCGGTGGAAGTTAGGAGCGCTCACCGCACAAGGAGCGCATACAGGCGAACCGCCCACCTCGGGGCGGCACGTCGCAACGTCCGGCGCTCCTTCGCTCTTTCGCTCTCGGGCCGCCAGGCGCGAGAGCGTGGCTGCCACACGGGCGGCGTGGTCGAGCGCTCAGACCTCGTGCGATGTAGGTCGGCTGGTAGTGGCATCGAGACAGCGTAACCGTCGGAGCCCGCGCAGTCCTCGTCACGCGGCCGCGGTCGGAGCCTCGTCGAGCCGGTCGGCCGGATCGAGCGGATACCAGCACGCGGCCTGCTGCCCCTGGCCGACCGCGGCGAGCTCCGGGAGCTCGCCGCTACAGCGCTCCGGGACCACGTCTGCCTTGCCCGTGACGAGCCGCGCCTTCGGGCAGCGGGGGTGGAACGCGCAGCCGGGCGGCGGATCGACCGGCGACGGCACGTCTCCCGTCGAGGACGATGCGCTGGCGACGCACGCCGCCGTCGCCCTCCGGCTTCGGCACGGCGGACAGCAGCGCCGCGGTGTACGGATGGCGCGGGTGCTGTAGACCTGGTCGGCCTCCCCGAGCTCGACGATCCGGCCGAGGTACATGACCGCGATCCGATCCGAGATGTGGCGGACCACCCCGAGGTCGTGCGAGATGAAGAGGTACGTGAGGTCGAAGTCGCGCTGGAGGCTTTGCAGCAGGTTGAGGATCTGCGCCTGGATCGACACGTCGAGCGCGGACACCGGCTCGTCGCAGACGATCAGCTTCGGGCGCAGCGCGAGCGCCCGCGCCACGCCGATCCGCTGGCGCTGGCCGCCCGAGAACTCGTGCGGGTACCGGTTGTAGTGCTCCGGGTTGAGGCCGACCCGGGCCATCAGGTCCTGCACCTTGCTTCGCGTCGAGCCCTCGGTCCTGTGGATCGCGAATGGCGCCCCGATGATCTGGCCGACCGTCTGAGCGGGGGTTCAGCGACGAGTACGGGTCCTGGAAGACGATCTGCATCTCGCGGCGCAGCGGACGCATGCGCGCGGCGGCTTAGCGCTGATGTCCTCGCCGTCGAAGCGGATCGTGCCGGAGGTCTGCTCGAGAGCTTCGTGATCAGGCGCGCCGTGGTCGACTTGCCGCAACCGGACTCGCCGACGAGCCCGAGCGTCTCGCCCTTCTTGACCGTGAAGCGACGTCCTCGACGGCGTGGACGTGGCCCACCGTCCGCTGGAGGAGCCCCGGCGTGGATCGGGAACCGCTTCGTCAGGTTCTCGACCTCGACGAGCGGTCCTCGCCGGCCGCTCGGCGCTGGGCCCGGCGACCGGTGCCGAGGCGGTCTGGCTCATACCGCGACCTGCACGCGCTTGGCCTCGCGCTCGACCACAGCCGCCGCTTGTCGTCGACGGCGAGATGGCAGGCGTCCGCGTGCCCGCCGCCGCGATCCCGGAACTCGGGCCGCTCCTTGTCGCAGGGCGCGAAGCGGTGCGGGCAGCGCGGATGGAACGGGCAGCCGGGCGGGACGCTGATCAGCGACGGCGGCGAGCCCTCGATCGGCACGAGGCTGCGAGGCCTTCTGCTCGACGCGCGGGATCGACTCGAGCAGGCCCCACGTGTACGGGTGCAGCGGCTGGTCGAAGATCTCCTCGGTCGAGCCGTGCTCCATCGCGCGGCCCGCGTACATGACCATGACTGTCTGCGCGACCTCGGCGATCACGCCCAGGTCGTGCGTGATCAGGATCACGCCGATGTTGAACTCCTGTCTTCACGCGGTCGATCAGCTCGAGGATCTGCGCCTGCACGGTGACGTCGAGCGCCGTCGTCGGCTCGTCGGCGATCAGCACGTCCGGGTTGTGCACGAGCGCCATCGCGATCATCGCGCGCTGCCGCATGCCGCCCGAGTACTGGTGCGGGTAGTCCTTGACGCGCTCGCGCGGGTTCGGGATGCCCACCGCGCCGAGCAGCTCGACGGCGCGCTGCGAGGCCTGCGCCTTCGGGATGTCCTCGTGGACGCGGACCGCCTCGACGATCTGGTCGCCGACCTTGTACATCGGGTGCAGGCACGCGAAGGGGTCCTGGAAGATCATCGAGATGTCCTTGCCGCGGATCTGCCGCAGCTCGTCGTTGGCGCGCGAGAGCAGGTCGCGGCCCTTGAACAGCACCTTGCCGGAGATCTCGGTGCGCTTGCGGTTGAGCAGGCCCAGCAGCGCGAGGCTCGTGACGCTCTTGCCCGAGCCGGACTCGCCGACGATGCCGAGCGTCTCGCCGCGGTGGAGCGTGAACGAGAGGCCGTCGACCGCCTTCACGACGCCGTCGGGCGTCGGGAACTGGACGCTCGAGGTCGTCGACCTCGAGCAGCGGCTCGCCGGGCCTGCTCACTGGTAGCGCACCCGCGGGTCGAGGTAGGCGTAGACGACGTCGACCATGAGGTTCATGATCGCGACGGCGACAGCGCCGACGAGGACGACGCCGACGACCGCCGGCAGGTCCCCGCTGGAACGTCGAGCTGATCGACCCAAGCGCCGAGGCCCTGGATGTTGAAGACGCTCTCGGTGATGACCGCGCCGCCGATGAGCAGCGCGACGTCCATGCCGAACATCGTCACGATCGGCGTCAGGCTCGCGCGCAGGCCGTGCTTGAAGATCACCTTCCGCTCGGACAGGCCCTTGGCCCGCGCGGTGCGGATGTAGTCCTCCCCGATCGTGTCGAGGAGGTTGCCGCGCGTCATGCGCGCGTAGAACGCGGCGTAGAGCAGGGCTAAGACGAACCAGGGCAAGATCATGTGCTGGAACCAGCTCGCCCGGGCTCTCGGAGAACGGCGACGTAGCCCGTTCCCGGGCAGCCAGCCCAGCTTGCTCCAGAAGATGTAGAGCGCCATCAGGCCGAGCCAGAAGACGGGCGCAGAGACGCCGAAGAGCGCGAAGCCCATCGCCGCCCGGTCGAGCAGCGACCCTCGCTTGATCGCCGACACGACCCCGATGGTCACGCCCATGATCAGCCAGATGATGGCGGCGCCGGCTACGAGAAGCAGCGTGCGCGGAGCACGCTCGAAGAGCTCGTCCCGCACGGAGTCGCGGGTGTCGAAGGAGAAGCCGAGGCCGGGCCAGCCGTACTCGTCGCCGGTGACGAAGTTCGAGACGAAGATCCCGTACTGCTGGTACCACGGCTTGTCGAGGCCGAGCTGCTCGCGGACGACCGCGAGCATCTCCTCGGTCGGCGACGCGGCCGGCGAAGCGCAGCGCCGGGTCGCCCGAGGGCAGCACGTAGAAGATCAGGAACGTGACGAACGTGACGAAGACGACGACGAGGATCGCCCAGAGGATGTCGCCTGACGATGTAGGCGCCCACCGCTCAGTGCCTCCCCTCTCGCTCTGTCCGCCGCGGTTCCATGTGAGGCGGGAGAGCCGCCCCGGCGCGGGGCAGCTCTCCGATGCTATCGCTCGTCTTGTTACTTCGCTGTCGCGTCGACGGCCATGTGGGCGTACGCCGGCGTGCCCGCGAACTGGTCGAACTCCCACTTCGTCACGTCCGCGCTCGTGATGTGGATCGCCGTTGGCGTCCAGGTACGGGACCCACGGCACGACCTCTTCCATCAGCTTCTGGTCGAGCTCGCCCCAGCACGTGATGCGCTCGTCCGGGTCGAGCGATCGGCGTTGCACGCGTCGATGTCGGCGTCGACGCTCGGGAGCCCCTCGCAGATGCCCTCGAAGCCTTCGATCTCGCTGCAGCTGCTCGGCAGGTGAGCGCCGATCAGCGAGTAGTTCATGTTGCCCGTCGGGATGATGCTGCGCGACCGTCGAACAGCACCGATGAACGTCGACGGCGTCGCGTAGTCCTTACCCCAGCCGGCACGGCCGGAGATCGGGATGTTCTCGTTCGACGGTCTGGATCGGCGGGTACGCGTCCTCGACCGACGCGCGCGTTCAGCGTGATCCCGATCTTCTCGCGCGACGCCTGCGATCGACCGGCACCATGTCCTGGCGCAGCCGGTCGGTCGCCGTCACGAAGAGCACGTCCTTGCACTCGGGCGCGTCGCACATGCCGTCCCCGTCGGTGTCGTACTTCGACTGCTTCATCTCCTCCTTGCAGCCGTCGCGTCGCCCGCGATCGCCCTCGCGTCGGGTACGGGCCGTAGTCGGCGAGCGGCGTCGTTGAGCATCGCGTCGGGGACGATGTGGTTCGCGATCTCGCCGACGAGCGGGCCGCCCCAGGCGCGGCCGAGGCCCTCCTTGTCCATGACGAGGTTCACGGCCTTACGGACGTGGATGTCGTCGAACGGCGGCTGAGTGAGGTTCATCGTGATGTACCACGTGCGGTCACCAGCGTTCGACGTGAGGTGCTGCTCGAGCTCCTCGTCCTGGGAGTACTCGCGGAGCACCTCCGGCGGCTCGCTGGCGACGGCGTCCTCGATCTCGCCGCGCCTCGATCTTGTTGAAGATGTCGTCGGCGTTCGTGTTGATCGTCGAACTCGAAGCTGTCGGGGAGGTTCTCCCGCGCCTCGGGCGTGTCGGTCGCCGGGTCGTAGTCCGGGTTGCGGACGAGCGTCAGCACCGTGTCCGGGTCGAAACCGGAGAGCGGCTTCAGCGTGTCGCAGCTCGTGGCGTCCGAGCTGTCCGAGCCCTCGATCATGTACGGGCCGGAGCGACACGACGTAGCGGCCGTACTCGCCGGCCTCGGTGAAGCAGCCCGCGACCTCTTCCGGCATGCGGCGCCGTCGCCGGCATCGCCAGGCGGTACAGGAAGTCGCCGGTCGGCTGCGTCAGCGTGAAGCTCGATCGTCTTGTCGTCGCGGCGGTGATGCCCGAGATCGTCTCGGCCTTGCCCGCCTTGAACTCGGCCATGCCCTCGATCACGTCGTAGTAGAAGCCGTACTGCGCGACGACGCGACTCGGTGCCGATCCGCTCGAACGCGTAGACGATGTCCTCGGACATGATCTCGCGGCTCGAGCGGCGGGCCGAACATGATCCCGTCCTTGAGCGTGAACGTGTACGTGAGCCCGTCCTCGACGACCTGGCCCGAGGTCGGTCGCGAGGTCGGGGACGACCTCGTTGCCCGGCGGCCCCGGCACGTGCCGGTAGCCGACGAGCGTGCGGACGAGCAGGTTCGACATGATCCCGAGGCCTCGCCGAGGTACTCGCCGGTCGGGTCGAAGCCGCCGGTGAAGTCGAACGACGACTCCTAGTCGACGCGATAGACGCCGCCTGCCGCGGCCCCGCCCTCGGCCGGCTCCTCGGCCGGTGCCTCGCCCGTCTCGGCCGGCTCTGCCGGCTCGGCCGGCTCGCCGGCTCTGCGGGCTCGCCGCCGGCGGCTCGGCCGGCTCGGCCGCGGGCTCCTCGTCGCCGCCGCAGCCCGCCGCCAGCACGGCGGCGACCACCGCCAGGGCGAGAAGCCCACCAATCTCAAGCGTTTCACATGTACCCCCTCTTCTCGGCTCTGCCGGGCCGCCTCCCCTGGACCGGCCCGAGTTTGCGGGACTGTACTTCAACAACGCTACGACGGTAACGAGCCGCCGAAGTTAGCGGCTCGGGCAGCGATCCCGCTCAACGGTCCGTCCTCGGGTCGAGCGCGTCCCGCAGCCCGTCGCCGAGCAGGTTGAAGGCGAGCGTCGTCACGATCAGGAAGAGGCCCGGGGAAGACCATCAGCCACCAGGCGACGTCGAAGATCGCGCGCTGCGTCCGAGAGCATGCCGGCCCCACGAGGGCATGTCCTGCGGGACGCCGAGCCCGAGGAAGGAGAGCGCCGCCTCGAACAGGATGTTGGCCGGGATGAGCAGCGTCGAGTAGACGATGATCGGCGCGACGAGGTTCGGCAGCACCTCCCGGAACATGATCCGCAGGTTGCCCGCCCCGAGCGAGCGGCTCGCCTCGACGAACTCCTTCTCGCGAATCGAGAGCACGTTGCCGCGCACGATGCGGGCGATGTACGGCCACGAGAAGATGCGCGATGACGAAGACGACGAGCCGACGGGTGCCGGGCTGGATGAACCCGCCGAGGCAGCCCTCCGCCGTCGTGCCGCACGCCGCGGCGATGCCGATCGCGAGCAGGAGGATCGGCAGCGCGAGCACGATGTCGGTCGCGCGCGAGATGATCGTGTCCGACGACGCCGCCGGAAGTAGCCCGCCAGGAGGCCGACCACGACGCCGATTACCACCGCGATCCCGGTGGCGACGAGGGCGATCGAGCGAGCGACGTGCGCGCGCCGTAGAGGACGCGCACGAACACGTCGCGCCCGGCCGTGTCGGCGCCGAACCAGAAGTCGGCGTTGGGGCCGAGCGGGATGCCGAACTCGTCCGTCATCTCCCGCTGGAAGAGCTCGTTCGGGCCGTGGCCGACGAGCTGCTTCGCGATGACGCCGGCGAAGATCGCGAGCAGGACGAGCAGCACGACGATGACGAGGCCGCCGAGCGCGGCCTTGTCCCGCTTGAAGCGCATCCCAGAAGAGCTGCCGCGGCGACTTCCCCTCGACCGCCCCGGCGACGGCCGTGACGTCGGCGGGCCCGCGCTCGACCTCGCTGACGACGCTCACGCCATTGCCCTCGCGGTCATGACCCGAGAACTGTAGCGCTCGCCGCGACCCGAAGAGAAGTGGTACGGGCCCGTTCGGGCCGGATGAGATCCGGCCCCTACACAGCGGATCGGCTCTAGCCATACTCGAGCGCGTCGGCGCCGGCCACGACCTCGAGGATCTCCTGCGTGATCTCCGATTGCCGCGCCCGGTTCATGTCGAGCGTGAGGCGGTCGATGAGCTCGTTCGCGTTCTTGGACGCGTTCCGCATCGCCGTCATCCTGGCGCCGAGCTCCGAGGCGGCGGACTCGAGCAGGGCGCGGTAGATCGTTGGTCTCGACGTACGTGGCAGCAGGCGCTCGAGGATCTCCTTCGGCTCGGGCTCGTAGATGATGTCTCCTTCGAGGGCGATCTCGTACGGGGACTTCTCCTGCTCCTCCTCCATCGCGGAGCGCGGAATCGGGCAGCAGATCGATCGTCTCGACCTTCTGCGTCGACGGCGAGTAGTAGCGGTTGTAGACGAGCACGACCCAGTCGACCTCCCGCTCCACGAAGACCTCGATCACGCGGTGCGCGATCGCGGCGGCGTCCGAGTAGGCGGGCTTGTCGGTGAAGCCGACCCAGGCGCCGGCGAGCTCGTAGCGACGGAACGACAGGGTCGAGCGGCCCTTCTTGCCGGCGACGAGCCAGCGCGGCGCGCCTCCCGCGGCCGCACCTCGCGCTCGAGCGAGAACGCGCGCCGCAGGATCTGCGCGTTGAACGGGCCGGCCAGACCCCGGTCACCGGTCAGCGCCACGATGGCGGTCGAGTGCGACCTCCTCGCGCACCTCGAGCAACGGCAGCCGGTTCGACGCCTGCCCGCGGCGCGGGCCGTTCCGATCATCAGCTCGCGCATGCGCTCCGCGTACGGTCTCATCGCCTGGATGCGCGCCTCTGCCCGGCGCAGCCGCGCCGCCGGCGACGAGCTCCATCGCCTTCGTGATCTTGCGCGTGTTGCGGACGGAGCGGATGCGGCGCTTGAGGTCCTGCTGGCTCGCCACCTAGCCCTCCCCGGCCGCCCCGGGCCGGCTAGACCCGGCCCCTACGCGCCACCGACGGGGGGGCACGTGTAGGGGCGCGATCCACCGGCCCGTCCTCGCCGGGAGCGTCACGACGCCGTCGCCCCCACGAAGCCCGTCTCTTCCTGGATGTTGAA
>CAWIQC010000009.1:0-75894 GCA_963838105.1 uncultured Thermoleophilia bacterium | reverse complement strand
AGCGTCCTCGGCGTGCCCGGTGCTGCGAGCGTCCGAGACCTGACGTCGGTGGGCACCGAGCCTCGGTGGCCGCCTCGCCCTGCAAGAGCACTGCAATAGCGCCGCAATCGCCCCATCGCACCCTCCTCGCACCGGGCCGCATCCGGCGGCCCGGAGCGAGGAGGGGCAATGGGGACTCGGACGCAACAATCCGTCGCAGGGCACTGCTCGTGGCCCTGGCGGCCACCGCTGCTAGCACGCCTGCCGGCAACCGCCGCGGCAATGCCCCTCGGCGGCGACCGGCATCCCAACGCCGCGCTGATCAGACTGGGAACACCTGATCGGCGTCCGGTGCCGATTCTGATGTACCACGTCATCCAGCGGCCGTACGCGGACGCGCCGTACCCCGGCCTGTACGTGCCTCGTGCCGAGTTCGCCGCCCAGATGAGCTGGCTCGAGCGGCACGGGTACGAGGCGGTCACGCTCGACCGCGTCTACGACGCCTGGCACGGCAACGCGGTCCTGCCGGCCCGGCCGATCGTGCTGAGCTTCGACGACGGGTACCGCAGCCATTACACGAACGCGCTGCCGATCCTGCGCGAGCGCGACTGGCCCGGCGTGCTCAACCTCGACCTCTCGAACCTCGGCCCGTCGTGGTGGGGCATCCGGCCGGCGATGGTTCGCGAGCTCGTCGCGGCGGGCTGGGAGCTCGACGCCCACTCGCTCACGCACCCCGACGTCACCGGCCTGAGCGGATCGGCGCTCCGCCGAGAGGTGGCCGGCTCACGCAAGGCTATCCGCGACCGGTTCGGCGTCGCCGCCAACTTCTTCTGCTACCCGTCCGGACGCTACGACTCGGATGCCGTCGACGCGGTCGCCGCCGCCGGTTTCCTCGGGGCTACCACCACAGAGTTCGGGCTCGCCGACGCAACCGAGCCCTTCACGCTTGCCCGCGTCCGGATCGACGGCGGCGACGGCGCCGGCGGACTCGCTCAGAAGCTCGAATCGCTCAGCTGAGCGCCGACGCGGACGGACCGGCGTCGAACCCGCGCGGCTAGATGGTCGATTCCACGAGATCCGCCTCCGCCGGGACGTCAGCTGGCCGCTCTGGGACACGAGGCCGGGGCGCAGGCGAGGCTGGACGCCTCGGCAAGCCCCGGCCTCGCGAAGCGCACGTGCTTTCTGAGAGGCCGCACGGCCTCTCAGACAGGACGGAAGCGGCCCAGACGCGCCAGATGTCGCATCCGGCCGCGCGTGGATCGTGAATCAACCATCTAGGGTGGCGGCACGCAGATGCAGGCCCGGAAGCCACCTGGCGTTGAACCGCTTCCTCCGCCAGACCTCCGAGTACGAGGAGCAGCGGGCGACGACGCTCGAGCTCTTCTTCGACCTCGTCTTCGTCTTCGCCATCACGCAGCTCTCGCACTACCTGGTCGAGCACCTCGACGCCGAGGGGGCGGCGAAGACGCTGTTCCTGCTGCTCGTCGTCTGGTGGGCGTGGATCTACACGACCTGGATGACGAACTGGTTCGACCCGGAGTCGCCGGTCGTCCGCAGCATCCTCATCGCGGTCATGCTCGCGAGCCTCTTCATGGCCATCGCCATCCCGGAGGCGTTCGATGACCGGGCGCTTCTGTTCGCAGCCTCGTACGCCGGCCTGCAGATCCTCCGGAACGCCTTCGCGGTCCTCGGGAGCCCGCCGGACTGGCCCTTGCGACCGGCGCTGAAGCGCATTCTCATCTGGTCGGTCGCGGTCGGCGTGCTGTGGGTGCTAGGAGGCGATCCTCGGAGGAGCGGCGCTGATCGCGATCTGGATCGTCGCGCTCGTGCTCGACTACGCCGGCCCGTATGCGGGCTACTGGAACCCCGTGCACGGCCGTTCGGAGACGACGGATTGGGAGATCGAGAGCGCCCATTTCTCCGAGCGCTTCCAGCTCTTCGTGATCATCGCGCTCGGCGAGTCGATCGTCGTCACCGGGGCAACCGCGGCCGGATTCGACATCACGCTGGCGCGGGGCGCGGCGATCGCCGTTGCGTTTTTGGGGTCGGCGGCGTTGTGGTGGCTGTACTTCGACTACGTCGCGAGGATCGCTCAGCTCCGGCTCGACAAGGCGGACGACAGGGGCCGGCTCGCGCGCGACGCCTACACCTACCTTCACATCCCGATGATCGCCGGGATCATCGTCACGGCCGTCGGCGACGAGCTCGTGATCGCGCACCCGAGCGAGCGGCTCAGCGGGCCGGAGCTCGCGACGGTCGCGGGCGGCCCCGCCCTCTACCTGCTGGGCCATGTCGGCTTCCGGTTGCGCATGGCCGGCTCCCTGAGCTGGAAGCGCCTGGGCGCGGCTCTGGCGCTCTGCGCGGTCGGAGCGATCGGCGCCGTGCTGCCCGCGCTCGCGACCGCGGCGCTCGCGCTCGCCGTTCTCGTCGCCCTGATCGTGGCCGAGCTGGTCTCCGGCCTGCGCCGCCGCGCGCGCGGGCTGCCGAGCCCGATCGAGCAGCTCGAGCAGCGAGCCTGACCGGCGGCTCGGTTGCGATCTAACCCATGTCTATCGGCATCCGTCGCCGAAAGCTCGAGTCCCTCGTACGAGCGTCCCGGAACAAGGGGCGTTGACACCGTCCGAGAATTTCGCCATTCTCGGCGGTCGATGAAGCTCACCGCCCTCATCGCCGCAGTCACCACCTTCGCGCTCGCCTCCACGGCCGCCGCCGCTGTCCCCGATGCCTGGCAGCGGGCGGCCGATCGGCTCGACATGCCCGTCCTCTACCCGACGCATCATCCGGGCCTGACGCTGAACCGCGTTGTGCCGAAGGAGATCGACTGCGGGCCGATCGAGGAGGAGCTCGACGGCTACTACCGTGGCGTGCGCGGCAACGGCAAGCGCCTGCGGATCGCGGAGGGGAGGCCGTTCTACTGCGGCGACATCGGCGACGCCCTGCTGCTCGCACACCCGACGATCCATGGCAGGCGAGCCTCGCTCTACGAGTACTGCGAGGGCTCGGGCTGCAGAAGAGCAACGCACAGGTACCTGCTGACCTGGCGCGAGCAGGGAATCCAGCTCACCTTGATCAGCCGCGGCTCGCCGCGCCCGACCCTCTACGCGATCGCGCGCAGCATGACGCGGGTGACCGACACGACCTGAGCGAGTCCGATCTCCCGCGAAGTCCCTCAGGCACTCCGTGCCAGGCGGGAACGTTCGACGCCCGGCGCAGGTCGAAGCAGCGAGCGAATGAGGCATGACATGGCACAGGGTCAAAGGCTGGATCGCCTCCGGTCGGCGGCGAGCCGCTTCACCCTTCTGCTCGCAGTGCTGGCCGTGACCCTGCCGGCAGCGTGCGGAGGCGCCGAGCCGTCCGCCACGCCCGCGCAGGAGCCGACCGAGAGCGTCGAGGCGCAACCCTCGCCTCCAACCGAAGCCCCGCCCGCGACCGAGTCGACGGCGCCGGGCGACACAGGCGTTACGGAAGCGGCACTCCCGCCTGCTGTGGCGGAAACGCGTGACGCGATCATCAGCGCGGCGCATGCCCGCGACTACGCCGCGCTGGAAGCGCTGCTCGACCCGGCCACGTTCTCCTACTCCTTCGGTGAGAGCGGCGACCCGATCGGCTACTGGCGGGGGCTCGAGGACGAGGGCGAGGTGCCGATTCTCGGAGACATCCTGCCGACCGTCCTCTCCATGCACGTCGCCAAGACGGACGACGTCTATGTGTGGCCGGCCGCACATGCGAAGGATCCGTCCGCCTGGACCGAGAACGACCTCGCCGATCTCCGGCTCCTGTACTCCGACGACGACATCCGCAGCTTCGAGGAGATCGGCGGGTACCTCGGCTACCGGGTCGGGATCCGCGAGGACGGCACCTGGCTCTACTTCATCGCCGGCGACTAGGCCGCGACGCGACACGTATGCTGCCGGTGTCCCGCCCGCGGGTTCGTCGACCTTTGAGGCAAAGAGGCCTCCACAGTGCAACTCGGCGGGCGGGACGGCTCTGCGCGCTATCCGGAGCCGCAGGCGACGCTACTTCGGCGGGAGAGAGGCGGCGAACGCCGCTGCCTGCTCGATCCAGCGGCGGAGCGTCTCGTCGCTCGCCACGCCCTCCGCCGCGACGTAGACGAAGCCCTTCAGCGGCTTGCCGGTGAAGTCCATGGCCCGCACGTGTGGCTCCGAGAGCGCGAGCGCGGACCGCTCGGGCCCGATCCTGAGCATCAGATCGGGCCCCATGACGCCGCACGCCATGTGACCGTCGAGCATGAAGGCGAGCCCGCCGAACATCTTTCTCTCCGAGACGCTGACGTCACCAGGCAGCACACGCCTGACGCGCTCCGCAAGCTTCTCGTCGTAGGCCATCGGAAGTACCTCCCGTCGCTTCCCACACACCCTACGCCGCCGGCTCACGACGAGCTTCGTGCAGACTGTCCTGCGAGTGGCTCGCGTCATCTGCTGCATCCTCGCCCTCGCCTGCATCGTCGGCAGCGGCACGCCCGCGGCTCGAGCCGCGCCCGGTACGCAAGCGGCCACACTCGACCCCTACCGCGGTCTGGGAACCTGGGTCGACATCTACGACACCGGCGTCTGGGCCGACCCGGAGGGCGCCGTCGCGGCCATCGCCGCTCGCGGCGCCCGCACCGTCTACCTCGAGACGTCGAACTACAGCCAGGCTGTCCCCATCCGGCGGCCCGCGCTCGTCGCTCGCTTCCTCGAGGCCGCGCATGCCCAGGGACTAGCGGTCGTCGCCTGGTACCTGCCGGGGTTCCTCGACGTCGCCCGCGATGTGCGCCGCTCGCTTGCGGCAATCACGTTCAGGACCGCGTCAGGCCACAGCTTCGACGGCTTCGGACTAGACATCGAGTCCCCGGCGGTCAGATCCCCGGAGCTACGGACGCGCCGTCTGCTGCGCGTCGCGGCCGACCTTCGCGAAGCCGTCGGCGCCGACTACCGCCTCGGTGCCATCATCCCCTCGCCGCGCGGTCTCGAGCTCTCGCCGACGGCCTGGCCCGGCTTCCCCTACGCAGGCCTCGCGGAGCAATTCGACGTCTTCCTGCCGATGATCTACTTCACCTACCGCACGGACACGGCGCCGGCAGCCCGCGCCTACGTCGCCAGGAGCATCGCCGTCCTGCGTCGCGAGACGAGCGCGGACGTTCGCATCCACGTGATCGGCGGGGTCGCGGACAGCGCCGAGCGTGGCCAGACGAAAGCGTTCGCGGACGCCGTCTGCGCGGCCGACGTCATGGGAGGAAGCCTGTACGACTTCGCCACCACGGGCCCCGTGCAATGGTCACGGCTGTCGCTCCTCTCAGGCTGCACCGGACGCTGAGCTATGTGGCAAGCCTGACGTCGAACGTGGCGGCGTCCTCCTCGAGGAACCGGAGCAGCGCCTCCCCCTCCTCCGCCAGTGCCTTCACGGCAGTTTTCGGCAGAGCTTCGAACGGCGCCAGGAGCATCGTCGCCACCGCCTTCTTGCGCTCCACTGCCCACGTGCCGCGCACGAAGCCGTCCCACAGGAAGGTCGCCCGCACGCGCAGGTTCTTCGTCACCACCGACCCCCGGTGCTCGTCCGCGAGGACGCGCGTCCGGTCTGCGTGCGACAGGACGAGGTTGTCGAACTCGGGGAGGAAGCGAGGCGGGGCGGACACGTCGCCGTCGGGACGCGGCGCAGCGGGCAGATCGAAGAGCTCGCGCCCTCGCTCGTCCCGGAAGACGCACAGCTGCGGCCGCAGCCGGTCGAGCACGGGCTTGATCCCTTTGAGGCCGGACCAGGTCTGCGCGTCCGCCGCCGTGGCGGGGCCGAAGGCCGCAAGGTAACGGAGCACGAGCGGCTCGGGCGAGCCATCGGTTGCGAGCGACTCGCCGAGCCATGCGTCGGCGAGCGTGAAGTCCGCGACCGGCGGGAACGTCCACGGAGTCTCCGTGGGGATCATGACGAGCGGAAGCTGGAGACGGACGCTGTAGCCGAGCGCCCGGTCGTTCACGCGCGGGAACGCTTCCGCCAGCAGCGCTCGCAGCTCGTTGAACGTACGTGGCTGCTCCTCGAGCAAGCCGCGGGCAACCGGCAGCACCTTCTCGACCTCGAGACCATCTGCCCGAGCACCGAGCACGCCCATCGCCTGTGTCAGTGCTGGTGCCAGGGACGCCCGGAGCGCCACGTAGTCCCGAGCGCTCATCAGGTGGAGCGTGGCGCGCATGAGAGTCGCACGGACGACCTCGCGCGCCCGCAGCGCCTCGGACAGCTCCTCGCGCCCGAACGCCTCCACGCGGGTCCAGAGCCCGACGTAGGGCGGCTTCGCTTCCTGCGCCTGCAAGCCGCACAGCCGCTCCACCGCCTCGACTGCGGAGATCGGGTGTCGTTCCAGCAGCAGCTGGCGGGCGAGCGTGGCGCGGTTGAGCTGCCTGCGGGTTAGCGTGTCCTTCATCGGGCGGCGCCGCGCGAGCCTACCGCGGCACGGGCTGCGCCGGAGCGTGCGCTCAGCGTGCGACGAGCGTGCGCCCCCACTCCCTCGCGCGCTCGAGCTCGCCCTCGACGGGCGGCCCCTCGGAGTGCTCGACGAGAAAGCTCTCCTCGCCGACTACGTCGAAGCCGTGGCGACGCAGCCGCTTCGCGATGCCGCGCGCAGCCGAGCCGGTCACGAGCTTCGGCGGCGGCAGGCGCGTATCGAAGGCCGCCGCGGGGACACCACCCGCGTTACCGATGGCGTCGAACCAATCGCGCAGCGCCGGCCCACCGACATCGGGAGGCTGCCGATGCTGCTTGACCGCAGCGTCGACCGCGCCCTTGCGCGTATGCCGGGACGACATGCCGTGCACGTGCGTGGGACCGCCGACGACGAGCAGATCGGCGCCTTCGACGACCGCGGAGGGCGAGTCCTCGACCGGGGAGACGTCCACCTCCGCTCGCTCGCGAAGACCCTCGGCGACCGCCTCGGCGACCGCGTGTGTGTTTCCGTACAGCGACTCGTAGACGATGACGGCTTTCACGGCTGGCTCCTTCCGTTCGAGTACGACCGCAGCGTCGCATGCGCCCGGGCGAGCCGGCATCGGGGGAAGCACGCATCTCGGTGCGGCTTCTCCGCGATCTCCTCCGGCTCGATGCACTCTTTCGCCGGGATCGGGGTACAGCGACACTGGCGGATCCGCAAAGGAGGCTCAGTGCCCGCGTACACGATCGTCAACCTGAAAGAGGTCGAGGACCAGGCGCCCAAGTTCGGGTTGTCGCCGAGCCTCGAGGCGCGCTTCGCGCGAGAGCCGCTCGGGCTCGAGAGCTCGGGCCTCAGCTACCAGCGGCTGGCTCCGGGCTTCCGCATCCCATGGGGGCACAGGCACGAGGAGCAAGAGGAGCTCTACGTGCTCCTGCGCGGCAGCCTACGCGCGAAGCTCGACGACGAGATCGTGGGGCTCAGGGTCTGGGACGCGTTGCGTGTGCCGGCGGGCACGATGCGCTCCTTCGAAGCCGGGCCCGACGGCGCCGAGCTGCTCGCGTTCGGCGCGCCGACCTCGGGGCCGCCCGGCTCGGACCTCGAGATGGAGCAGGGTTGGTGGACGGACTGAACGGCCCGTAGCGCCGGGACTCCCCCGGACGCACGGGGGAGCGGCCCGCCGGGCCGCTCCCCGATCGTGCCCCCTGCAGGTCTTCTACGCTCGCTCGAGAGCGACCCCTTCGGGCGCCGCACCACGCTCGTCCTTGACGAGGGCGATCGCGGCGACGAGCCCGAGAATTGCGACCCCCACGCCGGCCCACAGCGCTGCCTGGAAGCCCTCGGTGAGGGCGGTCGGCTGCGCGGTCCCGCCACCGACCAGGTCCTCGGTGCGCGAGATCGCGATCGCCGAGAGCGCGGCGACGCCGAGCGCGCCTCCGATCTGGAAGGCGGTGTTGTTGATGCCAGACGCGAGGCCGGCTTCCTGGTCGGGCACGCCCGCGAGTGCGCCGATCGAGATCGCCACGAACGCGAACGGCATGCCGATGCCGATCAGCAGCAGCCCCGGCAGCAGGTCGGCGACGTACGAGCCGCCCGGCGAGATCTGCGTGAAGAGCGCGATTCCGACGACCATCAGCGCCATGCCCGAGACCATGATCGGCTTGATGCCGACGCGGGTCACGAGCGCCGCCGCGACGTTGGCCCAGATAATCGCCGTGCCGGCGCAGGCGAGGTACGCGACACCGGTCTCCATCGGCGAATAGCCGAGCACCTGCTGCATGTAGAGGGTCAGCAGCAGGAACATCGAGAACAGCATCGTCCCCATGAGGAAGCCCGCCGTGTTCGACCCCGCGAGCGTCCGGATCCGGAAGATCGAGAACGGCATCAGGGGATCGGCCACGCGTCGCTCCCAGATCGCGAACGCGCCGAGCAGGCCGACGGAGCCGGCGAACAGCGCGATGGTCTCCCAGGACGTCCAGCCGAAGTCGCTCGCCTCGGTGATCGCGTAGACGAGCAACGACAGGCCGGCCGTCACGAGCACGGCACCGACCACGTCGAAGCGCTTCGCCAGCGTGTTGCGGCTTTCGCCGAGCAGCACGGGCGCGAACGCGAGCGCGGCCAGGCCGACCGGGATGTTGACGAAGAAGATCCACTCCCACGAGAGCGCGTCCGTGAGAATGCCGCCGAGCAGGACGCCGGCCGCGGCGCCGAAGCCGCCGACCGCGCCCCAGGCACCGAGCGCGATGTTGCGCTCGCGGCCCTCGCGGAACGTCGTCATGAGAATCGAGAGCGCGGCGGGCGAGATCACCGCGGCGCCGAGGCCCTGGATGGCCCGCGCGCCGATCAGCGAGGCCTCGTCCCACGCCAGGCCGCAGAGCAGCGAGCCGAGCGTGAAGACGATCACGCCGCCGATGAAGACGCGGCGCCTGCCGAGGAGATCCGCGGCTCGGCCGCCGAGGAGCAGGAAGCCGCCGAAGATGAGCGCGTACGCGCTGATCACCCACTGGAGGTTGTCCTGCGAGAAGCCCAGGTCGATCTGGATCGAGGGAAGCGCGACGTTCACGATCGCGATGTCGAGCACGACCATGAACTGCACCGCGCACAGGAGTGCTAGCGCGAACCACTTGCGCTGCTCGGTTGCGATCATGCTGTCCGTCCTTCCGTTGCTTCTCCCTTTGCTCGCGAAAGGCTCGCAGCCGCCTGGTCGATCGCCGTCGGGATGGCGCCCCACTTGCCCCCGGGGTGCCTCCCGTCTCCGAGGTGCGGGTAGCCCCACCCCTGCTTCGCCGATGCGGTGCGGCGGCACCGGTCGCGTTAGCCTGTCGCACGATGCTCGAGCCCCTCGACGTCCTCCACGAAGCGCCTGGCCTGACGGCGTTCCCGCTTCCAGACGAGCTGGCGGGCGTCTACGGCGGCTCCCTGGGCTTCCCGCAGCCGCGGCTCTTCGCGAACTTCGTCTCCACGCTCGACGGCGTCGTCGCGATTCCGAGCGTTCCGGCCTCGACCAAGCTGATCAGCGACAGGAGCGACCTCGACCGCTTCGTCATGGGGCTCCTGCGGGCATGCGCCGACTGCCTCGTCATGGGCGCCTCCACCTTCCGTGGCTCCTCGGAGGCGCGCTGGACGCCGGGGAGCATCTATCCGCCTGCCGAAGAGCCGTACGCCGAGCTGCGACGCGCCCTCGGTCGAGTGGAGGGGCCCGAGCTCGCGGTCGTGACCCGTAGCGGCAGCCTCGACCCTGGCTATCCCGCACTCGAGGCGGGCGCGCTCGTCTTCACGACGGCCGACGCTGCCGAGCGTCTCACGGGCGCGTTACCTGCAGCTTCGACCGTGGTCGCTCTAGGAGACGACGCCGACCTGACGGCGATGGTGGAGCACCTCCGAGAACGTGGGCACCAGCTCATCCTGTCCGAGGGCGGCCCGACGTTCCTCGGCTCGCTCCTCGACGACGCGCTCGTCGACGAGCTCTTCCTGACGCTCTCGCCGCTCGTGGCCGGCCGGTCGGCCGCCGAGGAGCGCCTCTCGCTCGTCGAGCGGACGCCCTTCCTCCCCGATCGCCGGCTGGCCGGTCGGCTGCTCAGCGTGCGGCGCGGCGGCTCGCACCTTTTCCTGCGCTACGAGCTCGAGCGCGACTAGGAGGACTCCGAGGGTTCCGGCACGGGGGCGTCTGGCCGGGTCACTCGCACGACCTCCTTGCCGCAGCGAATCTCGGCCTCGTCCGGCGTGTCGTCGAGGAGGAGCCACAGCTCGACTCCCCGGATGGTCTGCCGCATCGCGTCCGCCTGGACCGTACGGCTCGGGCAGGTGACCTCCACCTCCGAGCCGTACGGCCGTCTCAAGTCGCAGGCGACCCCGTGTGTGCGGAGGACGCCGATGAGCTCGTCAGCGTCTTCGGTTCGGGACGCCTTGATCCGGATCGTGTCGCTGCCGGCCACCCTTACAGCAGGATGACGAGCAGGACGATCAGCAGGATGAGCCCGAGCACACTGACACCGATGTACATGCTCCACCTCCGTTTGTCGCCCGGCCCGGTGCCGGGCACGGTGCTGACTACCCGCACGCGACTGCCGCTCGAAACCTCCTCTTCGAAACCCGCGCTGACGCTCCGGCTCAGTGGCCGGGGTTGGGGCTCCCGGGATCAGGCGCGCCGATCGGTCGCTGACCGCTACGTCCCGATCGGATGCCAGACGGTCTTCAGCTCGAGGAAGGCCTCGATGTCGCGCAGGCTCTGACCGTCGGCCGAGCCGCGGACGACGCGCTTGACGTTCTCGGCGGCGAGCTGCTCGAGCTCGATGCCGTCAGCGTCGACGCCTGTCAGGTCGATCGCGTTCACGTCCATGTGCCCGGCGAGCACGGGCGCCAGCTCCGTCCGGAACCCGGTGAGGATGTTGATCACGCCGGCCGGCACGTCCGAGGTCGCGATCACCTCGGCGAGCTCGATCGCCGCGAGCGGACGCGTTTCCGACGCGACGGCGACGGCCGTATTGCCGCAGACGATGATCGGCGCGAGCCGTGACACGAGCCCCGCGAGCGGCGGCTCCTCCGGAGCGAGCACGGCCACCACGCCCGTCGGCTCGGGAACGGTGAAGTTGAAGTAGGGGCCGGCGACCGGGTTGGCGCCGCCGACGACCTGCGCGATCTTGTCCGACCAGCCCGCGTACCAGACCACGCGATCGATGCAGCGCTCGACCTCCTCCCGGCCGCTGCAGAGCTCGGCGAGGTCGGCAACTCGCGCCTCCATCATCTCCGCCAGCCGGTAGAGCACCTGCCCGCGGTTGTAGGCCGTGGCGGCCCCCCACTTGGTCTGCGCGGCGCGCGCTGCGCGCACCGCGTCGCGCGCATCCTTTCGCGACGCCCGCGCGACGTTGATGCCGTCGACCGCGTACGTGCGCCCTGATTCCGACCGCGGGAAGGCCCCGTCGATGTAGAGCTTGTAGGTCTTACGGACCGGCAGGCGAGCCACGTCAGCGGGCCTCAGTGGCGAGGTAGGCCTCGAGCCCGTGCAGGCCACCTTCGCGGCCGAAGCCGGACTCCTTGTAGCCGCCGAACGGCGAGGCAGGGTCGAAACGGTTGTACGTGTTCGCCCAGACAACGCCCGCACGCAGGCGCTGCGCGGCCCAGAGGATCCGCGAGCCTTTGTCGGTCCACACGCCGGCCGACAGGCCGTAGGGCGTGTTGTTTGCCTTCTCGATCGCCTCCTCGGGCGTCCGGAAGGTCAGCACGGACAGCACCGGGCCGAAGATCTCCTCCTGGGCGATCCGGTAGCTCTGGGCCACGTTCGTGAAGACCGTCGGCGCGAACCAGTAGCCGCGTTCGGGCAGCCGGCAGGGCGGCTGGAAGATCTCGGCTCCCTCCTCGCGTCCCGACTCGACGAGCGACTGGATCTTCTCGAGCTGCTCGCGCGAGTTGATGGCGCCCACGTCCGTGTTCTTGTCCAGCGGATCGCCGACGCGTAGCGTGCCGAGCCGGCGCTTGAGCTTCTCCACGAAGGGCTCGGCGATCGACTCCTGCACGAGCAGCCGGGAGCCGGCACAGCACACCTGGCCCTGGTTGAAGTAGATGCCGTTGACGATTCCCTCGATCGCCTGGTCGAGCGGCGCGTCGTCGAAGACGATGTTCGCCGCCTTGCCGCCGAGCTCGAGCGTCAGCTTCTTCCCCGTGCCGGCCACGGCGCGCTGGATGTCCTTCCCGACCTCGGTCGAGCCTGTGAAGGCGACCTTGTTCACGCCCGGATCCCGGACGAGCGCAGCCCCTGTACCGCCGTCGCCCGTGACGATGTTGACGACTCCGGGCGGCACCTCGGCCTGACGGAGCACGTCGCAGAAGAGGAGCGCCGTCAGCGGGGTCGTCGGCGCCGGCTTGAGCACGACCGTGTTCCCGGCGGCCAGCGCGGGCGCGATCTTCCAGGCGAGCATCAGCAGCGGGAAGTTCCACGGAATCACCTGCGCGGCGACGCCGAGCGGTCGCGGCGATGCGTTCGGGAACGCGTACTCCAGCTTGTCGGCCCAGCCCGCGTAGTAGAAGAAGTGCGCCGCCGCGAGCGGGATGTCGACGTCGCGCGACTCCTTGATCGGCTTCCCGTTGTTCAGCGTCTCCAGCACCGCGAGCTCACGGGAGCGCTCCTGCAGGATCCGTGCGATCCGGAACAGGTACTTCGCGCGCTCCGCTGCTCTGATCTGCGACCAGCGCTCCTCGTAGGCCTCGCGGGCGGAGGCCACGGCAGCCGCGACGTCCTCGGGCCCGGCCTGCGCGACCTCCGCCAGCGGCTCCTCGGTGGCGGGGTCGACGGTCTGGAGCCACTCGCCCGACCGGGGCTCCACGAACTCGCCTCCGACGTAGAGGCCGTAGCGCGCCTCGAGCTTGACGATCTCGCGCGACTCCGGAGAGGTGGCGTACTCGAAGCCGGAAGCGGGCTTGGCGAGCTCAGTCAAGCGTGAAGTAGTCGGGGCTCGAGTAGAGCCCGGTTCGCTGGAAGCGGATCTGCATGAGCACGTCGTTGAGGAGCGACGAGGCGCCGATCCGGTAGCGCTCCGGCGTCAGCCAGTCCGGGCCGAGCGTCTCGTGAACGAGCACGAGGTGCTGGATTGCCTGCTTCGCCGTGCGGACCCCGCCGGCTGCCTTGAACCCGACCACCCGTCCCGTATCGTCATGGACGTCGCGGATCGCCTCCAGCATCACGAGGCAGACGGGCGGCGTCGCCGACACGGACAACTTGCCGGTGGACGTCTTGATGAAGTCGGCGCCCGCCGCCATCGCGAGGAGCGATGCCCGGCGCACGTTGTCATACGTCCCCAGCTCATGCGTCTCGAGGATGACCTTGAGATGCGCGTCGCCACAGGCCTCCTTCACCTGGACGATCTCGTCGTACACCTGCGCGTAGCGGCCGGAGAGAAAGGCGCCGCGGTCGATCACCATGTCGATCTCGTCAGCGCCCAGCGCGACCGCCTCGCGCGTGTCGTCCAGCTTGACCGGCAGCGGCGACTGCCCGGAGGGGAACGCCGTTGCCACGGACGCGACCTTCACGCTCGTTCCGCGCAGTCGCGCAACAGCAGCGGGGACGAGATTCGGGTAGACGCACAGCGCGGCAACCGGCGGAATCGTCGGGTCGGACGGGTCGGGCCGCAGCGCCTTCGACGCCAGCGCCGCGACCTTCCCAGGCGTATCGGCGCCCTCGAGCGTCGTCAGGTCCATACAGCGGATCGCGAGCTCGAGCGCCCACAGCTTGGACTCCCGCTTGATCGACCGCTTGCCGAGGTCGGCGGCACGTGCTTCGGCACCGACAGCATCCACGGACCCGATGCGCGGCATCCGAGGCGCGAGCGGAAGCTCGAAGCCGCGCGGGAGCGTCGCCGTCTGCGACTCGTCGGAGCGGCGGTCCACCTCCACGCGGTCAGTGTAGTTGTGACGAACGCTCCTAGAATCGCGCCGTGGAGCGGGACGACGACCTGCGTGCCGCGTGTTTTCTGGCACTGGATGCTCTGCGCGCGCAGCTCGGAGACGAGCCGCGAGCGGCTCGCGGTCCGCTTCGACGCGTTCCTCGAGAGGAGCTGACCTGCCAAGCCTTCCGCTGACTCCCGACGAGCTGCTCTCGACGACCCGCGCCGTCCGGCGCCGGCTCGACCTCGAACGGCCCGTCGAGCGCGAGGTGATCGAGGAGTGCCTGCGGCTCGCGGTGCAGGCGCCGACGGCCTCCTTCCGTCAGGACTGGCACTTCGTCGTCGTCACCGAGCCTCCGCTCCGAGCCGGTCTGGCCGAGCTCTACCGTCGAGGCGCCGAGCCGTACTTCGCCTGCACGCGACCCCGGGTCGAGCCCCATGCTCGCCTCGGCCCTGTACCTCGCCGACCATGTTCACGAAGTACCGGTGCTCGTCGTCCCGTGTGTCGAGGGGCGCCTCGACGGGCTGCCCTCGAGCCGGCAGGCGTCGACGTGGGCTTCGATCGTCCCGGCCACCTGGAGCTTCATGCTCGCCGCACGCGCCCGCGGCCTCGGCACGTGCTGGACGACGTTCCACCTCGCGCACGAGCGCGAGGCCGCGGAGCTGCTCGGCATCCCGTACGAGGAGGTCACGCAGGCCGCCCTGATCCCGGTCGCCTACACGAAGGGCACGGATTTCAAGCCGGGGCCTCGGAATCCCCTCGACGAGGTGATCCACTGGGACCGCTGGTGACCGCGACCACCGGTCCCGAGGTCACTCCTCGGAGAGCGACCCCCCGGTCGCCTCCTCGATCCGAGCGATCAGCGCCTCGACGTCGCCGCCCTCGTCCAGATCGACCTCGACGAGCGCCCCGGGGAGCGCGAGCGGGGCCCAGCGACCCGCCTCGAGGTCGGCGCGAACCTCGTCGACGTCCTCCGGCTCGTCCCCGTGCCCGGGATGGCGGTCATCCGACGCGGCTCGTTCGGCGAACCGCGCGAGCAGCGACTCGACGGACCTCGTGCAGTACACCTGTACAAGCCTGGCATCGTGCCTCTCCGCAAGAGCCCTCAACGGGCCGGGATCGTACCGGGCGTCGAAGTTGCTTTCGACGATGAAGGCCAGCCCCGCCGCGAGCTGCGCGGCGGCCAGACGCAAGAGGGCCGCGAGCGCCGCAGCGTCAAGGGTCGGCTCGAGCTCATCCCCCGAGCCCAGGTGCTCGTAGAGGACCTCCTTGAACGTGTCCTTGCTCAGGAAGGCGACACCGAGACGACTCGCGAGCTCCTCCGCAACGGACGTCTTGCCGCTCGCGGGCGGCCCCGTGACGACGACGAGCAGCGGACGGTCACCGGTACCCATAAGCACGTCCTCCGAGCTGCCGGCGACCGACGTCAGTTCACGGAGTAGTCGATCTCGGGCGTGTCGCCGAGGCCGACGGCGAAGACGAAGGCTCGGATCGACGCATTCGGGCTCGCAGGACGGATCGAGTGCACGACGTCAGGGGGAATGTAGATCGTGTCTCCCGGAACGACCTCGCGCTCCTCCTCCGCGATCGTCATGATGCCCCGCCCGCCGATCATGTAGTAGAACTCGTGCGTCCGGTGGCTGTGCGGCGCGACGTGCCCGCCGGCCTCGACGACGAACTCGCCCACGAGCTCGAGGTACCCGCCTGCTGTCGCCTCCTTCAGCTCTCGCGGCTCCCAGAGGTACCAGACAGGCGTCGTGCCCTGGTGCATGGGCACCATTGGCGTGCCTTCGATCGACCGGACATCCACGTCGCCACCTCCGTGCGTCGGAAGGGATGAGCGTAGCGTAGGAACGGCGCCGCCCAGCCCGGCGCCGCGATAGGGTTCGCGACCACGACCGAGAGGAGGGAGCATGGCTACGGTCGAGCGGTTCGCCCGGGATGCATACCGCGAGGAGCTGCGGCACGCCGCCGAGAACTACGAGGTCGGTACCACGCTGCTGTTCGAGAACGACGAGATCAGGGTCTGGGAGCTCTGCCTCGAGCCCGGCGAGCGGGTCCCGTTCCACTGCCACCGGACGCCGTACTTCTGGGTCTGCATCGACAGCGGCCGGGCGATCCAGCGTTACCCGGACGGCCACCTGATCCACGTCGAGTTCGCGGCCCGCGACACGGATTTCCTGGACGAGGCCCGTCTCGAGACGGAGCGGATTCACGACCTCGAGAACACGGGCACGACCACGTTCCGGTTCCATACCTTCGAGCTGCTGTCCTCGTGAACGACGCCGAGCGAGACGCGTTCCTGCGGCAGGACGATCCGCCCTGGGTCGCCGCGATCGCGACGCTCGACGAGTCGGGGGCTCCCCACGTCGTCTCGGTCTGGTACCGCTGGGACGGGCAGGCGTTCCACCTCTGGAGCACGGCGGAGCTGCGCTGGCCGAACAACCTCCTGCGCGAGCCGCGCGCGTCGCTGGTCGTCTTCGAGCACCATCATCCGTTGCGCGCGGTGTACGCGAAGGGCGTGGCCCAGGTGCGGACCGGCTCGGTCGAGGAGCTGATCGATCACATCCGGCCGATCGTCTCCCGGTACGAAGCCGACCCGGACGCCACCATCGCAGCTATACAGGGCCTGATCAGGTCGCGGTGACGATCGTGCCGACGTCGCTCGTCGGCAAGGTCAACGGCTGAGCAGGCGTCTCAGACCGGAGACCGTCGCGAGAGGCCGAGCGCGCTCGAGCTCAGGCGATCGTGACCGGGACGCGCTGGACGGCGTTGTTCGCGTAGCCGCTCAGGTTCCAGACCGGCTCCAGCGGCTGGGTGCGTCCGCTGGCGTCGGCTGCGCGACAGGCAAGCACGGTCTCTCCGGGTCTCGCGTCGAAGCGGTGCTGCCAGCGGCACCAGGCGTACGGCGAGTCGACGTCCGGCTCGAGCTCCGCCGGCTCCCACGACGCGCCGTCGTCCGTCGAGACGTCGACCCGCTCGATGGGCGCGAAGCCCGACCAGGCCCGCCCCTCGAGCGTGCAGGGGCCGGCGCCGAGCGTCCGGCGGCGGGTCGGAAAATCGGGGATGCCGGGAGGGATCAGAAGCGCCCGCGGCAACATGCGCGTGAGCGGCTCGCCTTCCTCGTCCTCGGTCTGCCGCAGCCTGTACGCGTAGGACTGCTGGTGTCCCGAGAACGGGCGGTCGACGACCGTGATCCGCGACAGCCACTTGACGCTGGCCATCCCGTACCAGCCGGGCACGAGCAGGCGCAGCGGAAAGCCGTGCTGGGGCGGCAGCGGCTGCTCGTTGATCGCCCACGCCAGCAACACGTCGTCTGCGAGCGCCTCGTCGAGCGGGAGGCTGCGCTCGAAGGCGAGCTCGACCCCGCGCTCGTGACCGCGGTCGAGGCCGGTGAACACGACCTCGACGGCCCCGTCCTTGATGCCGGCGTCATGCAGCAGCGGCGCGAGCGGCGTACCCGTCCAGCACGCGGTTCCCACCGCCTCCTCGAGCCAGGGCTGGCTGAACGGCCGAGGCGTCATGTGGGCCCGACCGTTGCCCGCGCACTCGAGGGTCACGGTGAGCTGCATGGCCGGATGCGCCAGGATCTCGTCGAGCGACAGCGTCCGCGGTCTCTCGACGTGGCCGCCGATCTCGAGCTGCCATTCCTGCGCCCCGACGATCGGGATGTCGTAGTGCGTCAGGAGGTAGTGGAGGCCGATGGGCGTGACCGCTAGCCGGAGCGCCTCGAGCGGCATCCCGTGGTTTCGCACGGCGAGCGCCAGCTCCTCGAGCTTGATGTCCCCCCGCCGAGCGGCCGCGTCCAAGGCGGCAGCGTAGCGGGCGCCGCTCGGGAGAGGGTCAGGCGGCGGCCTGGTCCGCGCCGGCCGGCTCGTTGCCCGCGATGACGACGCGTCGAATCAGGGCGTGCTGCGCCGAACCACCGTGAGCCCCCAGGCCGCCCCGCGCGAGAAGAGGTCGTCGGGGTCGACGTCGCCGAGCCAGCCGATGAAGTGGCGCTCCGGTTCGTCCGGCGTCGAGCCGTAGACGGCCGCGCGTTCCTCGACCCACTCCTCGCCCTGAGAGCGTTCGGCGCGCTCGAGGTCGGCCAGCCGCTCTTCGACCGCGGAGCCCTCGGCGTAACCCTTGCCCATGTCATCAGGCTAGAGGATCTTGGCGTGGTAGCGTCCGGGGCCGTGGAGAAGCCGGCCCTGCTCATGATCGACGTCCAGCGGGAGTACTTCGACCGCGACAGCACGCTCTGGATTCCCGACGGCTCGGCTGTGCTCGGGCGGCTGGTCGGGCTGCTCGGCGAGGCCAGACGGATTGGCGCCGGGGTCGTCCACGTCCAGCACCACGAGAGCCCTGGGGCGGACGTGTTCGCACCCGGGACGCCGGCAGTCGAGACGATGGACGAGGTCGCCGCGGCAGGTGACGAGGCGATCGTCGTCAAGCACCTTCCAGGTGCGTTCGACGGGACGCCGCTGGACGCCGTGCTCGAGGCGCTTGGCACGCGAACGGTCGTCATCGCCGGCTTCATGACGCACATGTGTTGCGATACGACCGCTCGGGAGGCACACGCGCGGGGCCTCGACGTCGTCTTCCTGACGGACGGCACGGCCACGCGCGACCTCCAGGGGCCGGATGGACGCACGATCCCGCACGCCGCCGTGCACGAGACCACGCTTGCCGCGCAGGCAGACGGCTTCTCCCGTCTCGCCGACGTCGCGACGGTGCGGGCCGAGCTGGCCGCTCGCTAGCGCGAGGCTGCCGCGTCCGCGTCGCGGGCGCGGCGCTTGAGCTCCGCCTCGACCGCGTCGGGATCGAGACCCCGCGCGGCGAGAACCACGTAGCTCGCGAACCAGAGGTCTGCCAGCTCGGCGATGAGACGCTCGTCGCTCTCGCCCGCGGCCGCCAGGGACGCCTCGACACCCTCCTCTCCGAGCTTCTGCGCGCACTTCGCGGGCCCGCCCGCGAGCAGGCGCGCGACGTACGACCCCTCGGGCCGCGACTGCGCCCGCTCCGCGACCCGGCGCCACAACCACGGCGCGAAACACGATCGCGAGCCGCTGTGGCAGGCCGGGCCGGCGGCCTCGACCTGGAGCAGGATCGCGTCTCCGTCGCAGTCCTCCTTCAGGTCGACGACCGAGAGCGTGTTGCCCGACGTCTCGCCCTTCCGCCAGAGCGTCTGCCGGGAGCGGCTCCAGAAGTGCGCCTCGCCGGTCTGCCTCGTGAGCCGGAGCGCCTCCTCGTCCATCCAGGCGAGCATGAGCACGCGCCCGTCGAGGGCGTCCTGCACGATCGCCGCACGGAGCTCCGGGCTAGGCGGCGTCACGGAGCGGCACACCCATCGCTCGCAGCTCGTCACGCAGGGTGCCGAGCCGGTCGGGGTTCTCATGGAGGATCGACGCGAGCAGGGCGGCCTGGGCGACCTCGAGCGCCTCCGCGACGTGCCTGGCCTCGCCGGCGCCGCCGGACGCGATGACGGGAATCGACACGGCACCGGCGACGGCACGCGTCAGCTCGAGGTCGTAGCCCTCTCGCGTGCCGTCGGCGTCGATCGAGGTCAGCAGGATCTCGCCGGCGCCGTGCTCCTGCGCGTCGCGCGCCCAATCGACTGCGAGCCGGCCGACTGGACGCGTTCCGGCATGCGAATACACCTCGCCTCCCGCCGCATCGATCGCGATCACGACCGCCTGGGATCCGAGCCGCTCGGCAAGCTCCCCGAGGAGTGCCGGCCGTGCGAGCGCGGCCGAGTTCACCGAGACCTTGTCGGCGCCCGCGTCGAGCAGGGCTGCCGCGTCAGCCACGGAGCGGACCCCCCCGCCCACCGTGAAGGGGATCGCCAAGCGCTCGGCGACTCGACCGGCGAGCTCGACCAGGGCCTTTCGCTCCTCCACGGTCGCCTTGACGTCGAGGAAGACGAGCTCGTCCGCACCTGCGTCCGAGTACGCGGAACCGAGCTCGACCGGGTCGCCCACATCCCGCAACCCCTCGAAGCGCACGCCCTTCACGACGCGGCCGGCGGCGACGTCGAGACACGGGATCAGGCGCGGGAGAGGCATCGCTCCAGGTATCGCGCTCCGGCCGCCGCGCTCTTCTCGGGATGGAACTGCACGCCGAGGAAGCTGCCGAGCCGCGCCTCGGCGACGACACCCTCGGAGGTGGCCGTGGCGGTCGGCGTCTCGGCGGCGAACGAGTGGGCGAAGTAGAACGCCTCGCCGCCGGGCTCCACCGTAGCCCAGCCGATGCGCGGCACGCGCCCGTTGCGCAGACGGATGGCCCGGCCAGGAAGGATGCCGAGCCCCTCGACGCCGCCGTCCTCGTCCGAGTGTTCGAGGGCAAGCTGGAGGCCGAGGCAGATCCCGAGCGTCGGCGCGCCGCGGCGCACCCGCTCGCGCAGCGCACGGTCGAGCCCGTGGGCGCGGAGGGTCGCCATCGCCGTCCCCGCCGAGCCGACGCCCGGGAGCACGGCCAGGTCGGCCGCGAGGATCTCGTCGGGCTGGGTCACGACCGCGACATCCGCTCCGAGACGGCGAAAGGCCACCTCGACCGACCGTGTGTTGCCAGCACCGTAGTCGCAGATGCGGACGTTTTTCACGAAGCTGTCACGCTTCCGGCGCGATCCGTGACACACACGTGCGCTCGCGCGCAGTACGCTCGAAGCGGGTGGTGGACCGGGGTGGCCCCGGCGCCGGCAGGAGACTCGCGCCTCACAGCATCCCCTTCGTGGACGGTATGCCCGAGCTCTCGGGACGCACGGCGGCCCGCAGGGCACGCCCCACTGCCTTGAAAGCCGCCTCGGCCACGTGGTGCTCGTCCTGCCCGGTGGCTTCGACGTGCAGCCCCAACCGACCCGCCTGCGCGAGGCTCTGGAGCATGTGCCCGGCGAGCCCGGGCTCGCGTTCGAGCCTGCACTCGCACCATGGCCTACCGCCGAGGTCGATCGACGCCTTCGCGAGCGCGTCGTCCATCGGCACGACCGCGTCGCCGTAGCGCGCGATTCCGTGACGATCGGCGAGCGCTCGGTCGAGTGCCTGGCCGAGCGCCAGCGCGGCGTCCTCCGCCGTGTGGTGCGCGCCGGTCTCGAGGTCACCGACGCCTTCGAGCACGAGGTCGAGGCCGCCGTGGAAGGCAAGCTGCTCCAGGAAGTGGTCGTAGATGCCGGCGCCCGTGTGTACGCGAACCCGACCGGCTCCGTCGAGCGCGAGCCGAATCCCGATACGAGTCTCGGCCGTTGCCCGGACGTGCCGCACGCGGCGTCCGCCTGGGGGCTCGACCGGGCTGGGCCGTTCGAGGGCGCGAGCGATCGCCTCGAGTAGGACATCGTCGTCCTCGGGATTCCGCACGGAGATGCGGATGGCGTCCGCGAACACCCGTACGGCGAGACCCTGCCGGAGGAGGGTGTCGCCGAGGCCGTCCGGGTCGGCGACCGGCACGTAGACGAAGTTCGCATGCGAGGGAAGCGGTGCGAGGCCAAGCGCGCGCAGCTTCTCGGCGAGCCGTTCGCGCTCGTCGATCTCCCAGCGAACATCCGGCGGCGACGCGAGCGCGGCGAGCGCGAGCGCCGCCGACACGGTCGAGACGGCGGCGGGTGCCTGGCGCGCATTGAGCTCTGCGGCGGTGTCGCGATCGGCGATCAGGTAGCCGACGCGCGCGCCTGCGAGCCCGAACGCTTTCGAGAAGGTCCGGATGATGACGACGCCGCTCTCGAGCTCGCCGACGGCGCTCTCCTGCGCGTATTCGAAGTACGCCTCGTCGACAGCGAGCGGCCTCGCCTCCGGAAGCTCACCGAGCGAGCCGGTCGGATTGTGTGGCCGGCAGCAGAACGTGAGCGACGGGTCGTCCTCGCCGACCTCGGCCCCGGAGAGGTACGCAGCCACCCGGAACATCGGATAGGTCGGTTCGTCGAGAACGTCGACGAGATCCCCGGGCCCGGCGAAGGCACGCGCGCAAAGGAGGATGAGATCGTCGGCCCCCGCGCCGAGCACGATGTTCTCCGGCGCCACGCCCGCGTAGCGTGCGATCTCGGGCACGAGCGGGCCGTAGCCACCGTGCGGATAGGTGTTGACCTCCGCGAGCGCACTCGCCACGGCACCGGGCCTCGCGCTGGGCGGCGGGTCTGCCGGAACGTTCCCGTCGTAGCGGAGGACCTCGAACGGGTGCACGCCGGCCAACCGCGCGATCTCGGCGGTCGACGGCGCCCAGCCGTACGGAGCGAACTCGGACGAGATCGGCCGAAACGCCGACGCCCTCCGTCCGGCGCTCAACCGAGCATCCTCTCGACCGGCACGAGCAGGATCGAGGATGCGCCCGCTGCCTCGAGCTCCGGCAGCAGCCGCCATACGTCCGCGGCGGGAACAAGGACGTGGACCGCCACCATTCCCGCCTCGGAGAGGGGCAGGACACTCGGCGAACGGCTGCCGGGAACGAGCTCGCAAAGCCGATCGAGCGCTTCCTCGGGGGCGTTCATCATCAGATAGCGGGTCCCGCGGGCCTCGACCACGCTCCTGAGTACGCGCGCCAGGTAGCGAGCGGCGTCATCGGGCTCGGCGGCACCGATCAGCACGGCCTCCGAGGCGAACAGTGCCCCGAGAGAGCGCAGGCCGTTCGTGCGTAGGGTGTTGCCGCTCGAGACGAGATCGATGATGGCGTCCGCGAGACCGAGTCGCGGCGCGACCTCGACCGAGCCGGTTACCGCCACGAGCTCGGCCTTCACACGGTGCTCTCCGAGCATCTCTCCGGCCAGACGAGGAAAGACCGTCGCGATCCGCATCCCTTCGAGATCCGCGAGCTCGGTCGCGGAGGCTTCCTGCGGCACTGCCGCCTCGAGCGTGCAGCCGCCGAAGCCGAGCCGGAGGAGCTCGCTGACGGTCGCCCCACGCTCGCGAACGAGATCGGCGCCCGTGATCCCGCAGTCGACGACGGCGTCCTGGACGTACTCCGGAATGTCTTCGGCCCGGACGAGGAGCACGTCGACCGGCGCGTTGCGGCACGGGAATGCGAGGGCGCGCTCGCCTGGAGCCTCAGGCCCCAGCCCGGCGTCCTCGAGCAGGGCGACCGCCGGCTCGCGGAGCCGGCCCTTGGCCGGGATCGCGATCTTCAGGCGTTCGGCTGGCCTTTCGCCCGGTCGAGCGCCAGACGGTAGCCAGCTTCCCCGTGGCGCAACCAGTGGGCCACCCTCGTCACCGTTGTCGTCGAGGCGCCGGTTCGGCGGGACACCTCGTGGTACGGGAGCCCTTCGTCGACCAGCTTCGCCACGCGCCAGCGGTGACCCATCGCCTCGAGCTCCGCGAGCGTGCAGAGATCCCGGAAGAACCGTTCGGCTTCGTCCAGGTTCTCCAGCGCCAGGATCGTCCGCAGAAGATCTCGGATCTCCGGGCTTGCCCATCTGTGTGACTGCTCCTCTGCCATCGGTGCTCCTTGTCTACGTCGTCATGTTAGCATGCTGTCATGACAGTGCAAGAGGAAGGAAGCGTGCCGAGGCCGCCTGATCAGCGGCAGAGCGTCCGCAGCGCCATGGTGGACGAGCTCGAACGTCGCGCGTTTCTGGTCGTGCCGGCCGTGGACCTGCTCGGGACGGAGGCGGTGCGCCTCGAGCAGGGCGACTACGACCGCGTGCAGGTACGTGCGGGGGATCCGGCGAGCCTCGTGGCACGGTTCGCAAGCGCCGGGCCCCGGCTGATTCACGTTGTCGACCTCGACGGTGCTAGGAGCGGGCGTGTACGACCGGCGCTCGTCGCCTCGCTCGTCGCGGCCGCGAGGGGCATTCCTGTCCAAGCCTCGGGGGGGATCCGCTCGCTCGCCGACGCAGAGTCCGTTCTCGCCGCGGGTGCCGCCCGAGTCGTGGTCGGCACGGCGGCGTTCGCAGAATCAGACGCCCTCGAACGCTTCGCGTCAGCTCTCGGCGAGCGCCTCGTCGTGGCGCTCGACGCGCGCGCGGGTCGGCTTGTGGTCTCGGGATGGGAGCGCGACGGAGGCATCTCCGTGGACGACGCCGCCGCTCGCTGTGCACGTGCCGGCGTCGTGCGCCTCCACTGCACGGCGGTCGAGCGCGACGGCACGATGGCGGGGCCCGACCTGGATCTGTTGATGCGCGTGAAGGAGCGGTCGGGCTTGCCTGTGCTGGCCGCAGGCGGCATCCGGTCCGTCGAGGACATCGACGCGCTCGCAGCGCTCGGGCTCGAGGGCGCGATCGTGGGCCGAGCGTTGCTGGAAGGTACGGTACCGCTCTCCGCCCTCGCGTCCTCCACCGTATAGAGCGTAGTATCGGTAGATCGATGTAGCGGTGTACAGGCAGGGACTGACCGGTTCAGAGGCCCGACCTCGGGCCCCGAGCGATCCACTCGCGCAGACCGAACCAGTGCGTGTCGCGGAGCGCGGCGGCAACGCCCGGGTCGGTGTGATCCGGGTTGTACACGTGGTGGTCGAGATCGGCGCAGATCGCCACCGCCTGGAGCGGGACATCCCGCAGGTTCACGAGCGCCTCAGCCGGGAGCTTCGCCTCGGCGACGGTGTAGTGCTTGAAGTGAAGGTCTGGAGCGACCTCCAGGAGCTCGGGCCAGTCGGGACAACTGCGCGCGCTCACCGACTGAGCGTAACGAAAGGCAGCCGAGGCTCGCCAGAAGCCCGCCTGTCCACCTCGGCCGTGGCTCGCCGGCGTGCCCACGGGGCCACCCCTTGCCTCCACCCGCTTTGAGCGTAGCGCGAGCGGCCGCGCGTGTCTGTCACGAGAGGGCCGGAACGGCGCCGAAAGTGTGCCGGGTTGGTCGCTGCCACGGCTCGGCCCGCCTCTGGCCGGCCCGGCGGCAGCCTTTGCGCATTGCAGCCACTGGCCCTGGCTGCCTTGCCGCGCTACCGAGACGCCGTCCGTTCGTGCACGTGCTCTCGGAGGCGCCCGAGCACGGCCGGATCGGTCTCGGGCAGCACGCCGTGGCCGAGATTGAAGATGTGACCGGGCCGGCGGCCCGCGTCTGCGAGGATGCGATCGGTCTCTGCCGCAACGCGCTCGAACGGCCCGAGAAGCAGGGCGGGATCGAGATTTCCCTGCACTCCGCGGTCATGGCCGACAGCCTGCCAGCCCTGGCCTAGGGACAGGCGCCAGTCGAGGCCTACGACGTCGCCGCCGGCGGCGCGGAGCTCGGCGAGCAGGTGCGTGGCGCCGGTGGCGAAGTGGATCGTCGGCACATCGACGGTCGCGAGAATTCGCGCCGAGTACGGCGCCACGAACTCGCGGTAGTCGGCCGCGGAGAGAGCCCCGACCCAGGAGTCGAAGACCTGGATCACGTCGGCTCCCGCGCCAACCTGGGCGCGCACGTACGCCTCGAACGCATCCGCGAGCCGCTCCATGAGAGCATGCCAGAGGCCGGGCTCCGCGTACATGCAGCGCTTGGTCGCGTCGAAGGTTCGGCTCGGCCGACCCTCGATCAGATAGCCGGCCACGGTGAACGGCCCGCCGACGAAGCCGACGAGGGCGCATTCCGGGTCGAGCGCCGCGCGAACAAGCCTGATCGAGTCGAGCGCCCACGGCAGCGCCTGCTCCGGATGGAGTGGGTGCAGCCGGCGAAGATCGCCGGCCGTCCGCAGCGGCACGTCGAGCACGGGACCGACGCCTTCGACCAGGCTCACGGAGACGCCCATGCCGGTGACCGGCAGGACGATGTCGGAGTAGATCACCGCTGCGTCGACGCCGTGGCGGCCGACCGGCTGCAGAGTCACCTCTGCACACAGCTCCGGCTGGCGGCAGATCGCGAAGAGGTCGTGCTTCGCGCGAATGGCTCGGTATTCAGGAAGCGATCGGCCGGCCTGGCGCATGTACCAGACCGGTGTCCGCTCGACTTGCTCGAGCCGCGCTGCGCGTACCAGGAGCGGATCAGCCATGCAACGAGCCGCGCCCGCCGCTGCTCAGAACGAGGCCGGCGCCTCGGCGCGAACGGAGGCGACCGTGCGCTGCAGACCCTCCTCGAGCGACACCTCCGGCTCCCAGCCAAGCGCCTCCCGCGCCCGCGAGATGTCCGGCTGACGGACCTGGGGATCGTCAGTCGGAAGCGCTTCGAAGACGATCTGCGAGGAGGATCCGACCACCCTGATCACGGTTTCAGCGAGCTCGAGGAGGGTGCGCTCCTCGGGGTTTCCGAGGTTCATGGGCAGCGATTCCGCGCTCATGGCGAGCGAGTAGATCCCGCGGATCAGATCGTCCACGTAACAGAAGCTGCGGGTCTGCTGGCCGTCACCGAACACCGTCACCGGCTTGCCCTCGAGGGCCTGGCGCAGGAAGGTTGGGACGGCCCTTCCGTCATGCGGTCGCATGCGGGAGCCGTACGTGTTGAAGATCCGCGCGATGCAGGTGTCGACGCCCTGCTGGCGGTGATACGCCATGGTGAGCGCCTCGGCGTAGCGCTTGGCCTCGTCGTAGACGCCCCGCGGGCCGATCGGGTTGACGTTCCCCCAGTAGCTTTCGGGCTGCGGATGCACCTGCGGATCGCCGTACACCTCACTCGTGGACGCGAGCAGGAAGCGTGCGCGCTTGAACTTCGCGAGGCCGAGGGCGTTGTGCGTTCCGTAGGAGCCGACTTTCAACGTGTGGAGCGGCAGTCGCATGTAGTCGATCGGGCTCGCCGGGCTCGCGAGATGGAAGACGACGTCGACCGGCTCGCGCAGCTCCAGATGCGAGGTGAGATCGTGATTCAGGAAGACGAAGTCACTCGAGCGGATGTGCTGGATGTTCTGAAGCGTGCCGGTGTCGAGGTTGTCGACGCAGATGACGCGATAGTCGCGTGCCAGCAGGTGATCGCACAGATGGGAGCCGAGGAACCCGGCGCCCCCGGTGACGATGGCGGTGGGCACGCCCACAATCTAGTCGAGACGGACGAGAATTCACCCAAACAGGGGATTGCCGGGCGCGAACGGTCAGCCAAGATGGAACGGCGCCACCAGCCTCCAGGCGAGCGATCGAGGTCGTGCGGAATTTGCGTTGCGTTCCGGAACACCGGCCGATACCCACCCGCGAGAGCTCCTCGTCGTATCGCCGCGACCCACCCGGCCACGAGTGGGCGACGAGCGTGGCGGAATTCTCTCTCCATCGCCGAACAACGGTCTAGTGGGAAGCTTCAAGCTCAAGCTCGTCCTCTACTTCGTGCTGCTCTCGCTGGTCCCGCTGGCAGGCGTCACCTGGGCCTTCAGCGCGGCGGCAGGGCGCAACGAGCTCCAGCGCGCCGATGAGAGCCTCAGCAAGTCGATCAGCGCCGCGACCGGCAGCGTCACCCGTGAGCTCGACGTCGCCGCCGAGCAGGCCGCAGCCCTCGCCCGCTCCCCGGACATCCAGGTGGCGCTTCGCACCGGGGATCGCGCCACGCTCGCCGAGGCGGCGGAGAAGGCACCAGGCGCCTCGTTCTCGGCGGATGGAGTGCTGCTGGCGGGCATGGTGCCACCCCTCGCTGCGAGCCACACCGCGAACGTCGTCGACGGGAGCGAGACGATCGGCGTTGTCCGTGTCGCCGTGGCGCTCGACGACGCGTTCCTGGACGAGATCGGCGGCCGCAGCGGGCTGCGGCCCGAGGAGAGCCTCGCCCTTGCCGCCGGTGGGCGCATCGTCGCTGGGCCAGAGGGGATCGTCGGCCAGCCCGTTCCGGCGCTCGGCGAGGATGCCGCAGACGTTCGCATCGGAAACACGTCATATCGATCTATTGCCACGGACGTCCCAGCCGACAACGGGAGCGCCGTCCTCCTTGCGCTGACGCCACGCTCGACGATCGCCAGCGAGCTCGGCGACGTGAATTCCAGGCTGGTGCTGGCCGCGCTCGCGTCGATCGCGGTCGTTGCCGCGGTTGCGTTCCTGCCGGGTCGAGCCATCGTGGGCGCCCTGCGCGACCTCGCAGGGGCTGCCCGCGGAATCGCCGAGGGACGCCTTTCGCAGAGAGTGCCTGTTCGTGGACGCGACGAGTTCGCGCAGCTCGGACAGGCGTTCAACGACATGGCCAGTCAGCTCCAGAGCCGCCGTGCCGAGCTGACTGCGGAGCGTCTCCGGGTCGACAGAGCGCTCGACCGGCTCGGGGCCGCGCTGGCAGCGGGAAACGAGCCCGAGGCGCTTCTGGCCGTCGTCGCGGAAAGCGCTGTCGAGGCTACGGAAGCAGCCGGCGCGCGGATTCTTCGCGCCGGGGAGAGCGTCGTGCGGGCTGGCGACCCCGATGTCGGCGGCGAGCCGGTGACGATCCCGCTCGGCGCCGGGGAGAGCGGCGAGATCGAGGTGCTGCTCCTCTACCCGCAGCCCGGCACGGTTTTCGGGCAGGACGCCGTCACCGCCGCAAATTCTCTCGCCACGCAGGCCTCGATCGCGCTCGAGAACGCACGGCTGCACCGGATCCTGGCGCGCCAAGCGGTCACTGACGACCTCACGCAGCTCGCGAACCGCCGCCGCTTCGAGGAGGCGCTGGAGCACGAGGTCAGCCGGGTGCAACGCTTTGGCGGCAGCCTCGCGCTCATCCTGGCCGATCTGGACGACTTCAAGGCGGTCAACGACCGCTTCGGCCACCAGCTCGGGGACGACGTCCTGCGGACGTTCGCGGACGTCGTCCGCACACACGGTGCGAGCGGTGGACATCCCGGCGCGACCGGGCGGCGAGGAATTCGCCGTCATCCTGCCGGGAACCGACTTCGGCGAGGCCATGCTCGTCGCCGAGCGGCTTCGCACCCAGCTCGCCGAGCGCAGGATCTCGGCGGCCCGGGAAGAGCTCTTCGTCACGGTCAGCCTGGGGGTCGCTGCGTACGACGAGGACATGAGCAGCGGTGACCTCTTCGCAGTCGCCGACCAGGCCCTCTACGAGGCGAAAGCGGCCGGGAAGAACCGCGTCGTGGCCCGGCGTCGCGGCTCTCTGGCGCAGGGGGCGACGACTGACCGCTGACGGACTCCCCGCTTCGGGTGGACCTTCATCCCCCGAATGGGTGAACGGGGCAAAAACGGCTCCAATTGGGGGGTAGCATGGGCTATCGGGCCTCGTACCCATCCCATGAGAAGATCGACGATGCGTGTATCGCGGACTCAACGCGTAAGCGGGTTGAAGCTCTTCGTCGCCGCGGTGGCGGCGAGTGTCGGAGCCTCGCTTCTCTTTCACTCGGCGGGCGTGCACGTGACGCCGCTGCTCGGCCCGCTGACGCCGATCCAGGGGCTGGCGACCGAGGTCGACGTTCAGATCGATCCTCGAGCCGACCAGCCTGTCGCGGCATCGGTGCCGGCGAAAGCGGCAGCGCGCCGTCCACGGAGGAGCGATCGGCCGACGGCCTCAAGCAGGACGTCGTGGTCGTGGCCGCAGACGCGCCGCCTCCCCCCGCCGACGCGGGTGAGGCCGCTCCGCCGCCGGCGACGCCTCCCGTAGAGGCGCCCGTAGAGGAGCCCCCGCCCGTCATCGAGGAGCCGGCCGGCGAGCAGCCGCCACCGGTCGAGGTGCCGGCCGGCGAGGATCCCCCGCCGGCAGCGGAGCTTCCGCCCTCGGAGGCACCGAACGCCGCGGTCGTGCCGCCTCCTGACACGCAGTCGCCGATCGTACCGTCGCAGGGCGGTGGTAGCGGAGGCAGCGGAGGCGGAAGCGGGCCGGCGCGGCGCTCCGGGCCCAGATCGCAACTCTGACGGAAGAGGTCGGTGGCTTGGAGGCGGAGCAGCAGTCGCTGAGCAGTGAGGCAAGCAGCCTCGCCAGTGAGCAGAGCGGGCTGACCGAAGAGATCTCGCAGCGTCAGAGCGAGGTCGCGAGCGTCACGTCGCAGCTCCAGGCCGAGATCAGCATGCTGCAACAGCAGTTGGAGTACGCCCGCGGGCATGAGCGCAAGGAGATTCAAGCCCAGATCGACAGTCTGGTAGCGCAGACCGCGGCACTTCAGGGCCAGCTCGAGGGGGATATTGCCGCGATCCAGGCCGAGGTTGCGGCCCTCGAGGCCCAGGTCGCTGCGCTCGAGGCCCAGATCGCGGCGATCGACGCGGAGATTGCAGCGCTGGAGAGCCAGATCGAAGTGCTCGAGGCGCAGCTCGAGGCAGTCGAGTCGGAAGCACCGAGCGAGGGCGAGCCGCAGACGGAGGAGCCGCACACGGACGAGCCGCACGCCGGACGAGCCCGCCGCGGACGAGCAGGCCGCCGCCGAGCAGGCCGCCGCCGAGCAGGCCGCCGCCGAGCAGGCCGCCGCCGAGCAGGCCGCCGCCGAGCAGCCCGCCGCCGAGCAGGCCGCCGCCGAGCAGGCCGCCGCCGAGCAGGCCGCCGCCGAACAGGCCGGCCGCCGAGCAGGCCGCTCGGCCGAGCAGGCCGCCCGCCGAGCAGGCCGCCGCCGAGCAGGCCGCCGCCGAGCAGCCGCCGCCGGCCGAGCAGGCCGCCGCCGAGCCGCACTGCGGCCGAGCAGGCCGCCGCCGCCGAGCAGGCCGCCGCCGCGAGCAGGCCGCCGCGGAGCCGCCCTCGGCCGAGCAGGCTGAAGACGAGCGCCGTCTGGACGCGCAACGCTAGGCGTCCGGCAGGCTCGAAGCTAACCGGAGGCTGCGGCGGCCGGCCTTCCGAGTCGCGCCTTCACAGGGTCCCAGGCGAGCGCGAGCAGAACGCCGACGAGCAGGCCGATGACTGCGCCGACGATCAGCGAGCTCGATCTGCCGCGCGCCGCCACCCTGGTCGCGCTGCCCCGCGTGACGACGCGAGCGTGCTCGACGTCGCGCGCCAGCGCAATGGAGAGCGAGGTCTGTGTCACCTGGTCGAGCAGGCGGCCGCGCTCGGCCTGAGCATCCGCGAGCAGTCCGACCGCGACGAGCCGCTCCGACGCGGACAGCGAGGCGTCTGCTGCAGCCTCGCGGTAGCCGGCGATGGCCTCGTCGACGACCTCGAGCTGGCTTTCCGCGCCGGCGAGTTGCGTCTCGAGCAGCTCGATCTTCTCACGCGGATAGGCGGAGACCCGCTCCACGACGTCCTCGGCCAGAAGGTTGGCTGCGTCAGCCGTCTGGCGCCGCCACGGGCCCCGCACGGAGACCTCGACGAGCTGCGTCTGCCCGACGCGCGTCACGGCCCCGGTGACCGCACGGCTGGAGATGCCGGCGCGCAGCTCGTCCGGATCGACCCCCACCGAGTCGGCGACCGCCCGTACGAGCGAATCGCTCCTCACGATCTGCCCGACCGTCGACGGATTCGTCTGCAGCCCCTGCACCTGGGTGCCCGAGTTCGGTGTCAGGGGTTGCCCGAGGTAGATCGTCGCCGTGCTCCGGAAGACCTGGCCGCCGCCGAGCGACACGAGATAGCCGATCAGGACGCCGATGGCGACGCTGAGCGCGACAAGCCACCAACGGGCCACGATCGCCCACCAGTAGCGCGCCAGGTCGACCTCGTGCTCGACGTCGAGATCCGGGCTGCGCCCCGGCACACCCGGCTCGCGTCCACGCTCAGCGCTCACGGCCGCCGACTGTAGCAGCCGTTCCCGGCGGCCCAGACCGCAAACCGGTCAGTGCGACCCTGGACCGGCCCGTCCCGGCGGCTCCGGCCTCCAGCCACCGGTCTCGCCCTTGTAGGTTCCCGCGAAGAGCGCGAGCGGCGTACGCGCGAGGATCTTGAGGTCGAGCCAGAGGCTCGCGTTCTCGACGTACCACACGTCGAGCTCGATCCGCTCGTCCCACGGCAGCGAAGCGCGGCCGTTCACCTGGGCCCAGCCGGTGATGCCGGGCAGCACGTCGAGCCGGCGGCGCTGCCGCTCCGAGTAGCGCTCGACCTGCCAGCGGACGGTCGGACGCGGCCCCACGACGCTCATGTCGCCGGCAATCACGTTCCAGAGCTGGGGAAGCTCGTCGATCGAGAGCCGCCGCAGCACGCGGCCGACACGCGTGATGCGGGGGTCTCCGCGGTTCACGGCGAGCCCTGCGCCGGTGCTTTCGGCCCCGACCACCATCGTCCGCAACTTGAGAATGCCGAAGTCGCGCCCGCCGAGCCCCACCCGCGCCTGCCGGAACAGCGCCGGCCCTCGATCCTCGAGCTTGATCGCCACGACCGAGAGGGCGAGCAGCGGGCTCGCGAGCGTGAGCGCCAGGAGCGCGAGGCTGACATCGAGAACTCGTTTCATCGATCGACAGACTCGTCTCATCGCGTGCCTTCGGCCTTCTCCCAGACCGGGGGCACGCCCCCGCGCAGCGTCCGCACCAGGGCGACCACCGTCGCCTCGGTGACGAGGGCGTAGTACAGCGCGAGGCCGGCGCCCGGCACCGGCGCCCGCAGGCGACCCGCCGCGGCAAGGCCGAGGCCGGCAAGCTGAGCCGCGAGCGCCGCCCGGTACACGCCGCCGCGATGGGCAAGACCAACGCTGCCCAGAAGCAGCGCCAGATGGGCGATGCCGCTGCCGTACCGGAGCACGCGGTGGGACACGAGCTCGAGCCAGTACAGGCTGTCCACGCCGCGCAGCATCCCTCCTCGCAGGAGCATCAGCCAGCAATGCTCGAACATGCGCACCTTCCGCCGGTACTCGTCCTCGAGATCCCGCGACGGCTTCTCGAAGGAATGCGCCTCCGGCTCGTACACCGCCCGACGGCCACGCTGCACCATGAGGTATGGCAGCGAGAGGTCGTGGCCGAAGCGCGGATCGACCTCCACGTAGTCGCTGCGGCGCACCGCGTACACGGCACCGTTGCCGCCTGTGATGGAGCCGAGCGCGGACTCCCGTTCCCTGAGCCAGAGCTCGTAGCGCCAGTACGCACCCTCACGATTGGTTCCATCGGGCCGCTCGAGCCGAACCTGCCCGCACACGTACGCGACGTCAGGATCGGCGAAGCTGCGGACGAGCGTCCGCAGGGTGTCCGGGGCCCAGGTCGCGTTCGCATCCGAGAAGGCGACGAGCTCCCTCGAGGTCTGGCGGACTGCCTCGTCCTGGGCTGCCACCTTGCCGCCCCTGGGGCAGCGAAGGAGTCGCACGCGCGGCTCACGGGCGGCGATCTGCTCGACGATCCCGTCGGTAGCGTCCGCTGAGGCGTCGGAAGCGACGACGATCTCGGCGAGGTCGGGCGGGTACTCGAGCGCCAGCAGGTTCTCGACCCGCCGGGCGATGACCGCTTCCTCGTCGTGCGCAGCCACGATCACGGAGACGCCCGGCGTCACGTCGCGCTTGCGAACCGGCCGTGGGAACAGGCGTGCGAGGACTCCCGCAAGCGCCGGATAGCCCAGGTGTGTCCAGGCGATCGCTCCGAGACCACCCCAGAAGAGCGCCTTGCGCATCAGGGCTAGGACGCTGCCACTCGACCGCCGAGCGTGCCCTGCCGCCCCTCCACGAGGGCCTTCAACTCGTCCTGCAGGCGAGCGGCGGAGCCCTGCCATGTATGGCGCTCGACGACGTGCCCGCGGGCGGCCGAGGCGAGCTTCACGCCGAGATCGGCGTCGTCGGCAAGCCGCGTGAGCGCGGCAAGCACAGCCCGTTGGCCCTTCTCCACGACGACGACGTGCTCGCCGTCACGAAGCGCGGTGCCGGCGAGCGGCTCGGCGAAGGTGACCGTGGGCAGCCCGCAAGCGAGCGGCTCGAGCAGACCAAGCGGGCCGCCACGACGCCGCTCCAGGGGGCAGAGCGCGAGGTCGGCGGCGCGCAGGTACGGGAACGTGTCGCGCACCTGACCGGTCGCGACGAGGTTGTGGCCCTGCTCGGGACGGGCCGCAGCCCCCACGACGAGGAACGTCAGCCCGTCGGCCGCCGGCGCGAGCCGGCGCACCCAGGCCAGCGCGGCCCGGCCGGAGGGCGAGTCGCCGGCCGACACCGCGACGAGCCGGCCGGCCGGCAGTCCCAGCTCACGGCGAAGCGCCTCACGGTCGCCCGGCTCGGCGGGACGAAAGAGCTCAGGGTGGACGCCGTTCGGCACGACGACGACCCGCGCTTCGTCGAGGGAGTAGCGGCTGGCCAGCTCGTCGCGACCGGCGCTGCTCTTCACGATGACGAGCGGCACCGACGCGAGCGCCTGCGCGGCGGGATCGTAACCCGCGGCCGACATGGTGACCGGGTCGCCGGCGTCATGCGGGGCGAACACGATGCGGGCATTCGGACGCTCGCGGCGGACGAGCGCGAGCTCCACGGGATCCTCGGCAACGACGACGTCCGCCCATTCGAGCAGCTCGCGAAACCGCTTCGGGCAGCTGAAACGCCGCGCCGCCGTCTCCTTGAGGTCCCGGCGGGGCTCGTGCCGCACGAGCCAGTCGACCGACCGGCCGCCGAGTGGGTAGCGGCACCGGAAGACGCGAAACATCGGGGTCACGGGCACCTCTTCGAGCGGCCGAGACGCGCGAGATAAGAGGGCGCGGCTCTCGGCCGAAGTGACGCACGTCGTGCTTCGCCGACAGCGCGAGGAGCAGCCCACACGCGCGCGCCGCCCGCCCCCGGCGCGGCGGATACGCGATGAACGGGCCCACGTCGAGAATGCGCACCGCGCGTCGATCCTAGCGGTGGGCCGCGCCCGCGCGCTTGCGCGTGCTTCTTACCGATCGACCATCTAGGATCGTCTGCTTCGCGTGCAGGCGAGCGGACATGGTGAAACAGCCCATCGTGCCTCGGTGGGCGCAGGGGCGGCTCTATGCGGCCGCTGACGATCCGCCGGCAGGTCTCGCTGGCAGCGCGGCGTCTCCTCGGACCGTCGTCCGCGAGTCAGTACGCCGCCAGCGTCCGCGCGCGCGGTCCCAGGGCGCCGTACGATGCGAGGAGCGCCTGGACGAGCCGCTACGAGCAGGCGATCGCCGAGGGTCGCTTCGACGATGCGACCACGATCGGGCGGACGGCGAACCCACTGCTCGCGCGCTACCACTACAACGCCGTCGAGAACGCGATCCTCGAGCAGGTGCTGAGCGGCGAGCTGCCGGCACGGCCGGCCGTGCTGGACGCCGGCTCGGGCGCAGGCCACTGGATCGAGTTCTACCGGCGGGCGCTCGGCGCCGTCGAGCTGGTCGGTGTCGAGATCTCGGCCTCTGCGGCTGCTGCGCTGCACGCCGCGTATGACGGTGAGGGCGACGTCACGATCGTCGAAGCCGACATCGCCGACGAGCGCTTCGACCTTGGCCGGCGGTTCGATGTCGTGAACGCCGTGGACGTGCTCTTCCACGTGGTGGACGACGAGGCCTGGCGGCGGGCCGTCAGTAACCTCGCGCGGCACCTGGCGGCGAATGGGCGGCTGGTCGTCGCCGAGCACGTCGGCCTCGTCACGCACGACGCCGGCTTCCGCGGCGCGGGCGACGACACGCCTGGGACGCTCGTGTTCAAGCGTGTGCGCTCGGCGCGCGCCTGGCGCACGTGCGCCCGTGAGGCGGGGCTCCACGTGCACCGGACGGTGAAGATCCGACAGAGCCGGGCGCTTACAACGCCAGCCAACCGCCTGCTCGTGCTTGCACCGTCCCGCTCGTAGGCCGTGCACGCACGACGGCCGTGCACGCACGGCTAGGAGGCAGCCCCCGAGCGCACGCGACGGCCGAACACGACCGGGGCGGCGAAGATGAGCATGGCAAGCACGAAGAAGTAGTACATCTGCATCGTCAGGTAGAAGGCGTTGGCCGCGAGCGTCCCGACGAGGGCCGCCGTCAGGCCCCAGCCGAGCGGCCGCACCCGCGAAGCCGCCGCGTCTCCCGCTACGGCAAGCCGGCGGCCCAGGCGCCGCAGCGCTCCGAGGCGCCGGAACAGGTACACGAGGTAGGCGAGGAAGAGCGCCGTTCCGACGATGCCGGTCTCGGTCAACAGCGCCACGTAGTAGGAGTGGGGACCCCAGTTCGTCTTGCCCGTGACGAACTCGTAGTACTGCGAGAACGTGTTGAGACCCAGCCCGAACAGCGGCTCGTCGGCGATGACGGGCGGCAACAGCTCATAGATCTCGAGATGAACACGGGTCGAGCCGCCGCCGAGCGAGGTACGCGACTTCAGGACCGTCTCGAAGAAGCCGGAGCGCTGGGCGACGACGATTGCGACGACCGCCCCCGCGAGCACGAGCGGCAGGAGCAGCCGAGCCGACAGCAGCCTCCGCCGGTACGGAACCGCGAGCACGAGCAGACCGGCCGCGATTCCGAGCAGGCCGCTCCGTGACAGCGTGGTGAGCTCGACGATGGCGAGAAAGGCGATGACGAGCGCGAGCGGTGTCCGCAGCCGGTGTCCTCGCTCGAGCCTCAGGTAGATGGGGAGCAGGACGAGCAGCGGCACGACCAGCATGACGCCCAGGTGATTCGGGTCGAGCGCAAGAGCATTCGTGCGGTACACGTTCTCGCCGCCGACGGCGCCGTAGACGTTGATGCCGCCACGCTGGTAGGAGCCGATGGCGCCGAGCACCGACTCGTCGAGATTTCCACCGGAGCTCTCGGCCACGGCGAGCTGGAGCAGCCCGTAGACGCCGTTGGCGACCAGGCCGCCGACGAACCACGCGAGCGTGCGCCAGTAGAAGGCCTCGGAGCGCACGGCCAGATGGGCAACCGCCGTTACGAGGAAGAGGAAGTGGATGGCGAACTTCACCATGCCCTTCGCGAACAGGTCGCGTTCCGCCGTCGTCTCGAGGCTGAAGAAACCGGCCAGGTAGACGGCGGAGAAGAGCGCGAAGAAGACGAGCAGCACCGCCGCCGTATGCGGGATCCGGCGCTCGCCACGGCCGACGCGATGGACGGCGAACGTCGCGACGAAGAGGAGCGCGAGGACGTCCGAGATGTTGACGTCGGCGCCGCCGGCCGACCAGCGCACCTTCGCGAACGTGATCGTGAAGACGCTCGCGAAGAGGAGGACATCGAGGAGCTGTCCGCTGCGGACCCCGGTCCGCGGCCGCGCGAGCGCACCGGCGGCGGCCGCCGTCATCCGGCCACGACCTCGTCGAGCAGCGCTGCGTACTCCTCGGCGCGCGCGCGCCGGGAGAGGCTGGCTCGCCATTCCGGCGAGAGCGGCGTTCCGTTCAGCTCCCCGGCTCGCCAGCGCCCGGCCAGCTCGTCGAGAGCGCCCGCGATCGCATCGGTGTCGTCGGATGGGGCGACGACACCGGCGCCCGTGTCGCGAAGCAGCGCCGCCGCCTCGCCGTCCGGTGGCACGCAGGCGAGGATCGGCCGTTCCGCCGCCAGATACTCGAACACCTTCCCGGACAGGACACCGCGCCCTCGCCCGTCGGCCTCGGGGATGAGCAGCAGCAAGGCCTCCGAGTCGCGCTGGAGCGCGAGCGCCTCCGCTCGCGGGAGGTACGGCACGAGCTCGACCCGATCGCCGAGGCCGAGCCGCTCGGCGTGCTGCCGGTCGCGCTCGCGAAAGTCCCCCACGAAGCGCGCGACGACGTCGGCGCTCGTGCGCGCCAGCGCGTCGAGGAACGGCCTCGGGTCACGCCGGCCGAAGAAGCTGCCGGCGTGGGTGATCCGGAAGCGCCTCCCCGGCCGGTACGGAAGCCCGTCGAAGTCGTCGAAGTCACAGCCGTTGGCGATCACGCGGACGGTGCCGAGAGGAGCAAGTACCAACATCTCGCGGGCGATCGCCTCGGACACGCAGACGACCGCGTCGGCGTGGCGGGCAACGAGCCTGGCCAGCGAGCGCTCGCCGCGGATCTCGTGCCGCCGGTGGGCGTGCTGCACGAGCGAGTCGCGCAGGTCGGCGACCCAGCGGACGCCTGTGGCGCGCTTCGCCGCGAAGCCCGAAAGGTGAACGGAACCGGGCGGCGACGTCGTGATCACGGCCTCGATCCGATGCTGCCGGACGAGGCGGATCGCCACCGGCGCGGCGGTCGCCTCCCAGAGCACGCTCGCGTCCGGGACGAGCAGCCCGCGGAGGCCCAGCTCGGCGCGCAGAAGGGCACGGTCGAGGCCGTGTGCCCGTGCGAGCTCCTCCGCCGGTCGACGTGCCCTCGGGCCGACGTTCCTGGAGCGATGGACCGTCACGGCCTCGGGCGCCGTCAGCGAGTCGTCCCGATGCAGCCACTTCGGGTCATCCGGGGCAAGGACGTGGACGTCGTGGCCAAGCTCGGAGAGGTGCCCGGCCAGCTTGAGCGGGCGTTGCACGCCGGCGCCCCCGGCCGGCGGCCAGTACAGCGAGACGATGAGGACGCGCATACGCGCCTATTCTGCCGAGCCTACGTCCGGTCGCTCCCGTGACGGTGACGGGTCCCCGTGCTGCCGGCTCAAGCGGCGAGCCACGCCGCGGCCTCCTCGGCGAGGTCGCGAGCCGAGACGCACACGCCGCCGCTCGCTCTCACGGCGTCGATGAAGCGGAAGAACAGGCGATCCCAGCCGCGCGACGTCCCAGGGTCGAAGCGATCGTTGTGCCAGAGGACGGCGAAGCCCCCGCCGCGCTGCGCCGCCCAGGCTACGAGGTCGAGCAGCATGCGCTCTGCTGCCTGCGCGGAGAGCCCGAGATAGCGCTCCTCGGCGAGGGTCACGTCCATGACGGCCAGCGGGATCTCGATCAGGTCGGCCGGGCGTTCGCGCGCAGCGTCCCAGGGACGAAACGGGTGTGCGATTCCGGCGCGGAAGCCGGGCAGGTCGGAGAAGCCGAGGCTCGTGTCGTAGCGGAAGCCGAGCTCGGCCAGAGGCGCCAGATTCCGGTGCGGGTCGACGCGCAGGTAGTGGTAGCGATGACCCGCGAGCGGGCCGGCCAGGGCCTCGAGCACGCGCTTCTCCTCGGCGAGCCGGCTCAGGTCGTCCGCCGCCGTGTAGCTGCCGTGCAACCCGATCTCGGCTCCGCCGGCGAGGAGAGCCTCCACGAGGCGGGGGCGCAGCCGCTCGTACACGTGCGGTGCCGCGCCGTCCGCCGGATGGCGATGGCCGGCCATGAGGTAGAACGTGTGCGCCACGCCGCGCGCCTGCGCGATCCGCAGGATGCGCTCGAAGCGCCAGTTCGGGTCGGTTCCCCGCAGCTTGTGGAGCGGTACGGCGGCGAGCGCGCGTGCCTCGCGCGCAGTCTGGCGGCCGTGGCCCGCGCGCGCGGAGTCGCGCAGTCGCGCCGCAGCGCCTCGCATCCCGATCGGCGTCCAGCGCCAGGGCGTGTCGACGTCGTGCGTGAGACACACGGCAAAATGCGCGCCGGCCCAGCGCGGCGGCTCGAGGCCGAGCTTCCGTCGCAGTCGCTCGACCGGTGGGTCGAGCGGGTCGAGGCAGCTCGCGGTGCCGGGAAAGCGCCCGTGCTGGTCGCGCTCCCCGCCCAGCTCCTCCACGCGGGCGAGGTGGAAGAAGGCCTCCGCGAGATCGTCTCCGGCAGGCCGCTCGCCACGGGCCAGCCGCTCCCACGCCTCCTCGACGTACGGCACGTCGTCGCCGAGCCCCGTGTCGCGGGCACCCAGCGTGTCGAGGACCCAACGCGCACGGCGCTCCACCTCCGGCGGAGCGTTCACGCGACCACCCGGCGCAGGATGCGCGCGACCTGGGCGAGCGCCGGCTTGGGGTCGTCGAGCGCGAACACGGCGTCGGTGTAGGGCAGCCGCGGGATGGCCGGCCGCTCGCCCGCCATCAGCGTGATAGCCCAGCGCCTCCCGGCGACGTGCGTGCGCACCGGTGCGGGGCGGTTGCCGGTCAGATCGAGGTAGGCGATGCGGACGAGGTCGACCCCGCAGGCTGCGGCGAGCCCATGCCACTGCCACAGGCGCGGATTGACCTCCATGAGCTTGTAGCGACCGTCGCGGGGGTCGCGCTTGAACTCCACCTGCGAGAGGCCGTGGAAGCCCAGGCGAGCGAGCAGCCGCAGCCCCTGGTCGACGACCTCCGGGACCCAGACTGCCTCTCCGACCCGGCACGTGCCTACGACCGGCGGCGTCTGGCGCAGCTTGCGTCCCGAGAACAGGCCGAGAGGCTCGCCGTCGGCGGCGACGTAGCTGCCGAGGGTGTAGAGCTCGTCGTCGCCACCTGGTATGAGCTCCTGCACCATCGGCGCAAACGGCTCCGCGTCGGCGTACGCGCGCTCGAGGTCGCCCGGCGTCCGGCAGCGAAACGCCTGCCGGCGGAAGCGCCGCCGGAAGCCGATCGGGTCCGAGGGCTTGACGAGCACGGGGTAGCCCGTGCTCTCGGCCGCCGCCAGCGCGTCCGCCCCCGACTCGGGATACGCCGTGGCCGGAATCGGCACCCCGGCTGCGTCAGCCTCCTCCAGCTGAACCCGCTTGCGCTGGATCCGCTCGAGCGTCTCCCAGGGCGCGAACGGGTAGAGGAACCTCCCGGCGAGCGCGGGGGCCGCCCTCGCGACCGCGCCCAGCTCCTCGTCGTGGGTCGGGAAGATCGGCGCGGGGCGCCCGAGGGCATCGCCGATCGCGGCGAGGAGCTCCACGAAGCCGTCCTCGTCCGCTACCGGGTCCGGGCAGACAAGACCGAGGGCGTAGCGGGAGCGAAACCCGAGTGCGCTCGAGTGCCGGTCGAGCGCGACGACAGGCACGCCCGCGCGGCCGAGCGCACGGATCGCGCCGAGGCCGTTGACCCAGCCGACGTCGGCCACGACGGCGGGTGTCCGCGAGTCTCGCTGCCGCATATCTCGTCACGTCGCGGCAGGGGGCGGGCCCCGCCGGCCCGTACGTCCACGGGAGCGCTCACGGCAACGATTCTAGGAATGCCGGTCCGAGGTGCCCGCCCGTGCTCACGCCGCCCTGCGCTCGAGCAGCGTCCGTGCGCTGCCCGACGCGAGCCAGCGTGCCGCCTCGCGGTACTGCCGGCCCCTCTCGCCGCGGAATACGAGCCCGCGCATGCGCAGGGCGGCGAGCATCAACCGGCGGGCGCGCTCGGCCTCCTGCGCGCCGCGGTGCTTCGTGAGGAAGCGCAGGTGGCCACGGACGTTCTCCCGGAAGAGTCGGCCACCGTGCGTGGCGCCGCCGACGTGGACGCACTCGGCCTCCGGGTAGAAGACAACCGCCCAGCCGGCCTGGCGAAACCGGTAGCACCAGTCGGTCTCCTCGCTGAACATGAAGTAGTCCTCGTCGAAGGGCCCGACCGCTTGGGCCGCCTCGCGCCGCACGAACAGGCACGCCCCCGAGACCCAGTCGACCTCGATCGTCGAGTCGTGATCGAAGCCGGCGCCGTACAGGGAGTTGAGCGCCCGGGAGCCAGGCGCGAGCTTGCGGAGGAAGAAGTACTCCGTCGCGATGCGCCACGGGCTCGGGAACCCGCGGACGGAGCGCTGGAGGGAACCGTCGGGATTGCGCAGGCGCGGCCCGACGACGGCGGCGTCCGGCCGCGAGTCGGCGAGAGCGACGAGCCGCTCGACCGCGCCGGGCTCCATCCAGGCGTCGGAGTTGAGCAGCAGGAAGTAGCGACCCGACGCGATCCGCATGCCGGCGTTGTTGCCCGCGCCCATTCCCACGTTCTCCTGCTCGATCACCTGCACGTCCGGAAACCGCTCCCGGACGAGCGCGAGCGACCCGTCGGTCGAGCCGTGGTCGACGACGATCGTCTCGCAACCTGCGACGCTCTCGAGGCAGCGCTCGAGCCAGGGGAGCCCGTTCAGGCAGACGACGATCGCGGAGACGTCACGCCGCGGGTCGACCGGAGCCCTCCTCATCGAGGGCGCCGCTCCTGGCTCTGACGCCGACCGTGCGCTGCGGCGCCGGCTTCGCGGAGCCGAACGCGGGCCGGGCGCTGCGCCAGAGCAGGATCAGGGCGCCGGGGATGGACGTCGCCATCGTCACGGCGTAGAACAGGAAGCCGGTCGCGAAGGCAGCGTCGGGATCGACACCGAAGCGGCCGAGGAAGGCGACGAAGAAGGCCTCGCGGACGCCGAGGCCGTTGATCGTGAACGGCACCATCATGACGAGGAAGAGCAGCGGCCCGAGGATCACGTAGACGAGCAGCGGGAGGTCGAGCCCGACGGCCTCGCCGCAGAGCCAGATCGAGATGATCCGTACGAACTGGAGGACGACGCTGACGAGGACGACCGCGACGATCGTGCGCGGGCGCTCGCGGTAGACGTGCATGGCCTCGTAGACGCTTCTCGCGGGCCGCTCGATGCGCAGCTTCTTCGCGACGTCTCCGAGGAATCCGAGCCGCCTGACGGGCACGCGTGGAGAAGAGCAGGAAGAAGCCGGCCGCGACGAGCACTACCGAGACGAGCTCGACCAGGATGAGGAACTGGACATCGTCGTAGCGCCCGATCGCGAACACGAGGCCGATCGGCGACCAGGACGAGGACGCCCGCGGAACCGATCACCCGCTCGAGCAGCACGGCTGCGGCGACCTCGCCCTTTTGCTCGGGCCGCCGCCGCGAGTGCTCCACGATCCGCAGAGCGTCGCCGCCGATGCCGGTCGGCAGCACCTGCGTGGCGGCGTAGCCCATGAAGTAGAGGCGTGACGAGCCAGCGGAACGGCTCCACGATCCCGCGGGCGACGAGCAGGAGCTGCCAGCGCCAGGCCATCCCAAACGTGGAGGCGGCGAAGACGGCGAGCGCCGCCAGCAGCAGCCAGCCGTTGGCGCCCGCGATCTCGTCGATCGTGCGGCCGAGATCGATCTGCCAGATCAGGTACGCGAGCACACCGGCCGAGAGCGCGATGTTGATCGCGATCCGAACGGGCCGCGGGATCCGTCTCATCGCCCGGTGAAGCGCGCGTGCACCCGGCGCAACGCGTCGATGGCGTCCTGGACGTCGTCGTCCGAGTGCGCAGGCGACAGCGGCAGCGACAGCACCTGGGCCCCCGCGCGCTCGGCCACGGGCAGCGGCGGCTGATCCGGGAAGCGTTCTCGGTAGTACGTGAGGCGGTGCACCGGCAGGAAGTGGATGCTCGTGCCGATGTTCTCGGCGGCGAGCGCTTGCTGGTACTCGTCCCGAGTCCCGCCCGCGCGCTCGGCGTCGATCCGCACGACGCACAGATGGTGCGCGTGCGTGTCCCTCGGGTCGCGCCCGAGAGGGTCGATCCCGTCGAGCTCGGCGAGCGCCGCCTCGTACGCGGCGACGTGACGAATCCGGATCGCGCGATGGCGTCCCAGCTTCGTGAGCTGAACGAGCGCGATCGCCGCGTTGACGTCCGCAAGGTTCGCCTTGAAGCCTGCCAGGCGTATGTCGTAGAGCGAGCCGTGCCCGCGCCGCATGAGCCGGAGCTCGCGCACCTCCTCGGCGAGGTCGTCCCGGTCGGTCGTCACCACTCCTCCCTCGCCGGCCGCGACGTTCTTGGTCGCGTACAGGGAGAAGCACGTCACGTCTGCGATCGAGCCGACAGGCCGGCCCCGGTACTCCGCCTCGACCGCGTGAGCGGCGTCCTCGACGACGAGCCAGCTCCGCTCGCGGGCAAGCGCGAGGATCGGGTCGAGGTCGCATGGCTGGCCGGCGAGGTCGACCGGCATGACCGCCCGGGTGCGCTCGCTCGCCACCTCCGGCAACAGCGCGGGATCGAGGTTGAGATCCGCTTCGCGGATGTCGCAGAAGACGGGGCGTGCGCCGGTGTGGACGATGACGTTCGCCGTCGCCGGCCAGGTGATCGGGCTCGTGATGACCTCGTCGCCGGGCCCGATGCCGGCCGCGACGAGCGCGAGGTGCATGGCCGCCGTGCCCGACGAGACGGCGAGCGCGTGGCGTGCGCCCGTGTGCTCGGAGAAACGGCGCTCGAGCTCGGCCGCGCGCGGCCCGCTGGTCAGCCACCCGGAGCGGAGCGTCTCCGCGACCGCCTCGATCTCCTCCTCGTCGACCGCGGGGGGCTGGAACGAGAGAAACGTCTCGCGCATGGCGCGAGCCGCGGGGCTAGGCGACGACCTCGGCATCGGCCGTTATGAACTGTACGAGCTGGGCGGCGCGGTCGGCCCGGGCGAGGGCGTCCTCCCGGGAATGGCCGGTCGCGAGGACGAAGCCGGCGCGGTCGGCGCCCCGGCGGAGCGGCCCGAACGTCCACCCTGGCCGGCGGTAGACCCGGACGTCGACGACGCCCTCCTGCGCCCTCGCGTCCTCGAGCCCGCGGAGGTCTGACAGCTCGCCGGGAGGAGCGACGAGGAAGCGAACGCACCCGCCGCCAGACCCCTGCGGCTCGGGGAGAGCGGGCGCCTCGCCGAGCGCTGCCGCCAGAGCGAGGGCGTTCAGGTCGACGCCGAGGGCGACGCGGCAGAGCTCGGCGTCATGCCCGCCACCGAGCCGGGCGGCCAGCTCGACGACGCGGGCGCCGTCCGGGCCGAGGACCACCTGGGTGTACGTAGGGCCGTTCTCGATCCCGAGCGCTCCGGCAGCGCGACCGGCGGCCTCGGCCGCCTGCGCTGCCCCACGGGCTGCCGGCCAGGCGTGGGCGAGCGCCACACCGAAGGCGGGCGGCTCGGCCGTGAGTCGGTCCGTGACCGTCAGCGGATGAAACGTGCCCTCCGCGGAGAACGCGTTGACGGTCACCTCCGGCCCCTCGATGAGCTCTTCGACGAGGCACGTGCCGGAGCGGGAGCTCTCGATCGCCGCGGCCACCGCTTCCTCCAGCTCCTCGGGCGCGCGCACGAGGGAGAGCCCGCGCTGGCCCTGGCGATCGGGCGCCTTCAGCACGCATGGGTAGCCGACCTCGGCCGCCGCCGCTCGGGCGCTCGAGACGTCCGCGGCGACCGCCGATCGCGGCTGTGCGACGCCCGCCTCGGCGAACCGCTCCCGCTGCCTGACCTTGGACACGGCGAGGGCGGCGGTCTCGGGAGAGATCGGGTGCGGGAGCCCGAGCCGAGCTGCGAGCCGGGCCGCGATCGCCACCGGCCAGTCGATTCCCGGTGCCACGATGCCATGCGGAAGCTCGGCGCGAGCGAGGCGATCGAGAGATTCCTCGTCCTCGGCCGAGACGATGGCGCGGCGATCGGCGTAGGCGAAGCCGGGAGCCGCGGGGTCGCGATCGCACGCGATCACGAAGAGCCCGCGCTCGCGGGCGGCGGCGAGCAACCCGAGCTGGGCGGGCCCGGCACCGAGGACAAGGAGGCGGGAAGGCATGGTGAAAGCGAACGTGGCGGGTGCAGCGAGTGTAGCCCCGGCTGGAGCCAGGCCAGCGGCTGCAACGAGCCGGCTCATGCGGGCGGCGGCGGGCTCCACGCTCGCGACCGGACCGCCCGCTAGATGATTGATCGGTAATTGTGGTGCCGTCGGGGACGGCAGAGAGCGGCGGTATCGGCCGCCATCCGGCGGTGCCACGGTTGCCGGTCAATTACAGATCAATCGTCTAGCCTGGCGCCTGACGGGATGACGCCCAAGGACACAGCGGAAGGAGACCGGCGGCCGGAGGACAGCCCCGGGCGTAGGAAGCCGACGCGCGTCGAGCTGGCAGCCGAGCTCGATGCGCTACGCGAGCGGGTCGCGGCGCTCGAGGAGGAGTCCCCACGTCCTCCGGCGCGTCCCCTCGCCACGGAGGATCTCCTCCCTGCCCTGCGCGAGCTGGGCATGGACGGCGGCGGCTCGTCACCGGCTGTCGGCACGGTCGTGTACGCGGGCGTGGGCCCTCGTGATGACGGCGAGGTCGCGTGGCAGATCGCCCGTCGCTGGGAGGACGTGCTCGCGGTCGACCGGACGCGCAGCAGTCGCGCGCTGGCGGCGCTCGGCAGCCCGGCCCGGCTCGACATCGTCGGCGAGCTCCTCACAGGCCCCCTGAGCCGCCAGGAGCTGCGGAGAAAGCTCGGCCGTTCCACCGCCGGCCAGCTCAACCACCACTTGCGGGAGCTGCTCGCGGCCGGGCTCGTGGAGCAACCCAGCCGGGGCGTCTATCAGGTTCCCCATCAGCACGTCGTCCCGATTCTGACCCTGCTCTCGTGCGCCACCGACCTTGCGTCGGATGCGACGGAGCCGGACGCTAGGCGGAGTACGCGCGGGCGCCCTCGGCGAGCACGGCCTGCCACCAGGCGCGGTTGCCCGCATACCAGTTGATGGTGCGTTCGAGGCCGTCCTCGAACGACGTCCGCGCGCGCCAGCCGAGGAGCCTGGACGCCTTCTCGGTCGATCCGATGTGGCGGTCTACCTGGCCGGGCCGATCGACGACCTGGATCCGGCGTGATTGCGGCTTGCCGAGGCCCTGGAGCACCAGGTCGGCGATCTCGCCCACGCTGACGTCCACCCCTGTGGCGACGTTGACGACCTCGCCCGCGACCTCGTCGATGTCCGCGTCGATCACGGCCTCGATCGCCTCGGCGTCGTCGTCGACGTAGAGCCAGTCTCTGCTCGCCCGCCCGTCGCCGTGGACGGTGAGCGGCTCGTCGAGCAGAGCCTGGGTGATGAAGCGCGGAATGACCTTCTCGGGATGCTGGTACGGGCCGTAGTTGTTGAACGGCCGGACGATGACGATGGGAAGCCCGTACGTGACGTGGTAGGCGTACGCAAGCCTGTCCGCGCCCGCCTTCGTTGCCGCATAGGGGCTGCGCGGGTTGAGCGGGTGGTCCTCGTCCATCGGGTCGGTGATCGCCGTTCCGTACACCTCGCTCGACGAGATGAGGATGAGGCGCTCGACCGGCGTCTGACGGATGGCGTCGAGCAGGATCTGCGTGCCTTCCACGTTCGTCGTCACGAACTCGGACGCGCCTTCGGCGATCGACTTCTCGACGTGGCTCTCGGCCGCCGCGCTCACGATGACGTCCACCTCGGCGACGACGTCCTCCACAAGCCCGGGATCCCGGATGTCGCCGTGCACGAACGCCAGCCGCTCGTGGTCCATCACGTCGGCGAGGTTGGCGATGTTGCCGGCGTACGTGAGCGCGTCGAGGGAGACGATGTCGTGCGACGTGTGCTCGAGCAGGTGGCGGATGAAGTTCGACGGGATGAACCCGCAGCCGCCGGTGACGAGTACTCGCTTCCTGCGCTTCATTGCAGCTCGCGCTCGATGGTGTAGAGGGGCCGGCCCTCGACGTCACGCTGGATGCGTCCGAGGTACTCGCCGACGAGCGCGAGGATGAAGCCCTGGAGCCCGAGAATTCCGAGCACCAGCCCTCCGAGAAGAAGGAAGCCGGGGAAGTCGTTCTTCGCGACCCAGTACGCGAGCGCCCACACGAACGCCGCGAAGGCGAGCAGGGAGCAGAAGGCGCCGAGGACGATCCCGGCCCACTGGATCGGCTGGGGCCAGAAGCCGGCCAGGACATGGAGAGCGAGACGTGTCAGCCGCAGCGGCGAATAGCGGGAGCTGTCGTGCCGGGCGCGATGGTCGAGATCGACCTCGACGACGCTCGCGCCCGCCGAGAGGACGAGCGCCTTCGTGAACTTCTGCTTGCCGATGGCTCCCAGGACGGGTGTGATCGCCTCTCGTCGGTACGCGTTGAAGGCACAACCGAAGTCGCTGATGTCGACTCCGGTGAAGCGGCGGAGCATGCCGTTGATGAGCGTCGAGGGCAGCGTCCTCCCCCAGGAGTCCTCGCGGCCTTGGCGCCGGCCGCTGGCCACGTCGGAGCCGGCCTCGACCGCCGCGATGAGACGAGGAAGATCGGCGGGCGAGTTCTGCAGATCGCCGTCCATCGTCACGACGATGTCGCCGTGGGCCCGGACGAGACCTGCGTGCATCGCCGGGTGCTGCCCGAAGTTGCGCTTGAAGCGCACGGCGCGCAGGTGCGGCTCGGTCGCGTGCAGCCGCTCGAGAATCGGCCAGGTACCGTCCGAGGACCCGTCGTCGACGACGATCACCTCGTAGGGCCGGCTCATCCCGTCGAGCACGGCAACCGCGGCGCGCACGACCTCCTCGATCGTCCCTTCTTCGTTGAAGACCGGGATGACGAGGGAGACCTCCGGGGCGCCGCTCTCGCCCGAGACGGCGAACGGAGGCGACGCGAGGTCGGTCTGGGTCATGTGGATCGCAACGCCGGAACGGATACCGATGCTACCAGCCGTTCCCCGGCCCCCGGCCTGGCAAACCCCTATCGGCGCCAGGCGTGCGGCGGCCTCCCCGGGTCGAGAAGGCTGTAGCCGAACCGCTTCACGCGGCGCTCGTAGCGGGCTTCGGTCAGCGCCAGGTACGCGCGCATGGCCGGCTGGCGTTTCAGCGCGTGCCATTGCTCGAAGTAGCGCTCGTTGCTTCCCGGCTCCACGAGTGTCCTGACCGGGGCGGGCTCGAGCCCGAGCAGCGCCCAGATGCGCTGGACGCACGTCTCGGCGTCATCGACGAGCTCCTCGTAGCGAACGACCTGGACGCGCTCGAGGCTGGGCTCGTCGTCCGCGAAGAGCTCGTGGCAGCGCAGCCAGTGCTCGACGAGCGGAGCGAGCCGCCGGGTCCCGCGCCAGCGAGCTGTTGCCAGGGTGACCGGAATCGGGTGACGGACGACGATGGCGAACGTCGCACCCGGGAAGAGCCCTTGCAGGAAGCGCGTCCTGATCAGGTTCGGCGGCGACTTCTCGACGAGAACCGTCTTCGCGAGATCCCAGTGAGGCTCCCATGCGGCGAGGAGACGAGCCCTGCTGCCCGGCGACACGAGCTCGTGCGTCTCCGTCATGTGCGCGCCGGCGGCGAGCCCGAACCGGCCGGGGCCCCCGAACGCGCGCGCGGTCGGATAGACATCCTGCAGGTGCTGGCCCTCGTCAGCCGGCACGCCCGTGTTCGCGAAGGCGGACGTCAGCGGATGCGCGGCGATCAGGTCGGCGAGGAGCGTCGTCCCGCTTCGGTGAAGGCCACCGACGAACAGGAGCCGGTGACGCGCCTGATCGAATCCCATCGGAGCCGGATGCTACGGGTGGCGAACCGGCCACCGTAGAATTGCCCTTCGTGCCCGCCCAACCTCTGCGCGTGCTCGGTGTCGCCGACGCACGGTCGATCAACAACGCGCGGTGGGCGAGGCGGCTCGTCGAACGAGGCCACGAGGTGCATCTCGTCAGCGACCGCCTCCCTGCAGCCGACGCGCCGATCGAGGGGGCTGCGGTTCACGACGTCCGCACGCTCGATCCGCTGATGCGCATCCCGCTGCTGCGACGAGGCCGTTTCGGGACGGCAATCGCGGGCCTCTGCCGACGCCTCGCGATCGACCTCGTGCACGCGCATTACCTCCTGCCGTACGGTTACTGGGCGGCGCTCGCCGGACGCCACCCGCTCGTGATGAGCCCCTGGAGCCGGGACATCTTCGTCGATGCGGCGGAGCCGGGCAGAGGACGGGAGCGGGCGATCGCGGCGATCTCCGGGGCGGATTTCCTCGTCGTGAACTCCGAGGCGAACCGACGCGCCTCGATCGAGCTCGGCGCCGACCCCGAGCGCATGCGTGAGATCATCTGGTACTCCGAGCTCGACCGCTTCTCGCCCGACCGTGGCGACCGAGACCTGCGATCCCGGCTCGGCTGGCCCGAGGACTCGCTCGTCGTGCTCTCGCTGCGCAACTACCGCCCGTACACGAACCTCGACGTCGTCGTGCGCGCGTTCGCCCGGGCTGTCGGCCAGGAGCCGCGCGCACGGTTGCTGCTCGCAGCCCGGGGCGGGCCGACTCGGGGCGAGCTCGAGCGGCTCGTCGACGAGCTCGGTATCCGTGAGCGGGTTCGCTTCGAGCGGGTCGGCTGGGCCGAGCTCCCGGGCACCGCCGCGGCGGCCGACGTCGCGATCACGATCGCAGGCTCCGACTCGACCCCGGCCTCCCTGCTCGAGGTGATGGCCTCGGCCGTCCCCGTGGTGGCCGGGCGGACGTGGTCGATCGACGAGTGGATCGGGCCCGGCGAGGGAGGCGCTCTCGTCGAGTGCCGCGACGAGGACGCCGTCGCCTCGGCCCTGATCGAGCTCCTGCGCGATCCAGAGCTCCGCCGCCGCCACGGCGAGCGCAACGAGCGCTTCGTCCGCGGGCGACTCGGCGACCCCGGCGCCGAGCTCGAGTCCCTCTACCTCCAGGTGCTCGGGCGATGACCGTTCCGGCCACGTCCTCGCGGGGCCACCCCGGTCCACCACCCGCTATGAGCGTAACGCGGAAAGACGCGCCGGTGGGTGACGCCGTGTGCCGGAGGCGTCACGTGTGGGTGACGAAAGACGCGCGGTCGTGAGGGTGCTCTGCCTCGGGCTCGACGGGGCCGACTACGACCTCGTCCGTCGGCTGCTCGACGGCGGCCGGCTGCCGACGTTGGCGCGCCTGGCGCGCGACGGCGCCTTCGGCCCGCTTCGCTCGACGGTGCCGGCCGTCACCCCGACCGCGTGGTCGTCCTTCCTGACCGGTCTCAATCCGGCCGGGCACGGGATCTTCAACTTCTCGACGAACCCGAACCGAGGCCGGCAGCGTGTCGAGAGCGCCGCCAGCCGAGCTGGAACGCCGTTCTGGCGCACGCTTGCAGCGGCAGGGATCCGCTCCGCCTTCGTCGGCATCCCCTTCACCTACCCGGCTGAGCCCCTCGCGGGCATCGTCGTCACGGGCTACGGCGGGCCCGAGCAGCCGCAAATCCTCCCGGACGCCGCCCGCGAGCGCATCCTCGCAGCGCACCCCGCGCTCGTCACGGCGCACCACCCGATGGCCGAGCGCTGGTGGGAGGACTTCGAGCGCTACGCCGGCCGGCTGGTCGAGCACGTCGAGGAGACCGCGGACGTCTGCCGGATCGCCATGGAGCTCGAGCCTGACCTGCAACTGCTGTGCGTCGACTTCATGAGCTCCGACCATGCCGGGCACCTCGGGTACTCGCGGCTCGACCCGGAGCACCCCGCCTACGACCCCGAGCGAGCCGGCGACGAGCTGCTCCAGGTCTACGAGGCGGTCGACGCGGCGTGCGGACTGCTGATCGAGGAGGCGGCCTGGCGCTACGACGAGGAGCCGACCGTGATCGTGCTCTCCGACCACGGCATGAAGCCGATCTACTGGACGTTCCACGCGAACCGCTGGCTCGAGGAGGCCGGCCATCTCCGCTACCGCCGCCGCTCGCTGCAGCGCCTCAAGGGCACAGGCCTGAACGGCCTCGCGAAGGTCGACCAGCGGCTGGCGCGCCGGACCCGCTGGTACGGACGCGCAGCCGACGTCATCCCCGGGCTGCCCCGACCCGTCGCCGACCGCGCCTTCGCCGACATCGACTTCGGCAGCACGCGCGCGTACTGCTTCGCGACGGGCGGCCAGATCTACCTCGGCGAGGCGAGCGGGGCGCGCGAGGACACGCGCTACGCGGACCGACTCGCCGAGGAGCTCGCGGCCATCCCGCATCCGGAGACGGGCGACCCGGCGTTCGACGTGCTCCGCAAGGAGGAGCTCTACCGTGGCCCGTTCCTCGCCAAGGCGCCGGAGCTCGTCCTCCTTCCCCGCGACGAGCGCATTCACGTCGACTCGACCCGACGTGCGTGGCCGGCGCCGCTCGAGGTCCACGACACGCTCGACCCGTCCGTCTTCTACGGCTACTCGGGCCACCACGGACTGACCGGGATCCTCGCGGCGGCGGGCCCCGGCATCCGATCCGGGCTCGTGCCGGCGGGGAGCGAGATCGTGCAGCTTCCCGCCACCCTCCTTCGCCTTCTCGGCCTGGCCGCGCCGGGCCTCGACGGCGAGCCGATCGAGGCGATTCTCTCCGACTCGTCCCCCGGGGTCTCGACCACGCCGGCCCCGGCGGGCGCGCCGGAGAGAAGCCCCACGAGCGTCTACAGCGAAGACGAGGAGCGGAAGCTCGTCGAGCATCTCCGCGACCTCGGCTACGAGTAGGCGCCGCTCCTCGTCCCGCACCGCGCCTCGCAGCCCCCGCCGGCGCCGCAGGGCCACGCGGACGGGCGCCGTACAGTGGAGCGCATGACGGACGTTCGCGTCGACGCGCCCGAGGTCGAGGAGGGCCGCGACGATTACGCGTCCCGGCGCCTGGGCATCGCGGGGCTCGCGAGCGACGCGGTCGTCTACGGCGGCACGCGCGCGCTGCTCAAGTCGCTGTCGTTCCTGCTCGTCCCGCTCTACGCCCACTTCGTCGCACCGGCCGAGTTCGGGCGTCTCGAGCTCGTCCTCGCGACCGTGGCGATCGTCGACGTGCTCATCACGGCCGGCATGGACGGCGTCTTCGCCCGCTTCTACTTCGACCGCGACGAGCGCCTCTGGCGGCGCCAGATCATCAGCCTCTACCTCGTCATCGAGTCGGTCTACCCGGCGTTCGTCGTCTTCCCCATGGTGCTCCTGTCCGCGCAGCTGTCCGACGGGATCTTCGGCACTGCGGAGTACGCGGGCTTCTTCGTCATCGCGCTCGTCGACGTGTACCTGACGAACATCGTCGACCTGCCGATGGCCCTCACGACGACTGCGGCGCCGGCGGCGCCGGTTCGTCGCCTATTCGCTGACGCGCGGGCTGACCCAGATCGTCTTCAGCGTCCTCCTCGTCGCCGTCTGGCACCTGAATGTCAAGGGGATCCTGATCGCGTCGCTCATATCGGTCGGAGTCGCGTTCGTGGTCACGCTGCGGGAGTACGTGCCCGATCTGACGCGGCGCATCGACTGGCGGGTCGGCCGCGAGATGCTCTCCTTCGCGTGGCCCGGGATCATCGGCGGCCTCGCCTTCTACGCCCTCGGCCTGCTCGACCGCTTCTTCGTCAAGCACTACCACGGCCTGGCGGATGCCGGTCTCTACGGCGTCGCGTTTCGCTACAGCCAGGTGGTTCTCGTCGCCGTGCTCGCGTTCCGGATGGGCTGGGGGCCGTGGCACTACCCCTGGCTGCGCAGCGGGCGGCATCCGCAGATGGTCGCGCGCGGCACGCTCTACTACTTCTTCGCGACCGGCTTCCTGGCCGTCCTCGTCTCGGCGTGGATGCTGCCCGTGTTCCACCTGCTCATGCCCGAGCAGTACTGGGATGCGGTGCCCGCGATCGCGCCGCTCTCGCTCGCCGCAGTCGCGACCGGCGCCTACACGATCTTCCACGTGGGCTTCAACGTCACGAAGCGCATGCGCCTCGTCCCGCTGCTCGCAGTCTGCGGCGCCGGGCTCGCGGTCGGCCTGTACTTCCTCCTCATCCCGCCGTTCTCGTTCGTCGGCGCCGCCTGGGCGACGGCAGCGGCGTTCACCGGCCTCTCGCTGCTCGTCCTCGCGGTGTCGAACCGCATCTACCCCGTGCCCTGGGATTGGCGCCGCATGGGTCTGGCAATCGGCCTCACGGTCGGCGGCGCCCTCCTCTCGCTCGGCGTCGACGCCTGGCTCTCGGTTCCCGTCTCGATCCCGGTGCGCCTGGCCATCACCGCCGCGTACCCGCTGCTGCTCTACGCGCTCGGTTTCTTCCCGCCCGGCGACCTCGCGGCCTGCGGCGGCGCTTCCCGGCCTTCCACGCCGCGCCTGACAGGACTGCGGCACCCCAGTGGTATGGTCGCTGGCTCACATCACGAGGAGTCGGCCTTGTCCCTGCGGGCGGATCCACGTATCGGCACCGAGCTGGCCGGCTACCGGATCGAGCGACTGCTCGGCCGAGGCGGCATGAGCGTCGTCTACCTCGCCGAGGACCCGCGGTCTCGGACGCAAGGTGGCGTTGAAGCTGCTCACGTCCGAGCTCGCCGAGGACGCGCGCTTCCGGGAGCGCTTTCTCAGAGAGTCGCGGCTCGCTGCCTCGCTCGACCATCCGAATGTGATCCCCGTCTACGAGGCCGGCGAAGTGGACGGATTGCTCTACATCGCCATGCGCTACGTGGAAGGAACGGACCTGAGGCAGCTCATCGCAGGCGAGGGCTCGCTGGAGCCGACCCGCGCGGTGGCCATCCTCGAGCAGGTTGCCGATGCACTCGATGCCGCGCACGAGCGCGGCCTCGTGCACCGTGACGTCAAGCCTGCGAATGTCCTGCTGGACGGGCGCGAGCATGCGTACCTCTCGGACTTCGGGCTCACGAAGCAGGCGAGCTCGGAAAGCGGGATCACGGAGACCGGCCAGTTCGTCGGCACCGTGGACTACGTCGCTCCCGAGCAGATCCAGCGCGAGCCGGTCAGCGCGCAGACGGACGTCTACGCGCTCGGCTGCGTCCTCTACGAATGCCTCGCCGGCGAGCCTCCCTACCGCAGCGACTCGATGCCGGGCACGCTCTTCGCGCACATCAGCGCCGACCCGCCGCGGCCCAGCGACGCGCGGCCCGAGCTTCCGCGGCGCGATCGACGAGGTCGTAGCGCGAGCCTTGGCGAAGGACCCGGCCGACCGATATGCAACCTGCAGCGAGGTCGTCACCGAGGCGCGCGCGGCGCTCGGGCTCTCGGGGCAGACCAGCGCGGCAGAAGCGCCGGTGACCGCGCGCCGCCGCCGCCGCCGCAGGCTCCTCGCCGCGGCGGCCCTGCTCCTCGCCGGGATCGCGGCGGCCGTCGTGGCCGTCTTGCTCACCCTCGGGGGTGAGGAGAGCGCAGGCGCCCCCCGTGCAGCTGGGGCCCACGTCGCTCCTCCGCGTCGATCCGGCCACGAACGAGGTCGTCGCTGCCGTCGAAGCGGGTATCCCGCTCGTCAGCTTTCCCGCCCTGACTGCCGGCGACGGCGCCGTGTGGCTTGCGGACCAGGTCGGCCACACCGTCTCGCGGTTCGACGCGGAGACGGCCACTCTGATGAGAACGGTCGCCGTGCCCGGCTCGCCGCGAGACATCGCCGTCGGTGCCGGAGCGGTCTGGGTCGTCGGCACCGACCAGGGAGAAGGAACGCTCACCAAGATCAACCCCGCGACCGGGGCGATCCAGGGCACCTTCGATCTTCCGTACTCGGACCCGGTCGCCGTCACAGTCAGCGGGAGCTCGGTCTGGATCGCCGCGAACGATTTCGACGGCAATGCCGTGGTGGAGATAGCCTCGACCGAGCCAGGGCGGATCGCCGAGACGATCCCGTTCGACACGGCTCTGCTGGACATCGCGGGTGGCGGGGGCACAGTCTGGGCGACGGCGGGCGGCACCGAGGCCGGTACGGTCGAAGCCATGGTGACGGCGACGCGGATCGACGCGGAGGCGGGTCGCAGAGTCGCCACGATCGACGTCGGTCCCGGAGGCTTCACGGGCACGGGCTCCCTCGCCACCGTGGACGGAGCGGGATGGGTTGTCGCCGGCGACGGCGTCGTCCGCTTCGACACGAGCACGGACACCGTCAGCGCGACGATCCCGTTCCGCAACGACCTCTACGCCATCGCGGCGGACGCCGCCGGCGTCTGGGTCGGCGCCGGAGATCAGCCGGGCCGGCTCTATCGCATCGACCCGAGCACGAATGCGTTCGTGGCCGAGCTCGCCGAGCTCGGCAAGTCGACGGTTCTCGCTGTCGTTGTGGACAACGGCACCGTCTGGGCGTACTAGGCTGGCAGCGGCCTGCTCACACCGTCGCGCAGCGGGGTAGATTGCGGCGGCGATGCGCCCGCTTCGCGTCCTCGTGACGGCCTGTGGCGCGCCCGGCACCGCAGCGCTCGTGCGAGCGCTGCGAAAGAACGGCGAGCGGACGCTCTGGCTCGCCGGCTGCGACACGAGCGAGCGGTCGGTGGGGCGGCAACTCTGCGACACGTTCCAGCAGGTGCCGCCGGGCAGCAGCCCGTTCTTCGCCGAGAACGTCCTCCAGCTCTGCCGCCGTGAGCGGATCGACGCCGTTCTGCCGCAGTCGTCCCGGGAGCTGCTCGGCCTTGCCAAGGCGAGACCCGCGTTCGCGGAGGCCGGCGTCACCGTGCTCGTCTCCAGCCCCGCTGCGATCGAGACGTCGATCGACAGACCCGCCTGCTACACGCGCCTCGACGAGGCGGGCATCCGCGTGCCGCTCTGGCGACGCGTTCGCGGCGGCCGTGAGCTTGCACGGGCGGCGGCGGAGCTCGGTCACCCGCGCCGGCCGGTCTGCCTCAAGCCGCTCCCGTCCTCCGGCCCGGGTCACGTCCGCATGCTCGACCCGAACGTCGACCGCTTGGATCAGCTCCTGCACGTACGCCCGGACAACCATGCGCTCCGGCTCGACGAGGTTGCCGAGCTGCTGCCTGAGGTCGGAGGCGAGGAGCTGCTCGTGATGGAGCTCGTCGAGGGCGACGAGCGCACGATCGACGGCATCGCCGATAGCGGACGCGTCCTGCTCGGCCAGCCGAAGACCACAGAGCTCGTGCACGCCCGCGAGGCAACCTATCTGCAGACGCTCGACGACCCGGGCCTCCTGCTTGTGGCGGGCCTCACGGCCTCCGCTCTCCAGCTCGACCACTTCTTCAGCATCAGGCTCGTCGGCGATGCCGTCATCGCCGTCGACCCGCACCTCTCCACGATCGTCTACCAGGAGGACCTGAACGTCCCCTACCTGGGCCTCAAGCATGCCCTCGGCGAGATCGACGCCGAGGAGCTCGCCGCCCATGCCCGCCGCCTGAGGCCCACCCGGCGGGCGCTCCGGTACGTCGACCAGCTCGAGTGGGACGACGGCCCGGACGGTTAGGCGCGCAGCGCCCGGAAGGCCGTCGCGGCGACGAACGCCGCGGCGGCGAGGAGGACGATGGCGCCGCCGGGCGCGAGATCGGCCTGGTAGGAGATCGTCAAGCCTGCCAGCACCGATGCCAGCCCGATGCCCATCGCGAGCAGCAGCGTCGAGGCGAGGCTCCACGCGACCCTGCTCGCCGCGATGACCGGAAGCGCCATCAGCGCCGCGATCAGGAGCACGCCGACGATCTGCATCGACACGGCGATCGTGACGCCGGCGAGCGCCGACACCACCGTGTTCAGCACGGCGACCGGAACGCCCGCCACCCGGGCACCCTCCTCGTCGAGGACGACCCCGGCGAGCGCCCGGTAGAGAAGCCCGATCACCGTCAGGCCGCCGACGCCCAGCGCGAGGATCACCCAGAAGTCCGACCAGGTCACCGTGAGGATCGAGCCGAACAGGAACGCGAAGAGGTCGACGCTGAGGCCGTCGGCCGCGGAGACGAGCACGACGCCGCCGGCGATGCCGGCGTAGAAGACGAGCGCGAGCGCCTGGTCGCCGGCCGCCCGGTGCCGTGCTCGGAGCCACTCGATCCCGACTGCCCCCCCGACCGCCGCGGCGAGCGCGAGGCCCGTTCGCGACACGTCGAGAAGGTACCCGGCGGCGACGCCCGCAAAGGCGACGTGGCCGACGCCGTCGCCGATGAGGCTCATGCCTCGCTGGACGAGGAAGAAGCCGACCGCCGGCGCCAGAAGACCGACCACGGCGCCGGCCGCGAATGCGAGCCGCATGAACTCGAGGTCAAACATGGACGTGCGACGGGTCGTGCCACCGCTGCGGAAGCGCGCTCGGCGGCCCGTCGAACACGACGCCGCCTCGCACGAGCAGAAGTCGCTGGACGTAGCGCTCGACGGCGCCGAACTCGTGTGAGACGTACAGGATCGTCACGCGCAGATCACGGTGAAGCGACGCGAGCAGCGACGCGAGCGCCTCCTGCGCGTCCACGTCTACGCCCGCCGTGGGCTCGTCGAGAACGAGCAGCGCCGGCTCCGCCGCGAGCGCCTTGGCGATGAACGCCCGCTGCTGCTGCCCGCCCGAGAGCGTTGCGAGCACGCGGCGCTCGAGCCCCCCCAGCCCGACTCGCTCGATCGCGGTGTCGACGATCGCCCGGTCGCGGCGCCGGAGCGGCCCCAGGAGCCCGGACGAGGCCAGCCGTCCCGCGCTGACGACCTCGCGGACGGTGGCCGGCGCTTCGGTACCGAGTTGCGAACGCTGCGCCAGATAGCCGAGCGTCGCTCGCCCGGAGAACCTGCGGGCGGGCTCGCCGAACAGAAACGCCTCGCCCTCGGCCGGCTCGAGCAGGCCCAGCGCGACGCGGACGAGCGTCGTCTTGCCGCCTCCGTTCGGCCCGGCGATCGCGACGAGCTCCCCCTGCCCGATACGCAGGTCCACGGAGGCGAGGACGTTCTGGCCCTTCGAGTAGGCGAACGCCACGCCTCGCAGCTCGACCGCGGGCGGGGGGCTCTGTCCCTTGCCCGCTACGTGCATCCGAGCGCCTCCCGCAGGGCGGCCAGGTTCTCGCGCATCACCGAGAAGTAGTCGCTGCCGGCCGCGAGCGCCGACTCGCTGAGCCCTTCCAGCGGGTCGAGCGTCGCGACCTCCGCGCCGGCCTCGCGCGCGACCGTCTCGGCGAGCTCGGGCGAGACGAGCGTCTCGACGAAGACCGTGGTGGCCCCGCTCTCGCGGACAGCCTCGACGATCTTCTCGAGGTCCCTCGGCGCCGGCTCGGCCTCGGGCTCGGCTCCGCTGACGCCGAGCTGCTCGAGCCCGTAGCGCTCGGCGAGGTAGCCGAACGCCTCGTGGCTCGTGACGATCGCCCGCCGCTCGCAGTCGCCAAGGCCGGCCCGGAACTCGTCGTCCAGCTCCATCAGCCGCTCGCCGAACCCGGCGGCGGCGTCCTCAGCGCCAAGCAGTTGCCCGAGCCGCTCGCCGATCTGCGCGTAGCGGACCGGGTCGAGCCAGACGTGAGGATCGCCGCCGTCCGGGAGCTCGAGCGTGTCCAGGAGATCGACCGGCGCGGCCGAACGGAGCGCGGCGTCCTCGATGGCCGGCTGAAAGCCGTTCCCGAGGTAGAGGACGAGATCCGCCGACTGGATCCGCTCGACGTCGCGCGCGGAGAGCTCGAGGTCGTGAGGCTCGACACCCGGAGGCGTGAGGTTCTCGACCCTGACGGCGTCGCCCCCGATCTCCTCCGCGGCGAACGCGAGCGGATAGGAGCCCGCGATGACCTGGAGGCGCCCGCCTGCCTGTTCCTCGCCGGCCCCGCAGCCCGCGCCGGCTGCGATCAGCGCCATGACCCCGAGGCATGCGACCGACGCCCGGCACCTCCGTCTCATGCCCGCCGATCGTAGCAGCAATGGGAACCATTCTCATTCTCATGTAAAGACACTGTGCGGAATGCGCCTCTGCAGGGGTTCGCTGTGGCACCTTGAAGGGTCGGGCAGGGGACTCGCTCGGGAGGAATCCCCCAGCACGAGGCCACGTGATCGACTCGGGCAACAGACAGACGCGTTCGGAGCTCCTCCGGCGAACGGCGGCCGCCGCGCTCGGTCTCGCCGGGCTGCACGGCCTGACCGGGCCGGCGAAGGCCGCTGCGCTCGCTCCGTCCGTGACCACTCGCGACGAGCCGCTCGGACGGTCACGGCAGCTCTCGGCCGGCTGGCGCGTGCTCGAGGCCCGCGAGGCGCCGCCGTTCCACCTCCTCGGCCTGCACTGGCAGGGGCCCGGTCTGGTCGAGTACCGCACGCGGTCGGCCGCGGGCGCCTGGGGCGAGTGGGACAGAGCCGTCGAGCACGAGCAGGCCGACGGCCCCGGCGAGCGCGGCCCGAGGGGTTGGACGCTCGGCTCGCCGGCCTGGGTCGGCGTTGCCTCCGATGCCGTTCAGTACAGGCTCGCCGGCGACGTGCGGCGCCTGCGCGCGCACTTCGTCTGGAGCCCGACCGTGCAATCGCGGCGACTGGCGACCGCGGCCGCCCCGTTCATCGTGTCACGCGCAGACTGGGGCGCCGACGAGACGATCGTCCGGGCCGACCCGTACTACGCCGACCGGCTTCTCCTGGCGATCGTCCACCACACGGCCGGAAAGGCCCCTGCCACGCCCGACGACTCGGCGGCGCTCATCCGTGCGATCCAGATCTACCACGTCGAGTCGAACGGCTGGAACGACATCGGCTACAACCTGGTCGTCGACCCGTTCGGGCAGGCGTTCGAAGGACGCGTCGGCGGAGTCGAGCGCAACGTCGTGGGGGCGCACGCGGGCGGCTTCAACGCCGGCTCGTGCGGGATCGCCCTGCTCGGGAACCTCGAGCGCGAGACGCTGACGACCCGAGGCGCGCGCGGCCCTCGTCGCGCTGCTGGCCTGGAGGCTCGACGTCGGCCACGTCGATCCGCTGGGGCAGCCGGCGTACGTCTCCTCCGGCACGCCTCGCCTCCTGCGCGCGGTGTCCGGGCATCGCGACGTCAACTCGACTGCGTGCCCGGGCGAGAACCTCTACTCCGAGCTCGACGGCATGGCGGCGGAGGCGGCGATCCTCGGGCTGCCCAAGCTCTACGAGCCCACCGTCACCGTCGACGCTGGCGCAGAACGTGACCTTCCAGGCCCGCCTGTCGGAGCCTCGTTCGTGGACCGTGACCGTGACGGACGAGGCCGGGGCGTCCGTGGCAAGCAGAGCCGGCGACGGCAGCACGATCGACTGGACCTGGCCGGCGGGAGGGATCCCGCCCGGGGTGTACCGCTACGCCATCGAGGCCGGCGCCGACGTGCGCCCGGCAACCGGGCGGCTCCCGCTCGGCGAGGATCCCGGGAACGTCGAGCCACCGCCTCCGCGCCCACCCCGGCCCGGCGGCGTACCGCGCCGTATTCCGGCCTGGGCCTGGGCGCTGCGCCGCTGGCAGCTCACGCCGAAGGCGGAGCGGGGACCGCGGCCGGCCTCCGCGCCGCGCCGTCTGCCGTCCTGGTACTGGCCGTGGTTCCGCTGGCAGAGCGCGCTGAAGCGCTGGGAAGAGCAGTACGGCGGCTGACGCTTTGAGCGCCCAACAGAATGAAGTACTGCGCCGTCGGCCGCGCTGGGGGTCTCCTTTCTGTTAGGCGCTCTCAGCGGCACTCGGAGCAGGCGCCGTGCAGGACGACGTCGTGGCCGCCGACCTCGAAACCGAGTCGCTCGCCCAGCTGCTCGAGAGCGTCCTCGAGCGCGTCGTCCTCGAACGCCTGCACGCGGCCGCAGTGCTCACAGACGAGGTGGTGGTGATGCTCGCCGCCGGCGTGAACGGGCTCGTAGCGTGCGATGCCCTCGCCCATCTCGAGCCGCTGGACGAGCTTCGCGCCGGTGAGCAGCTCGAGCGCCCGGTAGACGCTCGCGATCCCGACCGAGCGGCCGTCGGCTCGAAGCGCGTCGAAGATCTCCTGCGCGGTGAGGCAGCAGTCCTGACGGGCAAGCAGATCGATGACGGCCGTTCGCGCGCCGCCCGAACGATGGCCGCCGACCCGCAGCGTCTCGAGCGCGTGATCCCGCCACCCTGCCTGCGCGATGCCCACGGCACCACGATAGCGACGGCTACTCCACCACCCGGTAGACCTCGAAGGCCTCCGCGTACTCCCGGCCGACGCTGAAGCCACGCGTTCGCGCCAGGTTCCAGATGTAGTCCGGATTCGCGTAGTTGCGGTGCTGCTGGGACGCGTAGCGCGCGAGCGCGGACACCTTGCGCTCGACGTGAGCTCGCTCGAGCGTGACATAGGCCTGGTACGTGAAGCTGAGCGTGTTCCACGGGATCTCGTAGCCGAGCACGGTGGTGCGCTTGAACGCACGGATGCCTTCGGCGGCGATGACCTGGTGGTCCTGATGGACGTCCGTGAGGCTCGGCTGCAGCACGGCGTCCGGCCGCCACTCCTCCCACAGCGCGATGAGGAGCTCGAGGATCTCCTGGCGGTGCTCGGGGAACGCCCGGACCTCGAAGTCGTGCACGATGAGACGCTCCGCAGGGATGCCGAGCTCGGCCGTCGCCTCACGCACCTCGCGGGCGAGCGTGTCCGGCGGGAACCCCTCGGGCAGCGACTTCGTGGCGATCGAGAAGGCCACGTAGTGCACGTCGACGCCGCGCTCGACGAGTCGCGCCATCGTCCCGCCGCATCCGAACTCCCCGTCGTCGGTGTGCGGCGCGAGCACGAGAACACGACGCCAGGCCTCGATCACGCCGCTGCCGCTCCCGCGCTCACGCAGCTAGTCGTATCACGAATCGGAGGCCGATCCGGCGTCATCTACTGTACGCCTCTGGCCGATGGACACCGGTGACCTCGCACAGATCGCTGCCGTGGTGGGTGCGCCCGGCGCGGCGCTCGCGCTCATCGCGCGCGGACGTGTCGGGTTGCTCGCCGGTCTCGGGCTGCTCGCTGCCGCGGAGGTGCTCTTCGCCCTCTCGTTCGACGCCGGCTCGTCGGTCGCCGCAACATTGGCCCTCGCCGCCGGGGCGCTCGTCCTCGTCGGAGTCGGGGCCTACGGCTTCGTGCGGTGGCCCGCGCTCGTGCCCGCGTTCGTTCTCGCAACGGCGCCGTTCCGCGTGCCGCTCGACTTCGGAAGCGAGCATCCGCTGTTCGTGAGTATCGCGGAGCAGGGCGACCTCGGTCGCCTCGTTCCGCTGTACGTCGTGCTGGGCGCCGCTGTGCTCGCGCTCGCGTACCGCACGCTCAAGGGCGAGGTCGTGATCCCGATGCCCCCGGCGATCGCCATACCTGCCGGAGCGTTCGTCGCATACGCGTCGCTCTCGCTCCTCTGGGCCGCTGACCTCGAGGCGGGCCGTGCCGCGCTCGCTTTCTTCCTGCTGCCGTTCTCCGCGCTCACCGCCGCCGTCGCGCGCGCTCCCTTCGCAAGCTGGCTACCGAGGGCTCTCGCCTGGATCGCCGTCACGCTGGCCGGGCTATTCGTGCTCGTCGGCCTGATCGAGGCAGCGACTCGCAGCCTGCTCTTCTCGGCGCCGACCGTCGACGTCGGCAACACGTACTCGTCGCTCTTCCGGGTCACCTCGCTCTTCCGGGATCCGAACCTCTACGGACGCCACGTGGTGCTCGGACTGGTCGTCCTCGTAACCCTCATGCTGTTCGCACGGGTCAGCATCAAGGCGGCGGCGCTCGTCGCGTTCCTCTTTGCCGGTCTGTATCTCACGTACTCACAGACGAGCATGGCCGCGCTCTTCGTCGCAGTGCTCGCGCTTACGCTCGTCGCCGCGCGCGGAAGGCTCCGCCTGACGATCGCTGCGGTCGCCTGCGCGCTCGTCGTCACCGCCGGAGTCCTGGCCGGCGCACAGGGGTCGGGACGAGTCGCTGCGGCGCGTCACGAGCGGTCGCTCATTCCGCGCCGCCGAGGCGGCGCAGGTCGCGGCCGACCACCCGATCGCCGGCGTCGGCATCGGCAGCCAGCCCCTCGCGAGCCAGCGCCTCTCCGACCGCAGCGCGGTCGTCGCGCGTTTCGTGTCTCACACGACTCCGGTGACAATCGTCGCCGAGCTCGGCGTGGTCGGCCTCCTCCTCTACCTCGCGCTCCTTGCCGGCGCCGGGCGCACGATCGCAGTGGTGCATTCGCGTGACAGAGTCTTCGGGCTCGCCCTGGCGGCAGTGCTTCTCGCCCTCTTCGTCCACTCCCTCGCGTACAGCGGCTTTCTCGAGGATCCGATCACCTGGCTCGTGTTCGGGCTGGCAGCCGGAGCCAGCGTCCGGCCCACCCAGCCGGCCCCGGACGCCCTTGCCCGCTCCGGCACGCCGATCCCGGTGGGGACTCCATGAGCGAGCGGACGGGCGAGCTCAGCTCGCGCAGCGTCCTCTTGGTGCTGTCCGTGCTGGCAGTCCTCGTCGTGCTGAATGTTCCCGAGCTCGGCGCAGACACCCGCATGTTCCGCCCGGAGACGATCGAGCCGAGCGGGCCGCTCGCGTGGCTCGTGCGGCTCGCCGACAGCGAGTGGGATCTCGGCATACCGCGCGCGATGGCGCTGGCAGCCGGCGTCCTCGTCGCCGTCGCGGGGATCGTCACGCTCGTCGTCCGGACATGGAAGTACTGGGCACCTGGCTGCGCTCGTCGCGGTCGTCGTCTGCCTCCTGCTCGTGCCCTCGGTGCTGCTACAGCTCGGCTTGCGCCAGTCGAGCGCCGCCGTGGTTCTTCACGAACGACTCCACCTACCAGATCGAGCTGGCGGGAGAGCTCGTGCTCGACGGCGACAATCCGTACGGGCACGACTACGGCTACTCGGGCCTCGAGCGTTTCTACAGCTTCGACGGCACGACCTCCGAGGCGACGCGAACGGAGCAGGTGGCCCTACGCCATCTGGCCTACTTCCCCGGCACGCCGCTGTCGGCCGCCGCGTGGCGCGTGCTCCCGGCTCCTTTCGACGACTATCGCCTGCTCGTCCTGCTCGCCACGCTGGGCATGGGTGCCGCGGCGCTCGCATTCCGCGCGCCGGCCTGCCGTCGGCCTCGCAGCCGGTGCGGCGCTCGCAGCGAACCCGCTGGCGGTACACGGCGTCTGGTTCGGCGTTGCGGACGCCCCGAGCCTCGTCTTCTTGCTGCTCGCCTTTGCCCTCGCCTCCCGCTCACGCGGCGGTCGGAGCGGGCGCCTGCCTCGCCATCGCCATCCTCCTCAAGCAGTTCGCCCTCGTCGCGCTACCGTTCCTCGTCGTGCTGCTCCTCGTCGTGGGGACGCGCCGCGAGGTCCTCTATCGTGCGGGCGCCGCATTCGCCGGAGTGCTCCTCGCCGGCTTCCTGCCCTTCCTGGTCGCCGATGCCGGCGCCCTGTGGCGGGACACGATCGCCTACGGCGCCGACACGTACCGCATCATCGGCTACGGGCTGTGCGGGCATCCTCGTCGAGGTCGGGGTGATCGAGGAGCGGACGGATCCCTACCCGTTCGCGTACCTCGCAGCCTTCGTCTGGCTGCCGCTCACCGCATGGCTCGTCTGGATCCAGCTCCGCGCGCGTACGCTCTGGATCGGTGCCGTAGCCTTCTCGATCTCGATGTTCGTCCTGCTCTACCTGGGACGAGTGCTCCAGAACTCCTACCTCGTCTGGCCTCTCGCCGGGATTGGCATGGCCTACTTGCTGGCGGCGGCGCGGGCTGCCACCTCGCCGGGAACGTCAGCCCGCTCAGCGGAGAGTCACGGTGAGCGGCGGCGTACGCGGTCCGACGTTGCCCGCCACGTCGAGCCCCGCCACCGTCAGCTCGTAGCGCCCCGGCGGCAAGGGCGACGCCGCCCGCGCGTCCGAACCATGAGAGCTTGCCCTCGGTCCGCGAGCGCGGACGAGCACGACGCTGACGCCCTCGACGTAGAGCATCGCCTGCGCGGGCTCGCTGAGGCGGTAGCGGACGGCGATGCGCTCGGCCCGGCGCCGCCGACTCCGGCAGCGCGCTGACGAGCGTCGCGGTCGGCGCCGTCGCGTCCAGCTCGATGGAGGTGGGAAGACGAAGGTCCTTCCCTCCCGTCCAGCCTGATGGCCGCCTTGTAGAGCCCTCCGCCGCCAGCCCGCCTGCGTCGAGTCACGCCATCCCACTCGAGCGCAACAGGGCCTCCGGCGACAGGCTCGTCCCGAAGGAGCGTGCGCACGGCTCGTCCGTCCTCGTCGAGGATCTCGACGGTGACCGTGTCGGGCTCGCGGAGGCGTGAACGCGATCCTGCACCGCATCGTCGGGGCAGTCGCACGAGGGTGCGAAGAGCCTGCCGACGGACGCGTCAGCGATCGGGCCGCGGGTGAGCTTCTCGCGCTGGGTCATGACGAACGCGACGGATGAGGCGACGAGCAAGCCAGCGAGCGACGAGCATCGCAGCAGGCCGCAGCTCCACGAGCCTCGGTGAGCGCCATCACAGGGTGACGCTACCCGATGGCGCTGAAGGACCGGCGGGTACCCTTAGCCCCACGCATGCGTCGACGGCGTCTTCCGTTCGGCGGCCGGCCGTGGACGTGGGCCGCCCTGCTCACCGCGGTCGTGCTGCTGGCGGCGGCGGGCTGCGCTCGGGGCGCTGTGGGCGCGCTCGGACGACGCCTCCCGAGCACCAGGTGGTACGCGGCTCGTCGACGGAGGAGTTCGACCCCGGCACGGAGCCTGCGCTCACCGAGCCTGCGCTCGCGAGCCTGCGGTCACCGTGCCCCCGGACCCTGAACCGCCGCAGGCGGAGGTTCCGCCCGAGAGCGTGCCCGAGCCCGAGTCTCCGATCGTGGACGAGCCATGGCCGACCTATGGCTACGACGTCGCCCGCTCCCACGTCGCGCCTCCGTCCGCCGATCACCGCCCGCCCTACAGCCGCCTCTGGGCCGTACGCTCGGGTGGGAATATCGAACTCCCACCGACGGTCGCCTACGGTCGGGTCTACCTCGCTGAGGGCCGTGGGCGCTTCTTCTCGATCGATGCCGAGAGCGGCGACGTCGTCTGGGAGAAGCACTTCAGCGAGAACTGCACGGCTGCCTCGCCAACCGTCGTACGAAGGCCTCGTCTTCCAGCCCTACCTGCCAGCGCCTTGCAGCTACGGCTCACGCGACGCGACCGGGTTCCTCGTCGCAATGGACGCTGCAAGCGGCAAGGAGCGCTGGCGCTTTCCCGTATCGAGCGAGTCGACCCCGCTCGTCGTCGACGGCACGCTCTACGTGGGATCCTGGGACGGCCGGCTGTATGCCCTCAACGCGCGGACGGGCAAGCAGAGGTGGGCATTCGACGCCGGCGAGGAACTGAACAGCGCAGCCGCCTACGCAGACGGCGTCGTCTACATCGGCTCCGACGGCAGTCGGTGTTCGCGGTCGACGCGACGACCGGCGCCGGAGCGGTGGCGCGCGGCGGGCTTCTCGCGCGGGCAGCGCGAGTACTTCTACGCGACCCCAACGGTTGCGTACGGGCGCGTCTTCATCGGCAATACCGATGGCATGGTCTACGCATTCGGCGCGACGAGCGGCAAGCTCCTCTGGGCACAGAGCGCCGGGACGTACGTCTACAGCGCCGCCGCCGTCTGGCGCCAGACCGTGTACGTCGGATCCTACGACGGCAACTTCTACGCCCTCGACGCTGCCACCGGCGACGTACGCTGGACATACGACTCACCGGCATCCATCCACGGCGCGCCCACCGTCATGGGCGGGCTCGTCTATTTCTCGACCTGCGGTACCTGCGGCTCCAACGGATCTCGCTTCGCAGAGCAGGGGCCGCGTGCGTACGTACGCGCTCGACGCGCGGACGGGGAAGCTGGTCTGGCAGTTCCCCGACGGTCACTACTCGCCGATCGTCGCCGATAGCGAGCGCGTCTACCTCGTCGGCTCGGGGCCCCTGTACGCGCTCACCCAGTGCGGGCGGACGGGCGAGCCCCGTTGCCGTGCGCTGATCCAGGGCTACAGCTGGAACGTCGCCGACTCCCTACCGATCCGAGCGGTACGCGCTGATCAGGATCTCGGCCACCTCGGGCCGCGAGAACTCGGCCGGCGGAAGCTCGCCGGCGGCGAGCAGCTCGCGGACCTTCGTCCCCGACAGGAAGACGTGGTCGTCGCCACCGTGCGGGCAGGTCTTCGGCGTACCCATCTGACCGCACGCCTTGCACCAGAACGAGTGCTCGAAGAACATCGGCTCGATGTCGAGCTCGTGCGGGCCGAACTCGTCGAAGATCAGCTGCGCGTCGTAGGTGCCGTAGTAGCTACCGACGCCGGCGTGGTCGCGACCGACGATGAAGTGCGAGCAGCCGTAGTTCTTCCGGCAGATGGCGTGCCAGATCGCCTCGCGCGGCCCCGCGTAGCGCATCGCGGCCGGGAAGGCGGAGATGACGACCCGATCGGTCGGGTAGTAGCCGTCGAGCAGCACGCGGTAGCAGTCGACGCGAACCGCGGCCGGCACGTCGTCGGACTTCGTCTCGCCCACGAGCGGGTGCAGCAGCAGGCCGTCGACGGTCTCGAGCGCGCACTTGGTCAGGTACTCGTGCGCCCGGTGGATCGGGTTTCGCGTCTGGAAGCCGACGCACGCGACGCCAGCCCCGCTCGGCGAAGAGAGCCCTGGTCTCGGAGGGGTCTTTGGCGAGCTCCGGAAACGACGGCTGCTGGCGCTGAAAGACGGTTACACGGCCGGCCAGGTACAGATCGTGCTGCTCGTAGAGGCGGGCAACGCCCGGATGCTCGCCGTCCGTCGTGCGGAAGCAGCGCTCCGCCTCGCGCTCCCTGTCGTACGGGAAGGCGTCCTCGACCTCGAGGACGGCCAGCGGAGTCCCGTCCTCGCTCGCGAGACAGACGCGGTCCCCGGCAGGCGCCTCCGGCACCGCCAGGCAGACGGGAAGAGCCCACGGCAGGCCGCTCGTGAGATGCATGTCCTCGACGACGCGCTCGTAGTCCGCACGGCTCATGAAGCCGGTGAGCGGAGAGAGCGCGCCCGACGCGAGCATGTCGAGGTCGGCCAGCTCCCGCGGCGTGAGCCTGACGGTCTCGAGGGTGTCGACGCCGTCGGGCCTGTCGCCGGTTCGGTCGACGAGCGCGCCGCCATGAGGCGCGATCAGGTGGGAGTCCAGCGTCGTGCTCACACCTGCACCGCCGCCGGCACGAGCCCGAGCTCCTCGAGCTTCGCGAGCACGAGCCGCGCCGACTCCTCCGGCGGATGCTCCTCCGTGTTGAGCACGATCTCCGCAGCGTCGGGCGCTTCGTACGGGTCGTCGACCCCGGTGAAGCCCTTGATCTCGCCGGCGAAGGCCTTCGCGTACAGGCCCTTCACGTCACGCCGCGCGCACTCGTCCACGGTCGCATGGACGAAGACCTCGACGAACGGGCCGAACTGCTCCACCATGTCGCGCGCGTTGCGCCGCGTCTCCTCGTAGGGCGAGATCGCGGCGGCGATGACCGCCGCGCCGTGACGCGTCAGCCGGGCGGCGACCCAGCCGATCCGCTCGATGTTCGTGTCGCGATCCTCGCGGGAGAACCCGAGGCCCTTGGACAGATGGGTGCGGACGGTGTCCCCGTCGAGGTACTCGACGATCTTGCCGCGCGCCTCGAGCTCGGGGCCGACGAGGTGGCGCGATCGTGGTCTTGCCGGCGCCGGAGAGCCCGGTGAACCAGAGCGTGAAGCCCCCGCCGGCGACCTTGTCCGACTCGGGGTGCTCGGCGGGGTGGATGTGATCCGTCATACGTTCCTTTCGTCGTTCCATTGATCGGGCCGGATGAGATCCGGCCCCTACGGCGACCCTCAGTCCCTCTCCGTCGGGGGGTCGCAGTTGTCGTGATGGATGCCGCACTCGAGCTTGTCCGAGCCGGCCCAGCGCCCGGCCCGCTCCTCCTCGTCGAGCTCGGTCGGCCGCGTGCACGGGATACAGCCGATTGAACGGTAGCCGCCGTCGTGCAGCGGGTTGTACGGGATGTCGTTACTCATGATGTAGCGCCAGACCTCCGGTTCTGTCCAGTCGGCGAGCGGATGGAGCTTGAACACCCGGTACCGATCCGACCAGACGACCTTCGGGATCCCGCTGCGACTCGGCGACTGGTCGCGTCGGATGCCCGATATCCATGCATCATACGGCTCGAGCGCCTCGATCAGAGGCTCAACCTTGCGGATGTGGCAGCAGCGGTCGGGATTCGTCTCCCAGAGGTTCGGGCCCTCTCGCGCGTGCTGCTCGGCGATCGTCGGCAGCTCCGGGCGGATGAGGCTGAGCCCGTAGCGCTCCACGAGCCGCTCGCGCGTGTCGTAGCTCTCGCGGAAGAAGAGGTGCGTGTCGAGCTCGACGACGTCCATCGCGAGCGCCAGGTCCGAGACCATGTGCACGAGCACCGACGATTGCTTCTGCCACGAGCAGGTGAGGCACACCCTGTCGCCGAACTCCTCGCTCGCCCAGCGCAGCAGCTCCTCCGCCGGTAGAGCCTCGAGCTCCGGCGGCGTGAGGGAGAGGCGGGCGGTCATCGCGTCCCCAGGGGAGGGCGGGTCGGGGACCCGCCCCTACACCCGCGGCTCGACGTCGCGTAGGGGCCGATCTCACCGGCCCGCGGCTCGTCAGACCGGCTGGGTCTCACGGAGCAGGACTTCCTTGAGCGTGTCGGCGCGGAGACCGAGCCTGAGCGTCTCGAGCGGGATGACCTCCTCGGGCGGGATGTTGCCGAGGTTGACGTCGGGCCCGAAGTGCTTCACGAACCATGCCTGCGAGGCCTTCGTGGGCGCCTCGAAGATAATCTCGGCGACGTCGATCGAGTGGGCGATCTCGTCGATCAGGCCCGTTCGCATCTCGCCGTCGCGGCGGTAGATCCCGGCGGTGCCGCCCTCGCGGCCCTCCGTGATCACCTTCCAGGAGCCGGCGTCGAGCTCCTCCTTGATCCAGTCGACCCACTGGTAGGGCGGATAGACGACCTCGGCGTCCTTGGAGCCGACCTCGGAGAGGACGACGAAGTCGCGCGCCAGCTCCGCTATGAGCTCGAGCTTGCGTGCGCGCGGCAGGTCGATCGTGCCGTCGGAGATCTCGACGTGCGAGAAGCGGTTCTCGGTGAGCCAGCTGCGGTACTCGTCCAGGCGCCCGCGCGCGACCGCTGCCTCGAACAACGTCCCGCCGCAGACGACGGGGGTCTCCAGGGAGCGGTACAGGGCGATCTTCTTCTCGAGGTTGTTCGTGACGTAGGACGTGCCCCAGCCGAGCTTGACGATGTCGACGAAGTTCCCGCCCGTATCGAAGAGGCCCTCGATGTCGCGCAGGTTCATTCCCTTGTCGATGACGTGCGTCAGTCCGCCCGAGCGCGGCTTCGGGCTGCGCGCAGGAACGTCGAGCCAGCCGTCGCGGTCCCACCGGTGTAGAGCCGTGCATAGAGGGCCTCCAGTCGCTTCTTCGCCTGCTCCTGTACGTCGCGGTACAGCGACGTGCCGTGGGAGTCGATCCCGACCGTGAGCGGCCCGAAGTCCTTGACGCGGAACTTCCAGAGGCACTCCGGCATGAGGTCCTCCCACTCGACCTCTTCGATCTCCTCGATCTGCGTCGTCTCGAGCGCCGCCGCGCCGCCGACGATCGCGAAATACACCATCCCCAGCCGCTGCATCGGCTCGATCGCCTCGTCGGGCAGCCCTCCCTTGCCGCAGATCGCACGCACGCCGTAGTCCCGCCCGAGCGGCTCCGTGAACCGCACCATGCGGGCGCTCGTGGTCGTGCCGATGCACATCTTCTCGTAGCGCCCCTCGCCGACCTTGCGCACGTTCGGCGCTGTGTGGAGCAGGAGCGCCCCGGCGAGATCCATCTGCGGACGCTGCCCCTGGTCGAACATGCGGATCTGCGTCCGGTCGCGGATGCCGACGATGTGCCCGTCGACGACGACGGAGTCGCCGGCGCGGAGCTCACGGATGTGCGCCTCGTCGGTGGGGAACGTCAGACGGTGCTCGGCCATGTCTAGGCCTCCCGGTCGTAGTCGACGACGCCGTCCGCTGCCACGTGCGCCGTCGCGCGGCGCGCGGCCCAGCACTGGTAGTTGACGGCGACGGGATTGAGGGTCATGTGCGTGTCGGCGTGCTCGACGTGGCACTGGAGCACGGTCACGTCGCCGCCGAGCCCCATCGGCCCGATGCCGGTCTCGTTCAGCAGCTCGAAGAGCTCCTCCTCGAGCCTCGCCACCTCGGGATCCGGGTTCCGCGTCCCGACCGGACGCGCGATCGCCTCCTTGGCCAGGTGCATGGCGTAGTCGGCGGAGCCGCCGATGCCGACGCCGACGATGCCGGGCGGGCACGGCTTGCCCCCGGCCCCGACGATCGAGTCGAGCACGAAGCGCTTGATGCCGGCCACGCCGTCGGCCGGGACGCACATCTTCAGGAAGCTCATGTTCTCCGAGCCGGACCCCTTCGGCACGCACTTCACGTCCAGGCCGTCCCAGTCCGGAACGAAGTCCCAGTGCACGATCGGGACGCGGTGGCCGACGTTCTGGCCCGTGTTCTCCCGGGTCAGCGTGTGCACGGTGTTCGAGCGCAGCGGGTGCTCGACCGTCGCGCGCTCGGTGCCGTCGCGCAGCGCCTCGTAGATCCGCGCCGGGTGCAGCGGGAAGCCCTCGCCGACACGGCAGTAGTAGACGGCGATGCCGGTGTCCTGGCAGACGAGGTTCTTCTCGGCATCCGCGACCTCGACGTTCCTGAGGATCGTGTCGAGCACGCGCTGGCCCGGCGTCGAGGTCTCGCGCCCGCGCGCCTCCTTCAGCGCATCGCGCAGATCCTGCGGAATGTCCTTCAGCGCCCAGACGTAGAGGTACGCGGCCGCGTCCTCTACGACCTTGCGCAGATCCGTCGCCACCGCCATCACGACCTCGCTCTCTCGGCTGCCGCCCGACCGGCGCGCCGCCCGAAGACCACGCACTCGAGCAGGGAGTTGCCCATCATCCGGTTGCGCCCGTGCGTGCCGCCGGCGATCTCGCCGCACGCGAACATTCCCGGCACCGTCGTCTCGCCGTGCTCGTCGATCACGAGGCCCCCGTTCTGGTAGTGGAGCACCGGATACGTGAGGATCCGCTCCGCCAGCGGGTCGACTCCGGCCGCCCGGTAGCGGCGCAGCATGTACGGCAGCGAGATGCGGGCATCCGCCTCGGGGATCTTGGTCGTGTCCAGCCAGACCGCGGGCCGGCCGTCGGGGCTGGTCGTACCGCGGCCCTCGGCGACCTCGCGGAAGATCGCTTCCGAGACGACGTCCCTCGGCGCGAGCTCGTCGACGAATCGCTCGCCGTCGGCATTCAGGAGCTCGGCGCCGTAGGCCCTCGTCGTCTCCGGGATCGAGTAGCCCTGCATGCCGCTCGGCCAGATGCCGCCGTTGGGGTGATACTGGAGCGCGTCGAGGTCGCGAGCCTCCGCGCCGAGCTCTCGAGCGACGTTTGTCGCCTCGCCGGTCGCGCCCGGGTGGTTCGTCGTGAGCTCGCCGCGCTCCTGCGCCTCGCGGTAACAGCGGCCGCCGGCTGCGAGGACGAGCGCTCCGGCCTCGATCTGAATCGACGCTGCCGTCCTTCGGACGGCACGTCGCGAGAAACCCCTCAGGGCGTCGCCCGAGAGCCACGAGGGGCGTGCCCGGCAGCGAAACACCGCCCGAAGCTGCATAGGCGTCACGGAGCGCGGTCGTGATCGCATGCCCCGTGCGATCACCGACCTGGAGAAGACGTTTCCGGCTCGCGCCGCCGCAGCGCGCGAGCCGGTACGACGGATTATGACCGTTGCCGCTCGCGCGCGTAAAGGTCACACCGTGCTGCTCGAGCCATGCGATCGCGGACCGCGGCCTCACCGGTCAACACGTCGACCAGTCGCATGTCGGCGGTCTCGTGCGAGCTCTTCCAGACGTCCTCGGCGTGGAGCTCGGGGGAATCGTCGTCGCCGACGGCCGCCTGGATGCCGCCCTGCGCCTTCGCGGAGTTGCAGGACTGGAGCGCGCCCTTCGTCACGAGCCCGACGCGCGCGCCGGCCCGTTCGGCGGAGAGCGCTGCGGCCAGCCCGGAGGCACCGCTGCCGACGACGAGCACGTCGAAGACGAGGGGCTTCGCCATCGAAGTACATTACCACACGAAGACTAATGCAAAGCATTAGTTCGACTTATGTAGGGGCCGGATATATCCGGCCCACGCGAACCGGAGGCGTGTCTGGGCCCGCAGTCTCCGAGCAGCGAGACTGCCATCGCGGCGACGAGCAGCGCGACATCGCGGTTCTCGAGCGGCTCGACGATATGCCACGTAAGCGGACTTACCCGGCCGGCACGGACGTCCGCTCCAGTGCAAACGCGACGAACGCCTCGGCGGCACGAGTCGGCACTCGTGACGAGGAGCGCACGAGGTAGATCTGGCGGGCGGGCTCGACGCCCTCGAGACGCGCGGCGCCGATCGTTCCGGCGCGGAGCTCGCCCTCGATCGCAGCGCGCGAGATGAAGCCCACGCCGCAGCCGGCCGCGACCGCGCTCTTGACCGACTCCTGGAGGCCGAGCTCGAGCCGGACGCGAGGCCGCAGCCGGATGCCGTTGCGGCGTAGCTCCTGCTCGACGACGCGCCGCACCCCGGCGCCCTCCTGCATCTCGAGCAGGGTCTCGCCGGCGAGCTCCCGGGGTGCGACGACCCGACCGGCAAGCGCGTGGCCGGGCGGCACGGCGAGGACGATCTCGTCCCGAACGAGAGGGTCGAACGCGAGGCCCCGCGTCCGAGCGCCGGCCGCCCCGACGACGCCGAGCTCGAGCTCGCGCTCGGCGACGCGCTCGATCACCGTCTGCGTGTCCGAGATGAGCAGCACGGGCTCGACCGCCGCATGTATGCGCGCGAACTCGCAGAGCAGCAGCGGCACGAGCCGGCCCCCCGGGCCGGTCGAGGCTCCTATCGCGAGCCGGCCGCGCAGCTCCGTGTCCGGCTCGGCCTCGAGATCGGCAAGCAGCTCCTCCTCGGCGGCGAGCACGCGCTGCGCGCTTCGGTAGAGGCGCCAGCCGGCCTCGGTCGGCTCGACTCGCCTCCCCGAGCGGTCGAGCAGCTGCCGGCCGAGACGCTCCTCGAGACCGCGCACCTGCTGACTGATCGCCGGCTGTGTGACCCCAAGCCGCTCGGCGGCCTGTGAGAAGCTCCCCCGCTCGACGACCGCGGAAAAGGCAGCCAACAGACGGGTTTCCATAAGAACAGCTTATCCATCGAGTTTGACGTCGCTTCTTCGACGAAGACCTTTCCGGCTGGGGCGGCGCGCTTCCCCAACCGCCCCGAATCCCTGATGTAGCATGGCGCCGTGCTCCGGACGGCGTTCTGCGACCTGGTCGGGATCGAGGTTCCGATCGTCCAGGCGCCTGTCTCTCCCACGCCCTTGCTGGCCGCGGCGGTCTCGAACGCCGGTGGGTTGGGAGTGCTCCAGGTCTCCTGGCTCGAACTGGACGAGGCGCGCAGATCGATCCGGGAGACGCGCCGGCTCACCGACAGGCCGTTCGCGGTCAACCTCGTGCTCGAGTGGCCGCAGTGGGAGCGGCTCGAGATCGCCCTCGAGGAGGACGTTCCAGTCGTTCACTTCCACTGGGGAGACCAGGGCGAAGACCCGAAGCCATACCTCGCCCGTCTCCGAGAGGCTGGCGTCACCGTGCTCTACACCACCGGCAGCGCGGCCGAGGCCCGGCGAGCCGTGGACAGCGGCGCCGACGTCGTGGTCGCCCAGGGCTGGGAGGCGGGTGGTCATGTGTGCGGCGACGTCGCGACGCTTCCACTCGTGCCGCGCGTCGTGGACGCGGTCGCGCCCGTCCCCGTGCTCGCGGCTGGCGGGATCGGCGACGGGCGGGGCCTCGTCGCCGCGCTCGCGCTCGGGGCGGACGGCGTGTGGGTCGGCACGCGCTTTCTCGCGAGCGAGGAAGCCGGTCTGCACGACTACTACAAAGAGCGTGTCGTCGGCGCCGCCGAGACGGACACCGTCCACTCGACGCTCTTCGACATCGGCTGGGCGGACGCTCCCCACCGGACGCTGCGCACGAGCACTGTTCGTGCCTGGGAGGATGCGGGACGCCCTGCGCCGGGCGGGCGGCCCGGGCGAGGGCGAGCGTGTCGCCGCCTGGGCGAGCGGAGTCGGAGTCGTCCGCTACGCCAACGAGGAGCCGGTGCCGGGAATGACCCGTGACATCGAGGCGCTGGCGTTCTTTGCCGGGCAGAGCGCGGGCCTCGTCGCCGACATCCTCCCGGCCGGCGAGATCGTCCGCCGCATGGTGGCGGAGGCCGAGCAGACGCTCCGCCGTCTCGCTGAGAGGTGACGCGGGCGGCACGGCTCCGGGATCTCGCAGCCCGCGTCTAGACTCCCGCTGCTTCGGCCTCTCCGACGCCACCGGGGGCGCGCACGACTGCGCGCAGCCTCGGCACGCCCAGCACGAGCAGGATGGTCATGACCGCGTCGCTGGCCAGACACCAGTGGCAGTACGCCTCGATCAGGAAGGCCTGCACATACAGGAGATACATCGCGAAGGCGAAGCCGATGACGGTCAAGCCGAGTCCGATCGCCGCTCCCGCCTCGCCGCGGATCAGACTCAAGGCCGCGACGAGCACGTATCCGACGAGCCCGATCAGAGCCACCGGGACGCCCGCAACCGTCGAGTAGCGCGAGCCCTGGACGAGCTCGCAGCCACCGGTCGTGCACGCGATCGTGCCGCCCGTGTACCGGACGTACGTGAGGTAGGCAGCAACTCCCGCGCCCACGAGCGCCAGCAGGCCGACGGCGCGGGCGAGCCCGCGCTCGCTCACTTCCCGAGCGCGCTGTCGATCGCCGCGCGAAACGGCTCGGGCTCGAGGCTGTCGATCTCCAGCCGCTCCGGCCTGCCGCCGTCCGCCTCGATAAGGAAGGAGGGAGTGCTCGCGATGCCGGACGAGCCGGCCAGGTCGGCCGCCGAAGCGATTCCGTCTGCCACGACACCGGAATGCGGATCTGCAACCACCCGGTCGCCGTCGAGCCCGGGTACGGCGACACCTATCGCATCGATGAGCTCGTCGGTCACCCAGCCGTCGTTCTCTCCACCCTGATGGCGGTAGAAGAGATCGGTGACGTGCCAGAGACGGTTCTGCTCGCCGGCGGCGAGCACGGTCCGCAAAGCCTTCTCCGAGTCGGGGCCGATGAACGCGAGCCCCTGGAAGACGATGCGCAGCTGGCCCGAGCGCACGTAGTCGTCGATGAGGACCGGCAGCACGTTGCGGTCCCACTGCCGGCAGAACGGGCACTGGAGATCGGCGAACTCGTAGAGGACCACCGGGGCGTCGGGCGAGCCGAGCGAGGTCCCGTCCTGCGGAACGCCGTCGAGCATGGTCGCCGTCTCTTCGCCGGAGACTGCCATCGGCGGCGTCTGCTCGTCGGCCCCGAGCTGGGTCGCCAGGATGAGCGCGGTGATGATGGTCACCACGACCACGGCCAGCCCGCCGTACAGCCACGACCTCGGGAGCTCGGCGAGCGCCCCCTGGCGGGTCGGCCGCCGTAAGGGGGCGGCGGGCGCGCGCGGCCGCGCGCCGCGCCCGTGCGGTCTTGGCGGACATGTCATCCAGTATCGGCAGCGCCGTCCGCGCCGGCATCCGTAGCGCGTCCGGGTTGAGATGCGGAGAACTACCGGTTGTCCGTGGG
>CAWIQC010000008.1:0-45532 GCA_963838105.1 uncultured Thermoleophilia bacterium | reverse complement strand
GTTGATGATCCCGGGCAGCTTGAACACGCGAAGTCCACCTGCACCTGCTGCTTGAATGCCTTGACGAACGCCTGCTGCCGGGCCACGCGATGGAAGTCGGAGTCGGTGTGCCGGTAGCGGGAGTAATCGAGCGCGGCGCCGCCGGTCAGCTTCTGGTACCCCGGCTGAAGATTGATGGTCGCGTACTGCTCGAAGCCCGAGTTGTCGTTGAAGTAGCGCCGGTCGACGTCGACGTAGACGCCTCCGACCGTGTTGACGATCTCCCTGAAGCCGCGAAAGTTGACGATGATCACATAGTTGATCGAGAGCCTTGTCAGCGCCTTCACGGTCTCCACGGTCCCGGACGGACCGCAGAGCGTGTACGCGTGTTGATGCGGTCCCGAAACGGCGGCTGGCCGCGCTCGGGGCACCCCGGATGGTCGACGACGAGATCCCGAGGGAAGGAGAGAAGTGAGAGCGTGTCCGTGATCCGGGTTGGCGCGAAGAAGCATGATCGTGTCCGACCGCCCGATGTCGGCCTCGTCGCCGGCCCGTTTGTCGTAGCCGATCACGATTGCCGTCGTCGGCTGACCTGGGACCGGCGCGTCCAGGATGCCCGCCTCCTCGATCGCCACAACCTCGGGCGAGCTGGCGACTGATCGCGGCGACGCTCTCCTTCAGGTACAGCCAGATACCGCCTCCGAGCGCGCCCGCGGCGACGAGGCAGGCGACGAGCAGCCAGCCCAGGATCTTCCCGGCCAGGCGCAGACGGCCTCGGCGCCGAGCAGCCATAGCGGGTCATCGGACCGAGCGGCGGGCGCGGAGGAGCCGGGGGCGAGCTCAGACTCGGGGCTCCGGTACCGCGGCCGTTCGTTGAAGGCCCCGCGGGCGGCGCCTCGCTTGAGGGTCGTTCGCACAGCGTCTAGGTCGTCGGGGGCCTCGTAAGGGAGCCCAGGAAGGCCCGGAGGAGGATAGCCCGCTCACCGGGTGGATGCGCCGTTCACCTTCGCCACACAGCGGTGTTTTCGGCTCGTGAACGCGAACTCCTCCACGCTCAGATTCAGTAGGCGGGCCGGGCCGTCAGGCCCGACCGGCGACTGCGATCTTGTTCTCGGCGTGCCGGAGCCGCTCCGGGCAAGCCAGCGGTCGATGCCCTCCTCGCCGGCTTCGGCGCGCTCGAGCAGCGCGCGCGCCTCCTCGGCCTCGCGCGCGGCCTGCTCGACGTCGATGTCCTCAGCCCGCACGGCGTCGTCGACGAGGACGATCGCCCGGTCGCGCTGCACCTTGAAGTAGCCGGGCCCGGTTGCGAAGGCCGTCCACTCGTTCTGCGCCCGGATTCGAGTCTCCCCGGCCTTCAGCATCGCCACGAGCGGGCGCATGCCGGGGCAGCACGCCGATCTCCCCCGCGGAGCCGGGCACGACACCATCTGCGCCTCTCCCTCGAACGCCGCGCCCTCGGGCGTGACCACCGAGAGCTCGAACGTCTTCTCGGAGACCTCGGCCATCGGCGAGCCCAGCTAGGCGGCCGCCGCGAGCTCGCGACCGCGCTCGACCGCCTCCTCGATCGTCCCGACCATGTAGAAGGAGCCCTCGGGCAGGTCGTCGTGCTTGCCTTCGATGATCTCGATGAAGCCCTTGATCGTGTCCTCGAGGCGCACGTACGTACCCTTCGAGCCCGTGAAGGCCTCGGCGACGAAGAACGGCTGGGAGAGGAAACGCTGGATCTTCCGCGCGCGGGCGACGACGAGCTTGTCCTCGTCCGAGAGCTCGTCGACGCCGAGGATGGCGATGATGTCCTGCAGATCCTTGTAGCGCTGGAGGATCTCCTGGACGCGCACGGCGGTGCGGTAGTGCTCGTCGGAGACGACGCCCGGCTGCAGGAGGCGCGAGACGGAGTCGAGCGGATCGACGGCCGGATAGATTCCCTGCTCGGAGATCGCCCGCGAGAGCACGGTCGTCGCGTCCAGGTGGGCGAACGTATTTGCCGGCGCCGGGTCGGTCAGGTCGTCCGCCGGCACGTAGATCGCCTGCACGGACGTGACCGAGCCGCGCTGCGTCGACGTGATGCGCTCCTGCAGCTGGCCCATCTCGGTCGCGAGCGTCGGCTGGTAGCCGACCGCGGACGGCATGCGCCCGAGCAGTGCCGAGACCTCCGAGCCGGCCTGGACGAAGCGGAAGATGTTGTCGATGAAGACGAGCACGTCCTGACCCTGCTCGCGGAAGTACTCGGCCATCGTCAGCCCGGCGAGGCCCACCCGCAGCCGCGCCCCGGGCGGCTCGTTCATCTGCCCGTAGACGAGCGCGGTCTTCGAGATGACGCCCGATTCGGTCATCTCGATCCAGAGGTCGTTGCCCTCCCGCGTCCGCTCGCCGACGCCGCAGAAGACCGAGAGTCCCGCGTGCTCCTCCGCGATGTTGCGGATCAGCTCCTGGATCAGCACGGTCTTGCCGACGCCGGCCCCGCCGAAGAGACCCACCTTGCCGCCCTTCACGTAGGGCGCGAGCAGGTCGATGACCTTGATGCCGGTCTCGAAGATCTCGAGCGTGGGCTTGAGGGCCTCGAAGGTCGGTGGATCGCGGTGGATCGGCCACCGCTCCTTCGTCTCGACTTTCTCGGGCCGCTTGTCGATCGTGTCGCCGAGCACGTTGAAGAGCCGCCCGAGCGTCTCCTCCCCACCGGTACGGTGATCGGCTCGCCGGTGTCGACGACGTCGGCGCCGCGCGGGATGCCGTCCGTCGAGTCCATTGCCACGGCTCGAACCGTGTCGTCTCCCAGGTGCTGTTGCACCTCGGCGACGAGATCGATCCCCGGGTCGGCCGTCCGTGCCGGGTACGGAGATGCGGAGGGCGTTGTAGATCGCCGGCAGAGCCGTCCGGGAAGACGGCGTCGATGACGACGCCCTTGATCGCGACGATCTTGCCGACGTTCGTGCCGGCAGCGGTATCAGACATCGAGGCTCCAAGTGGGTTCTCGGGCAGACGCCCGAGAAACTCTAGACGTTCGTCGCCCGGCGGTTCGACGGGTGGAGTCGGCCGGAGACGGTGACTCAGCTCGGGCGGGAGCAACACGATGTCGGTCACCGGCCGCGGCTGCGCCGGCGAGCGCTCACCGCCGGTCGTCGCGAGCACACCTGCGGTAGCTCCGATCGCGGCGGCCACGGCGGCCGCTGCGATCCCGTAGCGCTTCCGGCGCCGGGCAGGTGGCCACGAATGCTCGACGGCTCGAGCGGGCCTCTCGTCCGGCGTCGCCCGCACCACCTCCGTCGCCCGCGCGACCGCGTCTGCGAACTCCCGGCAACCCGCGCAACGTCGAAAGGTGCCGCCGCAGGAGCAGCCGCTCGAGCTCGGAGAGCTCGCCGTCGAGGCGAAGCGATGCCCACTCGCGAGCGCGGCTGCAGCCTCGGTGCAGATCGATGGTCTCGCCGGTGGCCATGTCTGCCTGTTCCGACGATAGCTGACGGCCGAAGCCGTTGATGAAGCCGCTGCCACCCGGGCGGCGTGGTCGAGCGTTCAGACGTGGTGCGAGATAAGGGTCGGCTGGATCGGCATCTACCGTGCTCGGCTGCCGAGCGGAGCCGTTCACCTTCCTGCAACGGGTACCAGCAGGCGGCGAGGTGATCCCGCTCGACCGGCCTCAGCTCGGGCGAGTCGTTCCGGCACGACTCGGGTACCTGCTCCGGGTTCCCCGACACCAGCCGGGCCTTCGGGCAGCGCGGGTGGAAGGGGCAGCCCGTAGGCGGATCGACCGGGGAAGGCACGTCACCGGTCAGAACGACGCGCTGGCGTCCGTCGCCGTCTCCGCCCCCCTTCGGCACGGCCGATAGGAGCGCAGCCGTGTAGGGGTGCTTCGGCGTTCGATACACCTCGTCCGCCGACCCGAGCTCGACGATTCGGCCGAGGTACATGACCGCGATGCGATCGGAGACGTGGCGGACGACCCCGAGGTCGTGCGAGATGAAGAGGTAGGTGAGGTCGAAGTCCCGCTGCAGGCTGAGCAGGAGGTTGAGGATCTGCGCCTGAATCGAGACGTCGAGCGCCGAGACCGGCTCGTCGCAGACGATCAGCTTCGGCGAGAGCGCAAGCGCGCGGGCGACGCCGATCCGCTGCCGCTGGCCGCCCGAGAACTCATGCGGATAGCGGTTGTAGTGCTCGGGATTGAGCCCGACGCGGTTCATCAGCTCCTGCACCTTCCGCTTCGTCGATCCCTCCGTCTTGTGGATCGCGAACGGGGTGCCGATGATCTGCCCCACCGTCTGCCGGGGATTCAGGGACGAGTACGGGTCCTGAAAGACCATCTGCATCTCGCGCCGCAAGGGCCGCATTTGCCGCCGGCTCAGGCGCGTGATGTCCCGGCCGTCGAACCTGACGTCCCGCCGTCGGCTCGAGCAGCTTCGTGATCGAGCCGCGCGGTCGTCGACTTGCCGCAGCCGGACTCGCCGACGAGGCCGAGCGTCTCACCTGGCTTGATCGTGAAGCTGACGCCGTCGACCGCGTGCACCTCGCGCGACCGTTCGCTGCAGGAGACCCGCGCGTGATCGGGAAAGTACTTCGTGAGCTGCTCGACCTCGACGAGGGCGTCGCCCGCTCCTCGTGCACGGGCGCGGGCGCCGGCTCGCCGCGTAGCCTGACTCATACCGCGACCCTCATCGAGCTTCGCCTCTCGCTCGGCCCAGAGTGCGCGCCTTGTCGTCGGTGGAGAGATGGCACGCCTCGGGATGTCCACCCCCACGGTCGCGAAACTCGGGTCGCTCCTGGTCGCAGGGCGCGAAGCGATGCGGGCAGCGCGGGATGGAACGGGCAGCCCGGCGGGACGAAGATCAGCGACGGCGGCGAGCCCTCGATCGGCACGAGGCGCGAGACCTTCTCGTCGACGTGAGGGATCGACTCGAGCAGGCCCCAGGTGTACGGGTGCAGCGGGCGGCCGAAGAGCTCCTGCGTCGACCCGAGCTCCATCGCCCGCCCGGCGTACATGACCATCACCGTCTGCGCGACCTCGGCGATGACGCCGAGGTCGTGCGTGATCAGGATGACGCCGATGTTGAACTCCTTCTTGACCCGGTCGATCAGCTCGAGGATCTGCGCCTGCACCGTCACGTCGAGGGCCGTCGTCGGCTCGTCGGCGATGAGGACGTCGGGGTTGTTGACGAGCGCCATCGCGATCATCGCGCGCTGGCGCATGCCCGCCGGAGTACTGGTGCGGGTAGTCCTTGAAGCGCTCTCTGGGCCGCGGGATGCCGACGGCGCCGAGCAGCTCGACCGCGCGCTCCTCGGCCTGCTTCTTGGGCACCTTCTCGTGCACGCGGATCGCCTCCACGATCTGGTCGCCGACGCGGTACATCGGATGGAGGCACGCGAACGGATCCTGGAAGATCATCGCGATCTCCTTGCCCCTGAGCTGCCGCAGCTCGTCGCTCGTCAGCCGGATGAGATCCTTCCCTTTGAAGAGCGCTCTCCCCCGAGACCCGGCGCGATCTTGCGGTTGACGAGCCCGAGGATGGCGAGGTTCGTGACGCTCTTCCCCGAGCCCGACTCGCCGACGATGCCGAAGGTCTCGCCGCGGCTGGACCGTGAACGAGAGCCGGTCGACGGCGTGAACGACGCCGTCCGGCGTCGGGAACTCGACCGTCAGGTCCTTGACCTCGAGCAGCGCCTCGCCGCGCGCGGAGCTCACTGGTACCGCACCCTGCGGGTCGAGGTAGGCGTAGACGATGTCGACGATCAGGTTCATGACGACGACGGCGACTGCGCCGACCAGGACGACGGCGACGACCACGGGCAGGTTCGAGTCGAAGGTCGCGCCGATCGACCCACGAGCCCAGGCCCTGCCAGTTGAACACGGTCTCGGTGATGACTGCGCCGCCGATGAGGAGCGCGATGTCCATGCCGAACATGGTCACGATCGGCGTCAGGCTCGCGCGCAGGCCGTGCTTCATGATCACCTTCGCTCCGAGAGGCCCTTCGCCCGAGCCGTCCGGATGTAGTCCTCGCCCATCGTCTCGATCAGGTTCCCGCGCGTCATGCGCGCGTAGAAGGCCGCGTAGAGCAGCGCCAGCACGAGGCAGGGCAGGACCAGGTGGTGGAACCACTCCTTCGGGCTCTCGTCGAAGGGCACGTATCCGGTGCCCGGCAGAATCTGCAGCCACTCGGGTCCCCCGCCGGTGTCCGTGAAGAGCCAGAGCGCCACGAGGCCGAGCCAGAAGACGGGCGCCGAGACGCCGAAGAGGGCGAAGCCCATCGCCAGCCGGTCGAGGAGCGAGCCTCGCTTGATGGCCGAGATGACGCCGATCGCGACCCCGACGATCGCCCAGATGATGCGCGGCGCCGATCGCGAGGAACAGCGTCCGCGGCAGCCGCTCGACGAGCTCGTCCCTCACCGGGACCCGCGTGTCGTAGGAGTAGCCGAGCCCCGGCCAGCCGTACTCGTCGCCGGTGACGAGGTTCTTCACGAAGATCCCGTACTGCTGGTACCAGGGCTTGTCGAGCCCGAACTGCTCGCGGACCTCGGCGATCGTCTCCGCCGTCGGCGGCTTGCCGGCGAAGCGAATCGCCGGATCGCCCGGGGGCATGACGTAGAAGATGAGGAAGGTGAGCATCGTCACGACCAGGACGACCAGACCACCCAGAGCAGCCGTCTGACGATGTAGGCCCCCATCGTCAGCTCCTCAGTCCCTAGCTCGCTACGCCTCGATCTCGGCGCCAGGGGCCGGACGTGCCGGCCCCGGCGCGGTCGGCCTCCTGTCTTCTTCGCTGTTCTGCTTCGACGGATCGACCGCGACGTGGGTCCAGGCCTGCGTGCCCGATCGACTGGTCGAAGTCCCACTGGCTCACGGCGTCGGCGATGATCGTGTTCGTGTTGTTCCGCCAGAGCCACGGGACCCAGGGAACGACCTCCTCCATCAGCTTCTTGTCGAGATCCCCCCAGCACGTCAGGCGCTCCGTCGCGTCGGCGATCGCGATGCACGTCGTCGATGTCTGCGTCCACGCTCGGCACGCCGCTCGTCCGGGTAGTCGATCCCGATCTCCTCCGCCTGCTCCGGCGTCAGCCCGACGAGCGGCGTCGTTGTAGCGAGATCTCCGGCTGATCGTCGCGGCCGTCGAACAGATAGAAGAAGAACGTGGACGCGTCGGGGTAGTCCTTGCCCCAGCCGGCCGTGCCGGTGAACGGGACCTCTCGCTTCGGGGTCGAAGATGAACTGTACGCGTCGTCGATCTGGCGGCGTCTTGAGCTCGATGCCGATCTTCGCGAGCGCGTCCTGCATGACCGGGACCATGCCCTTGTCACGCGCTCGGTGTTGCCCATGATGTTCAAGACGCCCTTGCACTCGGGCGCGTCGCAGATGCCGTCCTGGTCGGTGTCGTACTTCGACTGCTTCATCTCCTCCTTGGCGGCCTCGACGTCGCCCGCGAAGCCCTCGGGCGATCGGGTACGGGTCGTAGTCCTCGAGCTCGGGCGGTGCGAGCCTCGGCGGCGACGATGTGTGTCGCGATCTCGCCGACGATCGGGCCGCCCCACGCGCGCGGACAGGCCGTCTTGTCCATGACGTAGTTCACCGCCTTGCGCACGTGGATGTCGTCGAACGGCGGCTGGGTGAGGTTCATCGAGAGGTACCAGGTGCGGTCGTCCGGGTTGAGCTGAGGTTGTCCTGCAGCTCCTCGTCCTCGCGTGTACTCGCGGATGATCTTCCGGCGGTCTCGCCGCGAGCGTCGTCGTCGATGATCGCTTCCTTGCGATCTTGTTGAAGATGTCGTCCGCGTTCGAGTTGATCCGTGAACTCGAAGCGATCCGGGTAGTTCTCGCGAGCCTCGGGGTCTCGGTCGCCGGGTCGTAGTTCGGGTTGCGGACGAGGATGAGATACGCCTCCGGGTCGAAGCCCGAGATCGGCTTCATCGTGTCGCAGCTCGTGATGTCGAGCTGATCCGAGCCCTCGATCATGTACGGGCCCGAGGAGATCACGAAGCGCCCGTATCGCCCGCCTTCCGTGAAGCAGCCCGCGACCTCCTCCGGGATCGGGCCGTCGCGGGCATCGCGAGCCGGTAGGGGAAGTCGCCGGTCGGCTTGTCGAGCTTGAAGACGATCGTCTTGTCGTCGGGCGTCTCGATGCCCGAGATCGGTGTCGGCCTTGCCCGTCCTTGAACTCCTCGAAGCCCGTCGATCACCGTGTAGTAGACGGGTAGCCGAACGACTGCCGATGTCCGGGTTGCCGATCCGGTCGAAGGCGTACTTGATGTCCTGCGACGTGATCTCGCGGCTGACCGGCGGGCCGAACATGATCCCGTCCTTGAGCGTGAACGTGTAGGTGAGGCCGTCCTCGGAGACCTCGGCGAGGTCGGCCGCGAGGTCAGGGATCGACCTCGTTGCCCTCGGCGCCGACCGTGTGCCGGTAGGTCACGAGCGTCCGGACGATCAGCGTTGTAGAAGCTCCAGCCGCCGCCGTGTACTCGCGCGGTCGGATCGAACGCCGCCGGTGAAGTCGAAGCCGACTCGACAGTCGACGCGGTACGTTCCGCCGCCTCGGCGCCGCGCCGCCGGCTCCTCGCCGCTGCCGCGGCTCCTCGCCCGTCGCCGCCGGCTCCTCCGTCGGCGGCGCGCCGGCTGCCGCCGGCGGCTCGCCGCCGGCGCGGCCTCCTCCCGCCGCCGCCGCAGCCCGCCGCGAGCACGGCGGCAGCACGACGACAGCGAGCGCCAGGATCCCTGCCAATCTCCTACGTTTCACGTGTACCCCCTCTTCTGGTTCTGCCGGGCCGTCTCCCCTGGCCGGCTCGAGTCCGCGGGACTCTACATCCACCATTGCTAGCGACGGCGAACACCCGGTCGAAGTTAGCGCGTGAGCGCGATCGCTGCTCAGCGGCCGGTCCTCGGGTCGAGCGCGTCGCGCAGGCCGTCGCCGAGCAGGTTGAACGCGAGCGTCGTCGCGATCAGGAAGAGCCCGGGGAAGAGCATCAGCCACCAGGCGACCTCGAAGATCGCCGGCTGCGTCCGAGAGCATCTGCCCCCAGGACGGCGTGTCTCGGCGGCACGCCGAGCGCCGAGGAACGAGAGCGCCGCCTCGAAGAGGATGTTGGCCGGGATGAGCAGCGTCGTGTAGACGATGATCGGCGCGACGAGGTTCGGCAGCACCTCGCGGAACATGATCCGGACGTTGCCCGGCGCCGAGCGAGCGGCTCGCCTCGACGAACTCCTTCTCGCGGATCGAGAGCGACGTTCCCGCGGACGATGCGCGCGATGTAGGGCCAGCTGAAGAGGGCGATGATGAAGATGACGAGGCGAGAGTCCCGGCTGGATCAGCCCGCCGAAGCAGCCCTCCTTCGACGTGCCGCAGGCCGCCACGATGCCGATCGCGAAGAGGAGCAGCGGCAGCGCGAGGATGATGTCGATCGCGCGGGAGATGATGGTGTCCGTGAAGCCGCGGAAGTAGCCGGAGATGAGCCCGAGCACGACGCCGATGACGACGGCGATGCCCGTGGCGACGATCGCGACGAGCAGCGACGTGCGCGCGCCGTAGAGGATGCGCACGAACACGTCGCGGCCCGACTGGTCGGCGCCGAACCAGAAGTCCGCGTTCGGGCCCATCGGAAGCCCGAACTCGTCGAGCATCTCCCGTCTGGAAGAGCTCGTTCGGCCCGTGGCCGACGAGGTGCTTCGCGATGACGCCGGCGAAGATCGCGAGCAGGACGAGCAGCGATGACGATGACGAGGCCGCCGATCGCGGCCTTGTCCTTCTTGAAGCGCTCCCAGAAGAGCTGCCGCGGCGACTTGCCCTCGACCGCCGGCTCGGCGATCGGAGCCGCGGACGACGGCTCCGGAACGGCCGTCATGCGACGTGCCCTCGCCATGACGGAAAACTGTAGCGCGGCCGCCGCGAGAAAGCGAGTCGTGCCGAGCATCTAGGCTCGACGTCGACGGCTGGCGCTCGGAGGAAGCCGTGGAGATCGGCGAGCCGCGGCGAACGATCGTCATCGAGCCGATCGAGGAGCCGGTCCCGCGGGAGACGCCCGCCGCGGAGCCCGACGCGGAGCCGCCCCAGCCCGCGCCGGAGCGTGAGCCGGCGCCGGTGAGCCCGTAGCGGACCTGCGGCCCGCGCAGCAGCGTCCGGCGTCTAGCCCGTACTTCCGAGGGCGTCGGCGCCGGCGACGACCTCGAGGATCTCCTGGGTGATCTCCGCCTGCCGCGCCCGGTTCATGTCGAGCGTGAGGCGGTCGATCAGCTCGTTCGCGTTCTTCGACGCGTTGCGCATCGCCGTCATCCGCGCGCCGAGCTCCGAGGCGGCGGACTCGAGCAGCGCCCGGTAGATCGTCGTCTCGACGTAGGCCGGCAGCAGGCGCTCGAGGATCTCCTCCGGCTCCGGCTCGTAGATGATGTCCCCCTCGAGGGCGATCTCGTGCGGCGCGACTTCTCCTCGCTCCTCCTCGAGCGCGGTGCGCGGGATGGGCAGGAGATCGATCGTCTCGACCTTCTGCGTCAGCGGCGAGTATGTAGCGGTTGTAGACGAGCACGACCCGGTCGACCTCCCGCTCCGACGAAGAGCTCGACGACGCGGTGCGCGATCGCGGCCGCGTCCGAGTAGGCGGGCGGTCGGTGAAGCCCGACCCAGGCGCCGCGCCAGCTCGTAGCGGCGGAACGTCAGCGTCGAGCGGCCCTTCTTGCCGACGACGAGCCAGCGCGGCGCGCCTGCCCGCGGCCGCGGACCTCGCGCTCGAGCGCGAACGCGCGGCGCAGGATCTGCGAGTTGAAGGGGCCGGCGAGGCCCCGGTCGCCCGTCAGCGCCGAGGATGCCGTCGACGCGACCTGCCTCGGCCGCTCCTCGAGCAGCGGCAGGCGGTTCGTCGCCGGGCCCGCTGCCCGGGCCGTGCCGATCATCAGCTCGCGCATGCGCTCGGCGTACGGCCGCATCGCCTGGATGCGCGCCTCGGCCCGGCGCAGGCGGGCGCCGGCGACGAGCTCCATCGCCTTCGTGATCTTGCGCGTGTTGCGGACCGAGCGGATCCGGCGCTTCAGGTCCTGCTGGCTCGCCACCTAGCGCACCTCCGGGCCGGAGACCGGGCCGGACGAGATCCGGCCCCTACACCGCCGATCGGACCGGGGCGGGCACGTGTCAGGGGCCGGTCCCCTACGCCCGCCTCGCCGACGTCACGCGCCGCGCCCCCACGAGCCCGTCTCCTCCTGGACGTTGAAGCGCTCCTTGAACTTCTTGATCTCCGCGTGCAGCCGTCTCCTGGAGCTCGTCGCGGAAGATCGCCCGCTGTCGCGGATCGCCGCGTACACGGAGCCCTCGGTGCGCAGGTGCTCGCGAAGCTCCTCCTGGAAGCGCGGGCACCTGCGGCGGTCGGGACGTCGGCGAGGTAGCCGTGGATGCCGGCGAAGATCGCGGCCACCTGCTCCTCGAACGGCCACGGTGAGTACTGCGGCTGGTTCAGCGTCGCGACCATGCGCTCGCCGTTCGCGAGCGTCCGCTGCGTCACGGCGTCGAGCTCGGAGCCGAACTGGGCGAACGCCTCCAGGTCGCGGTACTGCGCCAGGTCGAGCCGGAGCCGCCCGCGACCTTCTTCATCGCCTTCGTCTGCGCGTTGCCGCCCACGCGGGAGACCGAGATGCCGACGTTGATCGCCGGCCGCACGCCCGAGTAGAAGAGGTCCGACTCGAGGAAGATCTGGCCGTCGGTGATCGAGATGACGTTCGTCGGGATGTAGGCCGACACGTCGCCCGCCTGCGTCTCGATCACGGGCAGGGCGGTCAGCGACCCGCCGCCCAGCTCGTCGGAGAGCTTGCACGCGCGCTCGAGCAGCCGCGAGTGCAGGTAGAAGACGTCGCCCGGGAACGCCTCCCGGCCCGGCGGGCGGCGGAGCAGCAGAGACATCTGCCGGTAGGCGTCGGCGTGCTTCGAGAGGTCGTCGTACATGCAGAGCGCGTGGCGGCCCGAGTAGCAGAAGTACTCGCCCATCGCGCAGCCGGCGAACGGGGCCATCCACTTGATCGGCGCCGCCTCGGACGCCGAGGCGCGAGACGATGATCGTGTAGTCCATCGCGCCCGCGTCCTTCAGGCGCTGGTACACCTGCGCGACGCTCGAGGCCTTCTGGCCGATGGCGACGTAGACGCAGATGACGTCGCCGCCCTTCTGGTTGAGGATCGTGTCGATCAGGATCGCGGTCTTGCCCGTCGAGCGGTCGCCGATGATCAGCTCGCGCTGGCCGCGGCCGATCGGGATCATCGAGTCGATCGCCTTGAGGCCGGTCTGCAGCGGCTCCTTCACGGGCTGGCGATCGACGACGCCGGGCGCCTTGAACTCGAGCGGCCGGAACTGCTCGGCGCCGATCGGACCGCCGCCCGTCGAGCGGATTCCCGAGCGGGTCGACGATGCGCCCGACGAGCGCGTCGCCGACCGGCACGCTCGCGATGCAGGCCCGCTGCGTCGCACGGCTGAGCCCTCCTCGATCCGCTCCCAGTCGCCGAAGAGCGCGGCGCCGACGTTGTCCGACTCGAGGTTGAGAGCGAGCCCGGTGACGCCGTGCTCGAACTCGAGCATCTCCATGGCGAAGGCAGTTCTCGAGGCCGTAGACGCGCGCGATGCCGTCGCCGACCTGGAGTACGGTGCCGACCTCGGCCAGGTTCGTCTCGACGTCGTACTCCTCGATCCGCTGCTTGAGGATCGAGGTGATCTCTTCCGGGCGAAGTTTCATCTGTGTGCATCGCTCCTCTGTGTGCAGTGGGTCCTCTACGCTGCTGGCTGCGAGCTCTTGGCGGAGGGAGTCGAGGCGGCCGCGCACGCTCGCGTCCGCGCGGAACGAGCCGGCCTGGAGGACGATGCCGCCGATCAGGCGCGGGATCGACCGATCTCGTCGCCTCGACGCTCCGGCCCGAAGCCTGCTCGATCGTCGCGATGATCTCCGTCGGCCTCGGCGTCCGAGAGCGTCCTGCGCCGTGACCAGCTCGACCTCGAGCACGCGCTCCTCCTCGGCGACGAGGCGCTCGAACTCGCGCTGGATCTCGTCGATCTCGCCCGAGCCGGCCCTTCTCGGCGGCGAGGCGCAGGAAGTTCAGGAAGACCGGCTCGGCGTCGCTCGAAGACAGCGTCGAGCCCGGCCCGCTTCGCGCGCGCGTCGATCTGCGGGATTGCAGCAGCAGGTTGCGCAGCTCCGGCGAGGCCTCGACCGCCTCGACGAAGCTCGGCGAGCTCGCTCGCGCACCTCGCGCACGCGGCCCTTCTCCTTCGCCGCGTCGAAGAGCGCCTTCGCGTAGATGCGCTGGGCGACGGCCATTCGCGTCAGTTCCTCGACGCGAGCCTGTCGAAGTCGATCTCGCTCGACCGCCTCGTCGATCAGCCGCCGCTGGTCGTCCGGCGTCGAGCACCTTGCCGGTCACCTTCTCGGCCGCGACCAGCGTCAGCTCGACCACCTCGCGGCGGATCTGCTCGACGAGCCGCTGGTTCTCGGCCTCGATCGACTTGCGGTTCTCCTCGAGCCGGCGCTCGAGGTCGGCCTGCGCCTCCTCGATCGACGCGCTGGCGCTGGGCCTCGCCGACGCGGCGCGCCTCGCTCGAGGATCTCCTCGGCCTGCGACCTTCGCCTGGGCGATGAGCTGCTGGTTCTCCTCGAGGAGCTGCCGCGCCTCGCTCGCGGGCGCTTGTCGGCCTCGTCGAGCGCCTCGCGGATGCGGTCGCGGCGGGCGTCGATCATGCCCCTGGATCCGGCCGAACGCGAGCTTCTTGCAGCACGAAGAAGACGATCACGAACGTGATCGACCGTCCAGATCATGAGGCCCGGGACGACCGTGATCAGGTCCCGGAGTCCTCCTCGGTCGTCTCCTGGGCGAGGACGATGCGTTGCGAGCAGCGCGTGCGCGTGCATCGCCTAGACCAGAACGTACGCGAGCAGGCCGCCGAGCAGGCCGTAGAACACGACCGCCTCGACGAGGGCGAAGCCGAGCCACTGGATGCCCTGCAGCTCGCTGCGGAGCTCGGGCTGGCGCGCGACCGCCTGGATCATCGAGCCGAACAGGTAGCCGAGGCCGATGCCGGCGCCGGCGGCGCCGAGGCCGACGCCGAGGCCGAACGCGATCGCGCGGCCCGCGCTGACGACGTCCTCCCCCTCGACCTGCGCCAGGAGCGTTGCGAAGACAGATCCCATACACCCTCCCTCTCTGGTTCCTCAATGTTCCGGTTCGATCGCTCCGCCGATGTAGATGGCGGAGAGCAGCGCGAAGACGAACGCCTGGATCGTGACGACGATCGCCACCTCGAAGATGTAGACGCCCACCCCCACCGGCACGGCGATGATGGCGATCGGCGACGCTCTCGAAGATGATGATGAGGCCGAGCATGACGAGGATCAGCATGTGGCCGGCGAGCATGTTGGCGAAGAGACGGACGGAGAGCGAGATCAGCCGCATGAACTGGGAGATGACCTCGAGCGACGGCGATCATCGGCAGCAGCCCCCTCGGCACGCCGCGGCGGAATCCAGCTCTTGAAGTACCGCGACGACGCCGTTGTAGCGGATGCCCTCGACGTGCGTGGCGACGAACGTGATCAGCGCGAGGCGAGCGTCACGCTCAGGTTCGACGTCGCCGCGTAGAGCCCGAACGTCGGCACCTCGACGCCGAAGATCTCGAAGTGCTCGTTCGAGATCGGCAGCGGAATGAAGCTGATGATGTTGAGCACCCAGATGAAGAGGAAGAGCGCGGCGACGTAGGGGAACCACCGGGGGATCGCCTTGCTTCGGCAGGTTGCCCTCGGCGATCTGGCCCTGGACGAGCTCGTAGATCGACTCGCCCATCGTCTGGCGGCGGCTCGGACGCAAGCGAGAGCCCGAAGCGCATGATCCAGATCCCGAGCACGATGGTCACGGCGGCGCCGACCCAGAGGTAGACGACGGCCTTGTTGACGGAGAGGATCCCGAGGTCGATCGCACGTCTCGAGCGTGAACTCGTCCTCCGGCTGGAAGTCCTCCTGGGCGAGCAGGAACGTGACGCTGATCGCTTGTTGCCCCGCCGAGTAGTACGATGTGAGCGAGAGCGCGAGCTCGGTCGTGTACGCGGCCGCGTAGACGAGCGCGCCCGCCGAGCGCGACCGTCGGGCTCGAAGGCGGCGACGACGATCAGCGACCACCATCAGCATGATGCCGCGCGAGATCATCCCGAACGCGACGACGCCCGGAGCCCGAGAGCGTCGGAGGCCCGAGCCCGCGGCGACCGAGCAGGAAGCCGACGAGCTCGGCGACGACCCAGAGCGCGGCACCGAGCACCCAGCCTCCGAGCGGCCAGCCCGCCGCCAGGAAGACGGGGAGCGCGAGCACGACACGAGCAGCGCCGGCCATCATCGGCAGGCGCCGCTCGGGAAGCGGGCGCGGGGTCAGGACGGCCACGGCTACACGCGTTCCCGGTAGCGGAGGATGACGGCGGCGACGCTCGGCAGGCACGCCCGACGAGCGCCCCGGCGGCGACGCCGATGCCGACGCTGCCGCGGCTGCAGCCGATCACTGCCCCGACGCCGACGCAGATCGCAGATGACGGTACAGCAGGTAGGCCCCGCGCTCAGCGGGTCGAAGTCTGATCGCGCGGGCCATGGCGAGACGCCGGTCATCCGGCCGGCGAGTAGCCTACCATCAGCCGACTTTGTGACGAACCAAACGGCTCTCTTGCTGGAAAATCCGTGATTTGGAGCCACTTCGTAACATCAGCTGCAGCCCCGGCGGCTGCCGGTCGAGGCCGGATCTGGCGGGGCGCCGGCCTCGTCGTGCCGCCGACGCGCCCAGCGGCTCACGCGGTCCTGCGCTCGCGCCTGCGCGTCGGCCTCGCGGCGCCAGACTCGCCCACTCCCGTACGCGCTCGCAGCTTGAGGATCTCGAGCACGATCACGATGTAGACAGATGCCGCGAGCGCGACGAGGGCGATGACGGACCCACGGCGACCGTCGGCCACAGGTTCCACTCGCCGTGCGCCCGGAAGGGCACGAACCGCGTCGCGAGAGCGGCGCCGGCGAGGATCGCGCACCACCCCCAGAGGTACAGGACGGCGCGGCGCTGCGAGAAGCCGATGTTCGCGAAGCGGTGGTGGAGGTGCCAGGCGTCGGCCTGCCAGAGCGGCAGGCCGTACTTGAGCCGCTTCGCGACCACGAACGACGTGTCGATGATCGGGACCGCGAGCGCGAGCAACGGGAAGAACAGGGCGACGGTCGCCGCCGTCTTGAGCAGGCCCTGGATCGACGACCGCGGCCAGCGTGAACCCGAGCAGCATCGCGCCCGAGTCGCCCATGAAGATCCGCGCCGGGTAGAAGTTGTGGCGCAGGAAGCCGAAGCACGTCCCGGCGACGATCGCCGAGAGCACGGCCGCCTCGGGCTTCCCGAGCGAGAGCGCGATGACGGCGAACGTGCCGCCTGCGATCCCGCAGATCCCCGCCGCCAGCCCGTCCATGCCGTCGACGAAGTTGACCATGTTCATGAGCGCCACGATCCAGGCGACGCTCACGGCCACGGCCAGCCAGTCGGGCAGCGTCGTGCATCGCCGATGAGCGGGAACGTGAAGCGGTCGAGCGCCAGCCCGAACGCCGACCGCGACGGCCGCCGCCGCGAACTGGCCCCTCAGCTTGCCCACCACGGCAGGCCCCAGGTGTCGTCGGCAGCCCGACCACGGTCGCGATCGCGGCGCCGAGCAGGATGCCGCGGTACGAGCCCTCGAGCGGCAGGAACGCGAGCGCCGGCACGATGATGGCGAAGAAGATCGCGAGACCGCCGAGCCGGGGAACGGGCCGGCGATGCATCCGGCGCTTCTCCCCGCCGGGCTCGTCCATCGACGCCGAAGAGGCGCGCGACGCCGCCGATGGCCGGCGTCAGAAGCGAGCACGACGGCGAGCGCCACGAGGAAGCCCCAGAGCACGTCCTTGTGGTCGAGGAAGGTGTCGAGCATGCCTACACGGTGGTTCCGGACCCGTGCCCGATCAGCCCTGCCGCGTCAGTATCACGTATTCGAGATGCGGCCGCCTACATGATGCCGGCCCGCGAACGTCGGGGCCGGACCTCGTCCGGCCCGCGACTGACCCGCGCCGCGATCATCGGGTGCCGTAGAGCCGGTCGCCCGCGTCGCCGAGGCCCGGGACGATGAAGCCGCGCTCGTTCAGGCCGCGGTCGACGGCCGCGACGACGATCGTGCACCTCGGGATGGTCGCGCGTGGATGCGCTCGATGCCCTCCGGCGCCGCGATGAGCGCGATGACGACGACGCTCTGCGCGCCGGCGCGCCTCGACCGAGCTCGACCGCCGCCGCGGTCGAGTTCCCCGTCGCCAGCATCGGATCGAGCAGGATGCACGTCCCGCTCGGCGATGTCCTGCGGCAGCTTCACGTAGTACTCGACCGGCTGCAGCGTCTCCTCGTCCCGGTAGAGGCCGATGAAGCCGACGCGGGCTCCCGAGATGAGCGAGAGGACGCCGTCGAGCATGCCGACGCCCGCCCGCAGGATCGGGCAGACGGCCACCTTCTTCCCCGAGATGCGCTCGACGTCCGCCCACTCGTTCGGCGTCTTCGACCCGCACGATCTCGGTCGCGAGCTCCTTCGTCGCCTCGTAGGTCAGGAGCAGCGTGAGCTCGTTGACGAGCTGGCGGAACATCTGCGTCGTCGTCGTCTCGTCCCGCAGGAGGCCGAGCTTGTGCGCGGACGAGCGGGTGATCCACGACCACGAGCCGGCGGCTCGTCGTCGCGGGAGGCGCCCCGGTCCGCGCGATCGTCGTTCATCGGTACGTCGTGAACCCGCGGAAGCCCGGGTAGAGCGGTCGGCTGTCGCAGAGGGCCGCGCTGCGCGCGCGCAGCGCCGCCAGGTCGGCGTCCGTCGGCGAGCGCCTCGCAGATGATCGCGCCCACCTCGCGCATGTCGTCCTCGTCGAAGCCGCGCATGGTCACCGCGGGCGTTCCGAGCCGTATGCCCGAGGCAACGGTCGGCGGTCGCTCGTCGAACGGCACGGTGTTGCGGTTCGCCGTGATAGCGACCTCGTGCGAGGCGCTCCTCGGCGTCCTTGCCGGTCCACTGAGCCTCGACGCAGGTCGAGCTGGACGAGATGCGTGTCCGTCCCGCCCGTCATCAGGTCGAGCCGCCGCCGAGCAGCCGTCGCGGCCAGCGCGTCCGCATTCGCGCGGATCTGCGCCTGGTAGGCGCGGAACGGATCCGAGGCCGCGATCTCGAAAGCACGTCGCCTTGGCGGCGATCGCGTGCTCGAGCGGGCCTCCCTGCATTCCCGGGAACACCGCTCGGTCGAGCGCCGTCGCGTGCTCCTCCTTGCAGAGCACGAAGCCGCCGCGCGGGCCGGCAAGCGTCTTGTGCGTCGTCGAGGTGACGAAGTCGCAGTGGGGCGTCGGGTTCGGGTGCAGGCCCGCCGCGACGAGGCCGGCGAAGTGGGCCATGTCGCAGAGGAGCAGCGCGCCGACCTCGTCGGCGACTGCCCGGAAGCGGTCGGCCTCGACCACCCGGGGATACGCCGACGCGCCGCAGACGATCAGCTTCGGCCGGTGCTCGAGCGCGAGCCGGCGCACCTCGTCGAAGTCGACGAGGCCGGTCTCCCGGTCGACCCCGTAGGAGACGACCGTGTACAGGTGCCCGGAGAAGTTGACCTTGTGCCCGTGCGTCAGGTGGCCGCCGTGGTCGAGCCGCATCGCCAGGATCGTGTCGCCGGGCTCGAGGCAGGCGAAGTAGACGGCCATGTTGGTCTGCGAGCCGGCGTGCGGCTGCACGTTCGCGTGCTCGGCGCCGAAGAGCCGCCTTCGCGCGGTCGATCGCGAGCCGCTCGATCTCGTCGACCACCTCGCAGCCGCCGTAGTAGCGCTGCCCCGGGATAGCCCTCGGCGTACTTGTTCGTCGGCACCGACCCGACCGCCTCGAGCACCGCCGGCCAGGTGAAGTTCTCGGACGCGATCAGCTCGATCTGACCGCGCTGGCGCTCGAGCTCGCGCTCGATCAGCCCGGCGATCTCCGGATCGACGTCCGCGAGCCCGGCGGAACGGAGCGTCTCGAGCGAAACCTCGGCCAGGGCCATCGGGCGTAGATCGTAGGGATCGGGATCGCTCGGCCCGCAGCGCCCTGTGCCGCGGTCAGCCGGACCGCCGGGCGAACGCGCTCCAGCGCCTCCACGCGGGCACCGGCGCCCTCGCGCAGGATCTTCGGCTCGCGCTCCGTCAGGTCGATGACCGTGGACGGCACGCCGGGCAGCTCGCCTCCGTCGATCGCGGCCGCGGCCTGCTCGCGCAGCTCCGGGGCCACCTCCGCGAGCCTGCGAGCCTCCCCCTCCCCGTGGACGTTCGCGCTCGTCGAGACGACGACGCCCACCCGGCGGAGGACCTCGCCCGCGCTCTCCCCGAGGGCCGGGTACGCGTATGCCGACGCCTCCGGCCGCGCGCCGCAGAGCCACCGGAAGCGCCTGGCGGGGTTCGGGAGCACGAGCGTGTACGGGCCCGGCAGGAGCGCACGGGCGGCGACGGCCGCCCGTCCGCGCAGCTCCGGGACGGCGTCGAGGATGTCGTCGAGGTCCGCGGCCATCAACGCGGAGGGCATGGTCTCGGGGCGCTGCTTGAGGCGGTACAGCAGGCGCGCCGGCGCTTCCCGGTAGCCGTCGGCCACCAGCCCGTAGACGGTGTCGGTGGGAAGGATCACGGCCTTGCCCGCCCTGATGGCCGCGACGAGCGCCCTCGACGTCACCGTTCCTCACGGCTGCCCGGCCTCGACGGCGCGCTCCCTCCCGGCGCAGGTCGCGGTGCACCTCGACGTCCTCGTACCCGAGCGCCCGGAGCGCCGCTGCGATGTCGCCGGCGCGGGTGTCGTACGACTCGAGCACGAGCCAGCCACCGGGCCTGAGGATCTCGCGGGCGCGCCGCGCGATCGCGTCCGTCTGGCCCGGTGCCGACGACGGCCTCGTACGGCTCGAAGTTGCGGATCTCGGGGGGAAGGCGCCTCCCACTCCTCGGGCGGAACGTAGGGCGGGTTCGAGACGACGAGATCGAAGGGCCCCCGGAGGCCCGCGACGAGGTGGCCGAGCACGAGCTCCACGCGGTCGTCGAGCGCGGTGCGAGCGCGGTTCTCCGCTGCGAGAGCGAGCGCGTCGGACGAGATGTCGGTCGCCACGACCCGCGCGCCGCTGTGCTCGCTCGCGAGGGCGAGCGCGATCGCCCCCGAGCCGGTGCCGACGTCGAGGACGAGCGGCTGGCTCGACCTCCCGTATGTGGACGAGCGCCCGCTCGACCACGGTCTCGGTGTCGGGGCGGGGTACCAGCACGCGCGGGTCGACGCGCAGGGTCAGCCCCCGGAACCCCCACTCGCCGAGGATGTAGGCGGTCGGCTCGCGCCCTGCGCGCCGCTCGACGAGCGACGCGAAGCGTGCCTCGGCGTCCGGGTCGAGCGCGCCGTCGGAGCGGGCGTGGAGCTCGGTACGCGAGACACCGAGCGCCGCGGCCAGCAGTAGCTCGGCATCGACGTGCGGGGACTCGCAGCCGGCCGCCTTCAGCCGCCGGCCGGCGTCCTGCAGCGCCTCGCGGATCGTCACGCGACCGCCGCAGCCTCGAGCGCCCGGCGCCGGCCCTCGGCCGCGAGGGCTTCGGTGAGCTCGTCGAGCTCGCCGGCGAGGACAGCGTCCAGCCGGTGGACGGTGAGCTTGATGCGGTGGTCGGTGACGCGGCTCTCCGCGTAGTTGTACGTCCGGATCTTCTCCGAGCGCTCGCCCGACCCGATCTGCGCTCGGCGCTGCTGCGACAGCTCGGCCTGCTGGCGCCTGAGCTCGAGCTCGTAGAGCCGCGCTCGCAGGACGCGCAGCGCCTTCTGCTTGTTCTGGAGCTGGGACTTCTCGTCCTGCATCGCCACCACGAGACCGGTTGGCCCGTGCGTGATCCGCACGGCGGAGTCGGTCGTGTTGACGCTCTGCCCGCCCGGGCCGGTGGAGCGGTACACGTCGATCTTGAGGTCGTCCGGGTCGATCTCCACCTCGACGTCCTCGGCTTCCGCCATCACGGCCACCGTCGCCGTCGAGGTGTGGATGCGGCCCTGGGACTCGGTCACCGGCACGCGCTGAACCCGGTGGGTACCGCCCTCCCACTTGAAGATCGAGTAGGCGCCGTCGCCTTTGACCGCGAACGTCACCTCCTTGAAGCCACCCGCCTCGCTCGGGCTCGAGCCGAGCACCTCGGTCGCGAAGCCTCGGCGCTCGGCGTAGCGGCTCAGCATCCGCGAAGACGTCGCGGGCCCAGAGCGCCGCCTCGTCGCCGCCCACTCCCTGGCGGATCTCGACGATGACGTCCTTGGCGTCGTTCGGGTCGCGCTCGAGCAGGGCCAGCTTCAGATCCGCCTCGAGGCGTTCCGCCTCGAGGCGATACTCGTCCGCGAGGTCAGTGAGCTCTGGGTCCCCCCTCGCGTCCTCGAGGTCCTGCCGGGCCTGCAGCCAGGCCTGCGCCAGCCGGTAGGGCTCCTCGAGCTCCTTCAGCCGCCGGCCCGCCGCCGCGCGCGCGCGCGCGGTCGGAGAAGACCTCGGGGTCGCTCATGCGCTCCTGCGCCTCGGCGTAGGAACGCTCGAGCTCCTCGACGAGCTGGTCGATCGCAGCCATACCGGTTCGATTCTAGGCGCCCGACGTGCTTGTGTTAGCTAACACAAGCGCGCAGGACACGAGGGCTATCCGGCCAGGCGCGCCGAGTGCGTGATCTCGACGCCGGCGAGCGCCTTCGAGACCGGGCACTCCGCCGCCGCGGTCGCGGCAGCGCCCGCGAAGCCGGCCTCGTCGAGCGCCGGGCACCCGTCCCTGGACGTCGAGGTGGCTGCCGGTGATGCCCTGACCCGGCTGGAAGCCGACGGTCGCCGTGACCTGCAGCTCGTCGGGCGGGTTGCCCGCCTGCGTGAGACCGTGGGAGAGCGCCATGCAGAAGCAGGCCGCGTGGGCCGCGGCGATCAGCTCCTCGGGGCTCGTCGCCTCCGGGCCCTGCTCGGCGCGCTTCGCCCACGTCACGCCGAGGCTCGAGAGCGCGCCGCTCGCCGACGTGACGCTCCCCGAGCCCTCCGTGAGGCTGCCTGTCCAGGTCGCCGTTGCACGCTTCTCGACTGCCATCGGTCTCCTTTCGGTCGCGGGCCGGATGATATCCGGCCCCTACAGGGTCAGTGCGACGTGCCGGAGGCACGTCCGCATGATCACGCCATGACCTCGACCTTGCGCTGCTCGGGGGTGATGCGACCCTCGAGCCGGAGCACCTCGCGCAGAGCCTGGATCGAGACCTCGACCTGGTCGAGCGTCGGCTGGCGCGTCGTGAGCCGCTGGAGCCAGAGGCCGGGCGCGAGCACGATGCGCAGGAACGGGTTCTCCGGATGGCGACCGGCGAAGCGGATGATCTCGTAGGCGATGCCGGCGATCAGCGGCAGCGCCGCGATGCGCGAGAGCACGAGCCAGTACCACTCCGGGCGCCCGAAGAACGCGAACACGAAGATCGCCACGACCATGACGTAGAGCAGGAAGGCGGTGCCGCAACGGACGTGGAGGAGGCTGTGCCGCTGGACGACCTCGGGCTCGAGCGGGTCGCCCGCCTCGTAGGCGTTGATCGCCTTGTGCTCGGCGGCGTGGTACTGGAAGACGCGCCGCAGGTCGGGCCAGAGGGAGATCAGCACCAGGTAGGCGATGAAGATGGCCACCCGGATGACGCCTTCGACGATCACGAACCACGAGGTGCCTTCGATCGGCAGCCAGTTCGTGATCAGGGCGGGCGAGACCTTGAACAGCATGATCGCGAAGCCGATCGCGATCGCGAAGGCGAAGATGAGCTGCGTCCGCGTCAGCTCGGTCTGCACCGGCTTGCCGTCCTCGCCCACGTCGTCGCCCTCGGGAGCCGCGTACTGCGCGGAGATGGCGAGCGCCCTGAAACCGATCGCCAGCGACTCGCCGAGAGCCACGATGCCGCGGATGATCGGTGCGCGCAGCCAACGGTGACGCGCAAGCGCGGACGAGATCGGGCGGTTCACCTCCGCGATGTCCCCGTCCGGCTTGCGTACCGCGAGCGCCCACGCGGTGGGACCGCGCATCATCACGCCCTCGAGGACGGCCTGCCCTCCGATCGGCGCGTTCATCGGTCGGAGAGGCTCGCGGTCAGGCGCGCGCCTTCTGGGCCTTCTCGAGGCGGCGCTGGAAGCGCTCGACGCGGCCGCCCGTGTCGACGAGCTTCTGCTTGCCGGTGTAGAACGGGTGACACTCGGAGCAGATCTCGACGTGCAGCTCCGCCTTCGTCGATCGCGTGGTGAAGGTGTTCCCGCACGAGCAGCGCACGGTGGCGAGCACGTACTCGGGATGGATGTCCGTCTTCATGACTCGGCCAGAATACCAGAGACCATTTCCGGCAGCCACGTTTCCGCCCGAGACAACGACGGCGACGCCGGCCGCCCCGCCGACGTCGATCTTCCCGGCGAGCAGCGCAGCCACACCCGCGGAGCCGGCCGGCTCCGCCGCGAGCTTCGCGCGCCCGTAGAGAAACCGCATCCCGGCCCGGATCTCGTCGTCGCTCACCGTCACCGACTCGTCGACGCCGGCCGTCGCCGCCCGGAAGCAGCGCTCGCCGACGATCGGGCAGACGAGGCCGTCGGCGATCGAGCTGCTGCCCTCGAGCCGGACGGGCTTCCCTGCGGCAAGCGACCGGTTGAGCACGGCGGAGCCCTCCGGCTCGACCGCCACGACGCGGACGGGCTCACGGCGGCCCTTGGCGGCCGTGGCCACGCCCGCCATGAGCCCGCCGCCGCCGACCGGCACGACGACCACCTCGACCCCCGGCGCGTCGTCGAGGATCTCGAGCCCGACCGTACCCTGCCCGGCTATGACGTACGCATCGTCGAACGGATGCACCAGCGTCCGCCCCGTCTCCTCCATGAGCACGGCGAGCCGCTCGAAGGCGCCGTCCGGACCGGCCGACTCGAGGTCGACGGCGGCGCCGTAGCCCCGCGCCGCGGCGAGCTTGAGCGGGCTGGCGCCGCGCCACATCACGACGAGGCAGTCGATTCCCTCCTGGGCGCAGGCGTACGCGAGCGCCTGCGCGTGGTTTCCGGCCGAGATCGAGATCACGCCGCGCCGGCGCTCCTCGTCCGACAGCGCGTCGAGTCGGGTGAACACGCCGCGGGGCTTGAACGACCCGGTCTTCTGGAGGAGCTCGCCCTTCAGCAGGACGGGCGCTCCGACCAGCTCGCCGAGCGTGCGAGAGGTGAGCAGCGGCGTCCGGTGCACCCGACCGTCGAGCCCGCGGGCGGCGCGCTCGACGTCGTCAAGCGTGATCGGAGGCTCTGGCATGGGGCGATTCTAGGGCCGCGTAGGGGCCGGATCTCATCCGGCCCTTCCTACATGAGGGTGTACTCGGGCCCGTCCCCGCCCTCGGGGATGGTGAGGCGCCCGCCCTTGGCGGTGATGGCGCCGCACTGGACGCAGTTCGAGGCGGTCACCTCGACCGACACGAGGTCGCCCTCCGCCTCGCCGGCGATCGCGTACACCTGAGCCGGACACATGTTGACCCAGGTCTCGGCGAGACGCCGCGGGACGTCGCGCCTGATCCGGATGTGGTTCGGCGCGTCGTCGCGTGTCTTCGTTCCGGACGCGAAGACGCTCGAGAGCTTGTCGAACGTAAGCGCCCCGTCCGGCTGCGGGTAGGCGCGCGGGCTCGGCTGGCGCGAGCTCGGCCTCGGCGTCCGCATGAACGGCCAGGTCGCCGCGGGGCACCTTGCCGAACGTGACCGTCGCCATGCCGGCGAGCGCCGAGCCGACGACGAACCCCTTCGCGAACGCGGGCCGCAGGTTGCGCTCGCGGCGCAGGTCGCTCCAGATGAAGCTCGAGCGCACGGCTTCGTCGTAGCTCGAGAGCGCCCCGGGCGTCCAGGCGGTCGACCCCGGCGCGACTGCGCCGAGGGCAGCCTCCGCCGCCAGGCGGCCGGACTCCATCGCGTAGTGGATGCCCTTGAGCGCGGGAACGTTCACGAAGCCGGCGGCATCGCCGGTGATCAGGCCGCCGGGAAAGTTGAGGCGTTGCGGGATCGACTGGAAGCCACCCTCCGGAATCGTCTTCGCGCCCCAGGCGATCCGCTTGCCGCCTCGAAGGATCTTGCTCACGAGCGGATGGGTCTTCAGCTGCTGGAGCATGTCGTGCACCGAGAGGGCGGGGTCGGCGTAGTCGAGGCCGACGACCAGCCCGAGCGAGACGAGGTTCTCGCCCATCGGGTAGATGAAGCTGCCGCCGAACTCGCGCCAGCGCTTCCCGAGCCGCAGCGGCCAGCCGATGGTGTGGATGATCGGCACGAGCGGCTTCGCCACCTCCCACACCTCCTTCACGCCCAGGGCGTACACCTGCGGCGCGCCGGCGAGGTCGTAGCGCTCCATCGCGGCGCGGGAGAGATGACCGAGGGTGCCCTCCGCGAGAATGGTGACGCGACCCGTGACGTCGCTGCCCGGCTCCGTGTTCGCCAGCTCCTCGCCGTCTCTCCCCCGCCCCTTGTCCCCGGTCCTGACGCCGACCACGCGCCCGCCCGACTCGAGCAGCTTCACGGCGCTCGTCTCCGGGACGATCGTCACGCCGAGCTCCTCGGCGCGCTCGGCGAGCCACCGGCAGAGCCTGCTGACCGACGCGAAGTAGTTGCGGTCGTTGCGCATCTGCGGAGGCATCGGGATCCGCAGCGCGCGCTTCTCCCTCAGGAAGTACACGGCCTCGTGCTCGACGAGCCCCGCGAAGGGCATCTCCGAAGCCCGCATCCCGGGGAAGAGCAGCTGCATCCCGCGAGGGTTGACCACGGCGCCGGAGAGCGCGTGCGAGCCGGGTGTTCGGCCCTTCTCGAGGACGCAGATCGGCACCTCCCCGAGCCGCTCGGCGAGCTCGGGCCGCTCCTGCAGGAGCTGACCTGCGCGAATCGCGGCCGCGAGGCCCGCCGGCCCCCCGCCGACAACGAGAATGCCGACGTCGATCCGCTCGTCGGGCGGATCCGACGGCGCGACGAAGACCTCCGCGGGGTCGAACGGCGGCGGGTACTCGGACGGTTTCATCGATCGGGTTTCACGACGTCGGGAGGGCCGGATGAGATCCGGCCCCTACAGACCTCTCCGTTCACGGACGAGCTGCGTGAGACGCGGCACGATCTGGTGGAGGTCGCCGACCACGCCGAGATCGCAGAAATCGAAGATGGGCGCGTTGCGGTCCTTGTTGATCGCCACGATCGTCCCTGACGACTGCATGCCCACCTTGTGCTGGATGGCGCCGGAGATCCCGCAAGCCACGTACAGCTTCGGTGACACGCTCTTGCCGGTCTGGCCCACCTGCGTCGAGTACGGATACCAGCCCGCGTCGACGACGGCCCGCGTGGCGCCGACGGCGCCTCCGAGCGCCGCCGCCAGCTCCTCGACGAGGGCGAAGTTCTCGGGCCCGCCGAGGCCGCGTCCACCGGCGACGATGATCTCGGCCTCCTCGATCGAAGGCCCCTCGCTCGCAGCCAGCTCCCTGTCGACGAGCACGGCTCCGCGCGACCAGTCCTCCACCGCGACCGCCACCTCCTCGACGGACGGAGCCCCTCCGAGGGCGGAGGGCTCGAAGGTCCCGGCGCGCACGAGCGCGATCCGCGGCTCGGCTGTCCAGCCGCAGTCCACGTACACCGAGTCCTGCAGCGCAGGGCGCTTCCCGACGAGCTCGCCTCCATCGAGCGAGAGCTCGACGAGATCCCAGTTGAGCCCGCCCTCGAGCCGGGCGGCGAGACCGGCGGCAACGTCGGCAGTCAGCACGGAGGCGCCGAAGACGACCGTGTCGAAACCGCGGTCGCGCACCAGCCGGGCGAGCACGTCTACGCGCGGCTGCGGCAGCGGGTCCGCGAGCGCCGGGTCGTCCGCGACAAGCACCGTCGCGGCTCCGTGGGCACCGACCTGCTCGGTCAGCTCGCGGACGCCCGAGCCGCAAAGGACGGCGGCCACGTCGGGCCAGAGCTGGGCGGCCTTCGAGAGCACGCCGAGCGACGCCTTTTGCGGCTCGCCGTCGTGATGCTCGACGTAGACGAGGGTCGGCATATCCCCGCCTCTTCAGTGCTCCGTCCCGAAAGTCGGCTTGCGCTCCGGCGGCTGCAAAGCGTCGCCGTGCTGTGTCCTCGGTCGCGCCAATACTTCAAGTCCAGTATTGACGCTCCCTGCGTCCTTGCCCGGCTCGCTTTTCGCGCGCCGGAGCATCAAGGGACTTCCGAGACGAAGCACTAGAGGAATCGCCTCTCGGCGAGGTAGTCGACGATGCGCTCGGCGCCCGAGCCGTCGTCCTCGATGACGATCGTCTCGCCGTGCGGCGGCGGCGGGTTGAGACCGCGCACCACGGTTCCCGAGCCTGCGGCGCCGACCTCGTCCGCCGTGAGGCCGAGGTCGCCGAGGGCGAGGACGTCCTGCGGCTTCTTCTTCGCGCCCATGATCCCCTTGAGCGAGGGATAGCGCGGCTCGTTGATGGCGTCGGAGACGGCCACGACGCATGGCAAGGGCGCCTCGATGAGATCGTAGCCGTGCTCCGTCTGGCGCTTCACCCTCGCTCGGCCCGCCGGCGACCTCGAGCGTCGCCGCCTGCGAGATCAGCGGCAGCCGCAGCCGCTCGGCGACCGCCGCCCAGAGCACGGCCCCGTCCGAGTCGGCGCTCTGCTGGCCGAAGAGGACGAGATCCGCGCCTTCGCGCTCGAGCGCCTTCGCGAGCACGCGGCTGGTCGCGACCAGGTCGGAGCCGGCGGCAGCCTCGTCGGCGACGAGAACGGCTCGGTCGGCGCCCATCGCCAGCGCCTTGCGCAGCGACGTGCCGGCGCGCTCGGGCCCCATCGAGACGCACACCACCTCGCCCCCGCCGGCCTCCACGAGACGGAGCCCCTCCTCGACGGCGGAGAGGTCCCACGGGTTCAGCGTCCCTTCGCCGCTGCGGTCGAGGCGCATGGTCGACGGGTCGATCCGCCTGGGAGCCGTCGACTCCGGCACCTCCTTCACGCACACGGCGACCTTCATCGGGCGAGACTCTACCGTCCTCTCGCGCGGCCACGGCGAGCGAACGCCGGTGCCGGAACCATCCGGCCCGGTGTGGTAGGGTTCCGCGCTCGTTGCGCGAACCGGACGCCATCCGACGCCGGACGCTCGCTCGACTGGCTCTCTCGTTCCTTGTGACCGGGGCTCTCACCGGGACCCTCGTTGCGCCCGCCGTAGCGGGAGTCCCGAAGCTCCTGTTCCCGATCGTCGGCAACGCCAGCTACGAGGACGACTTCGGAGATCCGCGCGGCCAGGGCTCGCACGAGGGGAACGACATGATGGCTCCCTGGCGCTCCCCCGTCGTTGCCGTCGAGCCGGGCCGGATCAAGATCTGGACGAGCTCGTCGAGGGCAGGCTGCATGCTCTACCTCTACGGGAAGAGCGGCACGACCTACCTCTACATCCATCTCAACAACGACCTCACGAAGAACAACGACAACGACGGCGGCTGCAAGCAGGGAGTCTCCTACGCACCCGGGCTCGACGACGGCGCCCAGGTGCGTGCGGGAGAGCTCATCGCCTACGTCGGGGACTCCGGCGACGCCGACGGGATCGACCACCACCTGCACTTCGAGCTGCACCCGGACGACGGCGGCGCCGTCTCGCCGTACCGCCATCTCCGCTCCGCCGAGAAGCTCCTCTTCGCCCTCCCGGAGGGCGGCCGTGGAACGCAGACCGCCGTGGCGCTCGCGCTCCAGGGCACGGTCGTGGAGTACGTCGCGGGGGCGCCGGGGAACGGAGCCGGCGAGCCGGATTCCGGGAACGCCTCGGAGCCCGGCTCGGACGGGGAGCCCGGCTCGGACGATGAGGCACCGCCGCCTCCGCCTCGCGCCGCGGCCGGGGAAGGCGGCCTGCTCACGATGCGGGTCACCACGATTCGCGTGGCCGGCGGCCTGCAGTTCCGCGTGACCCGCCGGGTGACGCTCGCGGTGCCGGCCTCAGCGCGGCTCGAGCGCCCGTCGGGTGACGAGGCGCAGTTCGCCGACCTCGTCGGCGGAGACAAGCTCACCGTGACGACGACCGCCGTCGCGCCGTCGCTTGCCGCTCAGCGCGCCGGGCCGGGCGAGCTCGTCGTGGAACGGGCGCTGCTCCGCTAGCCCCGGCGCGGCCCGCCTACGGCGCCGGGCAGCGCGCCGTGTCCGGACACCGTGCGAGCACCCGGACGGAAGGTGGGCCCGTCGCTCCCTCCGGCCAGGACAGGACGAGGAGAACCGACGAGGCGTTGTTTCGGTACGTCGACTCCCGGAGACGGCGGGTGACGTTGACGCGGTGGACGAGCACGTAGCGACCGGCCTTCAAGCCGGTCACGTCGAGATGCTGCCCGTCGCGCCAGGCCTGGTAGACGTCCCCCCAGCCGACCGAGATCCCTTCCTCGATGGCGAGGATGCTCCGATCGCCGGCGCTGCAGTCCGTGTTGAAGACCGGAGCGGCCGGCTCGCCGGGAAGCCGCCGGCGCGGCCCCGTGTCGACGCGGTCGCCGAGGCAGAAGCCGGTCTTCCCGTCGGGAACGACGAGCCGGAAGTCGGACGCGCGCCGGAGCTCGTACGACATGAACGGCAACAGGTGCCAGTGCTCGTGCGTGGGGTCCTCGACGTAGGCGAGCACGCCGACCTCCGGTCGTACGGCCTGCCGGCCGTTGGCGCGCCTGATGACCTGATCCGCGGTGAGCTCCGGGTCGACGGCGCTCGCGCGTCGGCCCTGGACGATCAGCGGGCCCTCGCCCAGGTTGGACGCGAGGGAGACGAACGCGAGCCGGGCGAGACGACCCTCGTCGGTCACGACGACGTCGGTCACGAGCCCGGACGGTACGGCGACGTCCAGGTCGGGCAGGAGGAGGCGCAGAGCTCCCGATCCGGCGGATGCGTCCTCGGGCGGAGGTACCAGGAAGGCGACGGACAGGCACGAGGCGAGCCCCGCCAGGGCGATCGCGGCCGCGAGCACGATCCGGCCACGCCGCCCTCCGGCTGCGACCTGGCCCCATCGCTGCCGGCCATCGCGGGCCGCGGCACGGAGACGCTCCCGGCGATCCTCACGCACCAGGTCCAGACTAGCGCCCGGTGAAGCGACGCTGCCCGCATGAGCAGCTGGTCAGGTGGCGGAGGCGAGTGTCCTCTCGCGCAGGAAGTCGACGATTCCGGTGAGCGGCGCGCCCGGGGTGAAGACCCTCGCGACGCCCAGCGCCTCGAGAGCCGCCGCGTCGTCCTTGGGGATCGTGCCGCCCACGACGACGAGTACGTCCTCGGCCCCGTTTGCGCGCAACAGGTCGAGGATGCGCGGAACGAGCGTCATGTGAGCGCCGGAGAGGATCGAGATGCCGATGGCGTCGGCGTCCTCCTGGATCGCCGTCTCGACGATCTGGTCGGGCGTCTGGTGCAGGCCGGTGTAGATCACCTCGAATCCTGCGTCCCGAAGCGCCCGGGCGATCACCTTTGCGCCCCGATCGTGACCGTCGAGCCCGGGTTTTGCGATGACCACCCGGATCGGCCGGCTCATGTCGGCAAGTATATGGGGGTGCGGCTGACCGTCATGGGCTCCTCGCCGGCCTATCCCAATCCGGGTGCGGCCCACTCGGGCTACCTCGTCGAGGCGCGCGGCTGCGGGCGCCTGCTGCTCGACTGCGGCCCCGGCGTCCTGTCCCGCCTCCGGGAGGCCGAGCTGCTGCCGGTCGACGCGATCGCGATCACGCATTTCCACCTCGACCACTGGGGCGACCTCGTCGCGTGGGCCTGGTTCTCGGCGCACGGCAACGGAGGCGGGCCCCCGCCCGCGCTGTGGATTCCGCAGGGCGGGCGCGACGACCTTGCCGCGTTCGCCGTCCGCTGGGGTACCGAGGCGATGTTCACGAGCGCCTTCAGGGTGCAGGAGTACGAGGCCGGGAGCCCGTTCGACACGGCCGGCTTCGTTGTGCTGCCGCTGGCCGTCGACCACTACGGCGTGCCTGCCTTCGGTTTTCGCATCGAGGGCCCGGACAGGCAGCTGCTCGGGTACTCGGGAGACTCCGCACCGTGCGAGGGCCTCGAGGCGATCGCCTCGGGAGCCGACCTGTTCCTCTGCGAGGCGACGCTCGCAGAGGCGACGAGCGACGCCAACCCGCGCGGGCACATGTCGGCCGCCGAGGCGCTGAAGGTGGCGAAGGGCAGGACGCTCCTGACCCATCGGCCGGCCGAGCTGCCCCTGCCCGACGGCGGCGAGCTGGCGCGGGACGGGCTCGTGGCGGAGATCGGCCCGCCGGGCTGAGCCTCCGATCTCGACCGTCCACCTCGGGGCCGTGCCGGGCCGCTTCCCTTGACAGTGGCCGCGACCCGCGCACAATGCGAGAGGCGGCCCTGTTGAGAGTTCGGGCCTGCCCTGCGGAAATCCTGTGACCAGTTGGTTACTTCCCTGTTGATTCCTTCGGCTAGGGTGTGTACCGTTCTACTTCCCAGGCGATCGTGAGCCTGGTGCGGCCCTTTTGAATTCGTTCCCTGACGAGGGATAGATGACCCAATGATCACAGCAGAATCTGTGGCGCAGTCTCGAGCCGAGCTTTTCGATTCGGTCCGCCCACTACTCGACGAGCGTACGCTCCACATACTGCGGCGCCGTGAGGGCGGCGCGCTCGTGACGCGCCGTGGCTGGCTGGTCCGCCGCATGATGGCGCTCGCGGACGTGATCGGCCTCACGGTTGCCTTCGTGTTCTCGCTGCTCGTCTTCGCCGGCGAAGGGCAGGCGAACACGGTGAGCAACGCGACGGAGATCCTGATCTTTCTCCTGACCGTGCCGCTGTGGCTCGCCGCTGCTCGCCTCTACGGGCTCTACGACTCCGACGAGGAGCGCACCGACCACTCGACCGCCGACGACCTGCTCGGCGTCTTCCATCTCGTGACAGTGGGAAGCTGGGTGTTCTTCATCGCCGCCGAGCTGTCCGGTCTGCCGATCCGCCGCTCGAGCGTCAGATCGCTTCTGGCTCTCCGCCGTCGTGCTCGTGACCAGTGCCCGCGCCTTGCCCGCGCGTTCTGCCGGCGCACGGTCGCGTACCTCCAGAACACGGTCATCGTCGGGGCCGGCGACGTCGGCCAGCTCGTGGCCCACAAGTTCAGCCAGCACCCCGAGTACGGGATCAACCTGCTCGGCTTCGTCGACGCGGAGCCCGAGGAGAGACGCGACCCGGGCTCGAGAGCCGGCGGATTCTCGGCACGCCCGACCAGCTTCCCGAGCTGGTCCAGCGTGCTCGACGTCGAACGGGTCGTGTTCGCATTCTCCGAGGACTCGCACGAGGAGCTGCTCGACCTGATCAGATCGATCAAGGATCTGGGTGTCCAGATCGACATCGTCCCGAGGCTGTTCGAGGTGCTGGGGCCGAACGTCGGATCCATACGCGAGGGCCTGCCGCTGATGGGGCTGCCTCCGCTTCGGCTGTCGCGCTCGACGAAGCTTCTCGAAGCGAGCGCTCGACCTCGCGTTCTCGCTCCTGTGCCCTCGTACCGCTCGTGCCGCTGTTCGCGATCGTCGCGATCCTCGATCAAGCTCGACTCCCCGGGGCCGGTCTTCTTCCGGCAGGTTCGCCGATGGGCGCCGACGAGACGGAGTTCCGGATCTTCAAGTTCCGGACGATGTCCGCCGACGCCGAGCAGCGCAAGTCGGAGGTCGCCTCCCTCAACAAGCACCTCACGGAGGGCGGCGATCCGCGGATGTTCAAGATCGCCGACGATCCTCGCGTCACCAGGGTCGGGCGGCACCTGCGCCGGTACTCGCTCGACGAGCTGCCGCAGCTGCTCAACGTCGTCATAGGCGAGATGAGCCTCGTCGGCCCGCGACCGCTCATCCTCGACGAGGACCAGCACGTCGTCGACTGGGCGCGCCGCCGTCTCAACCTCAAGCCGGGGATCACGGGGCTCTGGCAGGTGCTCGGACGCAGACGACATCCCGTTCGAGGAGATGGTCAAGCTCGACTACCTCTACGTCACCAACTGGTCGCTCATGAACGACATCAAGCTGATCCTGCGGACGATCCCCATCCTCTTTCGGCCGCATACTGGCTGACAACCCGCGCGGTCTACCCGCCAAACGCGAACATGGTTGCACCGTCGAGCTCGGTGAGCGTCGTGATTCCTGCGCGCAATGCGGCGCGGACGATCGGCACGGTGCTGACGGCCCTCGCCGGCCAGAGCGTGCCGCCGGACGAGGTCATCCTCGTCGACGACGGATCCACCGACGCCACGCCGGCGATCGCGGAGGCGCACGGCGCCTCCGTCGTCGCCACGGGCGGCGGCGCTCTCGCCGGCGGAGCGCGTAACGCGGGCTGGGACGCCGCCAGCGGCGACGTCGTCTGCTTCCTCGACTCCGACGCCGTGCCGGCTCCTGGCTGGGGCGAGGGCCTGCGACGTGCCGTCGCGGACTTCCCCGGCGCGGTCGTCGGCTGCGCCCGCACGTTTGCACCACGCACGCCGTGGGGATGGGTGGCGCACCTGCAGATCGAGACGCCGTATTTGCCCGCGGCGAGCCGCGAACCGTCCGTTTCGTCTCGTCGTACTGCATGGCGGTGCCACGAGCTCTTCCCGTTCGCTTCTCGGCGAGCTACGGCGGCGAGGACTGCGTCTTCTGCGCGGATGCCCTCCAGGCCGGCGTCTCGCTCGTCTTCGACCCCCGTTTCCACGCCGTCCACGACCACGACCGCAAGACGTTCGCGGACGTCCGCAACCAGCAGCGCCGGCTCGCGTTCGGCCTCGCCCGCTGCGGCGCGGTGCAGCAGGAGGGCCTCCACAAGCGCGTGCTCTCGCGGTTCCCATTCACTACTTCGTTCTCGCCCGGCTCGTGCCGATCTACCGGCGGATCCGCGACGACCAGGGTCTCCGTCGGCCCTTCCTCCGCTTTCTCCCGCGGATCGTGGTCGCCGAGTGGTCGCTTGGCCTGAGCGCCTGCCGCTACGTCTTCCGCCGCCCGCCGGTGCGGGCGAGCGCCGGCGCCGGGTTCCGCACCTCGTGAGCCCCGAGCGAGTGCGGTGGGTGGAGCCGCCGTCCGCCGGCTGGGCTTCGGCGCCATGGCGCTGACCGGCCCGGGCGTATGGGGAATGCCTCGAGATCCCGGCGAGGCTCGCCGGGTGCTGCACCGCGCGGTGGAGCTGGGCATCGAGCTCGTCGACACGGCCGACTCGTACGGGCCCGGAGTGAGCGAGCAGCTGATCGCGGAGGCGCTGCGACCCTACCCGGACGACGTTCTCGTGGCGACGAAGGCCGGCTTCGTGCGGCCGGCCGCCCGGGCGCTGGGCCGCGGACGCCCGACCCGACCGCCTGCGGGAAGCGTGCGAGGGAAGCCTGCGCCGGCTCCAGGTCGACCGCATCGGCCTCTTCCAGCTCCACGTCGTCGACCCCGCCGTTCCGCTCGAGGAATCCCTCGGAGCCCTGTTCGAGCTGCAGCGCGAGGGCAAGATCCGTGACGTCGGCGTCTGCAACGTCGACGAGGACGAGCTCGACCGCGCTCTGAAGGCGGCCCCATCGTCTCCGTCCAGAACCGCTACAGCCTTGCCGAGCGCGGCTCGGAGCGCCGTCGTCGAGCGCTGTCGGAGCTCGGCATTCCCTTCATCGCCGTGGGCACCGCTCGCAAAGGGCTTCCTACACGGCAGCAGGGCGCTCTCGCGGCCATGGCAGCGCGACACGGCGCGACGCCGGGACAGGTGGCGCTCGCCTGGCTCCTCCAGCGCTCGCCGGTGCTCGCTCCCGATCCCGGGCACGGCCTCGCTCGGGCACCTCGAGGAGAACGCTCCGCGCGGCCACGCTCCAGCTCGAGCCGGCGGACGTGGAGCGGCTCGACTCGCTGCATCTCTCCCGGCTACCGGGCTCGGCGTGCCGCGCGCCGCACTCGCATCGCGATGGGCCGGCTCAAGCACGCCGCCCGCCGGGAAGGTCGATGACGACGGTCGCAGAGCCGGAACCCGGCAGCGTCGGTTCCGGCTCGGCACGCTGGGCCGCCGATCGGGCTCGCTCGCCCTGCTCATCGCCTGTCTGATCGCGATCGTCGCCAGCGCCGCCCTCGACCGCCCCGTCACGATGGTCGGGGCCCAAACGGAGATCGCGGCGGACAAGGCGACTGTCTGGGCGACGCTCATCGACTTCGGCGCCTACGAGAGCTGGAATCCGTTCGTCGTCAACGCCAGCAGGTCGACCGATGCCGAGGGAAAGATCACGATGCACGTCCTCGTGGGCGACGAGGAGCACACGAAGGAGTCGACGATCACGATCTTCCATCCCGAGCGAAAGCTGCGCTGGCACTCCCGCCTCCTGCTTCCGGGCCTTCGCGACGAGGAGGTCGAGGTCATCCTCGACCCGATCGCCGACGGTCGCGTCCGGGCGCGGCTCCAGTATCGCACGGAGGGGTTGCTGGCGCCGCTCGCCGACGAGGAAGGCCGCCAGGAAGGGCTCGAAGCCATGGCCGCGGCGCTCAAGCAGCAGGCCGAGGCGGCCGCCTGAGCCCGCCGGGCCGCGCTCGACACGGGCAAGCGGCTACAGGTAGCCGAAGCGGCGCAGCCCTTCGCCACCGGCCTGCTCCAGCTGCTCGACCAGCCGGCGGCTCTTCTTCCGCCAGCGGCCCAGCGTCGCCGGCGGGCGTACGGCCTCGGCCATGCGCTCGGCGTCGCCCTCGAGGCCGAAGAGCCCGAGGATCGCTGCGATGGTCGCGGCTCGGCTCCGCGCACAGATCCTCGAAACGCACACGCAGGTACGCGTCGCCGAGCTCGCGCTCGCAGTAGTCCGCCGCTGCGCAGTTGGCCCGGCTCCAGAGCGCGATCGACCGCACGGGCCGCCGCCAGCTGACGCGAGCTCCACCGAGCACCGCCGACCCATGCTTGGCGAGCTGATTCTGGTTCTCCGACAGGGCCATGTCCCTGCCGTCGCGCACGAAGTGGAGGAACCGAAGCGACGGCATCTGCGCGTGGAAGAAGGGCAGGAGGTAGATGCTCCTCGGCTCCTTCCAGCCCCAGGCCGTAGCCGGCGGCGGGAACGCTCGCGCAGTGACGCTCTACGAGAACGCGAAGATCTGCTGCCATCGCCTCGGCGAGGTCATCCGGTCCGTCGTCGGCTCCCGGCGACGTAGGGATTGATCCACCGGTCCAGGTAGTCGGCGACGTCGAGGTCGTCCTCGTAGGCGTTCAGCCGCTCGCCGATGAACATGCCCGCGTCTCGGACGATCCCGGCGACGACTCGAGTCCCCGACCCGCCCGTCGCGCCGATCACCATCGGCCCGAGCGCGCGCAAGATGCTCGGGAACCACCGAGCGGGATCTCGAGAAGGCTCCGCTCATGGCTCGAACGATACGGTCATGTGGAGCTCGCGTGAGCGTTGGTCCGTGCTCTTCGAAGCTTGGGCGGCGAATCGCCTGGACGATATCCCTCGTCGGCGCGCCGTGCCGAGCCGTCGAGCAGCATCAGGACGCCGAGCGTGATCGCAGTCGCCAACCCCAAGCGTGATGATGAGCGCCGGGATCGGTGGCACGCGGTCGAGCAGCCCGAGTGCCTGCAGCCCGGCCACGGCGCCGACGGCGAGCAGCCCGGCCACGAGCGGCGCCGGCGTTCCGCGCAGGAGCTGCTTGATCGTCAGCCCCGTGAGCCGCGCGATGATCGCGAGGTTCACCGGAATCACGACGAGCACGAAGAGCACCGCCCGGGACGCCGCCATGCCGAGCAGCTGGTCGCTCTGCCGGCTCGCCCTGGAGTGGCATGGCAACTAGCACGACGGTGGCAGCACTCGCGCCCGCGAGCACCCAGAGCATCAAGGCCCGGAAGCCGGGTCGGGCCAGCGCGAACAGCAGCGGGCCGCTGAAGAAGACGAGGGCCTTGGCGATGCCGACGATGGCCAGCAGTTTGAGCGCAACTCCTCCGGGCTCCCACTCCTCCCCGAACACGGCGAGAACGTAGTCACTGCAGGCGGCGACCACGAGCATGGCGGGAACGGTGGCCAGAACCGCGACCCGCATGCACGACCTCACGCCCTGGCGAAGAGCCTCCGGATCGGCTTGCAACCTCGAGAAGTGAGGCAGCGAGATCGCGCCTACCGGGCGCATGGTGAGCTCGAGCACGACGTCGACGAGGCGATCCGCGAGCCGGTAGATCCCGACGACGACCGGGCCGAAGAAGAGGCCCATCAGCAACGCGTCGGCCCGCCGGTTGAGGAACCCGCCGATGTTGGCCACGAAGACGTGAACCGAGAAGCCCAGCAGCTCGCGAGAGTGGGCTCGCGAGAAGCGAAGCCGGGGAACCCAGCGTCCGAGCGCCCAGAAGAGCACGACCGAAACGGCGTGGAGCGGCCAGCTGCTGCGCCACGAGCGCCCACACCCCGAAACCGGCCAGGCCAGCGCGATTCCTGCGGCCCCGCCGGTGAGCGCCGCGGCATTTGCGCGAATGGCGAGGCTCTTGAAGTCCATCCGCCGCTGGAGTAGCGAGTACTGAACGACGCTGAGACTCGCGAGGACGATGGTCGGCGAAAGAGCCTTGATGACGTTCTCCAGCTCCGGCAGGTCGTTCGCGCGAGCCCACCAACCGGCTGTCAGGAACGTGACGCCGACGAAGACGAGGCTCCAGGCGAGGTTCAGCCAGAACGCCGAGTCGAGGTGCTCCTTCTCGATGTCCTTCCGCTGGATGATCGCGGTTCCGAGCCCCTGCTCCACGAACCCGTCGATGAACGTGACGTACACGATGGCCATCGCCACGACGCCGAAATCACGTGGCCCGAGCATCGCAGCGAGCACGAACGTGAAGACCGTGGTAAGCCCGCGCTGACCCCAGTTCATCGCGAACGCCCAGGCGAGCGGGCGTCGTAGCGAGCGGGCCGTGCTCATCGACTGCCCGGCATGCGGGTGAGCGCCGCGAGAGCCGACAGCTGTCCGCTCGGAGCCGCGGCCGGTCGCGAGGCAGGTAGCCGCGCAGCCAGGTCCGGCGCGCCCGCCAGACGGCGACCCAGGCGGAGTCCTGCCCGCGCACGCGATCCTGCCCCCGAAGGCACGAACGGCGACCCCGAGCGAGAGCAGCGCGAGCCCGACCCGCGCTGACCGGGTGCCAGTGCTTGTGCAGCAGGGTCGCCTTCCCTGTGAGCAGCAGGACGACCTTGTCCGACCGCGTCGCCGGACGAGACACCCGACCTCGTGCGTGATCACCGCATCCGGGGTGATGCTCGGCCGCAGCCCGAGAGCGGGCGGCGCGCAACGCGAGATCGCCATCCTCGCCGTACATGAAGAAGCGCTCGTCGAACCCTCCGAGCTCGTCCCAGACCTCTCGCGGAGCGAGCAGCAGGCAGCCGGTCACGATGTCGACCTCGCGGACGCTGTCTCGCTGCCAGCCCCCGAGCGACTCCGGGTCGAACACGCGCGACCCCTTGAACACCGTCGACAGCAGCGTCGAGAAGCAGAAGAGACTCCAGAGCGACGGCTTGCCCCAGCACGAGCCCGGGCACACGTGCCGTCCGGCCACAGCGTCCGGCCGCCGTAGAGGCCGTGGCCCGGGTTCTCCCTGGCGAACTCGACGAGCTCGCGGACGGCACCCTCGTGCACGACGCTGTCGGGATTGAGGAGAAGCACATACTCGCCCGTGGCCTCCTCGACGCCGCGATTGACCCCGGCGGCGAAGCCGACGTTCTCGGGAAGCTCGACGAGCTTCACGGCCGGGAACTCGTTCCGATGCGCTCGGCCGTGCCGTCGCCGGAGCCGTTCTCCACCACGACGATCTCGAAGGAGACGCCGTGAGTCCGCTCGTAGATCGAGGCCAGGCACTCGGCCGCCTCGTCCCGGCACTTGTACGTGACGACGACGATCGAGACGTCCGGCCTCACCCCGCGATGCTCCGCCGGTGCCTCGGCCTCCCCGCGCGCCTTCCGTTGGCGGCGTAGTCCTCCCGCCTGCGAACGATCCTCGCGGGGATTCCCACTGCGATCGAGTCCGGCGGCAACGACTGCGTGACGACCGAGTTCGCGCTGACGACGCAACCGTCCCCGATCGTCACCCCGGCCCCCACGAAGACGCGGGCACCGAGCCACACGTCGTTCCCGATGACGATGTCGCGCTCGTTGCGCGCCTGGTGCGCGATCTTCTCGTCGGGCAGCATTCCGTAGTCGGAGGCCGTGAGGAAGACTTCCGGCCCGAGGCGGCAATGCTCTCCGATCGTCACCCGTCCGGTCGAGTCTCCCGCCCATAGGTAGACGCGCTCGCCGACCTGCGTGCCGGCGCCGATCGAGACCCGCTCGCCGTTACGGAGCGACACGTTGGGCGCGAGCGTCGCGCCAGGGCCGAGCGTCACCCGGCGGCGTGGACGCACGTGCGCGTACCCGTAGAAATGGAGGATCCGGAAGACGTGCAAGTACGTCATCGGATCGAGGAACGACACGGCAAGCCGGCGAAGCCTCGCTGTCACGGGTTGGTACCTCCTCTGTGCGAGCGCTGCGGCTGTGCGTGGCCGCGTTCGACGCGTACGTGACTGCAGGGGGCGCCGCGCCACGTCGTGATGCGCCGTGATTCCCTTCACTTCTACACTATGCGGGAATCGAGCGGCGTCAAGAGCCCGCTGGGACGCGTCGGTGGCCGGCAAGAAGATCATGCTCATCGGGCTCGACTGCGCCGAGCCGTCGCTCGTGCTCGAGCGCTGGCGTCCGGAGCTTCCGGCGCTGAACGGCCTGATGGAGCGCGGCACGTCAGGTCGCCTGACCTCGGTCATCCCGCCGATCACGGTGCCGGCGTGGTCGTGCATGATGTCCAGCCGGACGCCCGGCGACCTCGGCGTGTACGGGTTCCGCAACCGCGCGGATCACACCTACGACAGCCTGACGATCGCCACGAGCGCTGCCATTCGCGAGCCCCGCCTCTGGGATCTCGCAACGAGGGCGGGCAAGCCGTCGATCGTGCTCGGCGTGCCCGGAACGTACCCGCCGCGACCGTTGAACGGCGTGATGGTGTCCTGCTTCCTGACACCGTCGCTCGAGAGCCAGTACACCTATCCGGCGACCCTCCGGCGGGAGGTGGAGGCGGCCGTCGGTGAGTACATCTTCGACTGCACGAACTTCCGCACCGAGGACAAGGACGACCTGCTCCGCCAGGTCTACGTGATGACCGATCGGAGGTTCGCCCTCGCCGAGCATCTCCTCGCCTCCAAGCCGTGGGAGCTCTTCGCCATGGTCGAGATGGGGACTGACCGGATGCACCACGGATTCTGGAAGTACATGGATCCGGCACACCGGAAGCACGTCGCCGGCGGCCCGTACGAGGACGCCATCCTCGACTACCACCGGCACGTCGACGAGCTCGTCGGGCGCCTGCTCGCACACGCCGACGAGAACACCGTCGTCCTCGTCGTCTCCGATCACGGCGCCAAGCGCATGGACGGCGGCATCCGGGTCAACGAGTGGCTCCGGCGGGAAGGGCTGCTCACGCTTCGCGACGAGCCGACCGAGGCCACGCCGCTCGCGCGCGTCGGGGTCGACTGGTCCCGCACGGTGGCCTGGGGCGAGGGCGGCTACTACTCCCGCGTCGTCCTCAACGTCAAGGGCCGGGAGCCCGAGGGCATCGTCGACCCCGAGGACTACGAGCGGGTTCGCCGCGACCTGGCCGCACGGCTCGCTGCCATCCCCGACGAGCGGGGCCGGGACATCGGGACTGTCGTCTACCTCCCGGAGGAGGTCTACCCGCAGGTGCTTGGAATCGCACCCGATCTCATCGTCCACTTCGGCGATCTCTTCTGGCGCTCGGTCGGCACGGTGGGCGGCAGCGAAGGTGTCCACACCTTCGAGAACGACACCGGCCCCGACGACGCGAACCATGCACAGGACGGGCTCTTCGTGGCCGCAGGCCCAGGTATCGCGCCCGGCACGCATCTCGACGCCAACCTGCTCGACATCGCCCCCACCGTCCTCGAGCTCATGGGTATCGCCCCGACTGCCGACATGCGGGGTCGGAGCCTCGTCGCTCGCCTCACGAACGCCGCGTGACCGGCTGTCCGGGCCGACGGGCGCCCACCTGTCTCCAGTCCCGTCCACGTCGCCGGTCAGACGTCGGCCCACGACACGAGGGAGTGGCCGCGCTCGCGGGCCGCTGCCGCGAACGCGAGCGTCGAGTCGCGCTCGGACACCCGCCACTCCTCCTGGTCTCCGGGATGCACGCCCACCTCGAGCGATTCCGAGCCGAGCCCCTGGGCGACCGCGAGCAGCGGAGCGTGCCAGTCGGTGTCCCGAGCGCTCGTCGGCATGTAGAAGTGCGCGGTAGTCGTGAAGCGGCGCGTGAGCATCCGGCCCCATCGGGCGCCGACCCAGTAGGTCGGGCTCAGCGTCGGTCGGCGCAGGTAGATGTCCTGGACGGTACGCACTCGTCGAATCCCAAAGCCCTGGAGCGCGCGAGCGAGCGCCTCCTGAACGACCGGCAGCTTGTGAACGTGTCGATGCGAGTCGACGTGCGAGACCGGCACCCCTTTCCCCTGCACGTGGGCGATCTGCGCGGCGATCTCCAGTTCGAGGGCCGCACTCGGCAGCCGGCGCAGAAGCGCCTGAGCGCGGAACGTGCTCGTCGAGAGGAACCGTCCTTCCTCGTCGACGAGCCCCCGGAGCCGACCCGGCTCCGACACGCACCTCGTGTCCTCGTCGCGCACGAGCGTAAGGTGGACTCCGAAGCTCAGGTCGGGCCGTTCCCTCGCGAACGCGATCGCCTCGGCGGTCGCCGGCGCCCGCGGCATGATCGTCGCGCTGGTCAGCGCTGCGCGGTCGAAGCAGTCGATCGTTGCCTGGACTGTATCGGCGGACGCTCCGAAGTCGTCGGCGTTGAGGACAAGCCTGGCCATCTGCAAAGACGAGCGGTACGAAGGAGTCAGGTCGCCCGGACGGCGCCCGGCGCGCTCGTCGAGAGCGCGAACCCGGCGGCGAGCGTGGAGCGTTGGAGCCCGACGCGCACGAGCATCCCACCGGGCTCCTCGAGCCTGTAGACGAGGGTAACGGCCCCCGAGCCGGCCACGCGGGCCGAGTCCACGCGCTGCCAGCGCTTGTGCGCACGGTCGTATACCTCCAGCACGGCGCGCCTCGCCGAGTCGGCCGGGGTGACCTTGCCGGTGACCCTGAGCAGCCCCCCGACCGGGACGGACGCGTCGGCGATCTTCATCGTGACCCTCGGCTGGACGTCGACCCGGATCGGAGCCGAGCGAACCTGCCCCGCCGCAGCCTCCGCTCGGAACCGCCCACCTTTCGCGAGCTCGAGCCGCGCGAGAAACGTGCCGTCGTCGGCTACCTCCGCGGTGGCGATCTCCTGCCACGCGCCGCCTCGCGTCCTCGACGCCCCGGACGATCGAGATCGTGGCGAGCCGGGAACGGTCGACGTGCCCCGCAGCGTGAGTCGCTTGCCAAAGGGCACGGTCTCGTCAGCCGTCAGCGAAACCTCCCCCTCGACCTCGACCACGACGCGTCCCTGATGGACCTGCGAGCCGACCTGCCGGATGATGTAGGGGCCTGCACGGCCCTCGAAGACGTGTTCGAGCGTGCCTCCCGACGGGATCGTCTCGCTCGTGTAGGTCTCCCGCGGTATCTCGATGACCTGAGGCTCGCCGCCTGGTTGCCAAAGACGACCGTCTCGCCCCAGGGGACCATCACCGTTGCCGGCTGGGGCCCAGCCGCGGTAAGGGTCACGGTCACCGACGCAAGAGCTACGCCGGCTGCCGCCAGCGCCAAGGCGCCGACCGCGAGGATGACGACGGTCCGGGCACGCACGCGCTTCACCCAGCGGCTCCGGTTGTGGGAAGGGCCAGGCGCTCCTCCGAGAGGCCTCGCGGCCCTTGCGCTCGTCAGCGGGAATCGCCAACGCGGCGGCGACTCGCAGGCCCAGAGCGGCCACGGCGACGAAGACGAGCTTCGCCTGTACGAACGCGAACGCGTCGAAGAACAGCAGCCCGAAGGCGAAGCCCGAGGCGGCTAGCCCGCACGCCGCCAGCAGGCTCGCCTCCCTGCCGGTCGCTCTCCGCGCTGCTCTGACCGTCTTGCTTGCCGCGCCCCAGACGAACCACGCCGTGGCAAGCAACCCGATCGCCCCGAGCGTCACGAGCGTGTTCAGGTACTGGTTGTCGAAGAAGATCTCCGGGGGAAGCTGTCCCAGGCTCACCGCGAGTGGGTCGTCGAAGACGATCTCGGGTACCGGGGCCGTGCCCGAGCGCGGCTTCTCCGTCCATAGCTCTGTGCTGGCCCGACGTCAGAGAGGCGCCCCGAACCGAGCTGTCCTTCTCTGCCCGTTCGGAGGCTACGAGACCCTCCTCCGGGAAGAACGACTTGTAAAGACCGCCGATCGCCCCAGGCGCGACGAGGTGGACGCCACGAGGAGCACGGCGAGTAGCGGCCAGTACCGCACGAGCCGACCGCGATAGAGGTAGAAGGCCACGCCGAGCATAGCGACCGGTCATGATCACCGTCGTCCGGGAGATGGTCGCGGCGCCACCGGCCGCGATGAGGAAGGCGCAGGCGCCCGGCTCGGGAGGCCGCCCGCGAGGCTGCCCAGCGCGCGAGATGGATCGCAAGAGGGACGCACATGACCAGTGCACAGCCGAGGGCGATCGGGTGCTGGGAGGATCCATGCACCCGGAGCCGGCCGCCCCGGAGCGATTCGACGTCTCCGGGCAGCTGGTCGAGCGCCGGAATCCACGAGTCGAGGTGGTCGAAGACGTTGTACCCGGACGTGCCTTCATAGAGCGACGCGACCGCGACGATGGTCGCCCGACGACGATCCAGGCGACGATCTTCTCCGCTTGAGCGGTCGTCTCGACCGTCGACGCAACCAGGAGGAAGACCGCGACGTAGCTGAGCAGGAACGACAGCGCCTTGACGCCCTCGGCCTGGTCGAGGTCACCGACGTTGGCGAGAAACGACACCACCATCACGATGGCGCCGGCCGCAGCGGCTTTACCGTGTCCGGCGGCGTCGACCCGGCCTCGGCGCGCCAGGAGCGCTACCGCCCCGGCGAAGATCAACAGAAACAGGACGGCACGGTAAAAGCTCGAGGTTGAACGGCAGGCTCACCGACAGCGTGTACTGCCTGCTCGGAACGAGCCAGCACGAGCAGGAAGAGCCCGATGAGGGCGTTCTTCCGCGTCGAAGACACGGCGCCTTGACGTCGCGCAGCGCGATGAGAGCGCAACCCGCCAGCAAAACCAGGGCCCCGACCGCAGCTTCCTCCGGGGCCGGCGCTGACGCCAGCCACGAGGGCGACGATCCCCACCGAGACGAGCGCGAGCGAGATAGCGCGTCTGGGTGGAGCCGTTACGCGGACGCGCAACTCGCTTCGGACTGGCTCCGTGTACGCCGTCGCCCTCGATCGGCGTCTCCGCAGACCCTCGCTGCGGTCGCAGGCTTCTCCACTCGCGCGGGCTCGGGGCCCGGCTTTCACGGGAAGATGCGATCCAGCGCGACGGCGAGTGCGACGAAGGCGCCCATGACCGCGAGCCCCGACGAGCCCGACGAGCGTGATCGTGTGGTCCCCCGAAGCGATCGCCTGCTGGGGAGTCTGCAGCTGCTCCACCGCGACAATACGCTCGCTCTCCTCGACGCCCGCCGTCTCCTTGCTGCTGGGAGATCCACCGGATGAAGGCCTTCGACGACGCCTCGGCGAGAGCCATCACCTCGCCGCGGGTCTGCGACTCGGCCGAGACCTCGACGACCGGCACGTCCGAGAGCTTGAACCTGCCCGGCGTCGCGACCGCGTAGATCGCGCGGGCGCTGACATCGCCGGCGAGCGGGCCGAACATGCCCTGGCGCGTCGAGCTCGACCTGGTCCGACTCGATGAGCAGCGGATACAGGTTTGTTTCCTGGATCACGTGCGCCGTGTCCGGCGTGTCGGTGACGAGCACGGGAGCGGAGCGCGTGGGCTCGTTCGGCCTCCCGCGTGCTCTTGGGCTGCGGCGCCTCGATGAAGTCCGTCGAGCCCATCCGGAAGTACGGTGCTTTGGAGCTCGTGACGAGCAGCCTCGTCGAGGCGAGGTAGGTCCCCTGGTCACAGCTCGTTGACGACCACCGCCACGCCGGCGAGCCCGACCCAGGAGAAACCCGAGCAAGAGGATCCACCGGAAACGTACCAAGGTTCTTCTATAGGTTCCGGTCATCCCGATCCCACCCGTCGTCACGGGGCCTCGCTCCGCCGCCGGCGGCCAAGCCAGCCGCTGGACGTGCGGGCGCGCGCAGCCGGGACGGAACATGTGAGTAACCCGGCGCGATCCTGGTCAGGCCGCTCACCCTCCAGGAGTTTTGCTCGTGTCTTCTGGGGTCCCTTCCCGGCCCACTGTCCCCCCGGATGTCCACACCGAAGATCGAGATGTCCACACCGAAACTCGCCGTCATCGGCCTGGACGCCGCAACGCTTGACGTGGATCGACCCCCTGCTCGAGGCGGGCGACCTTTCCAATCTAGCCAAGATTTTCGCCGACGGGTGCAGAGGCACGCTCCGGCTCGACGAGGCATCCCCTCACCCGCACGCCTGGTCGACCATGGTCACGGGCGTCAATGCCGGGCGCCACGGCATCTGGGTATTCCACCGAACGAAGCGAGGACGGGTACCACCTCGAGCTGGTCAACGGCAGCTACCGGCGGGCTCCGGCGATCT
>CAWIQC010000007.1:0-62562 GCA_963838105.1 uncultured Thermoleophilia bacterium | reverse complement strand
AGCGTGAGCGCGACTACCCCGATGATAAGCAAGCGAACGAGCACCCGAGCATCCTGGTGGCGCGCGACGCTATCAGCCCCGTTCCAGGCGACGACCAGCTCGCGGCGGCCCGCGATCGCGGCGGATGCGCGAATCGCTATCCGCCGCCGGGCGGGCCCGCCTCGAGGAAGTCGTAGAGCTGGAGGGGTCGACGTCGAGGATGTGGCCCTGGCCCTCGAGCACGGTTACCGTCACCTCCCCCCGGCCTCGCGCAGACCCTCGACGTCGCCTCGGCCGACGCCCGCCAGCCCTCGTCCTCAGAGCCGACCAGTATCCACGCGCGGGTGCCGCGATTCGGCCAGGTCCTCGAGACTCACGGTCCGGCGGGTGGCCGGGCAATGCGAGCAGCGAGCGAAACAGCTCGGGGTTCTCGGTCGCCACCTTGAATGCCGACAGGCCGCCGTTCGAGATGCCGGCGAGGTGGAAACAACCGCCTTCGGGCCGAACGACGGTCGCCACGGAGTCGAGGAGCCCGGGCAGGTAGCGCTCGGCGCCCTGGAAGTAGAGGGAGCCCCGGGGGCGACCGGGCTCACGATGACCCATCCCCGCTCGAGCGCTTCGGGCTCCCAGTAACGCGCGAGCCCGGCATCGACCTCCTCCTGTCCCTGGCCGCCGGGAGGGAGAGCGAGCAGCACGGGGTGCTCGTCACCGGTCTCGAAGCCTGCGGGAACCACCAGCGTGAACGGAATTTCCGTGCCGTCACTCGCCGTGAAGATCTGGTCACGCTCGAAACTCGCCGCAGCGCCGCTCGCCGGCTCCGAGGACGCCGGCGGTGTGGTGGTCGCAGCCGGCGGAGCGGCCGGCTCGGATGCGGCATCGCCGCAGCGGCCGCCGAGCTGACGGCGACGGCGGGGAGCGCGAGCAGGCGGTTCGGCGGGAAGCGCATCGTCGCTCGCAGCAATCATGACACGCCGTGCCGTGCCGCCCGTCCCTCCGGTCGCCCTCGTCCTCTCGGCGATCGCCTCGGTGCAGTTCGGCGCAGCGCTCGCCGCGACGCTCTTCGAGGAGCTCGGCGCGGTCGGTGCGTCGTTCGTCCGCATCGCCGTCTCCGCCGTCGTGCTGCTCGCCGTCTGGCGTCCGCGCCTGGGCGGCCACACGCGATCCGAGGTGGCTCTGGCGGTCGTGTTCGGGCTCGTGCTCGCCGCGATGAACACGTGCTTCTACCTCGCGCTCGACCGTATCCCACTCGGAATCGCCGTGACCTTCGAGTTCGTGGGGCCGCTCGGTGTCGCGCTCGCCGCCTCGACGCCGGGCGCTCGCTCTCCTCTGGGTTGCCATCGCCGGAGCCGGCATCGTCTTGCTCGGCGCCGGAGACGCCTCCGACCTCGATCCGCTGGGAGTCGGGCTCGCGCTGACCGCGGGCGTGCTCTGGGGCGCGTACATCCTGCTCGGCGTGCGGGTCGGCAGGCCTTCCCGGGTGGCCGCGGGCTGGCCGTTGCCATGGCAGTTGGAGCGGTGGCCATGGTGCCGGCCGGCGTCGCGGACGCGGGCCCGGCGCTCGGCGACCCGGCGCTGTGGGGAATCGGGGCGGCCGTCGCGCTGCTCTCCTCGGTGCTGCCCTACTCGTTCGAGCTCGAGGCGCTGCGTGTCATGCCGACCCGCGTCTTCGGCGTGCTCATGAGCCTCGAGCCGGGAGCGGGCGCGCTCGCCGGCTTCATCGTGCTCGGCCAGACGCTGTCCGGCCTCGAGGGCCTGGCGATCGCGCTGGTCGTGGTCGCCAGCGCGGGCGTCGCGCTCACGGCACGCACCGTGCCGTTGCCGGTCGAAGGCCCGGTCGACGAGCGACGGCGCTAGATGGTTGATCCACGAGATCCTGCTTCCGCCGGGGCGTTCGCCTCTTGGGACACGAGGCGGGAGGCATCAACAGCTCGGGCCCCGACCTCGCAGCGCACGTCCTGTGCTGAGAGGCCACACGGCCTCACAGACAGAGACGGAAGCAGCGCCGCACGCGCCAGATGGCGCATCCGGCCGCACGTGGATCGTGGAATCAACCATCGAGAGCCTTACCGGAAGCCGATCCTCCCGAGTGGCCAGTAGACGAAGAAGACCGGGCCCACCATGGCCTCGCGCGAGATCGGCCCCCAGCGGCTGCTATCGCACGACATGTCCCGGTTGTCGCCCATCATCCAGTACTCGTCCTCCCCGAGCGTCTTCGTGAAATCGCGCGGCGTCAGGCGATGCCCTCGCGCAGGTAGGGCTCTTCGAGCCGCTCGCCGTCGACGAACACCTCGCCCTGCTCCGCGCTGACGGTCTCGCCGGGAAGCGCAATGATCCGCTTGACATAGGTCCCGGCCTGACCGCACTCCTGGGCGGCCAGCTCGGGGGCTTCGAAGACGACCACGTCGCCGCGTTTCGGGTCGGAGAAGTGCCAGATGAAACGGTTCGCGAGCACCCGGTCGTTCGAGCTCCCGAGGCAACCGGACTGGCCGGTGCAGTGGAAGGTCGGCTCCATCGACGACGACGGGATCCGGTACGGATTGACGATGAAGCCCTTGACGAGGAGGACGACGCCGACCGCGATCAGAATCGTGATCGCCCAGTCGGCGGGGGCGCGCCAGCGGGGCGGGAGACGCTGCGTCAGCCGCGCAATCGGCCCCCTCTTCACCGTGCGGCCTCGTCGGACATCGCGTCAGGCTAGCTGCAGGGACAGCGGGTCGCGTACGCCACCGCGACCGGGCACTGCGGGCCGGATGAGATCCGGCCCCCACACCGCGACGCCGTAGTCCGGCTCTACACCGCGACGCCGTAGGCCTCGGTGAAGGCCTCACGCGCGTACGCGAGCGACGCGTAGCCGAACCCGCCGTCGCCCCAGCCGGTCGCGCCCCAGCTATTCCGCACGACGAAACGATCCGCCGTGTAGCCGACCAGGGCCACGGCGTGCCCGCCGCGCTTCGTGTCCTCGCGGTACTCGTCGAGGTTCCCCTGGTTCGCCGCCGCCTGGTCCCACGTGCGGTCGACGTCGAGGCGAACGGCGATCGGGCCCTTGTCGGCGAGCCACCGCTTCCAGGCGGCCGCGTCGCGGCCGAGGTTGAAGTACGAGGCGATCTTGAGCGTGGCAGCCGCGGCATAGAAGGTCTCCACGTCGCCGCCGTACAGCCTGGCGGCGGAGAACGGGAGGGCGGTCTCCTTCACGGCGCCGTACTTGCGAGCCACGTCGAGCGCCGACTTGATGTTCGTCCCCGACCGCTCGATGAACGTCGTCGGGCGCGTGCGCAGATCGTCGAGCTCCTTCGAGGCCATCCAGAGATACCGGGGCGACAGGCGCTCCGTCTCGGCGAGCCTGCCGGCCTTGACGAAGTGCCAGCGCAGCACGCTGTCGGCCACGGCCCAGCCGACGCACGAGCCGGTCGAGCCCTGCTCGCCCACCTTCCACCAGTCCGTGCGCAGATCCTTGGCGGCCGGCGGCGCGGCGGCTCGCAGCAGCCGTGCACCTCGGGCGTGGTCGATCAGCCAGTCCTCGTGCCGGTCGCGCGAAGGCTCGCAGTTGAGGACCCGCACGACCCTTTTCCGCTTGCGCGCCATGCCGCATGATCTAGCATCTCGCGGCTCCGGGCGCAACGCCGCTCTCGTTGCCGGTGCGTTCGCGCCCCTGCTACTCTCAGGCCATGGGTAACCTCGGCGCCTGGGAGATCGCGCTCATCGTTCTCGCGATCCTGCTCGTGTTCGGGCCGAAGCGTCTGCCCGGGATCGGACGCTCGCTCGGCAAGGGCATGCGCGAGTTCAAGGACTCGGTGGGTGACACGGCCAAGGAGCTGAAGGACGCGACGGCGGACACGCCGGCCGCCTTCGGCGACGGGCTCAACCCGAAGAAGCAGTTCAAGGACGCGCTCAACCCGTTCGCCGAGGAGAAGGTCGAGGACGAGGTCGTCGAGGGCGAGATCGTCGCGGCGCCCGCGGCCTCCGCAGCACCGGAGGCCGCCGCACCGCCGGACGCCCCGGTCGAGCCCGAGCCGGCGCGCAAGGAAGAGCCGGCCGCGGCTACGTCCGAGCGGACCTAGGCCCCGCGGGCCGGTCGGGACCGGCGCCTACGCGCGTCCTGCGCGGACGTTCACCGCGTCGCCTTCCGCTTCTGCCCTTCCTCGTTGCAGAACTCCCCCATCGCGCGCACGAGTACCTCGACCGTCAGCTCGAGCTCGCCCAGCTCGGCCCACTCGATCGCCGCGTGCGCGCCATGTCCGCCCGGGCCGATGACGACCGTCGGTATCCCCGCCCCGGCGAGGACGGAGGAGTCCATCCAGGCGGAGTGCCCGACGATCGCAGGGTCGCGCCCGATGATCTCCGAGGCACTCGCGCGCACGGTCTGGACGATCTGCTCCCGCTGGTCGACCTCGAACGCGTCCCGCGCGAACGTGATCTCCACCGAGCCCTCGAAGTCGGGGTCGCCGGCTGCAGCGGCAGCGAGGAGATCCTGCACCTCGCGCTCGGCGTCGGCGGGCGTCTCACCCGGCACCGTCCGCCGCTCGACGCGCAGGAGGCATCGGTCCGGGTAGCTCGAGAGCTCCTGGCCGCCCTCGATCAGCGAGCAGTGGAGCGAGCCCGATCCGAGCAACGGGTGGAGCGGCTCGGCGCGCAGCGACCGGTCGACCTCCGCCAGGCCGGCGATGACCGGGCCCATCTTCGCGATTGCGTCGATCCCCAGGTGCGGCATCGAGCCGTGCGCCGCACGGCCCCGCGTCTCCACGTCCAGCCAGACGAAGCCGCGGTGCGCGACGCAGACGTCGAGGCCGGTCGGCTCCGTGAGGATGGCCGCGTCGGCGTTCCAGCCCCGGACGAGCGCCTCCGTCCCGAGGCTCGCGTGCTCCTCGTCGGCGACGGCGGCCACGATCACGTCGCCGCGGAGGCGGCGCCGGACCGCGTCCCGCCCAGCGAGCATGATCGCGGCGAGGCCCGCCTTCATGTCGTAGGCGCCGCGCCCGTAGAGGCGACCGTCCTCCACGCGCGGCTCGAACGGCCGTTCCATGCCCGCGACGCCGACCGTGTCCGTGTGGGCCACCAGCAGCAGCGACCGGCCTCCACCCGTCCCCCGCGCCACGGCGACGGCGTTCGGTCGGCCGGGCGCCGCCTCCTCGAGCGACGCCTCGAGGCCCGCCGCCTCGAGCCACTCCGCGACGAGCCGAGCGATCCGCCCCTCACCGGCACCCCCCGGAACGAGGACGGGGTTGATCGATTCGACGGAGACGAGCTCCGCGAGGAGGGCCGCGGCCTCAGTCACGCTCGCCTCCGCGAGCGGCCGTCCACCCGAGCGCGGCCACGGCCAGCGGCAGACGGTACACCGCCTCGGACGAGTTCGTGCTGTAGATGACGATCTCGTCGTCGATCGCCACGGCGAGCCACTGCCCGTCGGGCGACCACGCGAATCCGCGTTGGTAGGAGAGCTCGAGCGACGGGCGGCGCAGGCGCATGTCGACGAAGGTCATCGAGTCGCGGGCCGCCGACGGGCCCACCGCGAGCGAGGTGCCGGTGGGGCTGAAGCGCAGGTACTCGCCGAACCGCCGTGAGCCGACGCCGAACCGCCGCGGCAGCTCGACGCCCGCCACCATCGTGCCTTCCTGCCACAGCTCGAGGACCGCCCGTGACCCGAGCGGCTCGAGCCTCAACACCGACACGGCGAGGAGACCGTCCTCGGTCTCGTCGTAGGCGAGCACGTCGAGGTCGCCCGTGCCGGACGCATCGAAGCCCCGCAGCAGGTCGAGAGCGTCCAGCTCCACCTCGCCGTCGCGAAAGAGCTGGTCGCCGAACGCCGTGGCCGGAGAGGTGAGCAGCGAGCCGTCGGGGACGAAGCGCGGGCCGCAGCCGACGACCTCGCTCTCGGCCCCACCGGCCGCCTCGTAGAGCACGGTACGACTCCGAGTCCCGCACAGCGCGACCTGCCTCCCATCGGGGGACCATGACACCTCGCCGGCGGCCAGGCCGAGGTCGCGGACGTGCTCGGGCGGATCCGCGAGGCGTGCCAGCGCGATGCGGGAGTACGGCCCCGGTGTCCCGGACACCCAGGGCTTCGACACCGCCGCGAGCGCCCCGTCCGGCGAGAGCCAGAGCCCGCAGTCCGTGCGAGGGCCCTCCGCGCCCAGCGTCGGGCCCGCGAAGTCGATGACGCGCAGTCGGCATCCATCGCCGGTGACGACGACGAGCAGGCCGGGGAGCGCGCCGCCCGGCGGGGCGTCGGGACCCGCGAGCTCCTCGTCCCGCGGCGCCGCCTCGGTCTCGGGCTCGGCTATTCCCGAGGCCGCTTCGGTGCTGTCGCTGCGAATCGTGTCGACCGCGGCCGCGACGGCGATGGCGGCGACGCCCAGCAGGAGTGCCCACGTGCGCACGACGTGAAGTGTTGCCCCTCACGGGGCTCGGCGCCACCGGCCGCGACGGAGGGCTGCGGTCGCTTTAGCGGGAGCGCACGCGCTCGCAGCCGGTCGACGACTCGGTGCGGCATCTGTCGCGGCCCGGACCGCCGTCCGCCTCGTCGTTGCCGGGCCCCCCGCTGAGGACGTCGGCGCCGGCGTCGCCGACCAGCGTGTCGTCGCCCTCTCCCCCGAGCAGCCTGTCGTTGCCGCCACGCCCCCGAAGCACGTCGTTTCCACCGAGGCCACAGATCACGTCGTCGCCGGCCGTGCCGGTGACGACATCGTCATGAACGGAGCCGCGAATCGTGCACGGGTCCGCCTCGCCCGCCGGCAGCGGCAACGGCGGGGCGGGTTGCCAGTCCGGCTCGATATCGTTGGCATCGTCGAACGTGATCTGCGCGGGCCCACCGGGGCCGTCCGCAGCAGCCAGGTAGAGCTCCAGGTCGCCGCCGCTGCGGGAGGACGCGAAGACGAAACGCGCGCCGTCCGGCGAGAAGGCCGGATCCCGGTCGACGATCGAGGTCGTCAGCGCGACCTGGTCGGAGCCGTCGGGGTTCATCGCGTAGATGCTGCCGGTCCCGCCGCCGCGGATGCCAAAGCCGCTGCCCCCGTCTCGCTGAGAGCTGAACAGGATGCGGGACCCGTCGGAAGACCAGTTCGGACGCTCGTCGTCGCCGTGCGTCGTGGTGAGCCGCACCTGCCCGCTGCCGTCGGCGTTCATCACCCAGATGTCGAGCGAGCCGGCCAAGCGAGACCACGCGATGCGCTTCCCGTCGGGCGACCAGGCCGGATCGTCGTCGAACAGCAAGTTGGTCGTGAGTCGGACCGGATCGGTCCCGTCGGCGTTCATGACCCAGATCTCCTCACTCGAGTCCCCGATATCGCCCGCGTTCTGCGAGCGCGTCGAGACGAACGCGATCCGCGTCCCGTCCGGCGACCACGCCGGGTCGCTGTCCTCGAACGGCGAGTCGGTGAGCTTGACGACGTTCGAGCCCGCGGCGTCCATCACGTAGACATCGCTGTTGCCCCCGCGGTTGCTCGCGAAGGCGATGCGGGTCCCGTCCGGCGACCACGCGGGATCCTGGTCGATGCCGGGCGAACCCAGAGTCAGGTTCGTTCGGCCGCTCCCGTCGCCGTTCACGACGTAGACGTCGAGCTGGCCGGCCGCATTCGACGCGAAGACGATCTTGCCGTTCCCGCCGGGAACCGTGGCCGTGACGGACGTAGCACCCAGAAGGGCGCCGCTCGCGGCAAGGGCGCAGCCGGCGGCGACGAGGATGCGAAGAGGGGTCATGACGGCTTCGGTTCGGGTCTGGACGCCCGGCTCCTGCCGGCCGTGCCCGATCACAGTAGCGGGAGGGGTCAGACCCGCGGGCGCGTCAGCACCGCGAAGCCGGCGCCGTCGGGCGTGCCAGCTCCTGCAGCGACGGCGGGGCCGGCCCCGCCCGGGCAAGCGAGCGGCCGGCCGCGCGCAGCGCCCGCCCGTACGCCTCGACCACGAGTCCCCGCCCGCCATGACCTCCCCCGTCGAGCGCATCTCGGCAGCACGGTCGGCAGCCCCCGGGAAGCGATCCTCCGGGAAGATCGCCTCCTTCGCCCAGGCCCTCGTCGGCCGGGCGCGCTCCGGCAGGTCGAGGTCGGCGAGCGAGGCGCCGAGCATCAGGCGACAGGCCAGGTCGACGAGCGGCACGCCGGTCGCCTTGGCCACGAACGGAACCGTTCGGGAGGCACGCGGGTTCGCCTCGATCATCTGCAAGCTGCCGTCCGTCACGGCGAGCTGAAGGTTGAGGAGCCCGCGCGCGCCGAGCCGCTTCGAGAGCGCGTCCGCTATCGCGTCGATCCCCTCCTCCAGCGCCTCCGTCACCGAGGGCCCGGGGATCACGCAGGCCGAGTCGCCGGAGTGCACCCCGGCGGGCTCGACGTGCTCGAGGATGCCTGCGACCCATGCCGACTCCCCGTCGCAGAGGATGTCCACGTCGAGCTCGAGAGCGCCCTCGAGGAACTGATCGACGAGCACGTGCTCGCCCTCCGTGACCGCGCGGGCGAGGGAGTCGTCATCGCGGCAGACGCGCATCCGCTGCCCCCCCAGCACGTACGAGGGGCGGGCGAGCACCGGATAGCCGATGCGACGGGCGACGGCGAGGGCCTCGTCCGGCCCGTCGGCCACGCCCCAGCGCGGATGCGGGATGCCGAGCTCCTCGAGCACGAGGCCGAACTTCCCGCGGTCCTCGGCCGTATCGATCGCCGGCAGCGGGTCACCGAGCAGCGGCACCCCGGCCTCGGCAAGGCCGTGCGCGAGCTTGAGCGGAGTCTGACCGCCGAGCGTGACGACCACTCCGAGCGGCTGCTCGAGCGCGCAGACGTCGAGCGCGCGCTCGAGCGTCACCGGCTCGAGGTAGAGGCGGTCTGACGTGTCGTAGTCGGTCGAGACGGTCTCCGGGTTCGAGTTGAGGAGCACGGCCTCGTAGCCGAGCGAGCGGAACGACTGCGCCGCGCGGACGCAGCAGTAGTCGAACTCGATTCCCTGGCCGATGCGGTTCGGCCCCGAGCCGAGGACGACGACGGCCCGACCAGTGGGGCCGCCGCCGTTCCCGTCCCCGGGCTCGTACGACAGGTAGTAGTAGGGCGTGCGCGCCTCGAACTCGGCCGCGCACGAGTCGACGGCGAGACGTCCGGGCAGCGGCCGGCGGCGCCGCACCTCGGCCTCGTCGATGCCGAGGATGCGCGCGATGCGCGCGTCCGGCAGGCCGAACCGCTTCGCCTCGGCGACCTCGCCGGAGTCCCGGAGACGCTGCTCCGCCTCTCGGATCGAGTCGAGCTCCGCCTCGAAGTACGGGTGGAGGCCCGGGATCTCGGGGATCTCGGCCTCGGCCTCGAGACCCTCGAGCGCCTTCAGGAAGGCCTCCGGGAACGTGCGGCCGAGCCCGAGGGCCTCGCCGACGGCCTGCATCTGGGTCCCGAGCACCGGCTCGACCCAGGGGAACTTCCCGAAGTCGAAGCGCGGCGCCTTCACGGCGACGTAGTCGAGCGCCGGCTCGAACGCCGCGCTCGAGGAGCCGGTGATGTCGTTCGGCAGCTCGTCGAGCGTGTAGCCGACGGCCAGGAGGGCGGCGAGCTTCGCGATCGGGAACCCCGTCGCCTTCGAGGCGAGCGCCGACGAGCGCGACACGCGGGGGTTCATCTCGATGACCACGAGCTCCCCGGTCGCCGGCTCGTAGGCGAACTGGACGTTCGCGCCGCCGGTCGCCACCCCGACCGTCCGGGCGCAGGCGAAGGCGGCGTCTCGCAGGCGCTGGTACTCGGCGTCCGGAAGCGTCTGCTGCGGCGCGACCGTCCACGAGTCGCCGGTGTGCACTCCCATCGGGTCGAGGTTCTCGATCGAGCAGACGACGACGCAGTTGCCGGCCCGGTCGGCCATCACCTCGAGCTCGAACTCCTGCCAGCCCTGAACCGACCGCTCGACGAGCACCTCGCCGATCGGGCTCGCCTCGAGCCCGCGCACGACCTGGGCGCGGAGCTCCTCCTCGGTGTGGGCGAGCCCTCCCCCGGAGCCGCCGAGCGTGAACGCGGGCCGCACGACGGCCGGCGCCCAGCCGGCCGGCAACGCCTCGGGCGAGCGCACCACCACGCTGTCGGGCACGGAGAGGCCGGCGGCTCGCATCGCGTCCCGGAACTCCTGCCGATCCTCGGCGCGGCGGATGGAATCCAGGCTCGCGCCGATGAGCTCGACGCCGAAGCGCTCGAGCACTCCCGCCTCGCCGAGCGAGACGGCGAGATTCAGCGCGGTCTGCCCGCCGAGCGTCGGCAGCAGCGCGTCGGGGCGCTCCTTCTCGACGATCGCAGCCACAGCCTCGACGTCCAGGGGCTCGACGTACGTCGCGTCGGCCCACTCGGGGTCGGTCATGATCGTCGCCGGGTTCGAGTTGACGAGCACGACGCGATAGCCCTCGGCCCGCAGGACGCGGCACGCCTGAGAGCCCGAGTAGTCGAACTCGCATGCCTGCCCGATGCGGATCGGGCCCGAGCCGATGATCAGGATGCTGCGTAGGTCGTCGCGCCTCGGCATGAATCTCTACCCGCTCCCGCCCCCCGGCCCCCTCTTCGGGGCTCCACCCACGGCGAGGCTCGGCCCCCTCGCCGCGTCCGCGATGCGGTCGAAGAACGGCACGGCGTCGAGCGGGCCCGGCGCCGCCTCGGGGTGGAACTGGAGCGAGTAGAAGCCGTCGCCCTCGAGCCCTTCGACCGTGCCGTCGTTGAGCGAGACGTGGCTCGCCTCGGCGGCGTCCGAGGGCGCGACGGCGAAGCCGTGGTTCTGGACGGTGACGAGCACGCGGCTCGTCCGGCGCACGCGGACGGGATGGTTCGCGCCGCGGTGGCCGAACGGAAGCTTGTACGTCTGCATCCCGAGCGCGAGCCCGAGCAGCTGATGGCCGAGGCAGACGCCGAACAGCGGAACGCGGCCGTGCCCGAGCAGGTCACGCACGGTTCCGATGGCGTCGACGAGCTGGGCGGGATCCCCCGGGCCGTTGCCGATCAGGACCGCCCTCGGGTCGAGCTCCATGATCGCGTCGGCGTCCCACGAGGGCGGGCAGACCGCGACCTCGAGGCCGGCTCCGGCGAGCCGCCGCACGATCGAGCGCTTGCAGCCGAAGTCCAAGACCGCAACGCGGGGCCCCTCCCCCAGCGTGTACGGCTCGGCCGTCCCCGCGTGCAGGCCGAGCGGCGGATGCGCGCGCTCCGGCTCTGCGAGAGCCCGCTCGTACTCGATGTGCGGCTCGGCGAGAGCGCGCTCGAGCAGCGTGTCGGGCTCGGCCGCGCCGAGCGCGCACCGCATGGCGCCGGCCGAGCGCAAATGACGCACGAGCGCGCGGGTGTCGACGTCCTCGAGCGCCACCACGCCCTGCCGCTCGAGCCACGAGGCGAGCTGGGGCCGGATTCTGCGTGCGACGACGCCTTCCGTCCACACGCGTCCGGACTCCATGCGCGACTCGTCGACGCCGTAGTTGCCGATGAGCGGATAGGCGAAGGTCAGCACCTGGGCGGCGTAGCTCGGGTCGGTGACCGCCTCCTCGTAGCCGGCCATCGCGGTCGTGAAGCACGCCTCGCCGGCCGCGGTGCCGGCAGCGCCGACCGCACGGCCGCCGAACGTCGTGCCGTCCTCGAGGACGAGGTGTGCGGAGGCGCGCCGCCATGGTTTGCATATCTTACGAATCCTCTGCATAATACGCAACATGCCGTTCGCCGCCATCGTCGGTGCCTCCGGCTACTCCGGGCAGGAGACGCTCGACCGTGTGCTCGCCCACCCCGAGCTCGACCTCTTCGCGCTCGGCTCGGACACGCTGGCCGGCCAGAGCGCGTCCGCCCTCGATCCGCGCCTCGCGCGCAACGGCAGCCGCCGGGCCCCGGCCTTCGTGTCGAACGAGGAGGCGCTGGCGAGCGGCGCCGACGTCGTCTTCGTGTGCCTCGAGCACGAGCGGGCGGCGGAGCTCGAGCCCCCCGCGCGCGGCGTGGTGATCGACCTGTCCGGCGCGCACCGGCTGCGCGAGCCGGCCGCCTACGCCGAGTGGTACGGATTCGACCACGCGCGACCCGACGAGCTCGGCGACTGGTCCTACGCGATCCCCGAGCTGCTGCCGCCGTCCGGACGCCTCGTCGCCAACCCCGGCTGTTATGCGACGGCCGCGCTCCTCGCGCTGCTGCCGCTTGCCAAGGCGATCGACGCCGGAGGAGTCGTGGTCGATGCGAAGTCGGGCGTCTCGGGCGCCGGCCGCTCGCTGCAGGCGAGCTCCCATGCCGGCTTCGTGCTCGAGAACGTGTCCGCCTACAAGGTGGGCCGCCACCAGCACGAGCCCGAGATGGAGCAGGCGCTCGGCTTCCCGGTGTGCTTCGTCCCCCACCTCCTGCCCGTGCGCCGCGGGCTCATCGCGACGTGCTACGTCCGCGGGGCGGATGCGGACGATGCACGGGCCCTGCTCGAGTCCGCGTACGCCGGCTCGGCCTGCGTCGACGTCCTGCCCGACGGCGTCACGCCCGAGCTCTCGCGCGTACAGGGCACGGACGCCGCCGAGGTGGCCGTCTTCGGCGATCGGGCGACGGCGACGACCGTCGTCATCTGCGCGATCGACAACCTCGGCAAGGGCGCGGCCGGCCAGGCCGTCCAGAACGCGAACCTCGCCCTGGGCTTCCGCGAGACGGCCGGGCTGCGCCTGCACGGGGTTCCCGTATGAGCGTCACCGCGCCGCGCGGCTTCGTCGCCTCCGGGATCCACGCCGGCATCCGGCCCACGGCGAAGGATCTCGCCGTCTTCCGCTCCACCGCGCCCGCGGTCGGCGCGGCCATGTTCAGCCGCAACAAGGTCCAGGCCGCCTGCCTGACCGTGAATCGCGACCACATCGAGCAGGCCGAGCCGCAGGCGGTCGTGGTCAACTCCGGCGTGGCGAACTCCGCGACGGGCGAGCGCGGCAAGCTCGACGCCCTCGCCACCAGCGCCGAGGCGGCCCGCCTGCTGGACCTCGAGACCGAGGAGGTCCTGGTTCTCTCGACCGGCGTCATCGGCGTGCGGCTCCCCCTCGAGAAGCTCCTGGCCGGCCTCCGGCCCGCCGTCGAGACGATGTCGCCAGAGGGCGGCGCCGCGGCGGCCGAGGCGATCATGACGACCGACACCACGCCGAAGACGACGGCGGTCTCGCGCGACGGCTTCACCGTCGGCGGGATGGCGAAGGGCGCCGGGATGATCCATCCCGATCTGGCCACGATGCTCGGGTTCGTCACGACGGACTACCCGCTCGAGCCGGGTGAGGCCATCGAGTTCCTGCGCCCCGCGGTCGACACGACCTTCAACGCGATCTCCGTCGACGGGGACTGCTCGACGAACGACACGGTGCTGCTGCTCGCGAACGGCGCCAGCGGCATCCGGCGGTCTCCGGCCACCGACCGCGCTTTCGCGTCGGCCCTGCACGAGGTATGCGCCGAGCTCGCCCACAAGATCGTCGAGGACGGCGAAGGAGTCACTGTCATCGCCGAGATCGCCGTCACCGGTGCCGCGAACGGCGACCAGGCGAAGGCGATCGCAAGGCGGATCGCGACCTCGCCGCTCGTCAAGACGGCGCTGTTCGGCCACGACCCCAACTGGGGCCGGGTGCTGATGGCGGTGGGCTCGGCGCCGTACAACGGCGGCTACGCCGACGTGGAGGTCGACCGGCTGACCCTGAGCTACAACGGCACCGTGGTGCTACGTCGCGGAGCTCCCCAGTGGGTGGAGCCGGACGTCTCGGGCCCGAGCTGCACGATCGAGCTCGATCTCGGGCTCGGGACGGGCACCGCCAGCTACCTCACGACCGACCTGTCGTACGACTACGTCCGCATCAACGCGGAGTACACGACGTGAACGACAACGGAACGGCAAGAACGAGAGACCTGCTCGTGCTCAAGTGCGGCGGCGCGGTCGCCGCGGACGCGGCTGAGGGCATCCTCGCGTTCGCGGAGGCGAGCGACGTCGTCGTCGTCCACGGGGCCGGCCCGCAGATCTCGGCGCAGATGCGCGAGCGCGGGCTCGAGATCCGCTTCGTGGACGGCCGCCGCTATACGACGCCCGAGGCGCTCGAGGTCGTCAGGGAGTCGCTCGCCGAGGTCAACGCGGAGCTCGTCGCCGCGATCGGCCCGCGCGCGGTCGGCTTCCTCGGCGACGAGCTCGGCCTCGAGGCGCGCCAGGTCTCCAAGCTCGGCCTCGTCGGAGACCCATTGCCGAGTCGCCCCGCGCTCGTTCTGAGCGCGCTTCGGCAGGGTCGAATCCCGGTCATCGCTCCCCTGGCGAAGGGGCCGCTCAACGTCAATGCCGATGAGGCCGCGGTTGCCCTCGCCGCCGGCCTTGGGGCTGAGCGGATCCTCTTCGTGACAGATGTGCCGGGCCTGCTGATCGACGGAGACGTCGTCCCGTCGATCGGCGCCGACGAGGCCGATCACCTTCTCGGCAAGGGGACGTTCGAGGGCGGGATCGTCCCCAAGCTCGAAGCGGCGGTGCGCGCTGCCCGCCTGGGCATGCGCGCCGAGATCGGGGCACGGCGGTGACGGGATGAGCGCGTCTCGGCGCCACGTGCTGGCGGGGGAACCCGTGGTTCCCCCGCGCCCCCTCCTTCGGGCCGATCATGAGCACGTCCTCGGCGCCAACGTGCTGCCGACCTATCCGCGCGCCGACGTGACGTTCGTGTCGGGCGAGGGCGTCTGGCTCGTCGACGACTCGGGCAAGCGGTACCTCGACTTCCTGGCCGGGATCGCCGTTTGCGGGCTGGGCCACTGCCACCCGGCCGTGACCGCCGCGACCCACGCCCAGCTCGACCGTCTCTGGCACACGTCCAACCTCTTCTGGACGCAGCCGATGGCCGAGCTCGCCACCCGCCTCTCGGATCGGTTCGGCGGCGCGCAGGCGTTCTTCGGCAACTCGGGTGCGGAGGCGATCGAGGCCGGCCTCAAGTACGCGCGTAAGGCCACCGGCAAGACGGGCATCGTCGCGCTCGAGGGCTCGTTCCACGGACGCACCTTCGGGGCCCTGTCGACCACGGGCCAGCCGGCGAAGCGAGCCGCGTTCGAGCCGCTCGTGCCCGACGTCCGCTTCGCCCGCCTGAATGACGGGGAGTCGCTTGCGGCCGCCGGCGCCGACGGCAACGTCGCCTGCGTCCTGCTCGAGCCCATTCAGGGTGAGGGTGGAATTCACGCGGCGACGCCCGCCTTCCTCGAGTCGGCGGCCGACCTCGCCGCGGGCCACGGCGGCCTGCTCTTCTACGACGAGATCCAGTGCGGCCTGGGTCGCACCGGCACGTTCTTCGCCCACGAGCAGCTCGGGATCAAGCCTCAGCTCGTCGCGCTCGCGAAGGGGCTCGCGAACGGCCTGCCCATCGGCGCACTGCTCGTAGCCGACGAGGCCGCCGGCGGCTTCGTTCCCGGCGACCACGCCTCGACGTTCGGCGGCAACCCCGTCACGTGCGCCGCCGGTTGCGCCGTGCTCGACACGCTGGACGATCAGCTTCTCGAGCACGTGGGTGTCGTCGGCGCGAGGCTCGCCGACGGGCTCCGATCGCTGGCCGGCATCACCGAGGTCCGGGGCCTGGGCCTTCTCATCGGTTGCGAGCTCGACCGCCCCGCAGCGCAGGTCGTCGCGGCCTGCCTCGAGGCCGGGCTGGTCGTCGGGACTGCGGGCGAGTCGGTGCTCCGGCTGACGCCGCCGCTCGTCGTCTCCGAGGAGGACGTCGACCTCGCGCTGCAGATTCTCGCCGGGGTGCTCGAGCCGTGACGCAGGCCCGAAGAGAGCGCCAGGGCGCGATCCTGCGCCTCGTGCGAGAGCAGCCGATTGCGACGCAGACCGAGCTCGCCGAGGCACTGCGCGGCGCGGGCTACGACGTCGTCCAGACGACCGTCTCGCGCGACGTGACGGAGCTCGGCCTCGTCAAGGTCCGTGCGCCCGACGGTCGGCTGATCTACGCGCCGCCGGGCACCCAGAACGGCGACCGGCGTCGAGATCTCGTCCTCGCGCTGCGTCGCTGGGCGCTGAGCTTCGAGTCGAGCGGGAACCTGGTCGTCGTCCTCACGCCTCGCGGCTACGCGACGCCGCTCGCCGACTCGATCGACCAGGCGGGCCATCCGGACGTGATCGGAACGGTCGCCGGCGAGAACACGATCTTCGTCGTGGCGCGAGACGGTGTCCCGGGCGCCGCCCTGCGCGACGAGCTCCGGGGCTACCTGATGGAAGGTGCGGCCTGACATGTCGAGAACCGCTGTCCTCGCCTACTCCGGGGGCCTCGACACGACCTGCGCGATCGCCTGGCTCCGCGAGGATTACGGCTTCGACGAGGTCATTGCGGTGCTGGTGGACGTCGGCCAGTCGTTCGACATCGACCAGGCGATCGAGCGGGGCCGGGCGGCCGGGGCGGCCGACGTGATCCTGCTCGACCGCAAGAGCTCGTTCGCCGACGTCCAGGTCGCGAAGGCCCTCAAGGCGAACGCTCTCTACGAGGGGAAGTACCCGCTCGTCTCGGCGCTGTCGCGCCCCGTCATCGCCGAGGCGGTCGCGTCGCTCGCGCTCGAGCTCGGCGCCGAGGCGGTCGTGCACGGCTGCACCGGCAAGGGCAACGACCAGCTTCGCTTCGAGCTTGCGTTCAAGGCCAACTACCCCGGCGTGAACGTGATCGCCCCGCTCCGCGACCGCATCTGGACGCGCGAGGAGGAGATCGAGTACGCGCTCGCACGCGGCATCCCGGTCAGCGCGACGAGGATCTCGCCCTACTCGATCGACGAGAACCTCCTGGGCCGGTCGATCGAGGCCGGGATGCTCGAGGACCCGTGGACGGCCCCGCCCGAGGAGCCGTACCAGCTGACGGGCGACCCGGATGCCGCACCGCCGCCGGCCGAGATCGTCCTCTCCTTCGAGCGAGGCCTACCGGTCGCGCTGGACGGCGAGGAGCTGCCGCTGTTCGCGCTCGTCGGGAAGCTCAACGAGACGGCCGGGCCGTACGGGATCGGACGGATCGACATGATCGAGAACCGGGCCGTCGGCATCAAGAGCCGCGAGGTCTACGAGGCTCCGGCGGCGATGGTGCTGATCGACGCCCACCGCGCCCTCGAGGACCTGATCCTCACGAAGGCGGAGCTCCAGCTCAAGCGTCAGCTCGAGACGCGCTGGACCGAGGTCGTCTACGACGGCCTCTGGTTCAGTCCCGTCCGCGAGGCGATCGACGTCTTCGTCGACCACACCCAGCAGCTCGTCAGCGGCGAGGTTCGCGTCGAGCTGCGGCCGGCCGTGGCCGTCGTGAACGGCCGCCGCTCGGAGAACGCGCTCTACGCCGAGACGCTCGCCTCGTATGCCGCCGGGGAGACGTTCCCCCACGAGGCGGCGGAAGGCTTCATCCGGATCGCATCGCTCGAGACGGAGCTCGCGGCTGCCCGCGCCCGCAAGCGCGCGGCGACGTCCGCGTGAGGAGGGCCGGATGAGATCCGGCCCCTACGAGCGAGCCCGGGGTCAAGTCTTGCATTCGAACATAAGGAGCCGCGACCGTCTCGGCTTATGTGCGTTTGCAAGACTTGACCCCGCTCTTGGGCGATGACGCTCTGGTCCGGCCGCACCGGCGGGGCACCACTTGCGCCCGAGGTCGCCGAGTTCCTGCGCGGCGACGATGCGGAGCTGCTCCCGTACGACTGCGAGGGAACGCTGATGCACGCCAGGCGGCTCCACGCCGGCGGGCTCCTGAGCGCTGACGAGCTGGCCGAGGTCGAGAGCGGCCTGCCCGGATCCGCGAGGAAGGCGCAGCCTTCGCTCACGGAGGCAGAGGACGTCCACACAGCGATCGAGCAGGCCCTCGGGGCGGTCGGCCGCAAGGTCCACGCCGGCCGATCGCGCAACGACCAGGTCGTGACGGCGTTCCGCCTGTACGTCCAGGATGCCTGTGACGAGGCGCTCGCCGCGATCCGCGGGCTCGCGCTCGTCCTCGTCGACCGAGCCGAAGCCGAGGCCGAGACGCTCATGCCCGGCTACACGCATCTGCAGCGCGCACAGCCGATCACGCTCGGGCACCACCTGCTCGCGTGGGTCGAGATGCTCGAGCGTGATCTCGTCCGCTTCGGCTTCGCGCGCCGGCAGGCGGAGCCGGTACCGCTCGGCGCCGGCGCCCTCGCCGGCTCGACCCTCGACCTGCCCGCACCCGAGGGCCAGATGCGCAACTCGCTCGACGCCGTCGCCGACCGGGACTTCGCGCTCGACTACCTCTACGCGGCCGCGGTCCTCTTCGCGCACCTCTCGCGCATCGGGGAAGAGCTCTGCCTCTGGGCGACGGCGGAGTTCGGCTTCGTTCGCCTCCCGGCCTCGGCCGCCACCGGCTCCTCGATGATGCCGCAGAAGCTGAACCCCGACGTCGCCGAGCTCGCGCGCGGGAAGGCCGGTACTGCGATCGGGCGGCTCACCGGGCTCCTCGCCACCGTCAAGGGAATACCACTCGCCTACGACATGGACCTCCAGGAGGACAAGCCGCCGGTCTTCGCCGCCCGCCGCGACATCCGCCGTGCGCTCGCCGCGCTGTCGACGCTCGTGCGCGACATGGAGCTCGATCGCGAGCGGATGGCCGCGGCCGCCTCCGACCCGCTGCTGCTCGCGACCGACGAGGCCGAGCGGCTCGTGCTCGAGGGCATGCCCTTCCGGGACGCCCACGAGCGGGTGGCCTCCACGGTTCGGGAGGGAACGTTCAGGGCTCCAGGCTCGCCCGCAGAGAGCGTGCAGCGACGGGGCGCGCCCGGCCCCGGCACCGTGCGCGAATCGGTCTCCGCCGCGCGCGCGCGCCTCGCGTCGCTCCCCGTAGGCTCCCCGGCGTGAGCCCGCTCGCCGAGATCGCCGCCGAGGTCGGCACGCCGGTCTACGTGTACGACGGCGACGCCTTCCGCGAGCGCATCTCCCGCCTCGTAGCCGCGCTCTCAGGGGCCCCCCACCTCGTCTGCTACTCGCTGAAGGCGAATGACGCGCTCGCGCTCGTGTCTCTGGCAGCCGGGGCCGGCCTCGGAGCGGACATCGTGTCGGTCGGCGAGCTCTACAAGGCGCGGCTGTGCGGCGTCCCTCCCGACCGCATCGTGTTCTCGGGCGTCGGCAAGCGTCGCGACGAGATCCGGACGGCGCTCGAGGCCGGCGTCCGCTCGCTCAACGTGGAGTCGTCCGGCGAGCTCGACGTCATCGTCGAGGAAGCCCGCGAGCTCGGCGTCGTTGCGCCGATCTCGGTGCGCCTCAACCCCGAGGTCGAGAGCGCAACGCACGCGTACGTCGCCACCGGCCACCGGGGCGCGAAGTTCGGCCTCCCGCTCGCAGCGGCGCGCGAGGTGCTCCGGCGGGCGGCCGAGGAGCCCGAGCTCGAGGCGGTAGGCGTCGCCTTCCACGTCGGCTCCCAGCTCCTCGACCCGGCGCCGATCCTCGAGGCGCTCGACCTTGCCGCCGGACTGTGGCGCGAGCTGGCGGCCGACGGGATCGCGCTCCGTGACCTCGACGTAGGAGGAGGGCTCGGGGTTCCGTACGAGGGGGGCCCGGTCGCCGACGTCGATGCCTACGCGGACGCCGTCGTCAGCGTGGCGACAGACCTCGGCGCGACGCTCGTCGCCGAGCCCGGCCGCTGGCTCGTCGCGCCGGTCGGGACGTTCCTGACCCGCGTGCTCTACGTGAAGGACGTGCCCGGAGCCCGCGTCGCCGTCTGCGACGGCGGCATGAACGACCTGATCCGCCCGTCGCTGTACGGCGCGCACCATCCGATCGAGATCGTCGGCGCGCCGTCGGGCCGGGGCTTCGGAGCAGTCGACGTCGTCGGGCCGGTGTGCGAGTCCGGCGACTTCTTCGCGCGGGGGCGCGAGCTGCCCCACCCCGAGCCCGGTGACCTCCTCGCCATCGGCTACGCCGGCGCCTACGGGCGCGTGATGGGCTCGACGTACAACGCCCGGCCGCTCGTGCGCCGAGGTGCTCGTCGAAGTCGGGTCGTGGCGCGTGACGCGCGAGGCGGGGTCAGTCGAGGATCTCGTGGCGCGCGAGTCCCTGTAGGGCCGGATCTCATCGCGGCCCGCTCGGGGCTAACGGTCGGCCGCGCGCTCGAGGCCGGGCTCGTCGACGCCCGTGCCCGGTCGCCCCGATCGTCTCGATCTCGTGGGGTCGCAGATAGAGCCGGTCGTAGAGGATCGCCGCGATGCGCCGCCGCCGATGGGGCAGGCGATGTAGTAGATCCACCCGTCGGCCCAGTAGTTGCCGACGAGCTGCGGCCCGAAGGCGCGGGCCGGGTTCATCGCGCCTCCGCTCACAGAGCCGCCCACGAGGACGCCCACCGTGATCGTCAAGCCGATGGCGAAGCCGGCCACCATCTTGAACGCCCCGCGCGTATCGACGGCGGTCGCGAACACGGCGATCACGAGGAAGAACGTCATGAGGATCTCGGCGGCGAACGCCTCCCCGACCGACGACGCCGGGCCCGACGGACGGCGCGCCGAGATTGACGGCATTGACCTGGGCGTCGTCGAAGATGAGGCGGAGCAGCAGCGCGGCGACCACCGCGCCGACGAACTGGCTGATCCAGTAGACCACGGCCATCGCGAAATCGATCCGTCGCGTGACAAGGAACCCGAACGTGACCGCGGGGTTGAAGTGCCCGCCGGAGATGTGGCCGAGCCGAGGTTACGGCGCGGGCGATCGCGAGACCGTTCGCAAGCCCGATGATCAGAGGAGAGGCATCGCCCGTCAGCCCCGTCGCGACGACCGCGCCGGCGCCGAAAAAGATCAGCGCGCCGGTGCCGAGAGCTTCCGAAGACCGCACGTCTGATCGCATCCTGCTGCTCCACCGGGGCCGTAGTGTGTTGCCCGGGTCGGACGGATCACCCTGCGCGGCCCGGGCGCTCGAAGACACGCTCGGCAACGGCGTGCCCGCAGGGGTAGATTCACCCCGTGCCGCCGACCGCCGTCCGACACGCCGTCCGCTCGGCAGCGACCGTGGCCGCGATCGGGGCCGTCACCGGCCTGGTCCACCTGCTGGACGAGGTCGCCCCCGCGATCGGGCTGAGCCCCGTGTACCTGCTCGCGATCGTTCCCATCGCCAGCGCGTGGGGCCTCGCCTACGGGATCGCCGCCTCGATCCTCAGCATGCTCGCCCTCAATTTCTTCTTCCTGCCGCCGCTCTACACGCTCACGCTGGCCGACTCTCGAGAACTGGGTGGCGCTCGCGATCTACCTCGTCGTCGCGATCGCCGTGAGCGACCTCGCGGCCCGTGTCCGGCAGCCGCGCCGCCGAGGCGGAGCAGCGCGAGCGCGAGGAGGCGCTGCTCGCCGACCTCGCGACCTCGCTCCTCCACGGCCGCCCGATCGCGGACGTGCTCGCCGAGGCGGGTGAGCGAGCCGCCGGCGTGCTCGGCGTCGAGAGCTGCCGCATCCAGCCCGGCCCCCGGCGCGAGCCGCCGCCGGGCGAGTCACCGTACGACCTCGAGGTCGAGGGGGTACGCGTCGGGACGCTCTACCTCCGCGAAGGCCCAGAGCCGCAGATCGCGACGCGAAACCGCTTCCTTCCCGCGCTCGCCTCCCTGCTCGCCGTGGCCGTCGAGCGAGACCAGCTCGTCCGCGAGGCGGTCGAGGCCGAGGCGCTGCGGCGCAGCGACGCCGTGAAGACGACGGTGCTGCGCTCGGTGAGCCACGACCTGCGCTCACCGCTCACGGCCATACGCGTCGCGGGCGGCACGCTCCGCCGCTCGCTCGCGGACCTCGAGCCGGCCGATCGCGACGCCCTCCTCGACACGATCTGCGGCGAGGCCGAGCGCCTCGACCGCATCGTGGCGGACCTGCTCGACCTGTCGCGCCTCGAGGGCGGTACCGTCGAGCCGCAGCGCGAGATCTGCACGCTCGACGCCCTCATCGGACGGGCGCTCGCGGCGCTCGGCGCGGACGGCAGCCGGGTCGACGTGACGCTCCCCGAGGACGCGCCTCCCGTCGAGGTCGACGCGGCTCAGCTGGAGCGGGTGCTCGTCAACCTGCTCGAGAACGCCCTGCGCTTCTCGCCGGACGAGGAACGGGTCACCCTTCGCGTCGCCTCCACGCGCCGCGACGTGCTCTTGCGCGTCGTGGATCGTGGCCCCGGCATACCCGAGGCGGAGCTCGAGCACGTGTTCCAGGCCTTCCGCACCGGCTCGACGAGCGGCGGGCGCAAGGGCGCGGGGCTCGGGCTCGCGATCGCGCGCGGATTCACCGAGGCGAACGGAGGACGGCTGTGGGCCGAGTCGCGGCCCGGACAGGGCTCGACCTTCGTGCTGGCCTTGCCGGTCACCACCGTTCCGGCGGCCGTCGAGACATGAGCGGCTCGCGGATCCTCGTCGTCGACGACGAGCCGCAGATCCTGCGCGCGCTCGAGACGACGCTGCGCGTCGAGGGGTACGACGTCGAGACGGCCGCGACGGCGGAGGACGCCCTCGCGAAGGCCGCCATGAGGCCCCCGGACGCGGTCATCCTCGACCTCGTCCTGCCGGACGGCTCGGGCACCGACGTCTGCCGCGAGCTGCGTACGTGGACTCGCGTTCCGATCGTGATCCTGTCGGCGGTCGGCGACGAGCGGGAGAAGGTCGCCGCGCTCGACGCCGGCGCCGACGACTACGTCACCAAGCCGTTCGGCGGCGAAGAGCTGCTGGCGCGACTCCGTGCGGTGCTTCGACGGGCCGCGCCCAGGGGAACGCCGGTCATCGAGGCCGGCGAGCTCCGGATCGACCTCGAGAAGCACGCCGTCTTCCGGAACGGCGACCGGATCCAGCTCACCCCACACGAGTTCGACTTGCTGCGCTTCCTCGTCGAGAACGAGGGCAAGCTGCTGACGCACCGGATGATTCTGCGGGAGGTCTGGGGGCCTGCGTACCAGACCGAGTCGAACTACCTGCACGTGTACGTCTCGCACCTCCGCCGCAAGATCGAGCGCGACCCGACGAGGCCCCGCTACATCCTGACCGAGCCGGGCGCCGGCTATCGCTTCGTCGCTCCCGAGCCGGCCGAGTAGCGCCACGCCAGGCGTTAAGAGCGGCTTAAGAACGCCGGCCAGACCCTTAGGGGTCCCTTCAGCCCGGCGGTTCTACCGTGGAAGCGTGACCGGAACGGCAGGTATGGGCTCCGGTGCGGAGCACCGCAGGACACGACACGCACCGATCCGATACCCGCTGCATCTCTTCCGGCGAAGCATTCGATGTCAAGGAGTGACGTCTCGATGAGTGACAGGCACATCAACCGGATTCTCGTCGCCACCGACGGAAGCCCGTCGGCCCGCCACGCGGTGGAGGTCGGCGTGGAGCTGGCACAGGCCGAGGGCGCCGAGGTGACCTTCGTGCACGTTGCGCCCCCGATCGAGTTCCGCTCGGGCCGCACCATGGCGATGCAGGCCGTCCCGAGGCGGCTTGGCCACGTCGGCGACGAGGCGCTCGACGACGCGGCGCTCGTCGCCTCCGACAACGGCGTCCGCTTCGAGCGCGAGCTGATCGCGGGCGATGCCGGCGACGTCATCGTCGCGCTCGCGGACGCGATCGACGCCGACCTCGTCGTCGTGGGCGAGCGGCCGCGCCGGCTGCGGGTCGGGCCTAGCGTCTCGCGCTGGGTCTCCCGCCACACGCGCCGGCCCGTCCTCGTCGCCCGCCCGCTCGTCGCAGAGCGGCTCGCCGCCTAGGAGCGTGGGTCCCGTGCTGGTAGCGCTCCAGGGCAATCCGCGGGACGACGCAGCAGTCGACCACGAGGCCGCCGCCTGGGCCAGGAAGTCCGGCGGCGGCCTCGTCGCGGTCCGTGTCGTGCCGCTCTCGGACCCACGTGTCTCGCGCCAGCTCGGCCCGCTCTCGTACCTCGGCCCTCACCGGCTGCTGCCGGCAAGCGACGATGCCAGGCTCGCGGCCGCGGCGCACGCCGCTCACGCCGCAGGCGTGGACGTGAGGACAGAGCTCGTCGCCTCTTCGGACCCGGCGAGAGCCATTGCGGCTTCGGCCGAGCGGCACAAGGCCTCCGTGGTATTCGTCGAGCCGCCCGGCGACAATCGCCGCGACCGGCTGCGCGGACACCGGCTCGCCCGCCGCGTCAAGCGCCTCGCCAAGACTCCGGTGTTCCTGGTCGGGAGCCTCTCCGACTCGGAGTCGCGCTGATGCCCGACATCGCCACGATCGCCATCGCAGTGGCCTGCCTGCTCGTCGCCCTCGGCTTCGTCTACCTCCTCGACCGCGTCTGATGTCGGCGACGGAGGCATTCGGGCTCGCCATGGCGCTCGTCGTGCTCGTCTACCTGCTCTACGCGCTCTTCCGCGGGGAGAAGCTCTGAATGAGCGCGATCTCGGTCGGACAGATCATCTTCTACGCGGTCCTGCTGATCGTCCTCGGCCTGCCGCTCGGCCTCTACATGGCGCGGGTCTACTCGGCCGAGGGCAGCTTCTTCACGCGCCGCTTCGGCCTCGGCGCGCTCGAGCGCGGCTTCTACAAGCTCATCCGCACGGACCCGACCCGAGAGCAGGACTGGAAGAGCTACGCGAAGACGGTCATCGTCTTCAGCGCGGTCTTCTCGCTCTTCCTCTACGGGATGCTGCGCCTGCAGGGCTGGCTCTTCCTGAACCCGGACGACCTGCCGAACGTCCCGTCGCACATCTCGCTGAACACGACGGCGAGCTTCGTCACGAACACGAACTGGCAGTACTACGGCGGCGAGTACACGATGTCCTATCTGAGCCAGATGGCCGGCCTCGCCGTGCAGCAGTTCGTCTCGGCGGGAGTCGGGATGGCCGTGCTCGCCGCGGTCATCCGCGGGCTCACGCGCCGCTCGACGAAGACGCTCGGCAACTTCTGGAGCGACCTCTACCGCTCGTGCGTGTACATCCTGCTGCCGCTCTCGATCGTGCTCGCGATCGCGCTGACCTCGCAGGGCGTGCCGCAGACCTTCGACGGCGCCGCGACCGCCACGACGATCGAGGGCGCGGAGCAGTCGATCGCGCGCGGACCGGTCGCGTCGATGGTCGCGATCAAGCAGCTCGGGACGAACGGCGGCGGCTTCTACAACTCGAACTCCGCGGTGCCGTTCGAGAACCCGAACGGCTTCACGAACATCCTCGAGATGCTGGCCATCCTCCTCATCCCGGCGGGGCAGGTCTTCATGTTCGGGAAGATGGCCGGCGCGAAACGCCAGGGCTACGCGATCTTCGCCGCCATGTTCGCGATGTTCGCGATCGGCGTGGCCGTGATCACGCCGCTCGAGCAGCACGGGTCGCAGGTGCTCAACGCCTCAGGCGTCGACCTGTCGGCCGGCGACGGCCAGAGCGGCGGCAACATGTCGGACAAGGAGGTCCGTTTCGGCATCGCCAACACGGGGCTCTGGGCGGTGGCCACGACGAATGCCTCGAACGGCTCGGTCAGCGGCGGCCACGACGCGCTCACGGCCGGCGGAGGCGCGGTGCCCGATCACGAACATGTTCACCGGCGAGGTCATCTTCGGCGGCGTCGGCTCGGGCCTGTACGGGATGTTCTTCTACGTCGTCATCGCCGTGTTCATAGCCGGGCTCATGGTCGGGCGAACGCCGGAGTACCTCGGCAAGAAGATCGAGGCGCGTGACGTCAAGATCGCCGCCGTCGGGGCGCTCTTCGTGCCCGACGCATGGTGCTGATCATGACCGCGGTCGCCGTGGTGACCGACGTCGGCCTCGCGTCGATCTTCAACCCGGGCGCGCACGGCTTCTCGGAGGCCTTCTACGCCTACGACTCGCAGGGCAACAACAACGGCAGCGCCTTCGCCGGCTACGGCGCCACGGAGTTCTCCGCGAGCTTCGGAACGGTCGCCCTCTACCTCGGCCGCTTCGTCCCGCTCATCGCCGCGCTGGCGATCGCGGGCACGCTCGGGCAGAAGAAGATCGCTGCCGCTCGTCCTCCGGGACGTTCCGCACGGACGGCGCGACGTTCTCCGTCCTGCTCGTGGCCGTCGTCGTCCTGACCGCCGGGCTGATGATCTTCCCGGCGCTGGCGCTCGGGCCGATCGTGGAGGCGCTCTCGTGATGCGCACGCTGTCTCGGCTCCGTCGTCGCCGTGATCCTCGCGACCGCGTTCTTCGGCTTCGCCTATCCCGGCTCTGATGACCGGATTCGCGCAGCTCGCGTTCCGCGAACAAGGCCGACGGCAGCCTGATCGAGGTCGACGGCCAGGTCGTCGGCTCGCGGCTCGCCGCCCAGGCCTTCACGCAGCCGCAGTACTTCCAGCCGCGGCCCTCGGCCGTCGACTACAACGCCGCCGGGACGAGCTTCGCGAATCTCGGGCCGACGAACCCCGACCTCGCCAGCGCGGTCGACGAGCGGATCCAGGCGATCCTCGAGCTCGAAGGCCCGTACAACCCCGGTCTCGACGGCCGGCGACATCCCCGTGGACGCCGTGACCACGTCGGGCTCGGGCATCGACCCGCATATCTCGCCGGCGAACGCCCGCCTGCAGACGGCGCGGATCGCAGAGGTGCGCGGCCTGACGCTCGAGCGCGTCGAGGAGCTGATCGACGAGGCCACGGACGGCCGCTTCATCGGCTTCTGGGGCGAGCCCGGCGTCAACGTGCTCGAGCTCAACCTCGCACTCGATCGGGAGTCGTCGTGAGCACTCGAGAGAACCCGAGGCGTCAGCAGAGCCTGTTCACCCGCGAGATCTTCATCGACGGCGGTGCGGGACTCGTTCCTCAAGCTCGACCCGCGGACGCTGATCCGCAACCCGGTGATCTTCATCGTCGAGGTCGGAAGCGTCATCGTCACGGCGAACTTCGTCATCGACGCCGTTCGCGGCGACGAGGGCCAGGAGCCGCTGTGGTTCACGGGCACGATCGCGATCTGGCTCTGGCTGACCGTGCTCTTCGCCAATCTCGCGGAGGCGATGGCCGAGGGCCGCGGCAAGGCACAGGCGAGCGCCCTGCGCGCGACCCGCACGACGACCATCGCGCACAGGCGTCTCGCGAACGGCGTCGTCGAGGACGTGCCGGCGCCGGACCTTCAGCGCGGCGACGTCGTCGTCGTCACCGCGGGAGACCTGATCCCCGCCGACGGCGAGATCATCGAGGGCGTCGGCTCGGTGGACGAGTCCGCCATCACGGGCGAGTCGGCCCCCGTGATCCGCGAGGCGGGCGGCGACCGCTCCGGCGTCACCGGCGGCACCCGGCTGCTGTCCGACCAGCTCGTCATCGAGGTCACGCAGGAGCCGGGCAAGTCCTTCCTCGACCGCATGATCGCGCTCGTCGAGGGCGCCGAGCGGCGCAAGACCCCGAACGAGATCGCCCTCAACATCCTCCTCGCCGGGCTCACGATCACCTTCCTCGCCGCCACGGCGACCCTCTACCCGTTCGCCCTGTACTCGGGCACCGCGCTCTCCACGACGGTCCTGATCGCGCTCCTCGTCGCGCTCATCCCGACCACGATCGGCGGCCTGCTGTCGGCGATCGGCATCGCCGGGATGGACCGCATGGTGCGGCGCAACGTGCTCGCGATGTCGGGACGCGCGGTCGAGGCGGCCGGCGACGTCGACGTGCTGCTGCTCGACAAGACGGGCACGATCACGCTCGGCAACCGGCAGGCCTCCGAGCTCGTTCGCCGCCGACGGCGTCGATTCGCGCGAGCTGGCCGAGGTCGCCCAGCTCGCCTCGCTGGCCGACGAGACGCCGGAGGGGCGGTCGATCGTCGTCCTGGCGAAGGAGCTCTACGGTCTGCGGGAGCGCACGCTGTCGGAGGTCGAGGCGACGTTCATCCCGTTCACGGCCCAGACCCGGATGAGCGGCGTCGACATGAACGGCACGCAGATCCGAAAGGGCGCCCCCGACGCGGTGCGCCGGTTCGTCGAGCAGAACGGCGGCAGGTTCCCGCAGGATGTCGTGGACGCCGTGCAGCGGATCGCCGAACAGGGCGGCACCCCGCTCGTCGTCGCCCGCGACAACTTCGCGCTCGGCACCGTCTACCTCAAGGACATCGTCAAGGGCGGCATGCACGAGCGCTTCGACGAGCTGCGGAAGATGGGCATCCGCTCGGTCATGATCACCGGCGACAACCCGGTCACCGCCGCTGTCATCGCGCAGGAGTCCGGCGTCGACGACTTCCTCGCCGAGGCGACGCCGGAGGCGAAGATGCAGCTGATCAAGGACGAGCAGGGCAAGGGCCGCATGGTCGCGATGACCGGCGACGGCACGAACGACGCCCCCGCGCTCGCGCAGGCCGACGTGGGCGTGGCCATGAACGCGGGCACCCAGGCTGCCCGCGAGGCCGGCAACATGGTCGACCTCGACAACAACCCGACGAAGCTCATCGAGGTCGTCGAGGTCGCGAAGCAGCAGCTCATCACACGCGGCGCGCTCACGACCTTCTCGATCGCGAACGACGTCGCCAAGTACTTCGCGATCATCCCGGCGATCTTCGCGACCACGTACGCCGTCGCGGGAGAGGACGGCCCGCTCGACGCGCTCAACGTCATGGACCTCGGCTCCCCGCAGAGCGCGATCATCTCGGCGATCGTGTTCAACGCGCTCGTCATTCCTGCGCTCGTCCCGCTGGCGCTCCGCGGCGTGAAGTACCGCGCGATGGGCGCCACCGCGCTGCTGCGCCGCAACCTCCTGATCTACGGCGTCGGCGGCCTCATCGTCCCGTTCGTCGGGATCAAGCTGATCGACCTGCTGGTCCACAACGTCTTCGGCGCCTAGCGCCGAGCCGGGCGCCTAGGATCTCCGGCGTGCGCGGCCGTCACCGGATCCTGCTGGGCATGGCCGCCGGAGTCGGCAAGTCGTACCGCATGCTCCTCGAGGGCCGGGAGGCGCTCGCGGACGGCATCGACGTCGTCATCGGCTACCTGGAGCCGCACGACCGGCCCGAGACCGCCGCGCTCGCGGAGGGGCTCGAGGTCGTGCCGCGCCGGCGCGTCGAGCACGGCGGCGTCACGCTCGAGGAGATGGACGTCGACGCCGTCGTGCGGCGGGCGCCCGCAGCTCGCGCTCATCGACGAGCTCGCGCACACGAACGCAGCCGGGCTCGCGCAACGCGAAGCGCTACGAGGACATCGACGAGGTGCTCGCCGCCGGCATCGACGTCATCTCGACCGTGAACGTCCAGCATCTCGAGAGCCTCAACGACCTCGTCTTCGAGCTGACCGGTGTTCGCGTCCGCGAGACGTTCCCCGACCGGGTGCTCGACGAGGCCGACCAGGTGGTGCTCGTCGACCTGACGCCCGAGGAGCTGCAGCTACGCCTGCAGGCGGGCAAGGTGTATCCCGGGCACCAGGTGGAGCGCGCGCTCCTGAACTTCTTCCGGCTCGAGAACCTCGCCGCGCTCCGGGAGCTCGCGCTGCGCGAGGTGGCCGAGGACGTCGAGGCGCGGCGCCATCCCGACGGTCCTCGACCCGACCGGCGAGCGCCCGCTCGCCGAGCGCATCCTCGCCCTCGTCACACCGCAGCCGCAGTCGCAGCGGCTCATGCGCCGGGCCTGGCGCTCGGCGCAGCGCCTCAGCGCAGACCTCGACGTCCTCTGGGTCCGGCGCCCCGACCAGAAGCTCTCCGAGGACGCAGCGGGAGGCGCTTGCCGACCTCCGCCGCCTCGGCGTCGTGCTCGGCGCCCACTTCCTCGAGGAGGAGGGCGACGACTTCGTCGCGACGGTGCAGCGAGGTTGCGCGCGACCGCGGCTCGACCTACGTCTTCATCGGCACGCCCGACAGTCCGCAGAGCGCGAGGAGGTCGATGCGCGGCTCGCTCGTCATGCGGCTCGTCCGCGCGCTGCCCGGGATCGACATCCGCATCGTCGCCGACCCGGAGAAGCGGGACAAGGACAGCGCGCGTTCGTAGGGGCCGGATATATCCGGCCCCTACGCGAGCTCGGCAAACGCCTCGGCGCGGGCCGTCTCGCCCGCGACGACGAGGATGTCGTCTTCCTGGACGACCGTGTCCGGCGTCGCGTAGGTGAAGGAGCCGCCGGCCGGCTTGATGCAGACGACCGTGATCCCGTAGCGACGGCGGACCTCGGCCCCGGCGAGCGTCTTGCCCACGATCTCGCGCGGCGCCGTCGCCTCGACGAGCGCGAAGCCGGGATCGAGCTGGAAGTAGTCGAGCGCGCGGCCCGTCATGCTGTGGCCGACGCGGACGCCCATGTCGCGCTCGGGGAAGATGACGCGGTGCGCGCCGACCCGCTCGAGGATCCTGCCGTGCGCCGCCGTGATCGCCTTGGCCACGATGCGTGAGACTCCGAGGTCGGAGAGGACGGACGTCGTCAGGATGCTCGCCTCCACGTCGGTGCCGATCGCGACGACGGCCGTCCCGAAATCGGCCGCGCCGATCTGCGCGCATCGCCTCGGGATCGGTCGTGTCGCACTGGACGACGTGCGTCAGCTCGTCCGCGTAGCTGCTGCACGAGCTTCTCGCCCAGGTCGACGCCGAGCACCTCGTGGCCGAGCTCGACGAGCGTCTCCGCGAGCGCGCCGCCGAAGCGGCCGAGCCCGATGACGAGGAACTGCTGCTCCCTGGCCATGCGGCGAGACCCTAGCCGATGATCGGCCGGCCCTCGGCGTAGCGGTAGCGGCGACGGCGCTCGCGCAGCGACGAGCGCCGTGCCGATCGCATGCGGGCCGACACGGCCCAGGTACATGAGCACGATGAGGGCGATCTGTCCCGGCCTCGGGAAGCTCGGCCGTGATCCCGGTCGACAGCCCGACCGTGCCGAACGCCGAGGCCGACTCGAAGATGCTCTGCGACACGCTGGCGTCGCTGACGGCCACGAGGACGAGCGTGCAGGTGGCGACCGCCACGAATGCGATCAGGCTCACCGCAAGCGCCTGCCGCTGCGCGGCGGCGCTGATCCGGCGGCCGAACGACGTTGACCTCCGGGTCTCCCCGCGATCTCCGTCCAGACCATGAGCAGGAGCAGGGCGAACGTCGCCACCTTGATCCCGCCCCCGGTCGAGGCGCTCCCGGCACCGACGAACATGAGCACGTCCTGGAACGAGCAGAGTCGTCTCGTCCATCTGCGCGTAGTCGACGGTGTTGAAGCCCGCCGTGCGCGGCTGCACCCCCTGGAAGAAGGCTCGCCAGCAGCTTTCCCGCCGGGTCGAGCGGTCCGAGCGTGCCCGGGTTTCCCCACTCGAAGCCGAGGACGGTGAAGAAGCCGACCGCGAGCAGCAGGCCCGTCATGACGCAGCGTCAGCTTCGTGTGGAGCGACCAGCGCGTCGGGCGGCGCAGCTGGCGGCGCAGCTCGAGCCAGACGGGGAAGCCGATGCCGCCGAAGATGACCGCGAGCGAGATCGTGACCGACACCCAGCCGTCCGTCACGAACGCCGATCAGGTTGTCGCTCCAGAGCGCGAAGCCGGCGTTGTTGAACGCCGTGATCGCGTGGAAGACGCCGCGGTAGATCGGCGGACGCGACCGCCGTAGTCGTACGTGATCGCGAAGCGCAGCGCGAGCACCGTCGCGGCGATGGCCTCGAACAGGAAGCTGAGGGCGACCACGCCGAGGACGATGCGGCGCACCTCGCCGAGATCGAGCGCGCCCGTCTCGGCCTGCGCGAGCAGGCGCGTACGCAGACCCGAGCCGGCGAGCCACGACGAGCGCGAGCATCGAGGCGAGCGTCATGATCCCGAGCCCGCCGATCTGGATCGAGGAGCATGATGACGACCTGCCCGAAGTGGCTCCAGTAGGTGGCCGTGTCGACGACGATGAGGCCGGTGACGCAGATCGAGGACGTCGACGTGAACGCCGCCGTCAGCACCGACGCGCCACCGGCCCGGCTGTCGCGACCGGCAGCATCAGGAGCCCGGTCCCGACGAGGATGGCGAGCGCGAACGCGAGCGAGATCGAGCTGGGCCGGATGGCGGAGCGAGAAGAACCTACGCACGCCAGTACCTTCGTGTCAGGAGCACCGCAACAGGGATGATCTCCAGACGGCCGGTCCACATGAGCAGGATCATGACCGTCTTCGCGAACGGGCTGAACCCGTCGAAGGAGCCCATCGGACCTGCGAAGCCGAACCCCGGGCCGACGTTCCCGAGCGTCGTCGCCGCGGCGCCGATCGCGTCGATCGGGCCGCAGGCCGGTGTCCGTCACGGCGGCGTCGACCATGAGCACGAACGCGCCGACGAGGAACAGCACGAGGTAGAGCACCCCGAACGCGAGGATCGCGCGGAGCGTCCGCTCCTCGACGGACCGCCCGTTGAGGCGGACAGGCACGACCGCCTCGCCGTGCAGCGTCTGGTCGAGCTCGCGTGTGACGAGCTTGCCGATCAGAAGCCAGCGCACGACCTTGACGGCGCCGGCCGTCGAGCCGGCGGAGCCGCCGATCAGCATCAGGCCGCGTGAGGATGACCCAGGTGAGGCTGCTCCACAGCGCGAAGTCGGCGCTCGCGTAGCCCGTGGTGGTCATCATCGAGACGACCTGCACCGTCGCCTGGCGGATCGCCTCCTCCCCGAACTCGTAGATGTCGGCACGCAATAGCTCGAGGAAGAGCAGGAGGCTGGCGAGGACGAGCAGGCCGAGATAGAAGCGGAACTCCTCGTCCCGGAACGGGTTCGCCCGGCGCATGAGCGCCCGGTAGTGCAGCGCGAAGTTGGCGCCGGCGAGCACCATGAAGAGCACCATCACCCACTGGCTGGCGGGCGCGAAGGGCTCGATCGAGCGAGCCTGCGGCGAGAAGCCCCCGGTCGGCAGGGTCGAGAAGGCGTGCGCGGCCGCCTGGAACTCGCTCATCAACGGGTCGACGCCGGTCCACCCGAAGCAGGCGAGGATCAGCACCATCAGCGCGGTCAACCCGACGTAGACGAGCCAGTAGCGGCGCGCGGTGTCCCGGATGCGAGTCGTGAGCGGCTCGTACTCGGGGCCGGGCATCTCGCTCTCCATGAGCTGTCGCCCGCCCACTCGGAGGCGCGGCAGGATCGCGAGCGCGAGCACCACGATGCCCATCCCTCCGAGCCATTGCGAGAACTGGCGCCACATCGCCATCGACTGGCTCAGCGCCGGGATATCGGTGAGCACGCTCGCACCGGTCGTGGTCATCCCGGACATGGCCTCGAAGTACGCGTCGATCGGGTTGCGCAGCTGCGGCTCGCCGAAGAGGTACGGGAGCGCGTACGCCCACGCCGCGAGCGCCCAGGTCAGCGTCACCACGAGGAACCCCTCGCGGATCCCGATCGTGCGGGCCGTCCGGAAGCCGTACTGGAGCGCGGCCGCCCGCGGCCACGGTGATCCCCGCCGCGGCGAGGAACGGCCACACCGGCTCGCCGTACCCGGCCGCGAGCACGGTCGGGAACGCGAACGTCAAGGCGAAGTACTTCAGGAACCGCCCGACGAGATGAAGGGCTGCAGGGAGATCCACGCCAAGGCGAGCCGGCCGCATCGCCTGCCAGACGCCGCCGAGAGCGTTCACGCGCGCCAGTATGTTCTGCTCAGGAGGACGGCGACGGGGATGATCTCGAGCCGGCCGAGCCACATGGCGGCGGTGAGGATGCCGGTGGAGAGGTCGCTCATCGGCTCGTACGAGCCGAACGGGCCGGCGAACCCGAACGCCGGCCCGATGTTGCCGAGACACGCCGCGACGGCTCCGAGCGCCTCGAACACCTCGAGTTCGCGTCCACGCGGCGAGCGTCGATCACGAGGCCGATCGCCGCCGAGCCCGAACACCCCGAGGTAGACGGCGAAGAACACGAGGACCGAGCGCAGCGCACGCTCGTCGACCACGACGCCGTTCAGCCGCACCGGAATGACCGCCTCGCGATGGACCGTCTGGTCGAGCTCGCGCCGCACGAGGCGGAGCAGGAGCAGGTGACGAACGACCTTGATCGACCCGCCGGTCGAGCCCGCCGAGGCGCCGATGAACATGAGCGCGAACAGCGTCATGAGCGCGAGCGGCCCCCACGTCGTGTAGTCGGCGACCGCGAACCCGGTCGTCGTCATGATCGAGACGGCCTGGAACACGGAGTAGCGAACCGCCTCCTCGCCTGCGCGCGATCCCGTCCGCCAGCACCTCGACCAGAATCAAGGCCGAGCCGAGCACGAGGAACGTGAGGTAGAGGCGCAGCTCCTCGTCCCGCGCCACGGCGCGCGACATGCCGCTGCACGAGCAGGCGGTAGAGACGTAGGAAGTTGATTCCGGCGAGCACGATGAAGACGAGGAGCATCCACTGCGTCGCGGGAGCGAACGCCGCCGCCGACGCGGCCTTGGTGGAGAAGCCGCCGAGCGCGATTGCCGAGAAGGCGTTCGCGACCGCCTCGAACAGGTTCATCTCGCGGTCGACCCCGCTCCAGCCGAGTGCTGCGAGCGCGAGGATGGCCACCACCGTGAGACCGACGTAGAGACCCCACAGGCGCCGCGCGGTCTCGCGGATCGACGTCCCGAGCCGCTCGAGCTCCTGCGGTCCGGCGAGCTCGGACTCGAGCAGCTGGCGCCCGCCGACCCGCAGCCGCGGGAGCACCGCGACGGCGAGCACGATGATGCCCATGCCACCGAGCCAGTGAGTCGCCTGCCGCCACATCGCCATTGACTGGTCGAGAGCGTCGATGTGGGTCAGCACCGTGGCGCCGGTCGCGGTGAAGCCCGACACCGACTCGAAGTACGCGTTGATCGGGTTCGCGAGCTGCTCGGTAGCGAGGACGAAGGGCAGTCCCCCGAAGGCCGGGACGAGCAGCCAGATCAGCGCGGCGACCAGGAAGCCCTCGCGCGGACCGATCCGCTCCCGCCCCGCGGTCACCGCCTCGAGCACGCAGCCCGGCCGCCGCGGTGACGACCCCGGAGACGGCGAACGGCCAGACCGGCTCGTCGTAGCCCGACGGCGAGCAGCGCCGGGAACGAGGAAGGCCAGGCCGAGGTAGCGCAGGAGGGCGCCGACCAGGTTGAACGTGCCGGCGAGGTCGACGCCGAGCCGCCAGCGCGGGCGAGCGGCCACCGGGACCGCGCCTTCCCGCATGTGTCTTCTAGAGCACCCGCTCGACCCGGGCGACGCGGGACGACTCGGTGAAGAGGATCGCCCGGTCGCCCGGCGAGCAGCACGTCGTTGCCGTGCGGGAAGATCGCGTTGCCGTCGCGGACGATCGCCCCGATCAGCGAGCCGGTCAGCGGCAGCTCCCGGAACGGGATGCCGACGAGCTCGGAGTCCTCCCGTACGGTGATGTCGAGCACCTCGAAGCGGTCGCCCTCGAGCATCGTCAGCTGACGGATGCGGGGATCGTGGGCGAAGCGGACGATCTCCTCGGCCGTGACGAGCCGCGGGTTGACGGCGACGTCTACTCCGGCGCGCTCGAGCACGGCGAGCGATATCGGGTCGTCGACGACGGCGATCGTGAAGCGGACGCCGAGGACCTTCGTCAGCGTGGCCGCGTAGAGGTTCTTGGCGTCGTCGCCCATGGCGAAGACCGCCGCGCCGGTCTGGCCGATACGCTCGCGCTCGAGGAAGTCCGGGTCGAGCCCGGTGGCGTTGAACACGCGCACCTTCGAGAGATCCTCGGCGACGATACGCGCCTTCTCGGCGTTCGGCTCGATGAGGCGCACGCGGATGCCCTGTGCGAGCAGCGTGCGCGCGACGGCCCGACCGGTGCGGCCGGCGCCGTACACGACCACGTCGTCGACCGGCCCGGCGCCGTGCGACAGGATGTTGCTCCACTCGCGCACGGATGTCGGCGACCCGATGACGATCACGCGGTCGCCGGGCTTGATCGCCTCGTCGCCGCGAGCCACCAGCAGGTTGCCCCCTCGGATCACGCTCGCGACCTTCGAGTCGACCGGGATCCGTGCCTCGCGTAGCGGCCGGCCGACCGTCTCGTCCAGGGGCAGATCGTCCGGCACGTCGAACTCGACGATCTCGACCTGGCCGTCCGCGAAGATGTCGGTCTGCTTCGCGGCGGGCATGCCGATGATGCGGGCGATCGCGTTCGCAGTCTCGACCTCCGACGCGACCACGAAGTCGACGTCGAGCTGGCGCTCGCGCCAGATGTCCAGGTACTCGACGTTCATCGTGCGCACGATCGTCTTCGCGCTCGAGAGCGCCCGCGCCAGCATCGCCGCCACGATGTTGGCCTCGTCGCGGGACGTGCAGGCGATGACGAGGTCGGCGTTCGCGATCCCCGCGTCCTGCAGCGCGCGCCGGCTGGCGCCGTTGGCTTCGACGGTGACGACGTCGTATCGATGGGCGAGGGGGCTGAGACGCGCCTGATCGAGGTCGATCACGGTCACGTCGTGCTCGTCGTGGAGGGCCTCGACGATGGTGGAGCCGACCTGACCGGCGCCGATGACGACGATCTTCACGCCGCGATTGTGCATGATCCGCGGGATGGGGATCGACGCGGTCGTCTTCGACATGGACGGACTGCTGCTCGATTCGGAGCAGGTCTGGGACGACGTGCGCGAGACGCTCGCGCGGGAGCGAGGGGGCCGCTGGCACGATCGAGCCCAGCGGGACATGATGGGGATGAGCTCGCTCGAGTGGTCGCGGTACATGCACGACGTGATCGGGCTCGCCGATTCGCCGGCCGCGATCAACGACGAGGTCGTCGAGCGCATGGCGACCCGCTACCGGGAGGAGCTGCCCCTGCTACCCGGTGCGGTCGAAGCCGTCGAGCGGATCGCCGACCGCTGGCCGCTCGGCCTGGCCTCCTCGTCGAATCGCTCGCTCATCGACCTCGCGCTCGAGCGGGCGGGAATCGCGCGACGGTTTCGGGTGACGATCTCCTCCGAGGAGGTGGGTCGCGGCAAGCCCGCGCCCGACGTCTACCTCGAAGCTGCCCGTCGGCTCGGCGTCGACCCGGCCCGGCTGCGCCGCCGTCGAGGACTCCCACAACGGCATCCTGGCCGCACGCGCCGCCGGCATGCGCGTCGTCGCCGTGCCCAACGCGGGCTTCCCGCCGGAGGACGAGGCGCTCGCCGCCGCGGACGTGGTCTTGCCTTCGCTGGCCGAGCTCGTGCCGAGCGCGATCGAGCCGCCCACGTGCCGTCCGACCGGCCGTCGGCCGGATCTCATCCGGCCCGTCCTGCCGCATGGGACGGGCCGACCGTGCCTATCCGGCCTACTACACCCTGCCGAAGAGGACGCAGCCGTTGTGGCCGCCGAGGCCCATCGCGTTCGACAGGGCGACGTCGATCGTCGTCTCCCTCGCCTCGTTGGGCACGTAGTCGAGGTCGCAGGTCGGATCGGGCTCGTGGTAGTTGATCGTCGGGGGCAGCAGCTGGTGGTGGATCGCGAGCGCCGACATGATCGCCTCGACCGCGCCGGCCGCGCCGAGCAGATGCCCCATCGTCGACTTCGTCGAGGAGACGGCGAGGTCGTAGGCGTGCCGCCCGAAGACGTCCTTGATCGCCTTCGTCTCGGCGGTGTCGCCGAGCGGCGTCGAGGTGCCGTGCGCGTTGATGTAGTCGACCCGCACCGGGTCGACGCCTGCCCGGTCGAGCGCCGCACGCATCATCTCCGCGACCCCCACCGAGTCGGGGTCGGGCGCGGCCATGTGGTACGCGTCGTTCGACGCGCCGTAGCCGAGCACCTCGGCGTAGAGAGTGGCGCCGCGCTCACGCGCATGGTCGAGCTCCTCGAGCATGACGATTCCCGCGCCTTCGCCCATCACGAAGCCTGCTCGGCTCAGATCGAACGGGCGGGATGCCTTCGCCGGATCTTCCTCCTCGGACACGAGGCCGCGCATCGAGCAGAACCCGGCGAAGAAGAGCGGGTGGATACACGCCTCCGTGCCGCCGGCCAGCACGGCGTCGGCATGGCCGTGGCGCACGAGCTCGGCGCCCTCGCCGATGGCGTGCGAGCCCGTCGCACAGGCCGAGACGACGGCGTAGTTGGGCCCGCGCAGTCCGAGCGCGATCGCCACCTGGCCGCTCGCCGAGTCGGGAAGGACGTTCGGGAGGAAGGTCGGCGAGACCCGGTCGGGCCCGCGCTCCTTGAGCACGTCGTACTGGCGCAGCAGCTCGTGCAGCCCGCCGATGCCCGACCCGAGCACGACTCCGACACGGTCGGGCTGGTACCCGTTCTTGCCGGCGTCGCCGAGCGCCTCGCTCGCCGCCGCGAGCGCGAACTGCACGTTGCGGTCGATCCGCTTCAGCTCCTTCGCCGGCACGAGGTCGCCGTTCAGATCGAAGTCCTTGACCTCGGCCGCGATGTGGACCGGAAAATCGCTCGTGTCGAACGCGCGCATGAAATCGACGCCGCTTCGGCCCTCGATCGGCCCCATGCCACGTCGACTCGACGTCGTTGCCGAGCGGCGTGACCGCTCCCATTCCCGTGATGACGACCCGCCGCACGCGTTCCCCCTTTGCACGTTTAGACGGCTACCACGTGCACCGGGTTGCAGTGCAGGCGTCTGTCCTCCGTACAATTCTGCCATGGAGGAGACGAAGCCGGTCGCAATCTCGCTGGAGCCGCTCGACGACTACGTCGTGGTCGAGCCCGTGGACGAGGAAGCCGAGACCCGCACCGGGCTCATCATCCCGGCGAGCGCCGAGGCGCAATGCGGCTCGGGCATCGTCACGGCGGCCGGCCCCGACGCGAGCGGCGTCGAGCCGGGCGACAAGGTGCTGTTCCCGAAGGGAGCCGGCTTCGACGTCCGGCTGGCCGGCGTCGCGGTGAAGGTGATCCGCCGCCCGGAGCTGATCGCGCGCGTCAACGACTGACGCTCGTTTCAGAATGAAGACCGTGTCGCGGCGATCGAGGCCGGCGCGTATCCAGGATACGTGCCGACGAGGACCGGCGCAGTCGGCGGCCTCGGGTTCATTTTGAAGCGCCGATGGAAAATCACCCGTTCGCGGCATCGAGCCGGCTTCGCGAGCGACATGCGCAGGACATATCCCCCAGCCCCGGCGACAGATGGAGCCCGCCAATCCCCGGCGGGCTTCGTCGTTTCTTCCCGGGGGAACCCGAGGCAGGACCCGGCGCCTTGCACGCTGGTACCATGGCCTTCCCGCGGAGAAGTGGCCGAGTGGCTGAAGGCGGCGCCCTGCTAAGGCGTTAGGTGGGGAATTACCCTGCCTCGAGGGTTCGAATCCCTCCTTCTCCGCCTCACCGATCGCGAGACGCCGTTGGCCGGGGCATGCCGGCGCCCCGTGCGTCGAGTACCCTCTTACGTACCGCCGGAGGGGTGGCAGAGCGGTCGAATGCGGCGGTCTCGAAAACCGTTAGGGGCGGCTTCGTCCCTCGAGAGTTCAAATCTCTCCCCCTCCGCTCTGGTGGCCGGATTCCGCTCAACCAAGCGGGATCCGGCCTTCTCCTTTCAACGCCATCTTCCACTCGCCTGAGGGCACGTCGATGTCGCTCACGACATCTGGGTGTCCGCCGGACGATACTTCGAGCACCTCCGAGCTCAGACAAGGAGGGCACGTTCGGCAGTGTCGACGAGGATGTCCGCAGTCGCCTGGGGCGATAGCTCGCGCCCGGTCGCGAGGGAGTCGTACGCGTCGAAGCTTGCGAGGAGCCAGATGAGGTGGGCCGCGTAGTCGGGCGTGACGCCCGCCCGAAGAACGCCTTGTCGAGCGAGCCGTCCGGCGAGCCAGGCCATGCTGGCGGCGCGCCGTCGTTCTGAGCGGGCGAGGGCCTGGCCGACTCCGGCGGGGTCGAGCTTGGCCATCGAGTTGAGGATGCGGAAGACCTCATGGTGAGCCGCGTACATTTGGACGCCTCCCGCGAGGCCACCTCGCAGCGTCTCGCGTGCGTCGGGGTGGCGGACGGCTTCGAGGATGCTGTCGTAGCCGGCGCCCAGGAAGAGATGCTCGGTCAGCGCGTCGAAGAGACCGCTCCGCGAACCGAAGACGAGGTAGACGGTGGAGCGCGCGACGCGGGCGATGCGAGCGACCTCATCGACGCTGACGGGATCGGCGGGGGCCTCGCGTAGGCGATCGTAGAGCGCGTCGAGGATCCGCCGACGAGTCTCTTCCGCCGCCTCGGCGCGCAAGCGCTGCTCGTAGCGACGCTTGCTCATCGGCCGGATCGTATCTCTTTCGCTTGACAGAGTGCCCTCTGGAATACATACTGTCCGATCTAATACATGTTGTTCGACCAAATTGACGTCGAGCACGTCCGCGCCTGGGGGCTGGAGGATCCGGTGCCGGCCGGCGGCGTCGAGGTCGCGACTGGCTGATGTGGCACAGCGAGACGCTCGCTCGGGCCGCCGACGGATTCGGCGCACTGCGGCCGCCGCCTACACCGGCGCCGCGACGTCACCGGCCGATCGCCCCCGGTCCTCGCGGACGTCACCTCCCAGCGGGGGGCGCACCCTTCGTCCTGAGCCGGTGCCGCCATCAACGACCTTGGCCTCTACGCCCCTTCCGCGACGTCGAGTCGCCGGCGAGCGGCAGTACGTCGCCCACGCAGCTGATCGGGAAGGAGACCCATGACGTCCCTGACCAGTGGGTTCTTGCCCACAAGCGACTGGTTGTCGGCTTCTGGATCCTGGTCACGATCGCTGCCTTCGCCGCGATCGGGCCCGCGGGAGACGCGCTCTCGGAGGAGTTCAACACTGTGCCGGGGCGGGAGGCGTTCGAGACGAACCGCGAGATCGCGGCGATCTACGGGAGCGGAGGCGACGTGGCGCCGATCGTCCCGGTCGTGACGCTGCCCGAGGGGACGACGGTGGACTCGCCCGGCGTCACCGAGGAGCTCGACGCCGCCCTAGCGAGGGTGGAGGCCGCATTGCCGGACGTGCGGCTCGCCTCCTATGCCTCGACCGGGGATCGCGCCTTCGTCTCCGAGGACGGCCGCACCACCTTCGCGCTCGTCTACCACCCGCCGCGGGGCGGGCTCGAACCGGGCCAGAAGGAGGCCCGGCAGGCCCAGTCGGCGCTCGAGGGGGCAACCGTGGGCGGGGCGCCCGTGAGGGTGACGGGCTTCGAGGCGCTTCGCGCCGAGGCCGCGGGCGAGGAAGCCGGCGCGAGCGTCAGCGTTCTCGTGGAGGTCCTGGTGGCGGGCGCCGGCGCGCTCGTCGTCCTCGCGTTCGTCTTCGCCTCGTTCATGGCGATCGTGCCCCTGCTCATGGCGGTGATCGCCATCCCGACCACCTTCCTGCTCGTCTGGCCGCTCGCCGAGGTCACCGACGTCTCGATCGCCGCGCAGTTCCTCATCGCGCTGCTCGGGCTCGGGATCGCGATCGACTACGCGCTCCTGGTCGTGATGCGCTGGCGCGAGGAGCGTCGGCAGGGAGGAGTCAGCAACGAGGTCGCCGTCCGGAACGCGATGACGCATGCCGGCTCGGCCGTCGTCTTCAGCGGCACCACGGTGGCGATCGCGCTCCTCGTACTCCTCGCTCTCCCCGTTCCGTTTCTCCGCAGCTTCGGGATCGCCGGGTTGCTGATCGCGCTGGTCAGCGTCGCGGTCGCGACCACCCTCCTGCCGGTCGTCCTGGCCACGGTCGGGCCTAGGCTCGACTGGCCACGGGGCCGCCGGGAAGATCGCGCCGGCCGCGCCTGGACCGCCTGGGCCCGCACCGTCGTCCGCCATCGCTGGCTCGCCGCCGCCACCTCCGTGGCCGTGCTCGCCGTCCTCGCCGGCGCCGCCTTCTCGATCCAGCTCGGCAATCCCCGCGCGGAGTCGCTGGCCCAGTCGGGCACAGCACGCACCGCGTTCGAGAGCCTCGAGGACTCCGGCATCGGCTCCGGCCCGCTCGCCCCCTTCGAAGCACTCGTGCGCGCGGGGAATCCCGAGGCCGTGGCCGAGACGCTCGCCGGTGTCGAGGGCGTCCAGGCCGCCGTCGCTCCGCCGGACTGGCGCCGCGACGCGGCGGCGCTCGTCACGGTGATCCCGACCGAGGACGGGTACTCGCGCGAAGGCCGAGCGACGCTCGACCGCATCCGCGCCGCCGCGCAGGCGCTCCCGGGCACGGTCACGATCGGAAGCCACGCCGCCCAGAGCTCCGACTTCGTCGACGCCGTCTACGGCAACTTCCCGCTCATGGTCGGGCTGATCGCTCTTCTCACGTTCCTGCTCCTCGCACGCGCGTTCCGCTCGCTGATCCTGCCCCTCGAGGCCGTCGTCCTGAACCTGCTCTCGGTGGCCGCCGCCTGGGGAATCATGGTGCTCGTCTGGCAGAACGGGCACGGCTCCGAGGCGATCTGGGGCATCGAGGCAACGGGATCGATCAACGTGGAGGCCCCGATCGGGCTCTTCGCGTTTCTGTTCGGACTCTCGATGGACTACCAGGTCTTCATCATGAGCCGGATGCGCGAGGCCTACGACCGCACCGGCTCGACGCCGACGGCCGTCGTCGAAGGCATCGGCCGCACCGGCCGCCTCGTCACGAGCGCAGCGCTGATCCTCGGCCTCGCCTTCGTCGCGCTGAGCGCGAGCCCCGGCACCGACATCAAGATCTTCGCGACCGCCCTCGCGGCAGGGATCCTGCTCGACGCGACCATCGTCCGAGGCATGCTCGTGCCCGCGGTCGTGTCGATCGTCGGCCGCTGGAACTGGTGGCTCCCGCACCGGCCTGCCCGCGTGCTCAAAGTCGAGGCATCCCCCCTCCGGCCAGAGCCTGCCGGCGAGAGCCCGAATTGAGCACCGCAGACGCGCCCGTGACGGACGCGGTCGAGCTGTTCGCACCGCTCGGGCCGACCTACGACCGCTACGCCCGGCTGCTCTCCCTTGGCCAGGATCCGCGCTGGCGACGCTTCCTGGTCTCACAGGTGCACGTCGGCCCGGCCGACACCGTGCTCGATGTGGCGACCGGCACAGCCGCCGTTGCGATCGGTCTCACCCGCCGCACGGGCTGCCGCGTCGTTGGCCTCGACCAGAGCCCCGAGATGCTCGAGACCGGCCGTCGGCGGGTCAAGGCAGCGCGCCTCGAGGACCGGATCGAGCTGGTCGAGGGCGCCGCCGAGCGGCTCCCATTCGAGGACGCGTCCTTCGACGCACTGACATTCGCAGGCCTGCTCCGCTACGTGGACGACCCCGGAGCGACGATGTGCGAGCTCGCCCGCGTCGTGCGATCGGGCGGGACAATCGCGATGTTCGAGTTCGGCCTGCCGCGAGGGCTCGCGCGAGGCGCCTGGGAGCTGTACGTCCGGATCGGCCTGCCGGCGCTCGGCACGCTCATCTCCCCCGGCTGGCGGCGCGCGGGATCGTTCCTCGGGCCGAGCATCCGTGAGTTTCACCAGCGCTACGACCTGCCCGAGCTGTGGCGGAACGCCGGAATCGCGGACGTTCGCACCCGGCGACTCTCGCTGGGCGGCGGTCTCGTGCTCTGGGGACATCGCGGATGAGCCGCCCGACCGGCCCGACCTCGGGGCTCAACGTTGCCGCCAGGCTGCCGTCCGCGAGCTCCCCGCCGAGCTGACGACCACCTGACGCGACAATATGTACTTCCCGTCAGACCGGCGGCCGTGACCGTGCCCGACGCAACTCCCTCCAGCACCGCTCCGCCTGACCGCGCCCCCTCCCCCACCACCATTCACGCGATCCTCGAGCGAGCGGTCGAGCGCGACCCCGGGGGCGTCTTCTATCTCAACGACGGCGACGGGGACCGGATCACATTCGCCGAGGTACACGAACGATCGAACCGAGCCGCCCGGGAGCTCGCCGGGCTAGGGCTCGGGCCCGGGGATCGACTCGTCGTCTGGCTCCCCAACGGCGCCCGCTGGATCGAGCTGCTCTTCGCCAGTGCCCGTCTTGGTGTCGTGCTGGTGACAGCCGGGGCTCGGCTCCGCATGGCGGACATGCCGTACCTCATCGAGCATTCGCAGGCCAGCGCGATCGTTTACACACCGAGGTTTCTCGAGACGGACTACGAGTCGATGGTTCTCGAGCTCTTGCAGCTGCGGGATCGCGGCCGCCTACCGACTCTGAACCATGCGATACGGTGCGCCGACGGCGAGGCGCCTCAGGGGACGACCGCGTATGGGACGCTCCGGCCGGCTCCCCGCCTGCCCGCTTCGCCCGACCCCGGGGCAGCGGCCGTGATCTGCTACACGGGCGGAACGACCGGGCGGCCGAAAGGCTGCGTCCACGATCATCGCACCATCGCCCGCAACTGCACGATCGCGTCAGGACTGACAGGGTTCGCCCCCGGCGAGAAGCTCGTTAGCGCGATGCCGTTCGCGCACGTGTTCGGCTTCCACATGGGCATCCTGCAACCGATGGCCGGCGGCGCGTCGCTCATCGAGGCTGAGCCGTTCTCGGCGGACAGGGTGCTCGACCTGATCGAGAAGCACCGCGGCACAGTGCTCTACGGCGTGCCCGCCATGGGCCAGGCCGTCGTGGCGGCCCAGATGGAACGGCCGCGGGATCTCTCGAGCCTCCGCGTGACCTTGCTCGCCGGGGCGCCGGTGCCGGCGAAGCTCCGCTCGCAGGTCATGGCGATCCTCGGCTGCGGCCTCACGGTCGTCTACGGCGCCACCGAGTCACCGACGCTGACCCAGCTTCTGCCCGAGGCGCCGCCGGCGGCGCTGCTCGAATCGGTGGGACGGGCAACGCCCGGCGTCGAGCTCGCCATCCTGGAGCCCGGCACGAACCGCCCGCTCCCGAATGGGCAGATCGGGGAGATCGGCGCCCGCGGCTACAACCACATGGTCGGCTACCTCGACGATCCGGAAGCGACCCGCGAGAAGTACCGCGGCGAGTGGATCATCCCCGGCGACCACGGACGCCTCGACGAGAACGGCTTCCTCTACGTCACCGGGCGCTCAGAGGACATGTTTCTCTGTGGCGGCTTCAACGTGTACCCCCGCGAGGTGGAGAGCCAGCTCGAGCAGTTGGACGGAGATCGAGGAGGTCGTCGTCTTCGGCGTCCCGGACGAGCGCCTCGGCGAGGTGGCCTTCGCCTTCATCACGGTCCACGAAGAGCACGGGCCTACGAAAGACAGAGTTCTGGCCTGGGCCCGCAACAACATGGCGAGCTACAAGCGCCCGCGCTACCTCAGCGTGATTCCCGAGATGCCGCGCACGCACGCCGGCAAGACCGCCCGGGGCGAGCTACGGGCCGAGGCACGGCGGCTTCTGCCGGACCTTCCGTGGGAGTCCCGCACATGACGCTGCCCGGCCGACCCTACTCCTCCCTGGCCGTGGGAGAGGAGTTGTGGGGCGCGCTCACCGTTACCGAGACCCACGTCGTCCTCGCCGCCGGCGTCTTCAACGACCCGGGCCCGAACCACATCAACCGCCTCCAGGCAGAGAGCAATCGGTTCGGGACGCAGATTGCCCACGGCACGCTCCTGAACGGGATCATGCTCGGCATCCTCGGTAACGGGCTCGGCTCGACCATCGTCGCGATGCTCGAGCTGACGCACCCGCTGGAAAGCACCCACCCGGCTCGGCGACACGCTGATCGGCCGCTGGCAGGTGGCCGAGAAGAACGACAAGCCGGCCCTCGGGGGAGGTGGGCTCGTCATCTTCGAAGGCGAGGGATACAACCAGCACGGCGAGCTCTTGCTCGAGAGCCGCGTCGTGCTCGGGGTAGGGGAGCAGGGCCCCTGGGATCCGGCAGCCCACATTCAGGCGAGGCGCGGCGAGCCCGCACCGGACGAAGAGGCCGATTCGACTCGCTGAACGCAGCTCACGCTGCTCCCGAGGCGGCAGAGCCTCACGCGGACCCGACGAGGCCGCCCTAACTTCACGCCGACGGGTCGAGGAGGAATCCTTCGTATCCGCGTTCCGCGATGTCGGTGCAGCGCCTTCTGAAGGCTCCGACACCGCCGGTGTAGACCATGAAGACGCGCGGCTTGCCGGCGATGTTGGCACCGGTGTACCAGGAATCGGCCTCGGGAAAAAGTGTCCGAGCGGCGCACTGGTTGGAGTGCTCGACCCATTGGTCCTCGGCCTCGAGGGTCGCCTCGATGGAGGTAACGCCATGCCTGCGGAGGTGGTCGATGCAGTCGGCGCACCATTCGACGTGTTGCTCGATGGAGACGATCATGTTGCTGAGGACGGACGGGCTGCCTGGGCCCGTGATCAAGAAGAGGTTGGGGAACCCGGCGGTCTGGATGCCGAGGTACGTGCGCGGACCGTCCGCCCACTTCTCCCGTAGCGTCAAGCCACCTCGGCCGCGGATGTCGACGTCGAGCACGGCGCCGGTCATGGCATCGAAACCGGTGGCGAACACCAGCGCATCCAGCGGGATCTGGCCATCAGAGGTGCGCACACCCCACGGCGTGATCTCCTCGATCGGCGTTCGCCTGAGATCGACGAGCGTGACGTTGTCGCGGTTATAGGTCTGGAAGTAGTCGGTGTCGACGCACAGCCGTTTCGTCCCGAACGGATAGTCGGTCGGACAGAGCATGTCGGCGACCTCGGGATCGTCCACGATCGCGCGGACCTTCTCGTGGACGAAGTCGGCGGCAAGCGCGTTCGCCTCGCGGCTGGTGACGAGATCGGAGAACGTGTTGAGGAAGCCGAAGCCGCCCGTGTTCCAGCCAGACTCGAACACGCGGCGGCGCTCCTCCGCGTCGACCTCGAGCGCCGACTGCTCGTTCGGCAGCCAGGACGCGAACACACCCATCGAGGACTCGCGCGCTCCTCGACGCTTGTCGGCAAACGTCTCCTTGATACGTGCCTCCTCGTCCGGGTCGCGGGGGCGGTTGTGCGCCGGCACGCTGTAGTTCGGCGTTCGCTGGAACACCGTCAGCTCGGCGGCCTGCTCGGCAATCAACGGGATCGCCTGAATCGCGGATGACCCGGTTCCGACGACGCCCACGCGGATTCCCGTGAAGTCGACGCCTTCGTGGGGCCAGCGGGCGGTGTGGTACATGCGGCCCTCGAACCGAGTCGAGGCCCGGAAGGTCCGGCAGCCTGGCGGCGGACAGGCACCCGGTCGCCATCACGCAGAAGCGTGCGGAGAACGCCTCCCCGCGATGGGTCGACACCCGCCACCGGCTCGTTGCTCTCGTCGAACACAGCCGCCGTTACGCGAGTTTCGAGCTCGATGTCCTCCCGTAGCTCGAACCGGTCGGCGACGTAGTTCAGATAGGCGAGGATCTCCTGCTGGCTCCCATACCGCTCGCTCCACGTCCACTCCTGCACGAGACCGATGTCGAATCCGTACTGGTAATCGGTGCTCTCCACGTCGCAGCGAGCTCCGGGATAGCGGTTCCAGTACCACGTGCCTCCCACACCCGAGCCGGCCTCGAGCAACCGCACCGACAGGCCGAGCCGGCGTACGAGATGAAGCATGTACAAGCCGGAGAAGCCGGCGCCGACGATCAGCACCTCGACCTCCCGGCCCTGCGGGGACACGCCCGGCCTCATGGCTCCGCACCTGTTCGGCCATGCCGTGTCGGTGTGGAAGTCAATCGCGCTTCCTGAACGGGCTGGCGAGTCCCGGGCAGGTTCTTTCACCTGAACGCGATGCAGGCTGCGGGGGCACGGTCAAGGCCCGGATCCCGCTCGACCAGGCAGGATCCGGGCCTTGCATTGCCCCGATGGATCGGGAGGGGCTCACCGCGCCTCGCGCGGCGCCGCCCTCACTGTTCGTCTACTCGGACGATCTCGTACTCGGTGTCGGGGGTCGGCGGTTGGACGTCGAAGCGGGCGTTGACGACGTAGAGCCGGTGTCCGAGATTGGCGATGGTGGTCGGGATCCGGAAGTCTGCGATCGGTGAGCTCGTCCACGACGACACCAGAGGCCAGGTCGGGCGCCAGCTTTACGACGGCGATCGTGTTCAGGAAGTTGCGGACGACGTAGAGGGTCCTGCCGCGCAGCAGCAATCCGTCGCCCGAAGTGACGGAGGCCCCGCCGAGATCGATGGCTGTCGCCTCGCCGTTTTCGGGATCCACCGCGAAGAGCACGCCTAGCTCGCTGTTGACGACGATCAGCGTCTTGCCGTTGCGAGTCGCCTCGATGCCGTTGGCGTTGAACTCCTCCGCTACCTGAACCCACTCGCCCGTGAGCGGCAGCGCCTGCGGGGCCGCAGGAAGCCCGCCATCCGGGGAGAGCGGCAGCACGAAGAGGCTCGCTTGCGCGGAGTCGGTGAAGTAGGCGCCGTCCTTTGTCACGACGACGTCGTTGATGAACGTTCCGGGTGCCGTCAGCGTGTACGAAGCGACCTCCTCGCCGGTCCGGGAGTCGAAGACATGGGCCATGCCCGTCCCGCCCCCGGCGACGAACAGGTAGCCGGTGCGGGGGTCGAAGGCAAGCCCGACGGCAACCCGGCCGGTCTCGCCCGGAACAAGGACCTCGCCTTCCCCCGTACGCGCGTTCGCGCGGTAGACCGCGCCGTTCGCCAGCGAGCCCGCAAAGAGCTCGTGACCTCGACCGGCCACGATGCCCTCCGGCTGGAACCCGTCGGGTAGCGCGATGATCGAGGGGAAGCTCCGAGCCGTCATGGCGGCTGCGCCCGCCGCGAGCCCCGCGCTCAGCATCGCAACCAGGCAGACCAGAAGCCCGACTTTACGCATCATTCTGAAACCTCCGCTATTCGGTGCCGGAACTCGACGACGACTTCCCGACCACGACGGCCGGCAAACCACGTTGCCGTGACACCGGACTGAGTGGAAGGTGGGGCTGGGCCCAGCCCCACCTTCACCTACCCGCTCAGAAGTTGCCGCGGATCTCGCCACCCGGGAAGTCGCCCGGCCCGGTATTGGTTGGGTCGACGCCGTCGTTCGTGTGCACGTTCACGTACGCGTTGCCGCTCTGGAGCTCCGCGATGAGCTCGGCGAGCGGCCTGCCGGCGAGCGGGCCCATGAGGTTCGCCGCGGTGATCACGCCTTGCGCGATGGTGCCGTTGATCGGCCCTCCACCCAGGGGTCCGGCCACCGGAGCGGTGCTCGGGTAGAGCCAGACGACGATCGGCCCGTTCACACCCGGTGCCTCCATGTGGATGTGAGCCTGGAAGACATTCTCGATCTTGCGCGACGTTCAGCCTGTAGCTGAGCGACTGCCCCGTCCTGGCTCAGATGGAATGTCGCCTTTCCCTGGGCCGGCGTATCGCGCATCGGGCACCTCGAACGCGCCCGCGGCGATCACGCTTGAAATTCCGCTGCGACGTGGCCACGGCGATCCCGGCGACGACGAGCGCCACGAGCACGGCAGCGAGTACGACCCTAGCTCGACTCATCGAAACCTCCCTTCGACGACGTTTCCCTGCCGAGATGCATACGGGGAGCCACCCTCGGCGGATTGCTCACGTGCCGGCCCAACCGACACCGAAGCGGTCAGGGGCGGTCTTCCCCTGGAGACGGATCGTTCCGGCCGGCGAAGTGCGCGTCGACGCCGGGCCGCACGAGCTCGTACACGGCATATCGCTGACTCTCGCCCAGGCGAAAGCTCGCGCACGGGCCGTGCGGGATCTCGAGCTCGCGCAGACCCGTGGCACCGGCCTCACGCAGGCGGGCCACCGCAGAGCGGTAGTCGGCGACGCGGTACACGAGGATCGGCGCCTCGCCCTCGAGGTGACCGGCGAGGAGCACCGCCGGGCCCGCGTCGGCAAGGCGCACGCAGGCGACCGTGGTGCCCATCGCGCGCACCTTCCAGACGAGCTCCGCCCCGAGCACCCCCACGGAGTCGTCGACCGCGCGATCGACATTCGCCGTCGGGACGTAGACGAAGTCGAGCGACATGAACATCGGCGGGCCGGATCAGCCCTCGAGCACGGCCTTGAGCGCGCCCAGGCGGTCGCGCCAGTACGCCTTCGCCTCCGCCGCGGCCTCGGCGTCCGGTAGGCGCTCGTGCTGCACGGCTGCCTGGCTCTTGGCCTCGCCCCTGGCCGTGAAGCCGACGACGACACGCGTCGCGCCGTCTTCCCAGTCGAATCGGACCGAGCGACCGGGCTGAGAAGTGCGCTCGCGCAGCACGGCGCCGGGCAGCCAGCGCTCGCGCAGGTCCGGGTCCACGAACGCCTCGTAGAGACGCTCGACCGGCACTGCCACCGTCCTGGTGGCGCCGACCGAGAACATGCCGTCGCGGCCGCCGCCGGGCGCGCGCAGCCCGCGCGCCTGCTCGTAGTCGACGGTGAGCGTCTGCGCCCACCACCCGCCGACCCCGTGCTCGCGCGCGATCCACGCCGCGATCTCCGGGTGGTCGCGAGTCGCGGCGCCCCACGCGTCGAGCAGCGCGAACCACTCGTCCCGGCCGCGCCCTGTTGCGCGCCGCACGGCCTCGTCAGACGTACGTGGCTCGGGTGCGGTCGGCCGGGGCTCGGCGGGCCCGGTACTCCCGTCTGGTTCGTCCATGTGCCCTCCTTCTCAGCGCCACATGAGCAGGCGCACGACGGTGCCGTCGGGCACCGCGCGGATCTGGACCAGATCGCACAGCTGGTTCGCGAGCCAGAGCCCCCTCCCGCCGGGCGTATCGGGCCGAGGACGAACTCGGCCCGCGAGCGGATCCTCGATCCTGCCGCCGTCGCACACCTCACAGGTCAACGCCCGCTCGTCGTCCCAGAGGCGCACCCTGCCCTTCCCCCCGCCGTGGCGCTGGCTGTTCGCCGCCACCTCGTGGACGGCGAGCACGATGTCCGTCGCGCGGGCCGAGCTCAGGCCCGCCCGCTCGGCGTACTCCGATACGAGCACGCGAACGCGCTTGAGCGGGCCGGCGCCGAACGCGAGCTCGAGCACCTCCCCCGGAGGCTCGGGGAGGGGATCGTCCAGCCATGCGCTCGCAAGCTCCAGGCTGGCGTAGTCCGGACTACACCAGGTGGAGCCACCCCGGCTCAGAAACGGGTGGTTGCGCCGGGCACCGTCGAGAGCCGCCGGCGTGAGCGTCGCCGTGTCGTACGGACACAGGAGCCAGAAGTCGGGGGCATCGGAGAACGCGAGGTTGAGCAGCGCTTCGTGGCGATGGCACTCGACAAGCTCGGGTGGTTTGCGGTCGACCGAGATCGGCTCGCCGATTCCCCGCAGGCGGGTGCCAGTGCCATGCTCCGACACGAAGTCGCGCCAGGCCGGAATGATCCGGGCCGGGTTCAGCCCGACCTCGTCCATGTTCGCGAAGCGCACCGCTCCGGCATCCGCGCCGAGACACTCCTGCAGCCGCTCGATCTTCGGTGCGCTCAACACCGCAAGGGTCGGCTCGCCCGCGGCCACCCCGTCGCGCACGAACGACGTCAGCCCGGCCAGGAGCTCACCCTCCTCCGCGTAGAAGAGGGCCTCGTGGCGAAAGCCCCGCTGATGGGCATCTACGCTCACGATCTGCTCGAAGCATGATGGCAGGCGGATCTGCGCCCATGTCGCGCGACGGAGCCGAGCATCGACGCCCTACCGGCTACCCGGGCAGGAGCTGCTCGCGCACGAGCGCTTCGAGCGCCCGTTCGCGGAGGTCTGCGCCGAGGGCGTCTACATTCGTCGACGACGGCGCGTACGCCGTCAGCTTCAGCCACGCGGTCTTGTCGCCTACCGTGGCCACACCGACGTGGAGATCGAGCTGGTCGCCCCCGGACACGGTGCGCGCGGCTGCGAGGACGGCGCCTTTCGCACGCTCGAGCGACACGGTCAGCGCGATCGGCAGCTCGATTGTGACCGTGCGCCGGGGATCGACGACCGAGCGGTTGATGACGACAGAGCTCACCATCTGGCTGTTCGGAATGAAGACGCGCCGGTCGTCGTCGCTGACGAGCACCGTATGGATGAGCGTGATCTGCTCTGCCATCCCAGTCACCTCGCCAACCGTGACGCGATCGCCGATTCGCACCGGCTGTGAGAACGCGAGCAAGATGCCCGCGCCGAGGTTGCTGAGCGGCGTGGAGAAGGCAAGCCCGACGAACAGCGCGATCACCGCGCCGGAGGCGAGCACGGCGTTCGCGAGCCGGTCGGTCTCCTCGTAGATGGACAGCACCTGCCAGGCAAGGATGAGGCCAAGGAATACGATCCCCACCCGAAGCAGGACGCTGAGGCGGGTGCGGAGGCTCGCAACCTCGTCCGGGGAACGGCGGGTCTCCAGGCGTCGCAGGTAGCGCTCGAACGCGTGCTTGACGAGCCAGCGAACGACGATGAGGATCGCGATCCCCACGCCCGCCGTGACAATCGCGGTGACGGTCCGGTCGGACATGACCATCCTGCGTTCGGCGCCCAGCGCCGCGAGCCTTCCACCGGTGCCTCGAGAACGGTGGGTCTCGATCTGGACAACGGGTGGGAACCGGCCGGTATCCGGAAGCAACCACCACACTTCCCACCGGTGTGGAGAAGTTCCCCGTCCGGCTCCTCGCGCCTCCTGGCGACGCGATAGCCGGGGACAGACGTACTCCGGCCGCTAACGATTACGAGGAGCTCCGCAGGCGCCCGCCCGCGGCGCCGTCGCCGGGACGGCTGTGCAACCATAGATCGGTCGACGGAGAGGTGTCCGAGCGGCCGAAGGAGCGCGACTGGAAATCGCGTAACCGGCGATGAGCTGGTTCGCGGGTTCAAATCCCGCCCTCTCCGCCTCGCGTGAGCTGGCCGGCAAACGCCGGTCAGCTCGCGTCCATCTAGCCCGACGTCGCCTGGACGACGTACGCGGCCACGTCCTGGATCTCGTCCTCGCCCAGCTCGGCGGCGAACGAGGGCATGATGCCCTGTCCGTTCGTGACCCGGTCGATGACGAGCTCGTACGGCGGTTTCGTCTCGTCCAGGTTCGGCCCGATCGTCCCGGTCGTTCCCGCGTCGGCGAGCGTATGGCAGCTTCCGCACCCTGCCGACCCGAGGAAGACTCCCTCGCCTACCGCCGGGTCGCCCGGTCGGGGAGAACCCGGCGGCTCGCCCCCGGGTGGCTCGGCCACCTCCCCGGCCTCCGCCTCCGCTTCCTCCTCGGCGATGAGCTCGACCGAGGCCAGCACGCCGACGACGAGAACGGCGGAGACGAGGAAGAACACCGCGAGCCCGCGGCGGCCGGGAAAGTCGGGGTCGCGCTTCGGGATGACGAGCGCGACGGTGAGGCTGAAGACCACCAGGACCGCGGTGACGACCGCGAGGATGATCTCGTTCGTGGTCATCGGCCGCGACTACGATAACCGTCTCGGGTGGGCCGCGTCTCGATCATCGGAGTGTCCATTGCGGCCCTTCTCGTGGCCTTCGTGCTCGCTGCGCTCGGCGTCGGAGAGGTCGCCGGCGCGCTCTCCGACTGGCAGGCGTTCGTGCTCGGCACCGTACAGGGCCTGACGGAGCTGCTGCCCATCTCGTCCTCGGCCCACCTGATCCTCGTTCCGTGGCTGGCGGACTGGACTTTCCTGCAGGAGAACCAGGCGTTCAACCAGACCTTCGACGTGGCGCTCCACCTCGGAACGCTCGTCGCCGTCGTGGGCTACTTCTGGCCGGAGTTCGTGCGGCTCGTACGCGGCCTGCTCGGCTCGATCGTACGCCGCCGTATCCAGGGAACGGACGAGTGGATCGCGTGGCTGATCGTGATTGCGACGATTCCTGCCGCTCTGGTGGGGGCCCTGGGTGAGGGCGCGATCGTGGAGCATCTCGGCGAGCCCTGGCAGATCGCCATCCTGCTCTCCGGCTTCGGCATCCTGCTCTACGTGGCCGACCGGCGACCGGCGAGCAAGGGGATTGGCGAGCTGAAGCTTCGCCACGCGGTCACGATGGGGCTCGCGCAGAGCCTGGCGCTCATGCCCGGCGTGTCGCGCTCCGGGATCACGATCACCGCGGGGCGCTTCATGGGTCTCGACCGCGACGCGGCGGCGCGCTTCTCGTTCCTCCTCCTCATTCCGACCACAGCGGGAGCCGTCATCTGGAAGGGATTCGGCGACGTGCTCCTCGGCGACCTTCCTCCCGGCTGGAAAGGCCCATTCGTCGTCGGCATGCTCGCCGCGCTCGGCAGCGGGCTGCTGGCCATCCACGGCCTGCTCGGCTACGTGCGCCGCCACGACTACACCCTGTTCGTCGTCTACCGGCTCGTCGTGTCGCTGATCATCCTCCTCCTGATCGCCACGGGCGTCCGCGAGGCGACTTTCTAGCCCGCCTAGCCGTCAGGCCGGGGCGCTAGCCTCGGCAGGTGAGGCTCGTCCAGCGAGCGCTGTCGGCTTACGACTCGAGGGCCGTGACGTACGGCGCCGACGTGGCGCGCGCCACGTCGTCGAGGGTGGCGCCTTCGAGGAGCTCGGTCAGCGTCAGCACGCCGTCCGGGAAGCGGAAGACCGAGAGCTCGGTCACCACGACGTCGGCCGCCGCGCTCGCCGTCAGGGGGTAGCTGCACTCCGCGACCAGCTTCGGCTCGCCGGCGGAGCTCGTCGACGTCATCGTGACGATCACGGTGCGAGCGCCGACGACGAGGTCCATGGCCCCACCCACGCCGAGAACATCCCTGCCGGGAACTGCCCAGTTGGCGATGTCGCCGCCAGAGCTGACCTGGAGCGCGCCCAGCACCGCGACGTCGACGTGCCCGCCGCGGATCATCGCGAACGAGTCCGTGCTGTCGAAGTACGCGGCGCCCGGTAACGCGGTCACCGGCTGCTTCGCCGCGTCGATCAGGTCCGGGTCGAGCTCGTCCGGCTGCGGGCGGGGCCCGACCCCGAGCAGCCCGTTCTCGGAGTGGAGGTGGATCCGCGTGTCGCTGCCGAGGAACGACGGGATCAGGTTCGGGATGCCGATGCCGAGGTTGACGACGTCTCCCGGCCGCAGCTCGAGGGCCGCCCGAGCGGCGATCTTCGCGCGGACGTCGTCCGTCACCGGCGGCCGTCCACGAGGACGTCGACGTAGAGGTGCGGCGTGTGCACGTCCTCGGGCTCGACCGAGCCGACCGGCCCGATCTCGCCTGCCTCGGCGATCGTCAGCTCCGCGGCGGTCGCCATCGCCGGGTTGAAGTTGCGCGCGGTGCGGCGGTACCACAGGTTCCCGAGCTCGTCGGCACGGGCGGCGTAGACGAGGGCAACGTCGGCGCGCAGCGGCTGCTCGAGGACGTGCTGCACGCCGCCGAGCTCACGCTGCTCCTTCCCTTCCGCGAGCAGCGTGCCGGCCGCGACCGGCGTGTAGAAGCCGCCGATCCCCGCCCCGCCCGCACGGATCGCCTCGGCGAACGTGCCCTGCGGTAGGAGCTCGTACTCGATCTCGCCGGCGTTGACCGCTGCCACGAGCTCCGGGTTCGAGGTGAAGAACGAGCCGATCGCCTTGCGAATCCGGCCCTGCCGCAGCAGCACGCCCAGACCGCGGCCCGGCTCGCCGATGTTGTTCGAGACGACGGTGAGCTCGCGAGCGCGTGCTCGTCTCGGCGAGTGCCTCGACCAGCAGCGTAGGAGCGCCGACGAGGCCGAAGCCACCGACCATGAGCGTGTCGCCGGAGCGGATCCGGGAGACGGCCTCCTCGGCCGAGACGGTACCCCGTACGGTCACGCGCGTAGGGTAAGCGAGGCGCTCCCGGCGCATCGCGCCCGTCTGCCATGATCGGGCCGCGCATGGCGGGGAATCGGATCGGCATAGTGGACTTCCCGAGCCTCCTGGCCAGCCTGTCGCGCCGGCGATACGGCGATCGTCGTGCTGGTCGTCGGCGCCCGCCTGATCATCCCGCTGTTCATCCCGCAGTGGCCGCTCGTGATCGTGGCGGCGGCCGTGCTGGATGCGGCCGACCAGACGATCTTCCAGCTGTGGACAGAGCTCGACACGTCGGAGACGGGCTCGTACCAAGCGTACGACAAAGCCCTCGACAACTACTACCTCGCCATCGCCTACATGGCGACAATGCGCAACTGGAAGAGCAACGCCGCGATCCGGGTCGGGCAGTTCCTCTTCATCTACCGCCTCGTCGGCGCGACCTTGTTCGAGCTCACGCACTGGCGGCCGCTGCTGCTGATCTTCCCGAACACGTTCGAGTACTTCTTCATCGCCTACGAGCTGCTGCGAACTCGCGAGCCCGCAAGGGCGTCGGCCCGTTACTGGATACTCTGGGCCGCGGGTATCTGGATCTTCATCAAGATCCCGCAGGAGTGGTGGGTGCATGTCGCCAAGCTGGACGTGACCGACACGATCAGGAAATACCCGTGGCTCGTGCCGATCGTCGTCGGAGTGGTCGCTGCCGCCGCATGGGGGTACTTCAAATGGATCAGGCCGCGGCGCTCTCCGACGGACTACCCGTTCCGGTTCGCCGCCGACGCGCTGCCGTCCCAGCGCGAGCTTGCCGCCGAACGCCGCGCTCAGATGCTGCGACGCGGGAAGGTGTGGAGCGGCGAGATGCTCGAGAAGGTGGTCCTGGTCTCGCTGCTCGGCATCATCTTCGCGCAGATCGTGCCGGGCGTGGACACGACGCCGGCCGAGGTCACCGTCGGCGTGGCCGCCCTCGTCGCGCTGAACACGCTCGTGAGCCTCTGGGCAGTGCGACGAGGCAAGGCCAAGCTCGAGTGGACGATCCGGGCCTTCGTCGAGCTGATGATCCTCAACGCCGGTCTCATGCTCGTGTTCGCCTTCCTCGAGCGCGACGGGGGCGATTTCAACCCGTGGAGCCTCCTGTTCTTCGCGTACCTGATCACGCTGATCGTCGTGCTCTACGACCGCTACCGGTCGGTCTACGAGGCGCGGTTCGGGGGGGAAAGCGGGAAGCCGCCCGGGCCGCTGAGCGTGCTTTCGGACGCGTGGCACGACCGCCCGGCGCCCGGCGCCGCGGGTCGGGTCTCGGCGGCAACCAGCGGGTAACGTCCGGGACTCGGGCACGCTGTCGCCATGAGCCGCGACGAACCGAGCGCCCGGGAGCCGACCGCGCGGCTGACGTGGCTCGGCCATGCCACCGTCGGGATCCAGCTCGACGGCGTCACGCTGCTGACCGATCCGCTCCTCAGGCGCCGGGTCGCGCACCTGCGTCACATCGCCCCCGCCGAGCCGGGAGCCGTCGACGCGGTGCTCGTGTCGCATCTCCACTACGACCACCTCGACCTGCCCTCGCTGCGCCGTGTCGGGCGCGGCGTACGCGTGGTCGTCCCGCTCGGCGCGGGCGGCTTCTTGCGCCGTCGCGGCTTCCGCGACGTGGTCGAGCTGGCCGGAAGGCGAGAGCGTCTCCGTTGGCTCGGTGGCCGTGCGGGCCGTTCACGCCTCCCACGGCGGCGGGCGCCAGCGCCTCGGCGCGCACGGGTCGGCGCTCGGCTACGTCGTCGCCGGCTCGAGGACGATCTACTTCGCCGGCGACACCGAGTTGTTCCCCGGGATGACGGCGCTCGCGCCGCTCGACGTGGCGCTGCTCCCCGTCGCCGGCTGGGGAAGGAAGGTCGGCCCGGGCCACCTCGACCCGGCCGCCGCGGCGGAGGCGCTACAACTCCTGCGTCCCCGGCTCGCGGTGCCGGTGCACTGGGGCACGGTGCGGCCGCTCGTTGGGAGGCGACACTCGACCGCGGACGCGCCGCACGAGTTCGCCGAGCATGCGGCGAGGCTGGCGCCGGAAGTCGAGGTCCGGGTCCTTCAGATCGGCGAGAGCCTCGAGCTGTAGACGCGCCCCAGCTGCTTGCCGCCGGATCAGCGAATCCCGGGAAACTGGCCGCCGTCCACGACCAGGCAGTGACCGACGATCCAGCTCGCCCGATCGGAGAGGAGGTACGCGATGCAGCTCGCCACCTCCTGCGGGGTGCCGAAGCGGCCGGCGGGGATCGACTCCTCGAGGGTGCGAACCCGCTCCGGGTCTTCCGTCCGCAGGCTCTCCATCCAGCCACCGGGCTCGTCGATCGTGCCCGGGGCGACGACGTTCACCCGCACGCCCTCCCGGACGAGCTCGACGGCGAGCGTCTTGCCTGCGGCGATGAGCGCGGCCTTCATCGCCACGTAGCCGTGCTCCGTCCCCTGGCCCATCAGGCCCGAGATCGAGCTGACGAAGACGATGGCTCCCGAGCGGCGCTCCCGCATTCCCGGCGTCAGCAGCTCTGTCAGCCTCACCGCGGCCAGCACGTCGACCTGGAAATGGGCATCCCAGAGCTCGCTCTCGGGCGTGCCTCCCTCGTAGACGTCGAGGTTGGTCGCGTTCGAGACGAGACAGTCGACGCGCCCGAGCTCGGCGAGCGCGGTCTCGGCGAGACGTTCGCGATCTGCCTCCAGGCCCACGTCGGCGGTCACGACCAGGGCCCGGCGCCCGCGCCGGCGCACCTCCTCGGCGACGAGCTCCAGCGGCTCGCGACCGCGAGCCGCGAGCACCAGGTCGCACCCTTCGTCGGCGAGCAGCAGGCTCGTCGCCCGGCCGATGCCGCGCGAGGCGCCCGTCACGAGCGCAACCTTGTTCTCCAGCCCCAGCTTCATGAAAGCACCTCCGGATTGACGAGGCCTGACGGCTCGTCGCCGCGCGCCAGGGCGGCGATCACGTCGGCAGCCGCTTGGTGAAAATCGCTGATCGACTCCTCTGAAGTCCCTGCGACGTGCGGGGTCAGCACGACATTCGGAGCCCGTCTGAGCGCGTGGTCAGACGGGAGCGGCTCCTCGGGGAAGACGTCGATGCCCGCCGCCGCGACACGGCCCTCTACGAGCGCCGCCGCGAGGGCGTCGGCGTCGTAGACCTGGCCCCGGCTCGTCACGACGACGATGGCTCCGGCGGGCAGGAGCGAGAGGCGGGCCGCGTCGAGCAGGTTCCGGGTGGCCTCCGTTGCCGGCACGTGCACCGAGAGGACGTGGCTCGTGCGCAGCAGCTCGTCGAGCTTCCATCGGCTCGACGCCGGCGCTTCGCATGGCCTCGGCCGGCACGTACGGGTCGTGCGCTGACACGACGAGCCCGAACGGCTGGAGAAGCTGGGCAACGCGCCGGGCGATCGCACCGAAGGCAAGCAATCCCGCCCGCCGCTCGCGCAATCGGTGAAAGGCAGCAGTGCGAGGCCAGTCCCAGCTTCCCTCCCGCACGTGCCGGTCGAGCTGGGAGAGTCGACGCGCACAGGCGAGGACGAGCGCCACCGCGTGCGTTGCCACCTCCTCCGTGTTCGCATTCGGCATCGCCACGACGCGGATCCCGCGCCTCGTAGCGTCGGGAACGTCGATCCAGTCGACTCCGACTCCGTAGCCGACGACGCAGCGCAGCGACGGCATCGCGTCGAGCAGGTCGGTGGTCAGTCCGCCGGCCCAGACGTACAGGAGGAGCTCGGCGTCACGAGGACGATCGACCAGCTCCTGATACGGCACGACCTGGAAGCTGCCGCCCGTGCGCTCGAGCGCCTCGGCTTCGAGCTCCCACGGCCCGTACGGCTCGTACGGAACCAGAACCGCCCTCACCGGACCACCCTCACACCGCCTCCGTCTCGACCGCAGCGAGGTCGTGCTCGCCCGCCGAACCCCGTCGCGATGCCGCCACGTCCAGGAAGATCACCGCCGAGGCGAGCCAGAACGCACGTCTCATAAGGTTTGACCACCGTCTGCGTCGGCCGTCGTCTCCGGTGGATGGACGAGGTGGCAGGCGACGATCCGCCCGCCGCCCGTGGGTCGGAGAACCGGCTCGATCGTGCGGCAGTCGTCCATGGCGTACGGGCAGCGGGTGTGGAACCGACACCCCGACGGCGGGTCGATCGGGCTCGGCACGTCGCCGGCAAGCACGATGCGCCCGCGCGTGCGCTCGAGCTCCGGATCCGGCACGGGCACGGCCGAGAGCAGCGACTGCGTGTACGGGTGCTGCGGGTCGCCGAACACCGCGTCGCGGGGCCGAGCTCGACGATCGCCCCCAGGTACATCACCGCCACGCGCACGGCGATCTGCCGGACGACGGCCAGATCGTGCGCGATGAAGAGCAGCGTGAGCCCCAGCTCGTCCTGGAGGTCCTTGAGGAGGTTGACGATCTGGGCCTGGATCGAGACGTCGAGGGCCCACACCGGCTCGTCGGCACGACGAGATCGGGCTCGAGCACGAGCGCGCGGGCGATGCCGATGCGCTGGCGCTGCCCGCCGGAGAAGGCGTGCGGGAACGCCGTCCGGCAGTCTCCGGAGGCCGACGCGCACGAGCGCCTCGGCACCCGTCCGCGACGCTCGGCCGCCGACCCGACGCCGTGGGCGCGCAGCGGCTCTCCGACACCTCCTCGACCTTCATGCGGGGATTAGCGACGCGTACGGGTCCTGGAAGATCATCTGCGCTCGCCGGCGGAAGCCTGGAGCTGCTCGCCGGAGCACGACGCGAGATCTTGCCCGTCGAACAGAACGCGGCCTTCGTTGGGCTCGTACAGGCGCAGGAGCGTGCGTCCCACGGTCGTCTTCCCGCAACCGGACTCGCCGACGAGCGCGAGCGTCTCGCCGCGGTGGAGGTCGAAGCTACCTGGTCGACGGCGCGCAGCCTCGTGAGGTCGCGCGCCAGTCGCGGGCCGAGACGCGGAACTCGACCGAGAGATCGCGGCCTCGACGAGCGGACGCCGTTCATGCCTGCGTTGCTCATTGCACGGCTCTCGCACGTCAGCCCAGCAGGCTGCGGCCTGCCCGTCTGCACGCGATCGGCTCGAGCGGCGGATCGTCATCCGCGCAACGCTCGAACGCGAAAGGGCAGCGCGGCCGGAAGGGACAGCCCGCGGGGAGCTCCCACATCGGCGGCGGGGCGCCGGCGATCGAGCGGCGGCGCTCGAGCGGCCCGTCGATCCGCGGCACCGGCGCAGCAGCCCGAGCGTGTACGGGTGGCGGGGCTCCGCGAACACCGGTCGGTCGGCCCTCCTCGACGATCCGGCCCGCGTACATGACGGAGAGGCGGTCGGCCATGCCCGCGACGACGCCCGAGATCGTGAGTGATCAGGACGAGCGCCATGTCGCGCTCGCCGCTCGCGCTCGCAGGAGTTCGAGGAGCTGCGCCTGGATCGTGACGTCGAGCGCCGTCGTCGGCTCGTCGGCGATCAGGACCTCCGGGTTTGGCGCGAGCGCGATCGCGACGGCGACGCGCTGGCGCAGCCCGCCCGAGAGCTGATGCGGATACTGGGAGAGACGCCGTTCGGGCTCGGGCACGCCGACCTCCTCGAGGAGCTCGACCGCGCGGCGCTGCGCGTCGCCCTGGCGCATTCAGATGCTTGCGGAGGCTCTCGGTGATCTGGCGCCCGACCGTGAGAAGCGGGTTGAGGCTCGTCATCGAGTCCTGGAAGACCATCGCGATGCGTCCGCCGCGCACCTGGTGCAGCACGCGCCTCGAGCGCCGACGAGGTCCATGCCCTCGAGCTGGATCGCGCCGCCGACGATTCGCGCCGGCGGGCGGAAGAGGCGCATGATCGAGAGCGCCGTAACGCTCTTGCCGCAGCCGGACTCCCCGACGAGGCCGACCGTCTCCCCGGCTTCGAGCTCGAACGAGACGCCGCGGACGGCCCGGACGAGGCCCTCGTCGGACGAGAAAGCCGTCCTGAGGTCACGCACTCTCAGGAGACTCACGCGGCGGCGCCCTCCTTCGCGCGGCAATAGACAAAGCCACCTTGAAATCTCCCGAGCGAAGGCACTTCGCGCCAATTTGGCAGAGGTAGACGCTCAGCTCGCCCACCTCGAGCCGGGACGTGCCGCCGTCGCTCTCGCCTCAACTGTGCCGTCGAGGGCGATGAACCTTCTCCCCTGCTTGGCAGCCCGCTGCTCGCCGTCGAACAGTAGCTCCGATCGCGACCACTCGGTGACCGCGCGTGAGTGTGGGGGAGGCGGAGACGGCGCGGCCTTGTCGACGCGACGAGTTCGGGCCGGACCTAGCTCCGACTGACCCGTATGATCATGTCACAAGCACCCTTCCTTCCTCACGCGTACTTCATCCGCGGATCGATGGCTGCGTTGACGAGGTCCGCGACGAGGTTGAAGACCGTGACCAAGAATGCCGCGACCAGCACCGTTCCCATCACCATGGGACGTCGTTGAACCGGATCGCGCGCCAGGCCTGTTGCCGATCCCGGGCCAGGCGAAGACGCGCTCGATGACGAGCACGCCGCCGAGGAAGACGCCGATGTCGATTGCCGATCATCGCGACGATCGGGCTGATCGCGTTGCGCAACACGTGGCGCCCGATGACGATGCGCTCGGGCATCCCCTTCGAGCGAGCCATGCGCACGTAGTCCTCCGAGAGGATGTTCAGCGCCGCCGAGCGCAGCATGCGCGCGTACCAGGCGGCGCCGACGACGCCGAGCGTGAAGGCCGGCAGCACGAGGTGCTTGAATGAGCCGTAGCCGCCGAGCGGGAACCAGTATCCGCTTGAAGGCGAGGAAGTAGAGAAGTAGGAAGCCGAGCACGAAGGTCGGCGTCGACCACCCCGACAGCGAGAAGACGAGGATCGCCCGATCGCGATGCGGCCGCGATTGAGGGCCGCGACGAGCCCGAGAGGGACGCCGACGACGAGCCGCGACGATCCGCCGCCGCGAACGCGAGCAGCGCGGTCGTCCGGCAGGCGGGCGGCGATCGCCTTGCGCACCGGCTCGTCGGTCGCGAACGAGCGTCCGAGGTCGCCCTGCGCGAGCCGCTCGAGGTAGCGGACGTACTGCACGAGATGGGTCGTCGAGCCCGAAGTCCTCACGTACCTGCTCGATGACCTGCTCGCACGCCCGCAAGCCGGCGTAGGAGCGCGCGGGATCGACCGGCGAGAGGAACGTCGCTGCGAACGTCAGCGTCACGATCGCCCAGAGGACGACGATCGTCCAGGCGAGTCGCGGTGACATATCGTGCCATCCTAGCGGACGCCTCGAGAGGGCTGCGGCGCTCGAGAGTGGGGTCGAGCGCGTCGCGCAGCCCGTCGCCAGCAGCGAGAACCCCATCATCGCGAGCACGATCGCCGCACCCGGAAAGATAATCAGCCAGGGCGCCGAGACGAGGTAGCTCTGGCCGTCGGCGATCATGTTCCCCACGAGGCCGTCGGGCGGCCGGATCCAATGCCGACGTAGGAGAGCGCGGCCTCAGCTGAATCGCCGTGGCGACGCCGAGCGCGCAGTAGACGACAGGACGGCAGCATGTGCGGAACGACGTGACGGACGAGGATCCAGCCCGACGA
>CAWIQC010000006.1:0-77700 GCA_963838105.1 uncultured Thermoleophilia bacterium | reverse complement strand
GCTCGCGCAGCTCGAACTTCTGCACCTTCCCGGTCGAGGTCTTCGGCAGCTCGCCGAACTCGATCGCGTCGGGGCCTTGAACCCGGCGAGCGTCTCGCGCGAGAACGCGATCAGCTCGCGCTTCGGTGACGGTCTGCGCCGGCGCTGAGCGTCACGAACGCCTTGGGCCTCTCGCCCCACTTCTCGTCCGGGATCGCGACCACCGCCACCTCGAGCACGGCCGGGTGGCGGTACGAGGCGCGCTCGACCTCGATCGTCGAGATGTTCTCGCCGCCGGAGATGATGATGTCCTTCGCCCGGTCGCGCAGCTCGATGTAGCCGTCGGGGTGCATGACACCGAGGTCGCCGGAATGGAACCAGCCGCCGCGGAACGCCTCTGCGGTCGCGGCCTCGTCGTCGAAGTAGCCGGTCATCACGTTGTTGCCGCGCATCGACCACCTCGCCCATCGTCTCGCCGTCGGCCGGCACGTCCGGCCCTCCGTCGTCGACGACGCGCGCGGCGTCGGCGGCGATCAGGTGGACGCCCTGGCGGGCCTTCAGGCGGCCCGCTCCTCGGCGGCGAGCTCGTCCCATGCCGGGTTGCCATTCGCAGATCGTGATCGGGCCGTACGTCTCGGTCAGGCCGTAGACGTGGTTGATCTCGAAGCCGAGCGCCTCGCAGCTGCGCCGATGATCGCCGGCGAGGGCGGCGCGCCGGCGGTGGTGACGAGCACCGGCGCGCGAGCCGGCTTCGCGGCCGGGTCGGACGCGAGCAGACAGCACCGTCGGGGCGCCGTTGAAATGTGTGACTCCCTCTTCGTCGATCAGCCGCCACACCGCGGCGGGTCGACCTTGCGCAGGCAGACGTGAGTCGCGCCGACAGCCGTGACCGCCCAGGTGAAGCACCAGCCGTTGCAGTGGAACATCGGCAGCGTCCAGAGGTAGACCGGTCGGGAGGTGAGCCGCGCGTGCGATGACCTCCGCGAGCGCGTTCAGATAGGCGCCGCGGTGCGTGTACATGACGCCCTTCGGCCGCCCGGTCGTGCCGCTGGTGTAGTTGATGGAGATCGTGTCGTCCTCCGACTCGAGCCGGTCCTCGGGCTCGCCGTCGCGCGCAGCCGCGAGGAACGGTTCGTATGTGCCGCCGTCGCCGATGAGGAGAACGCGCTCGACCGGGGCGTCGTCGACGAGGTGGGCCAGCGACGGGTCTACGACGAGCACTCTCGCCCCGGAATGCCCGAGGATGTGGCCGATCTCGTCGCCGGTCAGCCGGGTGTTGATCGCGACCAGCACGGCGCCTGCAGCCGGGACGCCGTAATGCGCCTCGAGCAGCTCCGTCGTGTTGAGCGCCAGGAAGGCGACGCGATCACCTTTCTCGATGCCGCCGTCCTGGAGAGCGACGGCCAGCCGGCGAGCCCGCTCGCGTAGCTCGGCCCAGGTGAGCCGCCGCTCGCCGTCCACCACCGCGGTGCGCTCGGGGAACGCGACCGCGCTGCGCTCGACGAACGACAGGGGGGTCAAGCGGGAGAGGTGTATCTGGGAGGTGGCGGGCCGTGGGTTCTCGAGGTCGGCAGGAGCGGACATCGCTGGTCTCCTGGTTGGGTCCTGGCATGACCGTACGCCTTGGAGGCCGCAGGCGGAAGAGTTAGGACGCTCTTTGCCTCGGTCGCAGCAGCATCCGCTTCGCGTGGTAGAACCTCCCAGGCCGGTCGTTCGCCGAGTTCGAGAGAAGGAGGTCGCCGTGACGAGCCTGACGTTCGAGGAATCGGAGCTGGCCGAGACCGCGTCGCGATTCTGGTGGCTCTTTCTCGTCACCGGGATCCTGTGGCTCTGGGTCTCGCTGATCGTCCTGCGGCTGAATCTCACCTCGGTCACCGCGATCGCGATCCTGTTCGGGATCGTCGCGATCGGGGCCGGGATCAACGAGCTGTTCGCCATATCGGCCTCGACCACCGGCTGGAAGGTCGTGCACGGGCTCCTCGGCGTGCTGTTCATCGTGGCCGGGATCGTGGCGTTCTTCCGCCCGGCGGGGACCTTCGTCGCGCTCGCGTCGATCGTGGCGTGGGTGCTCCTGTTCAAAGGCGTATTCGACGTCGTCCTCTCGTTGATGAACCACGGCGCCCACCTCTGGTGGGTCGGGCTGATCGTCGGCATCGCCGAGATCCTGCTCGGGTTCTGGGCGGCCGGCTACTTCCGAGGAAGCGCCATTCTGCTCGTCGCGTGGATCGCGGCGATGGCCCTCCTGCGCGGTGTCACCGAGATCGTCATGGCGTTCCGGCTGCGCGGCCTGAAGAAGACCCTTCAGGCGACGTAGTCAGCGGCCTGCGCACAGGCGTCGTACCTCGCGGTCGGTAGGGGGTCACCGGGCCGTATCCCGCGGGGGCCGGCTTCAGCATCCAGACATAGACAGTCCGCGGTGGGAGCGAGGAGCTTCTGGCCTACGAAGAACGACTTGACAGCAAGATAGCTAACGGTTATCGTGATGTAGCTAACTGTTAGGGAGGGCTGATGCAGGAAGCCGTTGGCGTGTCGATCAAGGAGCCGTCTCAGGGCTACCAGCTGCGGGTCGTGCAGGAGGTCTTGCTCGCGCTGCTGGCCAAGGAGGCGTCTCACGGCTATCAGCTGCGCGCCCGGCTTCAGCTTGCGCTTGGCCCGCTGGCGGAGGCGCTGAACGCGGGCCAGGTGTACGTGACGCTGAACCGGCTCGAGAAGGCCGGCCTGGTGACCTCGGAGCGGGTCGGCCAGACCGATCGCCCCGACCGCAAGGTCTACGAGCTGACCGCGGCGGGGCAAGCGCGGGTCATGGAGTGGCTCGAGGACACGAGCTGGCCGAAGCCCGCGCCGGCGGAGTTCCATCTGAAGCTGGTTGCCGCCGCGGCGGCAGGACTGGGCGACCCGGTGCGGCTCGTGGACGTGCAGCGGCACGCGCTGTTGGCCGGGTTGGCCGCTGCGCAGCGGGCCGCGTTGGCCGAGCCGGACGGCTCGGTCGCGGGGCTCTTGCTCGAGGGCGTGGTGCTGAGGCTGCAGGCGGACCTGCGCTGGCTCGAGGCCTGCGCGCGCTACTGGAACGCAACGAAGGGACGATGATGAACGCCAACGAGTCGCTACTCGCGCGTGGGGCCGGTCCTGCGCGCGCGCGGGTTGGAGAAGGAGTACGGCCAGGGAGCGGGCCTCGTGCGCGCGCTCGACGGGGTCGAGCTGGAGGTGGCCTCGGGCGAGACGCTGGCCGTGATGGGGCCGAGCGGCTGCGGAAAGTCGACGCTGCTGCACCTGCTGGGCGGCCTGGAGCGCCCTTCGGCCGGGGAGGTGTGGCTGGCGGGGCGCCGCATCGACCAGCTGAGCGAGAAGGCGCTGGCTCGGCTGCGCCGCCACGCGATCGGCTTCGTCTTCCAGGCCTTCCACCTGATGGACGAGCTCACCGCCGTGGAGAACGTCGAGCTGCCCGCGCTGCTGGCCGGGCGCTCGCCGCGCGCGGCACGACGCCGCGCCGCGGAGCTGCTGGAACAGGTCGGGCTCACCGACCGGGCCGAGCATCTGCCCTCGGCGCTCTCGGGCGGCCAGCGCCAGCGGGTCGCGATCGCGCGCGCGCTCAGCAACGAGCCGCTCGTCGTCCTCGCCGACGAGCCGACCGGCAACCTCGACAGCGCCGCCACCCTGGACGTGCTCCGGCTCCTCGACAGCCTGCGCGCGGCCGGGCAGACGCTGCTCATCGTCACCCACGACGCCCGCATCGCGGCCACCGCCGACCGGCTGATCTCGATGCGCGACGGCGCCTTCGTCGAGGAGACGAGGCTGACCCACGGCACCACCGGGCAGCTCGGCGAGCTCGCCGGACTGGAGGGCTGAACCCATGGGCCGCCTCCTGCTCGTCTGCCGCCTCGCCGCGCGCGACCTGCGCCGGCGCCCGGCAGAGGCCGCGCTCCTTCTGCTGGCGATCATGGCGCCACGACCACGCTCACCCTCGGGCTCGTCCTGCACGGGGTCACCACAAGCCCTACCAGAGCACCCGGGAGGCGACGGCCGGGCCCGACGTGGTCGCAGGGTCGCCCCCGCCCCGCGGCGGCGCGGCCGCCGACCTCGCCGGTCTGGAGGCGCTGACCGACGCTCCCGGCGTCGTCGGTCACGGCGGTCCGTATCCCGTTCGTCGCGGCGGCGCTTGGAGGCAAACGGCCACACCGTGGCCGCGCAGGCAGAGGGCCGCGACACCGCACCGGCGTCGATCGACCAGCCCAAGCTGACCCAGGGCAGCTGGGTAGACGACGGCGGCGTGGTGATCGAGGCCGCCTTCGCCGACGCGCTCGGCGTCGGCGCTGGTGATCGCATCACCATGAGCGGCGCGTGGTCGACGCCGCTTCGTCGATGCGGTCGAAGGCGCCGCCGGTCATCTCACCACCCTGAACAGCCGGTCGTTCCAGGTCGTCGGCGTTGCGGTCACCGCTGCATCGCCGCCGTATCCGGAGGCGTCCTGCCTTGGCGGCCTCTGCATCCCCGCCGGCCTGGTCTGGCTCACCCGGCGGATACCCGAGCCTCGACCCACAGGCGGAATCCCTCTCCCACGTCTTGAACCTGAAGCTGGCCGACCCGGCCGCTGCCCCGGCGTTCGTCGACACGCACCTCGACCGACCGCGACCGACGCCGCCCGCGCTGGGAGCTCTTGGCAGGACATCAGCGAAGCGAGCGCCAACCTGGTCGAAAACCAGCGGCGAGCCCTGCTGACAGGCAGCTGGCTGCTCGGCCTGCTCGCGGTGGCCAGCGTCGCGGTGCTCGTCGGGAGCCGGATGGCGGACCAGATCCGGCGCGTCGGACTGCTCAAGGCGGTCGGCGGCACGCCGAGCCTGGTCGCTGCCGTGCTCCTCGCCGAGTACGTCGTCGTCGCCCTGCTCGCGGCGGCGGCCGGGCTGGCGGTCGGATGGCTCACCGCTCCACTGCTTACCGATCCCAGTGCCGGCCTCGTCGGCAGCGCGGGTGCGCCGCCGCTCACCATGTCCACGGTCGGCCTGGTGACGGCCGTCGCGCTCGGGGTCGCGGTTGCCGCGACCTTCGTTCCTGCCGTCCGCGCCGCCCGCACCAGCACCGTCCTCGCGCTGGCCGACTCGGCCCGCGCACCCCGGCGCACGGCCTGGCTGATCGCGCTCTCGGCGCGACTGCCCGTCCCGCTGCTGCTCGGGTTGCGGATCGCCGCACGGCGGCCGCGCCGCGTAGTGCTCGCCACGGTCAGCATCGCGATCACGGTCAGCGGGATCGTCGCCGCGCTGTCCGCCCACGCCGAATTCGACGTTGGGGCCTCCGTCGCTGGACCCGTCTCAGGCCGACCGATTGAATCAGGTGCTGCTGGTGATCACGATCACGCTCGTCGCCCTCGCGGCCGTCAACGCGATCTTCATCACCTGGGCGACGGCGCTCGACGCCAGGCACTCGTCGGCGCTGGCGCGCGCGCTGGGCGCGACCCCCCAGCAGGTCAGCGCAGGACTGTCAGCGGCACAGGTGCTTCCCGCGCTCGCCGGCGCCGTCCTGGGCATCCCGGGGGGCATCGCACTGTTCGAGGCTGTAGATACTGGTGATCCGACCATCGCGCCGCTCTGGCAGCTGCTCGCCGTGGTGCCGGGCACCGTGCCTCGTGGTCGCGGCGCTTACCGCGATTCCAGCCCGCCTCGGTGCCCGCCGCCCCGTGGCGGAGGTCCTCCAATCCGAACTCGCTTGATGCTCCGGAGGTTCATCATGGGTTTACTACGCACGAACACGCGGGGGGCCGTGGCGCGGCTTCTCCTGCTTGCCGCGTTGGCGGCCACGGTCGCGGCGTGCGGCGGCAACGACGGCGATGCGGGCGCCGGCTCGGACCACGATCTCCCCGCGGAGCAGCAGGCCGAGTTCGAGACCGCGTCGGAGTTCGCCCGCTGCATGCGCGAGCACGGCATCGAGGGTCTTCCCGACCCGCAGGTCAGCGGGAACGGGTTCATGTTCGTCGGCGTCCCGCTGGCGCCGCGACCCTCCGAGGGCTGGGACGCGGCCCAGGAGGCCTGCCAGCCCGTCTTCGACGATGCCGCCTCGCCGGATGGAGACCGCCGCCGGCGCCGCCGGTTGGGAGCGGATCGTGCCGGGAGGCGACTGCCAGTGCTCGGACGGCTCGGAGTTCAGCTTCTGGGTGCGTGAGGCGAACCCGGACAAGGTGCGTCTTCTTCCTCCAAGACGGCGGCGTCTGCTTCTCCGCCGAGACGTGCGCACCGGACAGCGACCTCTACAACACCACGGTCGACGCGAGGGCCCGGTCGGCGCGGGTGGCATCTTCGATTTCGCCGACGAGCGCAACCCGTTCGCCGACTACTCCGTCGTGTATGTCCCGTACTGCACGGGCGACGTCGCACCTCGGCAACATCACCACCGAGTACGCACCCGGCCTCACCGTTCACCACAAGGGCTATCGTCAACGGCACCGCCGCCCTCGACCACCTCGCCGCCGCCTTTCCCGGCGCGACCGAGGTCGTCGTCGTGGGCGAGAGTGCCGGCTCGGTCGCGGCGCCGCTGTACGCCGGACTCGTGTCGGATCGGCTCCCCGACGCCAGGATCACGGTGCTCGGCGACGGATCGGGCTCATACCCCGACGTGCCCCGCCTCAACGAGATCATCGCCGCCTGGGGCTTCGGCAACGCCATCCCGCCCTGGCCCGAGAACGCCGGCCTCGACCGCCGAGCAGTGGAGCGCTCCGGGGCTCTTCATCCAGAGCGGACGGCACGACCCCGAGATCGTCTTCGCCCGCCACGACTACGCCTACGACGAGCAGCAGCAGCGCTGGTACCCGATCGTCGGCATCCCTGCGGACGATCTTCTGTCGCTGATCGACGCCAACGAGACCCAGATCGAGGCCGCCGGCGTGAACCTGCTCAGCTACATCGCGCCGGGCGACGAGCACACCGCCTTAACGACGGGACCTTCTACACCGAGACGGTCAACGGTCAACCGCTCGTGGACTGGGTCACCCGCCTCGTCAACCACCAGCTTGACGCGGACGTGCACTGCGAGGAGTGCCGCGCCGGCTGAGCGGGCGCCGGCTGCGCGCGTCCGTGAAACTGTCACCGTTCTTGGCGGGAGCTCGGTGGCGTCCTCGCCGGCTTGCACCGCGTCCGCGCCTGCCCTCGACGTCGACCAGCTGCTCCGGCCCTGGGCCGTCCGTCTAGCCCAGCTCGCGGAGCGACTCACTGAAGTCATGTCCAACCGAGTGCCGCCGAGGTCGGCGGCACGCCGCGCACCCTCGTCGAGCCTGCGCAGCAGCTCGGCGAGCGACCAGCGACCTACCTGGAGGCGATGCACGTGCACGGAGTCATCCCCGGGGAGTGCGGGCCGCCATCGCGCGGGGGCCTCCTGGTCGAAGGCGATCTCGAAGCGAGCCTCGAGGACGTGCCGCAACGCCTCGACGACGGCCGGCTCGGCGTACTGCCCCCAGTCGCCGCACGGGTAGGCAAAGGAGGTGAGCCGGCCGGCGCCGTGCTCGCGCAGCTTTGCCGCCCCCTCGTCGAGGTCGGCGGCGACGCGCTCCGCATAGCCGTCGATCGGCTCGCCGGCACGGCGCTCGACGAGGGCTGTCACGCCGGGGGCGTTGGAGCAGTCGTGCAGCTGGCTCGTGTGGTTCTCGAGCTCCCAGCGGCCGCTTGCGGCATGCTCGGCGAGCTCGTCCCAGTCCTCGTGGAAGATCGTCGGTCTGTCTCCCTGTTCGCCGATCACGAACATCGTCGCACGCATGCCCGTGTCCTCGAGGATCGGATCGGCCTGGAGCATGGCGTCGGTCCGACCGTCGTCGAACGTGATCAGGATGGGCCGTGCCGGAAGCGCCCTGGCATCGCCGCGCGCAAGGTAGTCGGCCAGGTCGTCCGCCGTGATGGCCGCGTACCCGGCCGCCCGCAGGCCGCGCATGTGCTCCGCGAAGCGCTCGCGCGAGACGACCATCGTCTCGGGGCCCGGCTCGGCCGTGTCTTCCTGGCCGATGCCGTGGTAGACGAGGACCGGTACGCCGCGAAGCGGCCTGGCACCGTAGGAGCGGGCGAGGGCGCTCTCGCGCGCATCGAGACCTGGAGTGCCCGGGGTCGAGACCTGGTAGCGGGCGCGTAGCGCTATGAGGCGGCCGGTCTCGGTCTCCGTCAGGAACAGGTACAGGGGCAGCACCGAGAGGGGCAACATCGCGAGACCGGCGATGGTTTGCACCCGCCAGCGTCCGCTGAGCACACGTGCGAGCCGGCGTCGAAGCGGCACCTACCGCCCCTCCGTCTCGACCGCGGGGACGAGCGCTTTGGGTCGGCTCAGGGCGGCCGGCGCTTCCGGCCTGATCACGATCGTCTCGCCGGCGACTTCGCTATGGGTCGACGAGCGCGTGCCCCAGGCCGTGTTCCGAATGGTGGCGAGCGCGTAGTAGAGCTGCCAGACGAGCAGCGTGATGTAGATAGCGACCCACGTGAGACCCTGCCACCACAGGGGGCTGCGGCGCGCGACCGCGTAGTAGAGCGCGCCGAGCAGGGCGACGGAGTACACGCCCGCCGCGTAGAACGCGGGCTCGCCGCTCCCTGTGATGGGGCCGAGGACGACCGCGCGCAGCACGATGAGCGGCGCGACCCAGCCGCAGACGATGCTCGTGTACGTGAGCGCCGACGCGAACGGGTGCTTGCGCCAGATGATGCACGCGAGGTAGAGCGACTCCCGCAGCCAGCTCTTCTTCCAGCGCAGCTGCTGCCGGAGGAACAGCCGAAGCCCCGTCGGGACGAGCGTGTGACAGACCGCTCGCGATTGGTAGACCACCCGCCAGCCGACGAGAACTCGGTTCGTCAGCGCGCGATCGTCGCCGTAGGTGGCGCGCCGCCCGAGGAACGTCTGTGCTTCCCACTCACGCAGCACCTCGACGAGCGCCTGTCGCCGGTAGGCCGAGAAACATCCCGACGCGCACGTCACCGCGCCGAAGAGCGACTCCGAGCCCTTCAAGATCCGGAAGGCGATGTAGTACCTGACCTGCTGCATCTGCGGGATCCAGGCGTTTTCCCTGTTGAGGACGTCCGCGTGACCGACGACCGCGCCGACGCGCTCGTCGGCGAAGTCCTGGACGATGGCCTCGAGGCCATCCGGCGCGATGACCGAGTCCGAGTCGATGAAGACGCAGACAGCGCCTCGCGACCGGCGAACGCCCTCGGCCATGGCAGCGCGCTTCCCGCGGTTCTCCGGGAACCGGACACACACGAGCCCTGGGAAGCGATCTCGAAGCGCGAGCAGCTGCTCCCACGAGCCGTCGGTCGATCCGTCGTCGATGGCGACGACCTCCACCCGCTCGCGCGGATAGCGGGCCTCGTAGCAGGCCTCGACCGTTTCATGGATGCGTTCGCGCTCGTTGAAGACGGGAATCACGATCGAGAGCGACGGGCGGTACCCCACGTCGGGCGTCGGCCGGTAGAGGAGCCCGAATGCGAACCGGGCCAGGATGTACGCGGTGATGACGACCGTGTAGCCGTAGACGAGGGGATCCTCGAAGAGCGCCGATACCGAGAGCTCCTTGGCGAGCCAGAGCCACCACAGCAGCGCGGCCGCGTACAGCACGCAGACGACCTGGAGGCTTCGAATGCCGAGCCGCACGGCCAGCGAGCGCCGGTAGCGGGGTGGAACGGCCTCGAGAGACTCGTCCAGCGGCGTTCGCGCCGGGGAAGGGACCCCCTTCGGCCGGGGCGCCTTCGTCTTGGGTCTGGCTGCAGGTACAGCCGGGACCGGAGGGCTCTCCACCACGACCATGCCCGCCGAGACCGGGCTTGTGAGCCGGCGCGGCATCGCGAGGACGAGCCGCGGCAGCATCGGCGGCACGCGGCTTCGCCTTCGACGCAGGGGCCGCACCCGCAGCACGCGGCTTCGCCTTCGAGGCAGGAGCCGCGCCCGCAGCACGCGGCTTCGCCTTGGAGGCCGGAGCCGCACCCGCAGCACGCGGCTTCGCCTTCGAGGCAGGGGCCGCGCCCGCAGCACGCGGCTTCGCCTTCGAGGCCGGAGCCCCACCCGCAGCACGCGGCTTCGCCTTCGAGGCCGGAGCCCCACCCGCAGCACGCGGCTTCGCCTTCGAGGCCGGAGCCGCGCCCGCAGCACGCGGCTTCGCCTTCGAGGCCGGAGCCGCACCCGCAGCACGCGGCTTCGCCCTGGACGCCGGGGCCGCGCCCGCAGCAGCGCGGCTTCGCCTTGGGCGCTGCGGCGCCGCCGGCAGCACGCGGCTTCGCCTTGGACGCCGGGGCCGCGCCCGCAGCACGCGGCTTCGCCTTCGGAGCGCGGCGCCGCGCGCGCAGCAGCGCGGCTTCGCCTTGCGACGCCGGGGCCGCGCCCGCAGCACGCGGCTTCGCCTCGGAGCTGCGTCAGCCTCGACAGCGCGCGGCTTCGCCTGACGAGAACGGGCCGGGGCCGCGTCCGCAGCGCGCGGCTTCGCCTTGCGGGCCGGGGCCGCGCTGCCAGCTCGCGGCTTCGCCTTCGAAGCTGCGTCAGCATCGACAGCGCGCGGCTTGGCCTGACGGGGCCGAGTCGGTGTGGCGCCCGCAGCGCGTGGCTCTGCCTTGCGGGTCGGGGCGGCCTCGAGCGGGGACGGCGTCCGTCGTCTCGGAGCCGAGCGGCTCGACGCGGCGGGCGGCGACGGGCGTCTGCGGGAGCAGCGGACGCGGCAGGTCCACGACGCCCCCGGACCTGGTGGCGAGCTCCCTCGGCGCCGATCACAGTGGCCCCGGCGCCGCGCGCCCGTCGAGCCGCCGTCTCCTGCCGGGACCACCAACGACGCGCCATTGCCAGGCGGCGACGCCGTCGCGGCGATCCGTCGTGGAGATGGAGGAACCTCCCGGAACGGTCGTGCCAGGGTTCCCCGACCCGTTCGGATCGGGGACCAGGCAGTCCTCCGCCTGCAGCCGGGCGTAGCCGACCGTTTCGAACACCGCATCACCGCCTTGCCGCAGAACTTCACCGCAGCCCCAGCTGCGTCCGGGCGGACGGAGCAGGCGGGGTAGATCGACGTGCTGGGCTAGTGAGACTCGCCGGGCCGTACCCGGGCCAAACGTACGCCAAACCCGGGGCTCGGAGAGAGCTCAGTCGCCCGTATGTGCCCCTGTCGCCGCGCAAGGGCGGCCGCCATACTACATGCTGGCCGACGGAGGTCCCCGTCGAACCGCCAATCACGATGAAGCACGCACCGCTCTCTTCCGCCTACCCGGCGCGTGGCTCGCGCCGGCTCCGCGCGCTCGGTCTCGGAGCTGCGACCGGCGTTTTCCTCAGCCTGACGACGGTCGCGCAGTCTGCGACGCCGCCGGAGAACCTGACCCGGCCCGTCATCACCGGAACCGTGGAGCTCGGTGAGACGTTGCACGCGTCTCCCGGCCGCTGGCGCAGCCCTGCACCTCTTCGTTACACCTTCCGCTGGTGGCGCTGCCCGACGGCCGACCGGTGCAGCCGGCTACCCGTCTCGCCCAGCCCCACCTACCGGATCACGCAGGCGGACCTCGGCCGGGCTCTCCTCGTTCGCGTCACGGCCCGCAGCCGGCTGGGCGTCGCGCGGGCGAGCTCCCCGCGCGTCGCCATCCCCGAGCCCGGGGCGGCGCCCTCGCGGGACCTGCTCTTCCAGGACACGTTCGACCGCCCGGACGGCCTGGTCACGAACGAGTGGGCGTTTCGCTATCCGGACGATCGGGATGCCGTCGTCTCGCCGGACTGGTACATGACGAGCGGCTCGCTGTTCACGAGCGGTGAGGTGGGTTGGACCGGGTGCCCGACCGCCGCACTCCCGACGCCGCCTCCGCTGAGGGCACCGGCTCCGCCGTGTTCCGGCTCGTCACCCACCGTCGCGACTTCGGCGACGTGGCCGTGTCGTTCTCGCTGCGCAACGAGGGCGTCGTGTCGACTGCGTCGACGCCCCCCGTGGCCTGGGACGGCGTCCACGTGTTCCTGCGCTACCAGAGCCCCGACCGTCTCTACTCCGCGAGCGCGAACCGCCGCGACGGGACCGTCGTGATCAAGAAGAAGTGCCCCGGCGGGGCCTCGAACGGGGGGACCTACTTCAGCCTGAGCACGTCGGGCATCCACGCCGTCCCGTACGGCGAGTGGCAGCACGTCGTGGCGACGGTTCGCAACCTGACGCCTGCAGGGGTCGAGCTCCGCCTCGAGATCGGCGGGCGCGTCGTCGCGGCGGCCGTGGACGACGGCTTCGGCTGCGCTCCGATCCGGTCCGCCGGAGCGGTGGGCATCCGTGGTGACAACGCCAACTTCCGCCTCGACGACTTCGCCGTCTCGCAACTCGATACTGAGCCGGCCGGCCACTCCACGAAGGAGAAGCGACCCGTGAACCCGGAGCCAGACCAGCCTGAGCCGACCTTCGAGCAGGCCCGCAGGGAGCTCGAGCGGATCGTGGCGCAGCTCGAGGGCGGCGACGCGGGGCTCGAGGAGGCGATCGCGCTCTGGGAGCGCGGCGAAGCGCTCTACCGGCTCTGCCTCGCGAAGCTCGACGCCGCTCAGGGTCGTGTCGAGCAGCTCGGCCGCGAGCTCTCCGGAGTCGCGCCCCAGGCCGGCCCGGAAGGCGGCGAGCCGGATCCCCTGGCGGGCCCCGAGGGCAGCTGAGCGCCCTGGTAGAGTCACGCGCATGCCCAAGCCGCGCTTCCCCAAGGCCATGACCGAGCACGTCGCGCGCGAGTTCGCCGCCTCGCAGCAGTACATCGCGATCGCCGTCTACTACGACCAGGAGACGCTCCCCCACCTGGCCGCTCACTTCTACCGCCAGGCGGTCGAGGAGCGCAACCACGCGATGATGATGATCCAGTACCTGCTCGACGCGGGCCACGACGCGCCCATCCCGGGCGTCGAGGCGCCCCAGACGTCGTTCCCGAACGCGGTCGCGCCGGTGACGCTGGCGCTCGAGCAGGAGCGCACGGTGACGAAGCAGATCTCGGAGCTCGCGGCCCTCGCCCGATCGGAGGGCGACCTGGTCGGCGAGCACTTCCTGCACTGGTTCCTCCGCGAGCAGCTCGAGGAGGAATCGAGCATGTCCGACCTGCACACCACCGTCGAGCGCGCGGCAGAGACGAACTTGCTCCTCGCCGAGCAGCAGCTCGCGAGCATGACGATCGGCGACCAGGGCGTCGACGCCGGCGCGCCACCGGCAGCCGGCGGAGCTCTCTAGCCTAGCCTGCGGACAGCTCGCCGCTGAGGAAGCGCGCGAGCCGCGCGCCGAGGGCTTCCAGGTCGTGGCGGGCGTTGGCACGCCGGCCGCTGAGGGCGACGATCTCGTCCGCGCCTGCCGCCCGCAGCTCTTCCCGGCCGCCTCGCACGCGACCACCGAACACGACGCACCGCACCCCTGCCTCGCGGCACGCCGCGGCGACGGCGCCCGGCACCTTCCCCTCGGACGACGTCCGGTCGACGGCTCCCTCGCCGGTGACGGCGAGCGCAGCTCCGCGGAGCCGGTCGCGGAAGCGCACCGCCTCGAGGACCAGGCCCGCACCCGGCTCGAGCGTGGCGCCCAGAGCCGCCAGCGCGGCGCCGAGCCCGCCGGCCGCGCCGGCGCCGGGAAGCGCAGCGAACGGGGCGAGCTCGGTCATGGCGGCAAGCCTGCGCTCGAGCTCCCGCACCTGAGCGGGCGTCGCTCCTTTCTGCGGGCCGAACACGCGCGCGGCGCCGCGCGCGCCGAGCAGCGGGTTCCGTACGTCGCAGGCCGCCCGCAGGCGAACGCCGTGAAGATCGACCGGCGGCGAGCGCGTCGCGCAGGCCTGCGCCGCCGTCGACGGTGGCACTGCCTCCGAGCGTCACGATCACCTCCCGGGCGCCCGCGCCGACGGCGCAGCCGAGCAGCTGGCCGAGCCCGAACGAGCTCGCGCGCAACGGGTCCCGCTCGCGAGGAGCAAGCCGCCAGAGGCCGATGGCCTCGGCCGACTCGACGACCGCGCGGCGATCCGGGAGAAGCAGCCAGCGGGCCTCGACCGGCCGGCCGAGCGCATCCAGCACGCGCGCGTGCTGCCAGTCGCCGCCGAGCGCGCCCTCGAGCGCCTCGGCGGTGCCTTCGCCGCCGTCGGCAAGCGGCAGCTCGAGCGCGTTGCCGCCGGCCGCGCGCGCGCCCGCCGCGAGCGCCTGTGCCGCCTCGCGCGCGGACAGGACACCCTTGAGGCTGTCCGGGCAGCAGACGATCGTAGGCGCGTCGGGCAGGCGGATCACCCGCCGATCAGGCGCGCCCGCTAGCGCGAGCCGACGCGCTCGGGCACGCGCGGTCGCGCTGCTCGCGGCTGCGGCCGGTACGGCCGCGCCACACGAGGCTCCGGCGCCGGCGCCTCGATCTCCTCGGCCGGCCTCGGGATGTGCTTCAGCATCGCGAACGAGATCCCCTCGCGGGCGAGGAACAGCAGGCCGAGACCGATGCCCACGGACATCTCGATCGCCTGGAGCCCGATCCCGTAGGCGAACCCGTGCTCGTAGCGGATGCCGTAGGGCAGGAGCGCGAGCGCGACGCCCACCTGGAAGAGGCCGACGCTGCCGGGCCAGAGCGGAAACGCCAGCGCGACGTTGACCACGAGCAGCACGAGAGCTGCCGCCACGAACGGCTCCTCGATCTGGAAGGCGCGGAACGCGGCCCAGACGGCGAGGATCTGCGCGGTCCAGCCGAGGAACTGGAAGAACGCGGCCGCCAGCGCCGGGCCCGGCGAGTGGAGCACGCGCAGCCCGCGCATGGCCTGATACAGCAGCGCCCGCATGCGCCCGAGCCCGTCCGGGGCCTCGTGCCCGTCGTGGCGGTGCCGCAGCGCGAGCCAGACTCCGGCCAGCAGCAGCGCGGCGCCGACCCCGACCATGGCCCACACGCCGGGCCCGGCCCAGCTCGGGATGCGGGCCGTGACGATGACGTAGATGACGAGCCCGAGCGTCGGGATGACGTCGAACAGGCGATGCGCGAAGACGCTGCCGAAAATCGACGCCCACGTGTTGCCGCGTTGCGGCACGTGGCGGGCGAGCACGCCGACGCGGGCAACCTCGCCGACCCGGCCGGGCAGCACGGCGTTGCCGAGCAGCCCGACGCAGAAGGCCGAGAAGACGTGGCGATGGCGCGGGTGGGGCTGCGGCAGGGCCTGCCCGAGCACGATGTGCCAGGCGATCGCCCGCACCTGCACCGAGAAGAGGTTGAGGCCGACGGCCGCAGCCACCCAGTGCCACTCGACCTCCCCGAAGCCCCTTCCCACCAGGTGGAGGTCGGAGGCACGCCAGACGAGCACGCCGGCGACGGCGGCGACGGCGGCAAGCAGGATTCCGGTCCGGCCACGCCGGGTGCCGAGCAGCAGCCTGCGTCACGCGGCGACGACCTCCGCGCCGACCGGCCTGCCCGTGAGCCCGGAGTAGATCTCGAGCTGGCGCCCCACGATCCGCTCCCAGTCGTAGCGCTCCTCGGCGACCTCGCGGGCGCGCTCGCCGAGCGCCGAGCGCCGGGGCTCGTCCTCGAGCAGCACGACGAGGCCTCGACGAGCGCCTCGACGTCGCCCGGCGGGACGGGGATGCCCGTGCTCCGGCGTCGCCACCTCGCGGTAGCCCGGGATATCCGAGGCGACGACCGGCGTCGCCGCGGCGAACGCCTCGGTGAGCACCATGCCGAAGCTCTCGGAGCCGATCGACGGAGCCACGAGGACCTTCGCGCGGCGCGAGCTCCGCGTCTCTGATCTCGGCCGTCACAACGCCGAGGATATCGATCCCGGTGTCGGGCACCGCCAGCCGGCGCAGCAGGAAGCGCACCGCCAGCGGGTCGGCGCCCATCAGGCGCGAGCCGGGCGCCCGTGCGGCGGTGAATCTCGCGGCCAGCCGCGCAGGAGCACCGGCAGGCCCTTGCGCGGCTCGTGCCGGCCGAGGAAGACGACGTGGTTCTCGCGGCCCCCCGCGAACGGTCGCTCCGGGAGCGCGACGCCGTTCGGGATCACCTCGAACGGCCCGTCGATGAAGGGCGCCGCGGCCGCCCGCGCCGGCTCGGACACGGCGATGCGGTAGTCGATCCGCGCGAGCAGGCCGCCCCAGAAGCGCTTCCCCCACTTCCACCAGCGCCCGCCCGCGGCGTGGCACGTGGCGACGATCGGGCACGGCGCGCCCTTGAGCGCGTAGAGCGACAGGATCGGCACGATCGGCTCGTGGACGTGGACGACGTCGAAGCGCTCCCGCTGCGAAGGCCCGCTTCATGCGCAGCATCGACTGCGGCGTCAGGCAGACGTTCGACAGCGAGTAGTTCGCAGGAACGATGACGGTCCTGCCGACCGGGATCACGAACGGCGGGGGCTCCTCGTGGCGGCCGGCGCGGGGATGCAGGAGGCGGCTCGCGAGGCCGGGCGGGTCGTTGCCGATCAGTATCCGCGCCTCGTGCCCGAGCTCCATCAGCGTGCGCGCCTGGTTCTCGGCGTGCTCCACGACACCGCCCCAGTACGACCACGAGAACGGAACGACGATGCCGACCTTCACGGCCGCAGGGTAGCCCTCGGTCGCGCCGCGACCGTGGCTCTCGACGAGGATGCGGACGGCGATCTCGGCGGTCGTCGGTCACGGTGAGCATGCGCGCGTCGGCGTCGGAGATCATGCCCTCCGCGAGCACCTGCCCGCGCAACCAGTCGACGAGCCCGTCCCAGTAAGCGGAGTCGAACATCACGACCGGGAACTCGCGCACCTTGTCCGTCTGGATGAGCGTGAGCGCCTCGAACAGCTCGTCCAGGGTGCCGAAGCCGCCCGGCAGGATCACGAATCCGTCGGCGGCCTTCACGAACATCGTCTTGCGGACGTAGAAGTGTCGGAAGGTGAGGCTGAGGTCGAGGTACGGGTTCGGCCGCTGCTCGTGCGGGAGCTCGATGTTGAAGCCGACAGACATGCCGCCCGCCTCCTGCGCGCCGCGGTTGGCGGCCTCCATGAGCCCGGGCCGCCGCCTGTGACGACCGCGAAGCCGGCGGCGGCGAAGCGCCGGCCGATCTCGCGGGCAGCCTCGTAGTCCGGGTGATCGGGGCCCACGCGGGCGGAGCCGAAGATGGAGACGGCGGGATGGGCGATGTCCGCCACGGCGTCGAAGCCCTCGAAGAACTCGTCGGCGATGCGGTCGACGTGCAGCCGCTCGGCCGCGTCGTCCGGATCGGGAAGGAGCTCGTGCACCGGGGTCCATCCTACGACGCTCGGCCTCATGTTCCCTCCCGGCCGTGCCGATAACCATGGACGAGGACCCTCTCCTCAGCCGGCCGGGACATGACGGCACATGCTTCACGGCCATCTTGGGGGCGGCGGGCGGCGCCGCCTCCGAGACCTCTCTCGTCCCAAGATGGTTGATTCCACGATCCACGCGCGGCCGGATGCGCCATCTGGCGCGTCTGGGCCGCTTCCGTCGCTGTCTGCGAGGCCGTGCGGCCTCTCCGACAGGCCGTGCGCTTCGCGAGGCCGGGGCTTGCCGAGGCGTCCAGCCTCGCGCTGCGCCCCGGCCTCGTGTCCCAGAGCGGCCAGCTGACGCCCCGGCGGAGGCGGATCTCGTCGGAATCAACCATCTAGACTCGGCGTGCCGTGGGCTCCGCCGCCGTCGACGAGCTTCGCCGCACCGGCCTCGCCGAGCTCCACACCCATCTCGGCGGCTCGGTGCACCCGAGCGTGATGTGGACGCTCGCCCACGAGCAGGGGATCGCGCTGCCGGTCAAGGACTACTGGGACTTCGAGGGCCTGATCTCGGTCGCCGACCCGCGCGGGGTCGCCGGGCTGCCGGAGCTCGACGCGATCTACCAGTGGACCGAGCTGATCCAGTCGAGCCCGATCGCGGTGGAGCGCTCCGTGCACGGCGCCATCAGCGGCGCCTACCGCCGCCAGAACATCACGACGCTCGAGCTGCGCTTCAACCCGATGAAGCGCAACCGCGGCGGCGAGCGCGACCTCGACCACATCATCCTCGCGGCGATCCGCGGCCTCGACCGCGCCGAGCTCGAGTACCCGCAGGTGCGCGCCGGGCTGATCGTGATGATGGACCGCACCTTCTCCCTCGACCTCAACGCGATCGTCGTCGAGAAGGCGATCCGCTGGGCGCCGCGCGGGATCGTCGGCGTCGACATCGCCGGCCCCCGCCCCGACGAGGGCCGCTACCCCTACGCGGCGCTGGCGCCGCTCGTCGAGGAGGCGCGCGCCGCGGGCCTCGGGGTCACGATCCACGTCGGCGAGGAGGGCGGCCCGGACGGCCTGGCCGAGATCGGCGAGGTGATCGAGGCCCTGCGCCCCGATCGCATCGGCCACGGCATCCTGGCCGCGACGGACGAGGAGACGATGCGGGCGCTGCGCGAGCGCGGCATCGTGCTCGAGATCTGCCCGACGTCGAACCTGCTGACGAAGGCCCTCCCGGACGAGGAGGCGCTGCGCGACACGGTGCGGACGTTCGCCGACCGGGGCGTCCCCTTCACGATCGCGACCGACGGCCCGGAGATGATGCACACCCACCTCTCGGACGAGCTCGAGCTGCTCGAGCGCATCGGCGCGCTCACCGCCGACGAGCTGCGGACCGCGAACGCGGTCGGCCACGAGGCCGCGTTTGCCCTCCGGCGCGGGTAAGGCGTCTAACAGAAGGAAGACCCGCCCGGCTGGGCGCGATGGCTGAGGCCGAGGCAAGGACGCAGGGAGCGTGCGTATCCGGAGGATACGTGCGCGACCGAGGACGCAGCATCGGGCCGGCCAGCGCGGTCAGACGGCGCCGTGCTTCATTCTGTTGGGCGCCCTGGGCCTGAGGCGGTCAGCCGGTTCGCGTCCAGACCGTCTGCTCGCCGAGGTGCGTCGTGCCCGCGAGCTGGCCTGGCTGCACCTGTGCGAAGGCGACGGCCGGCTGGAACGGGTTGACCCACATGGGCGTGCCCTGCCGGCCCTGCAGTACGACCTGGGCGGGCGGCGCGACCTGCCACATGCCGTCGACCCCGACGCTCCCGTGCGGCCCGTGGAGCTGGCCCTGGAAGTACCCGGCGGGCGCGAGCGCGAGCCCGCCCTGCCAGTGACGCCGAACTGCGAGGCGATCTGGATCGCCGACATGCCCGGGAGGATCTGGGCCAGCGGCGGCGCGCCGGCGGGCGGCGCCGTCGGGGGCTGTGGCGCCGGCGTTGCCGCCTGAACCAGGGAGCCTGCCACTCGCCGGAGGGCGCCTCGCCGAGCCCCGTCTCGCCGTGGCCCGGCCGGCTCGGGCTCTCCTGCGGCACCGTCGCGAGGGTCGCTCTGAGCGGTCGCGCGCTGCATGATGATCGCGCCCTCCCAGCGAGCCCCGAGGCCGCGTCCCGGCACTTCCTTGCCGCTCGCGCGGGCGCTCGCAGGATGCTCCCCGTGCAGACGACGAGGACGGCGTCGGCCGCTCCGATCTGATCCTGGCATCGATAGCGGCGGCAGCCTTCGCGCGGGCGACTCGACGAAGCGGCTCGATCACGGCAAGTCGACGCCTTCGCCGTGCAGCCTGTTGGCGAGGAGCGCGAGGACGTGGTTGCGATGCGCGGCGAAGTCGCTGGCTGTAGGAAGATGAAAACCCTGACGGGGTCCGACTTGGTCTCGCCCATGCCCGCCGCCAGCGAATCGCCCGAGAGCCGCTGCCCGTCTACGCCGAAAGGCGTAGTCGCGAAGATCGCCCGCCGAAGCATCGCGCCACTGAGCCCTGCTGCGAGGATCGCGACGACGACGACGAGGGAGCGTGGGAGGATGTTCATGGAACGGCAACTTGCAGGTCATCCGCCTGATCGCAGAAGGCTGCTCGAAACGAGGAGATCGCGGCGCGCCTCGGCGTCAAGGCCCGAACGGCGAAGGCGCACTGCGACAGTGCTTCGGTCGAAGCTCGGCGTCAGCGGGCGCCGCTGTACATCCCGCTGGCCTATCGAGCGACGACGGGCGAAGGACCGCTAAGCCTGGTCCTGCAGCGCACGAGCCCGAGACTTCGGCTCGGCGCGGTGACGGCACGGGGAATGACGGCACCTCGTGCCCGCGGAGGTTACCCCGCGGGCACGGGGATTCCCCTTCTCGCTCGCCCCCTCGTGCGTTCCGCGCTAACCTCGGGTTCCGCGACAACGCGTAGGTCGATGGCCACGCACGAAGGCTCTCCGGTTCCGCCACTTCATCGCCGACCACCTTTCGGCGGCCCCGCCTGACGCGCCTACTCGACGCAAGCGCAGCCCAGTCGATTCTGCTGACGGCGCCGCTGGTTACGGTAAGACGTCGCTTGCCTGCGAATGGCTGGCGGAGCGGAGGACGTCGCCTGGTACCGAGCCACCGCCGCCTCGGCGGATGTCGCTGCCTTCTCGGTGGTATCGCCGATTCCATGCAGCACGTCGTGCCGGATGCGGGCAAGCGCCTGCGACAGCGCCTGCTTGTGAGCGAGCCGCCCGAGAAGGCCGCCCGGCCGATGGCCGAGCTCCTCGCCGAAGACCTGGCGGCCTGGCCGGATGGCGCGCGGCTCGTGCTCGACGACTATCACCTGGTCGCCGATTCGGCGCCGGTCGAGGAGTTCGTCGACTGGCTCCTGACGCTGGTGCCGATGCTTCGCGTCGTCGTGACGTCCCGCCACCGGCCAGGTTGGGCGTCGGCACGCCGATGCTGCACGGCGAGATTCTGGAGATGGGGCATCTCCAGCTCGCCATGAGCGACGCCGAGGCCGCGAAGCTGCTCGACGGGCGGCCAGGCGACTCTGTCCAGAGACTCGTAGCGCAAGCCCGGGGCTGGCCCGCGCTGATCGGGTTGGCCTCGCTCGCCATGGAAGCGGCGATCCCGGACGAGCACATGACCGAGCAGCTCTACCGCTACTTCGCCGAGGAGGTCTACCGGACGCAGGAAAGCAGCCTGCGACGCTTCATGCTCCTCGCGTCGGTCCCGTCGAGCCTCAACGTAGCCGTGGCTCGAAGCGTCATCGACGAAAGCGACGCCAGCCCGCTCCTCGAGGGCCTGCTCGACGCCGGGCTCGTCCACCCCACCGGGGAGGGTGAGCTCTCCTTTCACCCTCTCTTGCGCGAGTTCTTGCGCCGGAAGCTGGAAGACGACGACCCGGAAGCGTTCGCAGCGCTCGCCGACCGCGTGGTCGACTTCGCCCGGGCAAACGGGCGCTGGGAAGAGGCGTTCGAGCTGTCGCTCCACCGGCGCCAGGTCGAGACCGCCGCGGCGATCGTTGCCGAGGCTTCCACGGAGCTCCTACCGGCCGGCCAGATCGAGACGCTCGACAACTGGCTCGCTCAGTGCGGGCCGGCGGCGACCCAGCCACCGGCGCTGCTGGTGAAGATCGACGTATTGCTTCGGCAAGGACGGGTCCGCGAAGCCCACGCCCTAGCCCAGGACATGGTAGCCCGAATCGACGATGAGTCGGAGCACGCTTCACGCGCCTGGTACCTAGCCGGACACTGTGCCCACCTCGCGTGGGAGTTACGTCGAGGTCTTGAGTTCCAGCTAAGAGCCCTGAAAACAGCCCGTACGACATCTGATAGCCGCACCGCATTGTGGGGTGCTGTCCTGTCGGCTTTGGACTTGGAACTCGATGAGGCACACGGTTATCTCGAGCAGCTCCATTCTTTGTCCGGCGACGACATCAGCACGAGGCTGCGTGTGGTTAATGGTTGGGCATGGGCAGCACGCCAGACCAATGACCTGGCATCGATGGGCCGAACAATTGAGGCGACTCTTCCCCTCGTGGACTACTCGGATGATCCGAGCGCGCGAAGCGCGTTCCTCGTTTTCGCGTCGTACCTTGCAACGCTCAGAGCCGACTACACCACCGCACGGGAGTACTGGGAGCGAGCCGATGCGATTTGCGATCGCTACAAGCTCGGCTTTGCACGTGAACTTTCGCGAGTCATCAGCGTATACGCTGATCTCGGCTCTCGCCGGCTGCGTTCGGCAAGAGAGGCGCTGTCCACTCTGAAGCAGACAGCCAGCGATTGGGGCGACGCTTACCTCGAGACCAACGTCATGACCCTAGCAGCACGTCTCGAAGTGGCCCGCGGCGATCCCAACGGGGCCCTGGAAGTCCTGGACCAGCGTCCGAATCGACCTCCCACCGGTGCGCTCCGGGCGGAACCGCTCGCCACGAGAGCGGTGATCGAAGCCGCACTTGGCCGCAGAATCGATGCTGAGCGGCATGCCGAGGAGGCTGTCGAGCTCAGTCGATACGCAGATGTCGGTTATCTTGCACACTTCGGTCGTGTGATCGTCGAGCTCCGAAGCGGCAATTTGCGAGTCTCGTGAGCAACTCGTCGACCTGTTTCTGGACGCCTACCAACACGCCGTCATCGATCCAGCTGTGGTCGCCTACAGAGCCTATCCTCCCATCCTCAAGATCCTTGGACAAGACCACAGGACATCCGATGTCGTTTCGATGGTGCTCGGGCGCTCGAACGACCACGGCTTGGCACGCGATGTCGGAGTGCCCTTAGCACCGGCCGACGTCGCTCGGCCAGAGATAGCATGGTCTCACTCCGCGAGAGCACGAGGTTCTCAGCTTGATGTGTGAGGGACTCTCAAATCGGGAGATTGCACAGCGTCTCTACATTGTCGAAAGCACTACGAAGGTTCATGTTCGCCACGTGCTGAGAAAGCTCGGCGTGCGGTCACGACTCCAGGCGGTACTGGCGGTACAAGAGGCGCTGGGGCGCTAATCAGGCTGCTGCGCTGTGTGGCAGCTCGGGCCGATCGAGCCTGCGTCGTCGAGCGTGCAGACAGACGCGGTCGGAATATGGACGTGCTCGGTCTCGGGGCCGAACATCTCGAGAAACGCATCGACCACATTGGCGTCGAACTGCGAGCCAGCAGCTTCGAGCAGCCTCCGGCGGGCGACCGAGTCAGGCATCGCGTCACGATAGGGCCGGTCGGAGGTCATCGCGTTGTAGGCGTCCGCAGCACAGATGATGCGTGAGATCAGCGGGATCTCCTCGCCGAGAAGCCCAACCGGGTATCCGAAATCCGTCAGCCGCGCTCGTGATCGTGTCGGACGACCCTCGCGATCTCGCCATACGCTTCGACCCTTGTAAGGATGCGCTCGCCGATCGCCGAGTGCTCCTCCATGCACCGCCGTTCCTCAAGCGTAAGCGGGCCCGGCTTGTCGAGGATGCTCGTCGGCACTCCGATCTTGCCCACGTCGTGCACGAGCCCGGCCAGGTGAGCGAGCTGGTGCTCCTTATCCGACAACCCCATTTCCCGCGCAACCGAGCACGCGTACTCGGCGACGATCGCGGAGTGACCTGCCGTGTAGCGGTCACGAGCGTCGAGTATTGCGACGAGGCCACTGGCAAACGACAAGTTGGCACGCTTCGAGCCGCTCGTTGACGGTGGCGAGATCGCCAGCGAGCTCCCGCTGGGCCTGGTACATGGCGAAAGCCGCCCTGCCTTGCAGGCTGTCGAGCGGGCGGCGGCCGCCGCCCGCTCGACTTACTGGATCAGGCCGCGGCGGAAGCCGATCGCCACTGCGTGGCCGCGGCTGCGGGCCTGAAGCTTCGCGAGGATGTGGCGGACGTGCGACTTCACCGTCTCCTCTGAGAGGTAGAGCGTCTCGCCGATCTCGCGGTTGACGAGACCCTCGGAGATCAGCTGAAGGACCTGTGTCTCGCGCGCGGTGGGCTCCTGCTCGAACCTCCGCACCGGCTGCCTGAGGGGAACGACCTCGCCGTTGCCGGTCTCCGGAACGGACCGACCGCGGCGGGCGGCGGCCTCGTCGAACCGGCGGGCGTGATCGAGGTAGCGGGAGAGGATCTGCTTGCGTTCGGCTGCGTCCATGGTCAGAGGATCGGACGCGGCACCCCGTTCGGACGACCCTGGAACGAGGGAACGTCCCGGCCCAACGAAGGGTGAACCGGGCTTCACCCCATCGCCCCGCAAAGGGGTAGCGCGCCCGCGCGGCGGGCAGGCCGGATGAGATCGGGCCCGCGCCGCCTGGCAGGCGGCGCGGGCCCGGAAACGGCGGGGCACCGCATCCCCCACCCAGGCGGGCCGGCCGGAAGAAGGCCGGGCAGAGTGCACGCCTGCCTGTACGCATTCTGGCCGGAGCCTGTTAGGTGATTGTGAGCAGCGCGTTACGGATTTCGGTCGGGCCCGAGGGCGGGCCGGATGAGATCCGGCCCCTACGGGGTCTGACCGGCCCGTCCGCCGGCGCGGTACTGGAGGCGGAAGTTGTCGAAGCCCGCCGGGGCGCCCGTCGTCGTGACGAGGACGCCGATCTGCACGGCCTCGCCCGGAGCCACCTCGTAGCCCTCGAAAGGCCCGACCTCGTCGCTGTCCGGTGCGCTCGCTGTCCACTCGACGACCTCGACGTTCGTCGGCTCGATGAGGCCCGCCTCCTCGAGGCTCAGCGTCCGGTCGCCGCGATTCACGTACTGAGCGACCGCGCTCACCGGGTCGTCGCCTTCCTGGGTGACCTCGACCGGCTCCGGGAAGCCGCCCTTCAGCGACCCCTTGACCTCCTGCGACTCGACGGCTTGCCAGCCGAGCACCGCGATCAGAACGGCATTCGCGGCCACGAAGCCGGCGAAGACGCGTCCGAGACGATCCCGAGGCACGAGCACGCCCACTGGGAACGATTGTAGGGGCCGGATATATCCGGCCCCTACGGAGATCAGACGGGCGCGTCCGAGCTCAGACGGACGCGACGGAGACGAGGTCGCGAATCGCGGCCAGCCGGGCGAGGGCCTGGCCCTCGAGCTGACGCACACGCTCGCGCGTCAGGCCCAGCTCCGCGCCGATCGCCTCGAGCGTCCAGGGATCGCCGTCGAAGCCGAAGCGCAGCTCGAGGATCCGCCGCTCCCGCTCGGGCAGCGCGTCGAGCGCCCGGCGGACGCCCTGCTTGCGGAGCGACTCCTCCGCCTCGTCGAACGGATCGGACGCGTCGCGGTCGGCGAAGAGGTCGCCGAGCTCGCCCTCGTCGTCAGAGCCGACCGACTGGTTGAGCGACACCGACGCCTGGGCGGCGCCGAGCGCCTCGTCCAGGTGCTGCATCGGGATGCCGGTGGCGTGCGCGAGCTCCTCGCGCGTGGCCTCGCGGCCGAGCTCGACCTCGAGCCGGCGCGCCGCCCGGAAGAGCTTCTGCTGGCGCTCGACGACGTGCACCGGGACGCGGATCGTCCGCGCGTGGTTCGCGACCGCGCGCTGCACCGACTGGCGGATCCACCAGGTCGCGTACGTCGAGAACTTGAAGCCGCGGCGCCAGTCGAACTTCTCGACGGCCCGGTTCAGGCCGAGCGTGCCCTCCTGGATCAGGTCGAGGAACGGCACGCCGAGCCCGCGATACCCCTTCGCGATCGACACGACGAGTCGCAGGTTCGACTCGATCATCCGCCGCTTGGCGCGGAGATCTCCCTGCTCGATCCGCTTCGCCAGCGTGACCTCCTCCGAGGCCGTGAGCAGCTTGTGGCGCCCCACGTCGGCAAGGAAGAGCTGCAGCGAGTCGCCGGCGCCGAAGACCGGCTCGACCGTAAGGTCGACCTCCTCGGCCTCGTCGTCGTCGACGGCCGCTGCGGGACGGACATGGGCGACCTCGAGGCCGACAGCCTCGAGCTCGTGCTGCATCCAGGCCATCTCCTCCTCACCCATCTCGAGCTCGAGGACAAGCGCGTCCAGCTCCGCCTGCTCGACGAAGCCACGCTCCTCCGCGTTCTCGAAGAGGGTGCGGATTTGCTCGATTTCCAGTAGTTCCTGCAACGTTCTCCTCAGCTCCGCTCGTTGTAGCCGTTACATATCATGGTACGCCCGTCTGAGGTTCACCGGTTTGTGTGAACACTCCTTCCCCGCAATTGGGGAGATCGGCGTCATCCCTCGTCCCAGTGATGCAAACGAGGGCTGTATTCCTGGTTATTCCCGGGTTTACGCAGGCGTAACAGCCCGCTCGGGCCGCTCCGGGGATTCAAATTCTACCGCACCGTCCGAAACTGCCGCTGCTTCGAGCGGAAGCCGGCCACGTCAGTCTCTCGTGCGCCCCCCTACTCTCCCGACAGGGCGGGAACCGCCTCGGCCTGCGCCTCGTCCGGCGGCTTCGCTTGCGGCTCCCTGGCCCAGTCCTCGTCGAACTCGACGAGCCACTTGCCCTCGTCGTTCTGCTCGAGCGCGAGCTTGGCCCGGAACGTCCGGCCTGAGCGGCCGCGAAAGCCGGAGACCTGCTTCTCGGTGCGACCCTTCGCCATCAACTCTTTGACGACCGCGACGGGCAAGATCTTCCCCGCCTTCTTCTTCCAGATAACGAAGCCGCAACCGGGGTCCTCGCGCGACCAGCACGAGTAGCCCTTGCGGTTCTCGATCACGTCGCGGCCGCAGACCGGACACGGTCCGAGGTTGGCGCGCTCGATGCGGACATCCTTGAGCTTGTCGAGCTCGGCGATCGTCTCCGTCGTGAAACGCTCGATGTCCGCCATGAACGCGTCGCGGCTGTCCTGCCCCTGCTCGATCAGCCCGAGCCTGTGCTCCCAGTCGCCCGTCAGCTCCGGCGACGTGAGCGGGTGCCCGCCGAGCAGTGAGATGACCTGGATGCCCTTCTCGGTGGCGTGCAGCGCGCGACCGTCGCGCTCGATGTACCCCACGTCGATGAGGCGCTCGATGATCGCAGCCCGAGTGGCGGGGGTACCGATTCCGGAGTCCTTCATCGCCTCACGAAGTCGCTCGTCCGAGATGTCCTTCCCCGCCGTCTCCATCGCACCGAGCAGCGATGCGTCGGTGAACCGCCGCGGCGGCTGCGTCTCCTTCCGCAGTGCCTCGATCCGCCGAGTCTCGACCGCCTCGCCCTCGCCCAGCGCCGGCAGCGACTGGTCGCCGCCGGAGTCGTCTTCCTCGGTCGGCGAGGCCGGCTCTTCGCCGTACACCGCCTTCCAGCCCGCCTCGAGCAGCACTCGGCCGCTCGTGCGGAACACGTAGGTCTCGACCGTCGTCTCCACGCGCGTCCGCTCGAACACGGCGTCCGGGTGGAAGATGGCAAGGAAGCGCTTCGCGACGAGGTCGAAGATCCGCCGCTCGTCATCCTTCATGCGCTCGATGACGTGCTCGGAGCGTGTCGGGATGATCGCGTGGTGGTCGGCGACCTTCGCGTCGTTCACGACCCGGCCGAGCGGCAGGCGTTCGAGGCCCAGCACGTACTGCGCCGCCCGCGCGTACGCGGCGTTCTCGCCGACGAGGGCCACTGTCGGCTTGATCTCCTCGATCAGCTCGGAGGTAAGGAACCGCGAGCTCGTCCGCGGGTAGGTGATGGCCTTGTGCTCCTCGTAGAGCTTCTGCGCGGCCGCAAGCGTGCGGCGAGCCGAAAACCCGAACAGCGTGTTCGCCTGACGCTGCAGCGAGGTCAGGTCGTAGAGGAGCTGCGGCTGCTCCCTCTCCTCCTTCTTCTCGAGCTTCGTGATCGTGCCGGGCCGGCCGTCGCAGTCGCGCACGATCGCGGTCGCCTCGTCTAGCCCGATCCGCTTGCCTCCGAGGTAGCGCCCGGTGTACGCGCGCTCGCCGGTCGCCTCGAAGTCGGCCTCGACGAGCCAGTACGGCTCGGGGACGAAGCTGCGGATCTCGAGCTCTCGGCGCGCGACGATCGCGAGCGTCGGCGTCTGGACGCGCCCGAGTGACACGGCGCCGTCGAACGCGGCCCGCAACCGGATCGAGGCCGCGCGGGTCGCGTTCATCCCCACGAGCCAGTCAGCCTCGGACCGAGATCGCGCCGCCCGCTCGAGTGGCTCCATCTGCTCCCCCGAGCGCAGGTGGCCGAAGCCCTCCTGGATCGCCCGCTTCGTCATGCTCGAGACCCAAAGGCGCTCGACCGGCTTCTCGCACCTTCGCCGTCTCGTACACGTACGCGAAGATCAGCTCCCCCTCGCGGCCCGAGTCGCACGCGTTGATGACGCGATCCACGTCCTCGCGCTTGAGCAGGTCGTGGATGACCTTGAGCTGCTTGCGCGACTTGTCGTCGCGAGGCTTGAGCTTGAAGGCGTCCGGGATGATGGGGAGATCGGCCATGCGCCAGCGCTTGAGGCGCTCGTCGTAGTGCTCCGGCTCCGCGAGCGTGACGAGATGCCCCACCGCCCAGGTGACGATGTTCTCGTCCGATTCGAGATAGCCCTCGTGCTTGGCAAAGCTGCCCGGCAGCGCCGAAGCGAGATCACGGCCGACGGACGGCTTCTCGGCAATGATGAGTGTCTTGCTCACGATGGAACACCATAGCGAGGAGACCGGCGCAGCCAGAACGTCCGGAACGGGCGAGCGCGACCGGGTCACGCCGTTCTACCGGTTCGTCGTCTACGTCTCCCGGCCGATCGTGCGCTGGGTCTACCGCATGCGCGTTCGCGGCCTCGAGCATGTGCCGACCTCCGGCGGCTGCGTGCTGGCGGCGAACCACGTGTCCAACCTCGACCCCTGGCCGCTCGGCATCGCGCTCTGGCCCAGGCAGCTGCACTTCATGGCCAAGCAGGAGCTCTACAAGCCCGTCCTGGGGACGCTGCTCAACTGGTCTGGCGCGTTCCCGGTGCGGCGCGGCGAGGGCGACGTGGAGGCGTTCCGGACCGCGGTCAGGCTGTGTCAGTCCGGCCGCATCATGGCCATGTTCCCCGAAGGCACCCGCAGGCAGAAAGGGCTGTTCAAGAAGCGCCAGCCGAAGGTGCACCCGGGCACCGTCCGGATCGCGCTCGCGGCGGGCGTCCCGCTCATCCCGGCAGCGGTCGCGGGGACGGACCGGCTGTCGCGCCTCGGGCCCCTGCGGGTGGCGTTCGGGCCGCCGATCCCGGTCGAGGACCTGCGGGCGCTGCGCTCGCAGGGACGCCGGCAAGGAGGCGACCGACCGCCTGTGGGCCGAGATCACGCGACTCGAGGCCGAGCTGGCAGCCGAAGCCGGGCGATCGGAACAGGCTGAATGACAGCCGGCCCCGAGCGGGCCGGATGAGATCCGGCCCCTACAATTGCCGGCTGTGAGCGACCGGCCGCTGCTCGTGATCGACGGCGACTCGCTCGCCCACCGCGCCTTCCACGCGCTGCCGAAGTCGATCAAGGACGGCCGCGGCCGGCCCGCCAACATGATCGTGGGCTTCGCCAACATGCTCGTGACGCTCTGGGAGGCGGAGCGCCCGAGGACGGTGCTGGCGGCGTTCGACACGCTCACGAACTCGACCTACCGGAGCGAGCTGTTCCCCGGCTACCAGGCCGGCCGCGACTTCCCGCCCGAGCTGGTGGAGCAGCTCGACCGCCTGCCGGAGCTCGTGTCGTCATTCGGCTTCGCGGTCGGCAAGCACGCGGGCTACGAGGCGGACGACTTCCTCGCCGCCGCGGCCCGTGTCGAGACCGAGCGCGGCGGGCACGCCCTCGTCGTCACGAGCGACCGCGACTCCTTCCAGCTTGCCGGCGACTCGGTGACGATCCTGCTGCCGAAACGCGGCGTCGCCGAGCTCGAGCGCGTCGGACCGGCCGAGGTCAGGGAGCGCTACGGCGTCGAGCCGGCCCAGGTCCCCGACTTCATCGCCCTGCGCGGCGACCCGTCCGACCGCATCCCCGGCGCCCCCGGCATCGGGCCGGCGAAGGCGGCCGGCGATCCTCCGCGAGCACGGGACGCTCGAGGCCGCGCTCGCCGCCGGTCGTTTCTCCGCCATCGCGGATGACCTGCGGATGTACCTCGCACATCGCCACGTTGCAGCCCGACGCGCCGCTCCCGGACCTCCCCGACGTCGAGCCCGACTGGGCCGGCGCCTCGACGCTCGCCGGGAAGTGGGGGCTCAAGGCTCTCTCCAAGCGGTTGGGCGAGCGGGCAGCCGCGTAGCCGGAGCGTCGCGGCCCGTCGGGCCGGATGAGATCCGGCCCCCTACGGCGCTCTTCCGGCGGGACGATCACGACGTGCTCCTCGCGCGGGCCGTGGACGCCGAGGGCGAGCACCTGCTCGATGTCGGCGGAGCGGCTCGGGCCCGAGACGATCGCGAGCGAGCTCGGCAGGTCGGCGCCGACCCGCTCGAGGAGCTCGGGCAGGCCCGGCAGCACGCGGTCCTCGGCCACGATCGTGAGGTGGATCTCGGGAAGCAGCGACCTCGCGCGCGGCTCCTCGGGCGAGGCCGCGATGACGACGCTGCCAGGATCGGCGAGCGCGTAGAGCGCATGCGACACGGTGGCCTCCGGGAGCTCGGGGACGATCCGGTAGTGGACGGAGAAGCCGTGCCGCTTCAGGTTCGCGGCGAGCTGCTCGATGAGCGCGGCACGCGTAGTCATGTCGACTCATTTCCAGTCGCGGAAGCGGCGTTTCGCGAGCCGGGGAAGCTCACGCTCCGACGCCCACGCCTTCCCGGGCCCGATGCGAGCGCCGAGGCGCTGGCCCAGCCGCGCCATGTACGTCGACATCCGGTAGCCCGTGACGCTCGACCACGCGCGCGACCAGAGCGAGAACGCCATGCGCTCGCGCCAGGACGCCACGTGGCTTCGACGAGGTCGCGGCGAAGCTCGAGCAGCAGCTCGTGGAGCGGGATCTTGACCGGGCAGGCCTCCGTGCAGGCGCCGCAGAGCGACGACGCGTGCGGAAGGGACGGCGCGTTGCCGAGGCCGACGAGCAGCGGGACGAGCACGGCTCCCATGGGCCCCGAGTAGACCGGGCCCGTACGCTTCGCCGGCCGTCCGCCGGTAGACGGGGCAGACGTTGAGGCAGGCGCCGCAGCGGATGCAGGCGAGCATCTCCTCGTACTTCGTGCCCAGGAGGTTGCGCCGGCCGTTCTCGAGCAGCACGACGTGGAGCTCCTCCGGACCGTCCTCCTCGCCCTCCCGCCTCGGGCCGGTGACGAGATGGGTGTAGCTCGTCAGCCGCTGACCCGTGCCCGAGCGGCCGAGCAGCCCGAGCAGCGGACGCCAGGTCGGCGAGCTTCGGCACGAGCCGCTCGATCCCGGTGATCGCGATGTGCACCTTCGGCAGCGACGCCACCAGGCGCCCGTTGCCCTCGTTCGTGACCGTGACGACGGTGCCGGTCTCGGCGACGATGAAGTTGGCGCCGGTGATCCCCACGTCGGCGTCCAGGAAGACCTGCCGAAGCTGGCGGCGGGCCGACTGCGTCAGCGCCTCCAGCTCGGCCTCGACCTCCTGCCCCTCGACCCGGCTGAACAGCTCGGCGACGTCCTCCTTCGTCTTCTCGATCGCAGGCGCGACGATGTGAACCGGGTGCTCGCCGGCGAGCTGCAGGATGTACTCGCCGAGATCCGTCTCCACCGGCCGGATGCCGGCCGCCTCGAGCGCGTCGTTGAGCCGGATCTCCTCGGCGGCCATCGACTTCGACTTGGCCACGAGCTTCGCCTCGCGGCGCCGGCAGACCTCGACGACGTACGCGCACGCCTCCTCTGCCGTCGCGCAGACGGCGACGTGGCCGCCCCGGGCCTCGAGCGCCCGCCGTGAACTCCTCCAGGTAGCGGTCGATGTCGCGGACCGCCTCCATGCGGATGTCGTGCGCGCGCTGGCGCCGCTCCTCGATGTCGGGAAGCTCGGCCCAGGCGTCGAGCCGGTGACCGCGCAGGCGAGCGGTCGAGCTGTCGATCGCGCCCTGGACGTGGTCGTCGGCGAGCTTCGCGCGGGCGACCTCGCGGAAGTGCTCCCTGGGCTGGCGCAGCTCGCTCACCTCAGCTCAAGCCTCCACGCCCGCGTCGAGGCCCCTGGCGAGCACGGTGGCGAGGTGTGCGACCCGGGGGCCGCCGGCGCGGCTCGAGCGCGCGCGTAGATGCATCAGGCAGCCGGGATCGGCGGTCACGAGCGCCTCGGCGCCGACGACGTCGACGCCGCCGAGCTTGTCGTCGGCCATCGCGACCGACACCTCGGGCTGACGCACCGAGAAGGTCCCCCCGAACCCGCAGCAGAGATCGGCGCGCGGCAGCATCCTGACCTCCGCCCCCGAGCGCTCGAGCAGGCGCCGCGGCGCCGCGTGGATCTCGAGCTCGCGCAGCATGTGGCACGAGTCGTGGTAGGCGACGACGCGGCCTTCGTTGCGCCTCGCGAGCTCGCCGCCGTGCTCGTCGAGGAAGGCGGACAGCTCCCAGACGTCGTACGGCTCGACGCCGGCCAGCTCCGGCAGGTAGTGGGCGAGCATCGTGGCGCAGGAGCCGCTCGGCACGACGACCGGCAGCGAGCGCGAGAACGCCTTGACGAACGTGCGCGCCACCCTCCTGGCCGCCTTGCGATGGCCCGAGTTGAACGCCGGCTGGCCGCAGCAGACCTGCTTCGCGGGCACCTCGACCTCGAAGCCGGCCTCGCGGAGCAGCACGTCGGCGTCCGCGGCGGCGTGCGGGAAGACGAGGTCGGCCAGGCACGTGGCGAAGAGCTGGACGCGCGCCGCGCTCATGCGCTAGAGCGTATGCCCGGGCGGGACGAGACAGGCGGAGCCGCGTAGCCGCCCGCGCGGGCGACGTAGTCCTCGCGCACCGGGTGGAAGAGATCCAGCACCCGGCAGCCCTCCGGCCCGGCGGTGGCGCTGTGCTCCACCCCGCCCGGGATCTGGTAGCACTCCTCGGGCTGCAGCGGGTGGTCGACCCCGTCGATCGTCATCGTGATCTGCCCGGTCACGACGAGGCCCATCTGCTCGTGCGGATGGCTGTGCAGCGGCACGACCGCGTTCGGGTCGAGGTCGACGAGGTTCATCATCATCCCGTCGCCCCAGAAGGGAAACATGCGGACGCCCTCGACGAGCTCGTGGGGGCCCTGCTCGGTCAGCTTGGCAACCTTGGTCATGCGCGTACCCTACTCGCGCCGTCGCTTCCGAGCACGCGCGCGAGCGTCTCCTCGTCGACGTTCATGCCCGTGACGACGCAGACCGGCCGGCCGGCGACGTCGATACGCCCGGCGAGCAGGGCCCCGACGCCGATCGCGGCCGACCCCTCGACGCGCAGCCCGTGCTCGCGCCAGAGGTAGCGCATGCCCTCCTCGACGTCGGACTCGCGAACGACGACCACGTCGTCGACGAGGTCGCGCACGAGCTCGACGTGATCGTCCCAGGCTCGAGGTTCCCGCCGAGCCCGTCGCACAGCGACGGGCTGCGGGTCGATCGGGACGATGCGACCGGCGTCGAGCGCGGCGCGCATCGACGGCGACGCCTCGCTCTCGACGCCGACCACGCGCACGCCCGGACGGGTCTTCGCGGCGAGCGCGATCCCCGAGACGCAGCCCGCCGCCTCCGGACGGGACGACGATCGTGAGCGGCCCGTCGAGCTCCGCGAGCAGCTCGAGCGCGATCGAGCCCTGGCCGGCGATCACCTCCGCGTCGTTGTACGGCGACACGTAGCGGCCACCCGATCGCGCCAGCTCGAGCGCATGCAGCTCGGCCTCGTCGTAGACCGCGCCGTGCAGGACGAGCTCGGCCGGAAGCTCGCGCAGGCGCTCCAGCTTCACCGGAGAGGCGGTCTCCGGGACCACCACGGTGGCCTCGAGCCCGAGCTTCTCGGCAGCGTAGGCGACCGCGAGGCCGTGGTTGCCCGCCGAGGCCGTCACGACGTGCGTGCCCGGCTCGAGCCGCGTCAGCGCCGCGAACGCGCCCCGTACCTTGAACGAGCCGGTCGGCTGCTCGGTCTCGAGCTTCAGCAGCGCGTTACGCGCGAGCGTCGGGCTCTCGACGAGGCGGGTAGGCACCAGGTGCGGCAGTAGCCGCCGCTCGGCCGCCCGGACGTCCCGGAGCGTCGGGAGCATGCCCGTACAGTACGGGCCGTGCGGGTGCTCACGGTCGGCGAGACCATGGTGCTCCTCGACGGGGTCGAGGGTGGCCTCGCGGTCGGCTCGCCGTTCCGGCTGCGCGTGGGTGGGGCCGAGTCCAACTTCGCGATCGCCCTGGTGCGGCTGGGCGTGCCCGTCACCTGGGTCTCGCGCCTGGGCACCGACCCGTTCGGGAACTTCCTGCACGACATCCTCGCCGCCGAGGGCCTCGACCTGCGGCTCGTCGGGCGCGACCCCGGAGCGCCGACGGGAGTCTTCTTCAAGTGGCACGAGGGTACGGAGAGCCATGTCCTCTACCGGCGTGCCGGTTCCGCCGCGAGCAGGCTGTGTCCCGAGGACGTGCCGGCGGAGGCCTACGACGGCACGGAGCTCGTGCACCTGACCGGTATCACCATGGCTCTCTCGGACACCGCCCGTGCGACCGTCCTCGCCGTTGCGCACGAAGCCCGGGCACGCGGCCTCACGATCACCTTCGATCCCAACTACCGCCCGGCCCTCTGGCCGGGACCGCGCGAGGCCGAGGCCCGCCAGCGACAGGTGCTGCCCCTCGTCGACTGGTATCTGTGCGGCGAGCGTGAGGGTTGCCTCTTGTTCGGGGTCGACTCCGCCGCCGAGCTGCGCGAGGCGGTGCGCGATTCCGGCGCAGGTGACGTTGCTGTGCGAGTCGGTGCCCGCGGCGCTGTCGTCTGGGAAGGTGAGAGCGTCGTCGAGGTGCCGCCGCTACGCGTCGAGGACGTGGTCGACGAGATCGGCGCCGGCGACGGCTTCGCGGCCGGCTTCGCCTACGGCCTGGTCGAGGGCTTCGGAGTAACGGATTGCGCGCGAGCCGGCAACCTCATCGCAGCGCATGCGCTCCGCGGCACAGGCGACTGGGAGACGTTCCCGCTCCTCGCGGAGGTGAAGGCGGACCTGAAGGGGTAGCGGCGGAACGTGCCCGCCGCCATCGGCCTGATGCGATCAACCAGTCCGAAGGTGTGGCGTGACTCCCTCGGCAACCGCCTCGAGCGCCTCGAGCGGCGGCCTCGCCCTCGCGGCGCACGACCGAGAGCACCAGGTGCGTGGCGCCGGCAGCGGCGAACCGCTGCAGTCCTGCGACACAGTCCTCGGCAGCGCCGGCGACCGCGTACTTGCCGGCGAGCTCGCCCGTGAAGCGAGGCTCCGAGTAGCGCCAGGCGAGGTGCTCGTCTGCCCGGCGGCGGGCAAGCGCCGGGTCATCGTCGAGACAGACGTAGACGTAGGCGGCGAAGGCGTACGAGGCGGGAAGGTCCCGTCCGCCGGCCTCGGCCAGCTCCCGCACGGAGCCGCACATCCGGGCGAAGCTCTCCGGCGTGATCATGTACGGGAGAAAGCCGTCGGCGAGGAGCGCGGCGCGGCGGCGGGTGGGCTCCTGGCGGCCTGCCACCCAGATGGGCGTCGCTGCGCCCCTGACCGGCAGCGGGATCGATCGAGACGTCGCTCAGCTGGAAGATCTCGCCTTGGTAGGAGAAAGGCTCGCCGGAGAAGTAGCGCCTGAGGATCTCGAGCGTCTCCGTGCGTCCGCCGCCCTCGCCGCTCCAGCGGCACGCCGGCGGCCTCGAACTCCTTCGGGTTGTCGCCGCCCACACCGAGCGTCAGGATCAGCCGCCCGTTCGAGATCCGGTCGACGCCCGTGAACTCCTTGGCGAGCAGCGTCGGATGGCGCAGCGGCGCGATCGTGGCGGCGGGGCCGATCGCGATCCGCTCGGTCGCGCACGCCATCGCGGTGCACATGGACACCGCGTCCCAGACGGGCCGGTGGAAGAGCAGGTGCTCGCCGCTGAAGAGCCCGTCGAAGCCGAGCTCCTCGACTCGACGGAACCCCTCGAGGCCCCACCACTCCCCGCCGCAGGAGACGCCCACGAACACGGGCCGATGCTATAGAACGGCCGAGTGGTCCAGACCTTGCGCGGGCCGGTCGCGGCGGAGCAGCTCGGCTTCACGTACGTGCACGAGCACGTCCTCACCGAGCCGCCCGCGTGGCGGGCCGCCGAGGATCCCGACTACGTGCTCGACGACCCCGAGGCGAGCCTCGCCGAGCTCGAGCTGCTTCCACGGCGGCCGGCGGCCGCACCCTCGTCGACGCGACGGCCCGCGACTACGGCCGCGACGCGAGCGCGCTGCTCTCGATCGCCGCCCGTACGCACGTGAACATCGTCTGCGTCACCGGCTGGAACCGCGGCGACTACGGAGAGGAGGCGCTGCGGGCGACCGACGACGAGCTCGTCGCGCTCATGCTCGCCGACCTGCGCGACGGCATGGACGGCACCGCCGCCCGTGCCGGGGTCGCGAAGCTCGGCACGAGCGAGGGGACGATCCTGCCGGTCGAGGAGCGCATCGCCCGGGCGGTCGGCCGCGTGCAGGTCGAGACGGGCTGTCCGGTGCTGACGCACACGACGCGCGGCACGATGGCGCACGAGCAGCTCGACCTGCTCGCCGCCGAAGGGGCCGACCTGGCCAAGGTGGCCCTCAGCCACATGGACCAGAACCTCGACTTCGGCCTGCTGCGAGCGCTGTGCGAGCGCGGCGCCTACGTGCTCTTCGACGGCCCGTCGAAGCGCAAGTACGCGACGGACGAGGACGCGGGTCGCGATGCTGTGCCGGCTCGTCGAGGCAGGCCACGCCGAGCGCCTGCTCGTCTCGGGCGACATGGGACGCCGCTCGTACCTCGAGAGCTACGGCGGCGGCCCGGGCTTCGGCTACATCCTCGGCACGTTCGTCCCGCACCTGAAGCGCGCGGGGCTCGACGACGGCGCTGATCGAGCAGATCTTCGTTCAGAGCCCGGCCCGCTGGCTCTCCTTCTGACGCCGCTCCCAGAGCGAGCGGAAGGGACCGTCGAGCGCTGCGGTACAGGTCCCGGTACACGGCGACGAGCTCGCCGTACGTCTCCGCCGAGGCCGGGTCGGGCTCGATCACGGCTGCGCACGCGCGCCGCCGCCCGCGCCGCTGCCGCCAGGTCGTCGACGACGCCGACGCCGACGCCGGCCGACAGGGCGGCGCCCCAGCACGTGTAGTTCGAGTCCTCCATCACGGAGAACGGCACGCCGAGGACGTCGGCCTTGATCTGCGTCCAGAGACGGCTCGCGGCGCCGCCGCCGATGACCCGCACCTCGGCGGGCTCGGTCGCGGGATCGAGCCGCCGCGCCGCCTCCAGATAGCCGGCGTACTCGTAGGCGACGCTCTCGAGCAGCGCGCGGTACATGTGCTCGCGCGCGGTGGCGCCACGTCAACCCGACGAACACGCCCGCCACGGCCGGCTCGTACGGGCAGACGCGTCCCCCGAAGTGCGGGACGCACACGAGGCTCTCGGCGCCCGCCGGCACGGACGCGGCGAGCTGCTCGAGCTCGGCGAATCCGCCTTCGACCGGAAACGTCTCGAGGAACCAGCGCTGCGTGAGCCCCGTGCCGCTCGTGTACCCCTGCAGGTGCCAGAGGCCTTCGACCCCGGAGGCGAGGCAGATCAGGACGCGGCCGTCGACGTCCGGGAACGAAGCGAGGCGAGCAGATGCCGACGTGGTCCGAGGTCCCGGCCGTGTCCACGGTGATCGCCCGGGTCGACCGCGCCCGACGCCGAGCCAGCCGCACGGGCCGTCTCCGGGCGCGACGACGAGCGGCAACCCGGCGGCGAGCCCGGTCCGCCGGCCGCTTCCGGCGAGAGCCGCCCGACGACCTCGCCCGCCGGCACGACGCGGGGCGCGAGCGCCGCCGGCACGTCCCAGAGCTCGCTCGAGCTCCGCCGCCACGCTGCCGGCCTGGACGTCCACGAGGCCGAGGAAGCCCGACGAGGAGCGGTCGATCGACGGCCGCGTCGGCCTCCGCGCCGGCGAGCCGCAGGAGCACGTATCCGGCCGGCTCCACCATCCGGGCGACGCCGCTCGACCTCGGCAGGGTGCGCACGCCGCCACCACGCCGTCTTCGGCGCCAGGTAGGGCGGCAGGCCTCCGAGCTCGAGCAGCCGCGCGCCGGACTGCGCCATCGCCTCGTCGACGGCCGAGGCTGCGCGCCCGTCGAGCCAGGAGAGGTGCGGCGAGACGGCGCGCCCGTCGCGGCCGACGAGCACGAGCCCGCCCATCTGGCCCGTGACGCCGATCGCCGGCGACCGCGCTCGCGTCGATGCGACGCGGTGAGCGCGCGAAGGGCCGCGCAGGCGGAGTCGACGAGCACGTCGGCCGGCTGCTCGGCGAATCCCGGCGCCGGATGCTCGAGGGTCACCGGCACGCTCTCCTCGGCGAGCAGGCGCCCGTTCGCCGCGAACGCGCACGCCTTCGTCGCCGAGGTGCCGGCGTCGATTCCTACGAGCACGGCGTCGGTCATCAACGCATTCTTAGAACTCGGCGCCAACTTCGCGTAGCCGGGTCCGTCTCATTGGCCAGCGAGGGATGCCTGTGCTATACAGGCGCCCTGGGCGGGGAAGCCGGAGCGAGAGGAGGGCTCTGCCATGGAAGACAACGAGCGCGAGTCGCTCGAGAGCCGCAGGCATCACGCGGCGCGAGCTGCTGGTCGTCGGCGGGGGCGCGGTGGGTGCGATCAGCCTCGCAGCGCTGCTCGCGGCCTGCGGCGGCGAGGACGAGGCCGCGGCGCCGGCCCGGAGGAGCCTGCCGGCACCGAGGCGGCGCCTCCCGCGACGCCACCCGCGACCGAGACGGTACCGGCCGGTGGCGGCGGCGAGGTCGACACGATGGCCTGGGTCATCAACGGCGAGGCCGTGTCGATGGACTACGCGCTGGCGTACGACTTCAACACGAACGCCGCCACGACGAACATCTGCGAGCCGCTGCTGCGCTTCAGCCCGGAGGGCCAGCTCGAGCCGAACCTCGCCGAGGCGTGGGAGCAGCCCGACCCGACGACGTTCGTCATCACCCTGCGCTCCGGCGTCAAGTTCCACGACGGGACCGACATGACCGCCGAGGACGTCGCCTTCAGCCTCAACCGCCACCGCGACCCGGAGCTCGGCTCCTACCTCGCGACCTTCCACGAGCGCGTCGAGGACATCAGCGGCGACCGGCGATCTCGAGGTGACGGTGACGCTCAGCGCGCCCGACTCGATCTTCCCCTACGCGCTGGCGCACGAACGCCGCCGCGATCACATCGCAGGCCTGGGTCGAGGCGAACGCAGCCAACGTCGGCACGCCCGAGGCCGGAATGATGGGCACGGGGCCCTACATGTTCACGTCCTGGACGAAGGGCCAGGAGATCGTGCTCGACCGCTTCGACGACTACTGGAACACGGACCGGCCGCTCGCGGTGGGGCAGTTCGTCGTCAAGATCATCCTCGACGAGGCGACGATCGTGCAGGCGCTCACGACCGGCGAGGTCGACGGCGTCTTCGGCACGGCGCTCTCCGGCAAGAGCGTCCAGGCCCTGCAGGGCGTCGACACGCGTCAGCGTCTACCGCGCGCCGTCCTACCAGGTGCACTACCTGACGGTCAACACCGGCAAGCCGCCCTTGGACGATCCCCGCGTCAGGCAGGCGCTCTCGATGGCGATCGACAAGAACGGATCGCTCCAGTCGACCTGGGGCGGGATCGGGCAGGCGCCGATCAAGTCGCCGGCGACCCCCGCCATGTGGACCTACGAGCAGGATGCGTTCCAGGCCGCCTGGGACGCGCTGCCCGAGCTACGACCTCGACATCGACGGCCGCCAAGGCGCTGATCGACGAGGCCGGCGCGGCGGGCGCGACCGGCAAGCATGCTCGTCGCCCTCCCCTTCGACGAGGAGCAGGCCGTCGCCATCCAGGCCGCGGCGAGCGAGATCGGCCTCGATCTCTCGCCCGAGAAGCTCGAGCTCACCGACAAGATCGCCCAGGAGTTCGCCGGCACCGAGGACCGCGCCTACGACATGTCCGTGACCCAGTGGGGATCCGACATCCCGGATCCGGCGGGCAACCTCCTGGTCAACTTCCTGTCGACCAACCTCGTCACGAACAACTCCGCCTACAAGAACCCCGACGTCGACGCGGCGCTGAACGCCTGGCGCGAGGCGGTCGACCCGGCGGAGCAGGCGCAGCATCTCATCGACGCCCAGGCGCTCATCGTCCCCGACCAGCCCTGGGTCGTCTTCTACAGCCCCGACGCCGTCATGGTGCTGAACAACCGGCTGGGCGGCTACCAGATCCGGCCGCTCACGTACTGGGACCCGTACGCCGCCGACTTCAGCGGGGTCTAGATGATTGATCGGCATTGACCGATCGGAACCGTGGTGCCGCCCTCGAGCATCGCGGGCGGCGCCAGGTTCCCGACGGTAGAAGCAGGTAGGTCTTGGGCCTCTTCGTCGCCCGCAGGCTGCTCGGAGCGATCCCGCTCCTGCTCGTCACGTCCTTCATCGTCTTCTCGTTCCCCACCTCGCGCCCGGGAAGCCCGGAGCAGGTGCTCCTGGCCGGCAAGAACGTCAACGAGGCAACGCTGCAGGCGATCCGCGACCACTACCGGCTCGACGACCCGTTCCTCACCCAGTACTGGACCTGGCTCACGAACGCGCTCCAGGGCGATCTCGGCGAGTCGATCATCTTCAGGGACGACGTGGCCGACGTCGTCGGCCCGCGGATCCTGCCGACCGTCGCAGCTCGCCGCTGTACGCCCTCGTGCTCATCCTCCTCTTCGGCTTTCCGCTCGGCATCGCCTGCCGGAATCAAACGCGCACGGACCGCTCGACACGACCGTCTCGGTCTTCACGCTCGTCGGCTCGTCGATCTCGACGTACGTCTCCGGGATCCTGCTCATCACGATCTTCTGCGGTGGCGCTCGGCTGGTTCCCCGTCTTCGGCCTCGGGGAAGGCGGGCCTCGACCGCCTCTATCACCTGACGCTGCCGGCCATCGCGCTCGCCATCGCCCTCTCGGCGTTCGTCGCTCGCGTCACGCGGGCCGGCCTGGGCTCCGCGCTCGAGCAGGAGTTCGTCGAGACCGCGCGGAGCCGGGGGTTCTCCGAGCGGCGCGTCATCGGCAAGCACGCGATGCGCAGCGCGCTCGTCCCGGTCGTCACGATCGGCGGGCCTCGTCTTCGGCTTCCTCATCGCGGGCGCGGTGCTCGTCGAGTTCACGTTCGGTCTCAACGGCCTCGGCGCCCTGCTCATCCAGGCCGTCCGCACGAAGGACTTCGCGGTCGTCCAGGCCGTGACGCTCCTCTTCACCGTCGCCTTCATCCTCATCAACCTCGCGGTCGACCTCCTCTACGCGGTGGTCGACCCGCGCGTGCGCCTCCAGCGGAAGGCGGCCTGATGGCGACGCCGGCCGAGGCCGCCCGTCCCGTCTACCGGCGCCGCTGGATCCCCGGCGTCCGACGCGCCGCTGCGGCCGCGGTCGCCGGCGGGGTCGTGATCGTCGTCCTCGTGCTCGTCGCGATCTTCGCGCCGCTGCATCGCGCCCTACGACCCGAACGCGGTCGACCTCGGCAACACGCTCGCGCCGCCGAGCTCCGAGCACCTGCTCGGAACGGACGCCTCCGGCCGCGACATCCTCTCCCGCCTCATCTTCGGCACGCGGACGAGCCTGCTCGGCCCGCTGCTCGTGGTGGGGATCTCGACGCTCGTCGGTGTCCCGCTCGGCCTGCTCGCGGGCTACAAGGGCGGCTTCGTCGACGGCGTCCTGGGCCGCGCCTGGGACGTCATGTTCGCCTTCCCGCCGCTCCTGCTCGCGATCGTCATCGTCGCCGCGTTCGGGCGCCGGGTTCTGGACGGCGACGATCGCGATCGCGATCATCTACATGCCGCTGCTCGCGCGAGTCGTGCGCGGCGTCGTGCTCGTCGAGCGGGAGAAGGCCTACGTCGACGCCTGCAAGGTGCAGGGGTTCTCGGGCATTCGCGTCTCCGCTGCGGCACGTGCTGCCGAACGTGGCGCCGACGATCGCCGCCCAGTCGACGCTGAACTTCGGCTACGCGCTCCTCGACCTCGCCGGGCTCGCCTTCCTCGGCCTCGGCGTCCAGCCGCCGACGGCCGACTGGGGGCAGATGCTCACCGACGGGCGGGAGAGCCTCGTGCTGCACTCGTACTCCGAGGTCGATCTCGGCCTCGATCGCGATCGCGGTCGCCGTCGTCGCCTTCAACCTCGTCGGCGACGCCCTTTCCGAGCGCGCCGGGCGCTCGCGATGACGCGAGCCGCTGCTCGCTCTGCGCTCGGTGCACGACCGAGCTCGCCCGATCCGTGGGCAGCTACTACGCCGGTCGTCAACGACGTCAGCCTCTCGCTCGACCGAGGCGAGGTCGTCGGCCTCGTCGGCGAGTCGGGGAGCGGCAAGTCGATGACGGCCCGCACGATCCTTCGGCTCCTGCCGCCGGGCGCGCTCACACGGGGCGAGGTGTGCTTCGACGGGCTGAACCTGCTGGCGGAGCCGGACGCGGGCGCTGCGCGCGGTACGAGCGCGGCGCGATCGCCATGATCTTCCAGGATCCGCGCGCCCACATCGACCCGCTCTGGACTGCGGGCGACCATCTCGCCGAGGGCCTGCGCGTGCACGGCGGGCTCGGCCGCAGCGACGCCCAGCAGCGCGCGCGCTCGAGCTGCTCGCGCAACGTGGGCATCACCGACGGCGAGCGGGTGCTGCGCGCCTATCCGGGAGAGCTGTCCGGCGGGATGCTCCAGCGGGTGATGATCGCCGGCGCGCTGGCCGGCGATCCGGATCTGCTGATCGCCGACGAGCCGACGACGGCGCTCGACGTGACGATCCAGGCCGAGATCGTGGCGATCTTCGACGCGCTGCGGCGCGAGCGCGAACTGGCGATGCTGTTCATCACGCACGACCTCGAGCTCGCCTCCGCGATCTGCGATCGGGTCATCGTCATGTACGCCGGCCGCATCATGGAGGAGCAGCCGGACCGAGAGCCTCTTCGCCGCGCCGACCCACCCGTACACGGTCGGGCCTTCTCGCGGCCCGCCCGGCGCTCGAGGCTCGCGAAGCGAGCGGCTGACGGTGATCCCCGGACGTCCGCCCACCCCGGTCGAGACGCCCGACGGGCTGTCCCGTTCCACCCGCGCTGCGCGTTCGCGGTCGACGCCTGCCTCGCCGAGGTCCCGCCGCTGCGCCGGGTCGAGCCCGGCGCGTCCTCGGCCTGCCGCCGGATCGACGAGATCCGGTCGGAGCTGGCCAGCCTGCACGCTGCCCGCACGTGCCTGAATGCAGCGCCAGCCTGCTCCGCTGCTCGTCCGTCGAGGCGCTGTCGAAGACCTTCATGCGCGCGGAGCGGCCCTCTCTGGCCGCGGGCGGGGCGAGGTGCGGGCGGTGCGCGAGGTCTCGTTCGCGCTCGAGCGGGCAGTGCGCTCGGCATCGTCGGCGAGTCCGGGCTCGGGCAAGACGACGATCGCCCGGATGCTCGTCGGCCTGGAGCGGCCGAGCGCCGGACGGATCGCGCTGCAGGGCCGGAGCTCGTCCGCGCAAGCCGACCCGGGCCGAGCGGCGCGAGCGCGGCCGCGCCATCCAGATCGTCTTCCAGGATCCCTACACGTCGCTCGACCCGCGCCAGTCGGTCCGGCGGGCGCTCGACGAGGTGCAGCGGGTGCACTTCGGCCGCGCCGCAGGCCGAGCAGGCCGCCCGCACCAGCGAGCTGCTCGACGCCGTCGGGCTCGGCGAGAAGGAGGCGCGCGCGCTGCCGCGCGAGCTGTCCGGCGGCCAGCGCCAGCGCGTCGCCATCGCGCGCGCGCTCGCCGCCGAGCCGAAGATCCTCGTGCTCGACGAGGCCGTCTCGGCGCTCGACGTCTCGATCCAGGCGCAGATCCTCAACCTCCTCGCCGACCTGCGGCGCGAGCTTCGGCTCACGTACATCCTCATCTCCCACGACCTCGCCGTCGTGCGGCAGGTTGCCGACGACGTGCTCGTCATGTACCGGGGGCGCGCCGTCGAGACGGGCCCGTCGAGACGATCCTCTCGGCGCCGCTCCACCCGTACACGCGGCGCCTGCTCGAGTCGGTGCCGCGGCCGGGCATGCCGCTCGACGCGACGGAACCGCGGTCCTCGAGGCCGACGAGGGCGGCTGCCTGTTTCGCGCGCGTTGCCCGACCGTGCACGAGCGTTGCGTCGAGGAGCCGACGCTGATCGAGGTCGACCGCGTCGCACGCGGCGCGCTGCTGGCTCGTCGACCGGGACGGCGCTGCGGCCGAGCCGGCGCCACACCCGACCGTACGAAAGGAGTGACGATGGCCGAGCAGAGAGACGGCAGGCTGGCGATCGACGAGGCCGGCCACGAGATCTACTACCGGCTCTTCGGCGAAGGGCCGGAGACCCTCGTCGGGCTCCACGGCGGGCCCGGGGCTCGCACCACCTCGGTACCTCGAGCGGCTTGGCGAGCTCGCTGGCGACGGGCTCCAGGTGCTCCTCTACGACCAGCTCGGAAGCGGCAAGTCGGACGTCCCGGACGACCCGTCGCTCTGGACTGTCCCGCGCTTCGTCGAGGAGCTCGAGACGGTGCGGACGAGCGCTCGGCTCGGCCGCGTCCATCTCTACGGCCAGTCGTGGGGCGGCATGCTCGCGCTCCAGTACGCGCTCGACCATCCGGCCGGCGTGAAGAGCCTCGTCCTCTCGAACACCGGCTCGAGCACCGCCGAGATCTTCCGCAGCATGACCCAGCTGCGCCTCGACCTCGGCGCGGACGATCTTCACGCAGATGGTCGTGCGACGAGGGCAAGGGAGATCGTCGAGAGCCCCGAGTACGAGGCAGATCGTCATGCAGCTCTACGCGCGGCACCTCCGCCGCTCGACGCCGTTCGAGATCGAGCGCTCGCTCCGCGAGTTCGAGGAGATCATGGTGCCGCTCATGGACGCTCGGCCCGGCCTACTTCGCACATGTGGGGACCGCACGAGTTTCTCCTCACCGGCACGCTCGCCGACTGGGACGTCACCGACCGCCTCGGCGAGATCGAGGCGCCCGCCCTGATCGTCTGCGGCTGGTACGACGAGGTCGACATACGCTGCCACCGGATCCTGGCCGACGGCATCGCCGGACAACGAGTTCGTCATCTTCGGCAACTCGAGCCACTGCACCATCCTCGAGAAGGAGGGCGACGCGTACCTCGCGGTCGTGAAGGACTTCGTCCGCCGCGCCTCCGCCTGATCAGTCCCAGCTCGGCAGCGGCGGCTGGATGGGGTCGTCGATGTAGAGGAAGCGTCCGTTCGTCGCCCCCGTGGGATCGCTCGCCAGGCGCAGCACGAGGTCGGCCGCCTTGTCCGGCGGATCGCCGCCGCTCTCCCCCACCATCGCCGCCCACTCGCGGTACTCCTCGCCCTCCGGGCCGAGCTCCCCGGCCGCGTCGCGAACGGCGCGCCACATGTCCGTCGTGACCTCGCCGGGGTGGATCGCGTTGACGGTGACTCCCGTGCCTTCCAGCTCCGCAGCCAGGTGACGCGTGAGCTGGTTCAGCGCCACCTTGCTCGTCACGTAGGCGCTGTCGAGCTTGCCGGGCGGGTAGAGCGCCCCGGCCGAGGAGACGTTGACGATCCGTCCGAAGCCGCGCTCGATCATGCCGGGCGCGAAGGTGCGGCACGTCAGGTACGGGCCGACGAGGTTCACCATCACCGTCTCGACCCAGTGCGCCGGGTCGCCGTCCACGATGAGCCGGAGCGGCCCGAACACGCCGGCCGCGTTGACCAACACATCCGGCGGCCCGAGCTCGCGCTCGACGTCGCCCGCCAGCGCCTGGACGACCTCGACCCGGCTCACGTCGGCAGGAAAGGCGCGCGCGACGCCACCGCTCTCGGCGAGCCGGGCCTCGACCTCGGCCAGCGCCTCGGCCCCACGGGCCACGAGCGCCACGCGCGCGCCCGCTCCGCAGAGGGCGGCGGCGATCTCCGCGCCGAGGCCCCGGCTCGCCCCGGTTACGAGTGCGACTGTGTCGGCAAGCACGCCGCGCAACCGGATCAGCTCGGCTTTCGGGCCACCGCCTCGATCTCGACCTTGAAGCCGACGAGCCCCGCCTGCACGGTCGTCCGGGCCGGATACGGCTTGCTGAACGTCTGCTCGTAGACGGCGTTGTAGGCCGGGAAGTCGCCGAGGTCGGTGAGGTAGGCGTTGACCTTGACGACGTCCTCGAGCGAGCAGCCGGCGGCCTCGAGGCAGGAGCGCAGGTTCTTCAGCGTCTGGACGGTCTGCTCGGTGATGTCGTCGGAGACGAGGTTGCCGTCGACGTCGAAGGGCGCCTGACCGGCGGTGAAGACGAGGTCGCCGCTGACGACGACGGGCGAGTACGGCACCTTCGGGACGGCGACGCCTTCGGGCTGGAGCGGTTCGCGCTTGGGCATGGCTCTCCTCCATCGATGGGACGTGACCCGCGGAACGTTAGAGTCAGCGCGACGTGAACGCGCAGCCGAGTGTCGGCTTTCTCGGGCTCGGCCTCATGGGGAGGCCGATGGCCCGCAACCTCGCCGCCGCGGGCATGGACGTCCGCGCGTGGAACCGATCGCCGCTGGCGGACGAGCTGACGAGCGGCATCCCGCTGCGGCCGTTCGAGGACGCGGCCGCCGCCGACGTCGTCCTGCTCATCCTCTCCGACTCCGCCGCCGTCGGCGCGGTGCTGGAGCAGCTCGAGCCCCTGCTTCGCCCCGGCCAGGTCGTGCTCGACATGGGCAGCTCGAATCCCGTCGAGAGCCGAGAGCGGGCCGAGCGCCTGCGCGCACGTGGCATCGGCTGGGTCGACGCGCCGGTGTCGGGAGGGGCCGAGGGCGCCGCCGCGGCGACCCTCGCGATCATGGCCGGCGGCAGCGACGAGGACGTGGCGCGCGTTCGTCCGGTGCTCGAGACCGTGGGAGCGAACGTCGTGCACGTGGGCGGGCCGGGCACCGGGCACATGGCGAAGGTGGCCAACCAGGTGATCGTCGGCCTGGCGCTCGAGGGCGTCGCGGAGGCGCTCGCGCTCGTCGAGGCGGCGGGTCTGGACCCCCGGCTCGTGCAGCAGGCGCTGCGAGGAGGCTGGGCGGACTCGCGGATCCTCCAGGGCCAGGGGACGCGCATGATCGAGCGGGACTTCGTGCCGGGCGGCAAGGTACGCACGATGCGCAAGGATCTCGCCATGGCACTCGGAGTCGCCGCCGACCTCGGTCTCGAGCTGCCCCACCTCGAGAGCGCGTTCTCCGTGTTCGAGGGGCTCGTCGAGCGCGGCGACGGCGACCTCGACTGCGCCGCCGTCTACACGCTGCGCGCCCCGGCGCCGTAACGCGGGAGGGCCGGATGAGATCCGACGGGCCGGATGAGATCCGGCCCCTACAGGTCCTTGCGCCGGAAGGCGATCAGCGCGGCCGCGCCTACCAGGGCCAGGTAGGCGATCGCCCACGGCCAGAGCCACGCTCCGGCGGGCTCCGCGCCTCCGAAGGGGCCGAGGTCCACGACCGCCTTGGTCACACCGCCGGTGTCCGCCGTGAGGTCCGTGAGCCCGTCCTGGTAGAGGGCCTCGAACGGCAGCACCCACGACGCGATACGGGCGACGTCCTGGAGCGTCTCCGAGCCGAGCGCTTCGCCGAGCTGGCCGAGAAACCCCGCCGTGAGGCCGGCGCCGAAGACCATGAACACGGCGATGCCGTTTGCGGTGACGGCGAGGAAGACGGAGCCGAGAAGCGAGATCGCCGCGAGGATCATGACCGCGAGCGCGAGCTGGAGCGCCGGCATCACAGCCCGATCGGGCCACCAGCCTCCGATCGCTCCCGTGATCGCCATGGCTCGCGAAGTACACCGCGAGCACGTACAGCCCGGATGCGGCGGCAGCCCCGAGGAAGCGGCCTCCCAGGAGCGTGTGGCGTCCGATGGGACGCACGACGAGCGGCTGCAGCAGACCTCGGTCGGCATCGCCGCGAACGACTCCCGAGGTCAGGAAGATGGCGAGGATGGCCCCGAGGAAGAGCGTGGCGAACATGGCCAGCCCGAAGATGGTCGCACCGGCCAGCGTCGTCGAGTCGACGCCGACGTCGGCTGCCTCGAACGCGTCGACCTCCTGGAAGGCACGATCGGCGCCGAGCGCGTAGAGGACGAGGAACCCGGCGGTGAGCAGCACGACCACGGTCAGCACCCGCCTGCGAAGCGCCTCCCGCAACGCGTAGCCGGCCACCACGACGGCGCCGCTCACGCGCGCTCCTGGCCGCCGATGGCTCCCGCCCGGCAAAGCCGGGCTCCGCCACCGCCTGACGCCGCTCGCGGCACCCGGCTCTCCGGGTCTGTACTCCCCGTACTATCCCCTCCGGCCGGGCACCTCGAGCGACGCCCCAGGAACGCGCGAACGCTGGAGGTCAACACAGGACGTCTCACGCCTTGTCGCCGCCGACCACGTCGAGGTACACGTCCTCGAGATCGCTCCGCACGACGCGGACGCCGTAGATCCGCTCGCCGCCCGCGACGAGGTCGGCGACGAGGCGCGGCACGTCGTCCCGCGCGGCGGCCGGAAACGTCTTCAGCCCGTCCGACGTCTCGACCTCCACCCCCTTCGGCCGGGCGAGGTCGTCAGGACGGCCGGCCGCGACGACGCGGCCGCGGTCGAGGATCACGACGCGGTCGCAGACGAGCTCGATCTCGGAGAGCAGGTGCGAGTTCAGCAGCACGGCGACGCCGCGGGCGCGGAGCTCGTCGAGCAGCCCGCGTACCGTGCGCCGCCCGGCGGGATCGAGCGCGCTCGTCGGCTCGTCGAGCAGCAGCAGCCGCGGCGACCCGACGAGAGCCTGGGCGATGCCGAGCCGCTGTTGCATGCCCTTCGACATCGCCTCGACCCGCCGCTCCCGCGCCTCCGCGAGGCCGACGAGCCCGAGCAGCTCCGCCCGCTCGGCCGCGCCTCCCCGAGACCCCGCGAGGCGCTGGTGCAGCTCGAGCACCTCGTCGGCGCGGCTCCAGCCCGGGAAGCGGAAGAGCTCGGCCAGATACCCGAGCGAGGCCCGAGCGGGTCGCAGAGCCGGCCGGATGGCCGCACACCTCGGCTCGACCTTCGCTCGGCCGCACCAGCCCGCACGCGATCTTGACGAGGGTCGATTTCCCGGCGCCGTTCGGCCCTAGGAGGCCAACGAGCTCGCCCTCGCCCACCTCGAGGTCGACCGCCGCGAGCGCCTCCACCCCGCCGTACCGCTTCCGGAGTCCGAAGGCACGGAGCGCGGCCACCCGGCGAGTGTACGCGCGGGCGCGCGGCAGCTACCGTTTAGCCAGCTGCAGATGGGCGTGGAGAGCCGCAATCCAGCGCCCGGCGAGACGACGTTCGCGACCGAGGACATCCTCAGGGGCGCGTTCGACCTCGCCCCCATCGGCATGACCCTCGCCGGCCCGGACGGACGCTGGCTCCGCGTCAACGAGGCGATGGGGCGAATGCTGGGCTACAGCCCGGAGGAGCTCCTCGAGCTCGGGTACGTGGCCGTGACGCACCCCGACGATCGCGATGCGAACGAGGCACAGATCCGCCGGTTCTGGTCCGCGGAGACCGGCCCGCTCCAGTGGGAGAAGCGGTACGTCCATCGCGACGGTCACACCGTGTGGGGGCTGGTCAGCATCTCGATGGTTCGAGCCGATCCGGCCGTCGCGATCGCGCAGATCCAGGACATCACCGAGACCAAGCTGGCCGAGGAGGGGCTCCGTCGCCGAGACGCCATTCTGGCCGCCGTCGCATCCGCCGCCGGCTCGCTTCTCGCCGCTCCCGACTGGAGAGACGTGATCGAGAGCGTGCTGGAGGAGCTCGGGAAGGCCAGCGGGGCGAGCCGTGCCTGCATCTTCCGGGGCGAGCCGGAGCGCGACGGCGCGGAGGTCACGGCGCGCCCGTATGCCTGGTGCGCGCCGGGCGTGCCCGACGACTGGGTCCTGGAGCGGCGCCCCGGGACGGCCCTCGGCCTCGACTCGTGGGCCAGGGAGCTCGCGGCGGGCCGTCACTGCCAGTCGCACGCCCGGACGCTCCCCCCGGCCGAGCGGGCCTATCTCGAGGCGCGGCAGATCCGCTCGGCGCTCGCCGTCCCCATACACGCCGACGGCCGCTGGTGGGGGTCGATCGGGTTCGACGAGTGCGTCGAGGAGCGGGTGTGGAGCGCGGTGGAGGTCGAGGCGCTGCGTGCCGCCGCCGGCGCCATCGGCGCCGCGATCGCACGCCAGGCAGCCGAGCAGTCGCTCCGCGAGGCCGAGAGCAGGTACCGCACGCTCATCGAGCACCTACCGCTGACGTTCTACGTCGACAACGCCGACGCCACGATCTCGGCGGTCTACATGAGCCCGCAGATCGAGGAAGTCCTCGGGTACCCGGTCTCCGACTGGCTGACGGATCCGGACTTCTTCGGCAAGATCGTCCATCCCGACGATCGCAAGCGCCAGCTCGGTGCGCCGTGGCCGCACTCGGGCGAGAACGACGACGAGTACCGGATGATCGCCAAGGACGGGCGGACCGTGTGGTTCCACGACCGCTACGTGATCGTCCGAGACGAGGCCGGGCGGCCGCAGTACGCGCAGGGATACATGCTCGACATCACCGAGCGCAAGCAGGTCGAGGAGGAGCTGCGGGCGACCAACGAGACGCTCCAGGCCCTGATCGACGCGTCGCCGCTCTCGATCGTCGCGGTCGACCGCGACGAGCGAGTGACGCTGTGGAGCCGGGGGGCCGAGCGGATCTTCGGCTGGACGGCCGCGGAGACGATCGGTCGGCCGCTGCCCTTCGACGAACGGGAGCTCGCCGAGGAGGACGAGCGGCTCCGCGCGTCGACCGGTCGCGGCGAGACGATCGGCGGCCTCGAATCGACCCGCCTGCGCAAGGACGGCTCGCCGGTCGACCTCGCCTCGTACTACTCGCCGCTGCGGGACGCGCACGGCAAGGCAGTCGGGAAGCTCATGATCAGCGCCGACGTGACCCAGCGCAAGGCGCTCGAGGCACAGCTGCTCCACTCGCAGCGCATGGAGGCAGTGGGCCGCCTCGCCGGCGGCATCGCGCACGATTTCAACAACCTGCTGACCGCGATCCGAGGCTACGCCGACCTCCTCCGCGAAGGCCTCGGCGAGGGAACCTCGCTGCGCCGCGACGCGGAGGAGATCTCGCGCGCAGGCGAGCGCGCCTCTGGGCTCGTGCGCCAGCTCCTGGCGTTCAGCCGCGCCCAGGTGCTCCGGCCCGAGGTCGTCGATCTGAACGACGTCGTGCGCCAGACCGAGTCGATGCTGCGCCGGCTCATCGGCGAGGACGTCGAGCTGGTCATCGACCTCGACGGCACGCTCGCCTCGGTCTCGGCGGACGCCGGACAGCTCGAGCAGACGATCATCAACCTCGCCGTCAACGCCCGGGATGCCATGCCGGACGGAGGTACGTTCGCCATGCGCACGCGGAACGTGGTCGTCACGGGTCCGGAGGCGAGCAGGCTCGGCCTTCAGCCCGGCACGTACGTGCGCCTCTCCGCCGAGGACACGGGGATCGGGATGGACGAGAGCACCAGGCTGCGCGCGTTCGACCCGTTCTTCACGACGAAGGCGCAGGGCACCGGGCTCGGGCTGTCGACGGTCTACGGCATCGTGACCCAGAGCGGCGGTCGGGTGGATGCGGAGAGCCGGCCGGGCGCCGGCTCGGTCTTCTCCGTCTTCCTTCCCGCCGCTTCGGCGACTCCGCGTGAGCCTGCCGAGCCGCCGCCGAGCGCCGAGCTCGACGGCGGCTCCGAGACGGTGCTGCTCGTCGAGGACGAGGAGGTCGTACGCAATCTCGCGCGACGGATCCTTCGCGACGGCGGCTACCGCGTCATCGAGGCGGGCTCGGGCGAGGAGGCGCTCCACCTGGCCGGCGAGCATGCGGGCCGGATCGACCTCCTGCTCACCGACGTCGTCATGCCGGGCATGAACGGCCGCGAGCTCGCCGACCGCCTCGTCGAGATCCGGCCCGGCACGCGCGTCGTCTTCATGTCCGGCTACACCGAGGACGTGATCCTCCAGCGCGGCGTCTCGGGGGAGCGGGCGTTTCTGGCGAAGCCCTTCACTCCGCCGATGCTCGCGCGCAGCGTCCGAGACGCGCTCGACGCCCCGGCTCGCGCCGCCTCCTGACCCCTCGTAGAGTTCTTCGCCCCCGACCTGGAGGCCACCGAATGAGCTCGAAGTCGACCGCGACCCCGGAGAACGCGCTCTCGAAGCAGGAGATCGACGAGCGGCTCGAGACCCGAGCCCTCGCGCGGCTCGCCACCTATCGCCCGGACGGCATGATCCACCTCACGCCGATCTGGTTCTCATGGAACGGCGAGCAGTTCCGGCTCACGCTCGGCGCCGGCCGCGTGCATCTCGACAATCTCCGCCGCGACCCCCGGATCACGATCCTGATCGACGAGGATCCGCGGGTCGAGCACGGCCTCGCCGCGGGAGCCTTCGCGATCATGGCTCGCGGCACGGCCGAGCTCTCTCAGGACCCCGACCTCATCCGTGAGGTCACGCTCGACGTCCTGACGAGGGCCGTTGGGCCGGACGATGCGCAGACCTACCTGGAGCCGATCATGGCCGAGGGGAGGACGATCGTGACGATCACGCCCTCGGCCTGGCTGACCTGGGACTACAACAAGGTCGACTGAGCGTCCGAGGGGCGCGGATGGCCGCCCCGGCTCGCGTTGGGATAGTGGCCGGGGCACCCGAATGGGGTACGCCCTCTACCGCAGGCCGGCCATGGCGCTCGACGCAGGAGGGGGATTCGCGGAGGCCCGGAAGGGGGGGTGCGGCGCGTCGAGCCGTCTGACAGCCTTCGATTCGTCGTCGACCCCGGAGCGGCGAACTGAGGCGGCCTTGAGCGACCCATCTTCGAACGGACGGCGCCCGACCCCGCAAGAAGCGGAGGCCCTGTGGCGCTCCTGGACGCAGGAGAACGACGTACGGGCCCGGGACACGCTCGTCTTCCTGTACACGCCCATGGTCAGGTATCTGGCCAACTCCAGGCTGTGCGAGCTCCCTGCCCACCTCGAGCTGGAGGATTTGATCTCCTCCGGACTGATCGCCTTGATCGGAGCGATCGACCGCTTCGATCCTGTGAAGGGCGCCACGTTCGAGCAGTACGCCTGGACTCGCGTCGCGGGAGCGATCGTGGACGAGCTGCGCCGCCAGAGCCGCGCGTCGAGGTCGTCGCGGAGCCTCAGCCGCCAGGTCGAGCGGGTCCGGGACTCCTGGATCGCGAAGACCGGCCGTCCGCCCAGCGAGGACGAGCTCGCGTCCACGCTCGAGATCTCAGTCACCGAGCTCCGCGCCCGCCTGATCGAGCTCGAGCGCGCGAAGCTCGTGCCGTTGAACGCGCCGGCACGGTCGAGCGACGATTCCAGCCCGGTCGAGATCGGTGACACGATCGAGTCGCCCGAGGAGCGCGGAAACCCCGAGCTGTCGGCCCTGTCGAGAGAGAAGGCGGCAGTGCTCAAGGAAGCGATCGCGGGGCTCAGCGAGCGCGAGCGCACGATCCTCACGCTGCTTCACGTGCACCACCTCCAGGGTGCCGAGATCGGCCGTATCGTCGGGGTGAGCGAGTCGCGCGTCTCGCAGTTGCTCGCCTCGATCCGGCAGAAGCTGAAGCGCCAGCTCGAGGACTACGACGGCCTCATGCTCGACACGGCGGCCTGACCGCCCTTCCGGACAGCCCTTACGACATCCTTACAGCGCGGTGGCCGGGAAAAGCTCGCCGCGTGCATCCTGGAGGGTGAAGCGTGCGTCACACTCCAGGAGATGTCGTTGAGCGGGACGAGCAGGGCTCTTCGTAGCGCAGGACGCATCGGGCTCGCGGCGGGCGCGCTCGCGCTCGTCCTCGCCGGGACGGTCCACGGCGCCAGCACCTCGACGACGAAGACGAGCGCGCGCACCGTCGTGCGGGTCGATCGGCCCTGGACCTGCACGGGCAGGGTCGACCTCGACCTCGTCAAGGTGACCATGAGGACCACTGCATTCGACGCCATCTACCTGCGCGAGAACTGCTCCGGCAGGATCGGGCGCATCGAGGTTCGCACGTGGACGCGCGACGGCCTCAAGGTCAACGCGCCGTCGCCCGTCGCCCACGATCTCGTCATCGCCGGGGGGTACATCCGCTGCTACGGGCGGTCGGGCGGGCACCAGGACGGCATCCAGGTGATGGGCGGCAAGCGCATCACATTTCGCAACATCGAGGTCAACTGCAACACGCGAACGAACGCCCAGCTCTTCATCAACGGCATCCACGGCGCCACACCGGAGGACGTCGTGTGCGTGCGCTGCGTGCTCGGCAGCGGATCTGCGCAGACGCTCTACATCGCGGACGCGATCCGCTCGGGCGCCCGCTCGAGCATCATCTGCAAAGGTCGCTTCCGCGCGATTCGCATCGAGGGCTCGATCGATCCGGTGCTCGTGCGCAACAGGATCGTTCGCGCCTCGGACGAGCGCTGCCACCACTGAAGCCCGCGTGGGGCCGGAGGCGAGACCCCCGACGTTGAACGTCGGCCGGCCCGCGGTCAAGGGCTAGTCAGCGTTCTGCGCCTCGGCTCCTGCCACGATGTCGAGCAGCGTCGACGGCGGGATCTCGCGCACGACCTTGCCGTCCTCGTTCGTCACCTGCACGCGAACGTGGTCGATCGCCTCGTCGTACTCGAAGTGAAGGCTCAGGCGCCGCGAGGCGAGCTCTTCGAGCACGCGGGCAGCGTCGTCGAGTGCGTCGAGCACCTCAGACGGAGGGGTCACCGGGATCGCGGAAGCCTGCTCGAGGCGGAACGCGCCGGCGCCCTCGACACGCCCACCGCTCTCCCTGAAGGGGGAAGGCCCTTCCAGACCGTCGAGGCGCGCTGGCCCGTTCACCTTGCTTGCTCCTTTCTTGGATTGCCCGATCCGTCTGTCCACGCCGTTCGACTGGCTTCTCGGGCAATCCCAATCTCAGGCGGCCTTGCTGTCGACCTCGAAGAGCTGCGAGGCGATGTCGCGCAGCTGGTCGAGGACGAGCGCCCGGCGCGCCTCGAGCGACCCCGCCTCTCGCTCGAGCTCCGCGAGGCGGATCCTCGAGTCGTCGGCTACCCGGTTGGCCTCGTGCTGGGCTGTCTGCACGAGCTCGAACGCCTGCGCCTCGGCCTCGGTGACGATACGCTCGGCCTCCTCCTCGGCGTCGTGGCGGCAGAGAGTCGCATAGGCGTCGGCCGCGCTCTTGATGCCACGCGCTCCTTCCTCGGCCTCGGCCACGATCCGCTCGCCCTCGAGCGTGCGCTCGGCGACGTGACGGTCGGCGCGGTCGCGGGCCTCGGCTCGGATGTGCTCGGCGCCGGCCAGCGCGTCGGCCCGGATCTCGGCGGACGCCTCCTCGGCGGCCGTGATGATGCGCCCGACCCGCGCTCCGACGTCGGCGTATGTCGCCGTGGGCGCCGTGGGCGCCGCCGTGGTCTCCGGCACTGCGACCGCGCTCACGGCCTCGGGCATCAGAGGCCCGGGGAATTCGCTGCTGCTATTCACGATGTCTTCCTCCTGCAATCCGTTCTGGTGATCTGGTAATCGACCGGAGACGGCGCGATTTCAGAGCCCGCTGGAGGGGCCGGAGATATCCGGCGCCTAGGTCAGGGGGAGCGGGCTCTGCCAGACCTGGCTCGAGTCGAGCACGCGGATGCGGGTGACCCACTTCACCCAGTCGAAGCCGCGTTGGTCGGGGACCACGAGCCGCGCCGGGAAACCGTGGCCGTGCGATAGCGGCGCCCCGGCCACGTGCGTCGCGAGCAGGAGGCGGGAGGCGTCGGCGAGCGAGAAGCGGCGTGCGTAGCCCGTCGCGGACACGATCTCGACCGAGCGTGCCGTGTCGCCGACGGAGGCTGCCGCCAGCGCGGCCGCCAGGGGAATGCCGCTCCATTCCTGCGTCGAGCACCAGCCGCCGGTGCAGTCGATCGTGGCGACGACACGCCCGCTGCCCAGCTCGGCGAGGTCGACGAAGGCGAGCTCGAGAGGCGTCGCCACCTCGCCCTCGACGACGAGGCGCCACGAGTCGGCGTCGATCGGGTCGGGGTCGTCGTCGTACCAGCTCGTCGCCGGAAAGTGGCCGCCGAAGCTCCCCTGCTCGTACGAGCCGGTGAAGCGGCGCCTGCTTCCCGGCGTCCCGAGCAGCGCCTGCGCCGTCCGCTCGACCTGCCAGAGCACGAGCCCGGCGGCCGCGATCCCGGCGAGCCGGAGAAACGCGGCCCGGTCGCGCGCCGCAGGCACACGGACGATCCAGCGCCGATCGATCGCATGCCAGGCGAGCAGCAGGCAGAGCCCGATCGCGAGGTAGGCGTGGAGGTTGATCACGCTCGTGCCGCCGAGGAAGAGGGCGCGCCCCGCCGTGATCCAGACGAGACCGGTGACGAGGACCGAGAGCAGGAGCGCCACCATCAGGCCGAGCACGAGGCGCTCCTGGCTGAGCCCCGGCCGGCGCCGGAGGACGTGCAGAACGAGCGTGCCCTTGAAGAGCAGCACGGCCACGATCCCGTAGGCGCCCACGGCGTGGAGCCAGGAGACGGCCCGGAACGGCGTGCTCTGACCCAGGAGACCGGCGATCCCGGTCGTCAGCTCGAGCGCTACGAAGACGAGCAGCGCGAGGTTCGCCCATGGGTACGGCGGGCCACGGCGGACGGCCACCAGGCCACCGTAGCGTGCCGGCGGTGAACGGTTTCTTACGTCGCGGCCGAGTGCCGCCTGCGAGTCCCGGTCACCATCCGTCGTAGGGCTCCTCGCGCTGATCGACCTGGTTCCAGTAGTCGCGGTGGTCGACGACGCGTCCGCTCGCGTCGAAGCGAAGCACCGTCGTACCGGCGAGCGTCAGCGGGGCGCCGTCTTCGTTCCACGTCGCCCACCACTCGACGGCCGCGCGCTCTCCCGCCACGATCGGCTCGCCGAACCAGCACTCGATCGCCTCCTCCTCGGCGAAGGTGGTCTCGAGGTAGCGGCGGACGCCGGCCGCGCCACGGTCGGGCTCCCGAAAGGCGAGCGCACGGTAGACGGCGCCGTCGGCGTAGAGCGCCGCGATCGCGTGCACGTCCCGCTCCGGCCACGCGCGCCGCCATGTTTCCGTCCAGCGACGGGCGGCGGCCTCCGTGTCCATGGGCCCGAGGCTATCGGCTCGGGTGCACGCCGGCCGCTTCGGCTCTCAGCGTTTCTTCGCGGCCACGGCTCGCTGCAGCTGGCTCTTGTTCATCTTCGAGCGGCCCTTGACGCCGAGGTTCTTCGCCTCGCTCCTAGAGCTGGTCGCGCGTGCGGCCCTTGGGGCGCTTCGTTCCGGAGCGCAGTCCGCCCCTGCGACTCGACGACATGTCCGTCTTCGAGAGCCGGGAGCTCGACCTCGCCTCGCCCGACCGAGCCCGCTCCTTGTTCACGGTCCGGGCCGCGATCTCCTCGGCCTTGTCCTCGGAGGCCCCCTGCTCGAGCTGGCTGTCCTTGATGTGCTCGTACTGCCGTGCCCGCTTCGTCCCCTTCTTCACTCCACGCGGCGGCATGCTGCCCTCCCTGGTCGACTTCGTTTCCTCCTACCCCGGTTCGGGCCCTCCGGAACCAGAAGACAGCAGGCACAGCGCGTCGACGGCGACGGCGCCGCGCTCGAGGACGAGCAGCGGGTTGACGTCGAGCTCGACGAGGTCTCCCGCCCGCTCCTCGACGAGCCGCGCGACCGCAAGCACGGCATCCACGGCCGCGGCGACGTCCGCGCGGGCGAGCCGCGGCCACACGCGAAGGCGTCGGAGCGCGGCCTCCACGTCCTCGCGGGCGACGGGCCGGAGCAGCGGGACGGTGTCCGCGGCCAGCTCGACGAGGACGCCGCCGCCGCCGACGACCAGCACGTGCCCGAAGGAGGCGTCGCGCCGCGCTCCGACGAGCAGCTCGCAGATGCCGCCGCTGACCATGCGCTCGACGAGGACGCCGTCGAGCTCGACGTCACGGTTGCGGTCGAGCATCGTCCCGACGGCTGCCTCGACCGCCGCCTCGTCAGGCAGGCCGAGCGCGACGGCGCCCGCCTCGCTCTTGTGTGGGAGCTGCGCGCTGGCGAGCTTCACCACGACGGGGAAGCCGAGCTCGGCCGCGGCGCCCGCCGCCGCTGCCGGGTCCCCGCTCGGCACGAGCAGCCCCTCCGGCACGGCAACGCCGAAGCCGGCGAGCAGCTCCTTCGCTGCCCGCTCGTCGATCGCGACGGCGGGCGCCGTCGGATGAGGCTCCGGGTCCGGGTAGCGCGGCGGCGCACCTCGCGCCCGGCACTCACCGAGCCGCGCGCAGGCGCCCAGGGCTGCGATCGCGTCGGTGAGGCCCTGGAGCGGGACGACGCCTCGCTCGAGCAACGCCTCGCGTGCCTCCGCCGGCAGCGACTCGGGCAGCACGCTCGCGATCCCGGCGGGCACCCCCGCTTCGGCGGCCGAGCGGTCGAGGGCGGCGATCGCGGCGTCGACGTCGGCCGCGTAGGCGGTGCCCGGAAGCGGATAGTCGATCACGAGCAGGGCCACGTCCACCGGGTCGCGGAGCGCGGCGGAGAAGACGTGTCCGAGGCCCTCCTCCTGCCCCCACAGCGCGTTCCCGTAGTCCAGGGGGTTGGAGACGAGCGCGTGCTCGGGCAAGAGCTCCGTCAGGGCCGTGCGAGTGGCCGGCGCGGGTTGCGGCAGCTCGAGCCCGCTCCCGGCGGCAGCGTCGGCGACGAGCGCGCACTCCGCGCCGGAACAGGTGAAGACGAAGGCGCGCCGGCCACGAAGTGCCCCCAGCGTCGTCGAGCGCCTTGAGCGTCTCGAGCAGCTCGGGAATCGACCGGCAGCGTGCGACGCCGTACCGCTCGAACAGCGCGTCGTAGAGCTCGTCGCCTCCGGCCAGCGACGCCGTGTGCGTGTAGGCGATCTCGCCCCCGAGCTCGGAGGAGCCGGCCTTGCAGACGGCGATAGGGATGCCGCGGTCGAGGGCAAGAGCCGCTGCGCGGGCGAAGCGGGGGACGTCGCGCAGCCCTTCGAGGTAGACGCCGATGCCGGTGACTTCGTCCATGTCGAGGTACGCCTCGATGACCTGCGCGACGTCGAGCACGGCCTGGTTGCCGACGCTGGCGAGAAACGCGAGCGGCAGCGAGCGCTGGCTCATCGACACGTTGATGCCGAGGTTGCCGCTCTGCAGCACCATGGCGACGCCGCGCTCCCGCCGCTCGTGCGGGTACGGGACGGGCCACAAGCTGACGCCGCTCGACGAGGTCGACGACGCCGTAGCAGTTCGGGCCAAGGACGGCCAGGTCGCCGGCCGCCTCGCGCAGCGCCTCCTCGCGGGCGGCGCCTTCGGCCGTGCCCGCCTCGGAGAAGCCCGCCGCGTAGAGAACGGCTCCGCCGGCGCCGAGCTCGGCAAGCTGACGGACGACCTCGATGCTGGCGGCGGCGTTGACCGCGACGAACGCAGCGTCCGGCGGCGCGGGGAGGTCGAGCACCGACGGGTACGTGGTGTGCCCGCCGACCTCGGCCCGGGTGGGATGAACGGCGTAGATCGGCCCGTCGAAGCCGGCCGCCTCGCACTCGGCAAGAGCGTTCGGCGCGAGCGAGCCGCCGACGAACGCGACGCTCCGCGGCCTCAGCAGCCGGCGGACGTTCTCCTCGGAGGGGGTCACCCCCGAAGGACGGCGCGGCCGATCAGGTCGCGGTGGATCTCGGACGTGCCCTCCCAGATCCGCTCGACCCGCGCGTCACGCCAGTAGCGCTCCATCGGGAGCTCCGTCGAGAGCCCCATGCCGCCGAAGATCTGGACGCCCTCGTCGACGACGCGGCCCAGCATCTCGGACGCGTAGAGCTTCGCAACGGAGGCGTCGACGGGCGCGAGCGCGCCCTGGTCGAGCTTCCACGACGCGTGGAGCGTGAGCAGCCAGGCAGCGCGGATCTCCGTCTCCATGTCGGCCAGCTTGAACGAGACGCCCTGGAACTCCCCGATCGGCCGGTCGAACTGGCGCCGGGTCCGTGCCCAGTCCGCGGCGAGCTCGAGCACCAGGCGGGCGCGGCCGGTGCAGTGCGCCGCCATCATCACCCGGCTCGCGTACAGCCACTCGGTCGCGAAGTCGAAGCCTCTTCCCTCCTCGCCGAGGATGCCCGCGTCCGGCACGCGCACGTCCGTGAACGCGATCAGGTGGGGGTTGTAGCCGCGCGCCGAGACGCAGCCGACCGGCGTCACCTCGATCCCCGGCAGCTCCTTGTCGACGAGGAACGTCGTGAAGCGCGGACGCAGGCCCTTCGGCGTCTCGTCCTCGCCGGTGACGGCGACGAGGATGACGTAGTCGGCGTGATCGGCGTGCGAGATGAACTGCTTCGTCCCGCGGATGACCCAGTCGCCGCCGTCGCGGACCGCCCGGGTCTGGATCGAGCGCGCGTCGGAGCCGGCGCCCGGCTCCGTCAGCGCGAAGCACTCGGAGCGCTCCCCACGGATCGTCGGCAGCAGGTAGCGCTCCCGCTGCTCCCCATCGCAGGCGAGCAGGATGTGCGTCGGTCGACCGACGCACGAGCTGAGCGCCCAGCTGGTGCGCCCGAACTCCATCTCGGCCAGGGCCGAGGTGACGTAGTCGAGCCCGCCACCGCCGAGCTCCTCCGGCATGTTGAGCGCATAGAGGCCGGCCGCGAGCGCCTTGGCCTTGACCGCATCGTTGAGCTCCCGCGGGACGACGCCGAGGCGCTCGACTTCCTCCTCGTGCGGCCGCAGCTCACGCTCGACGAACTCGCGCACCGTCTGCACGACGAGCTGTTGCTCCTCGGTCGGCGAGAAGTCGATCACCGGCCGCGGAAGACGGGCTCGCGTCTCTCCGCGACGGCCGCCAGGGCCTCGCGGTGATCCTCGGTCAGAGCGCACTCCTCGCCGGCCGACGCCTCTGCCTCGAGCTGCTCGGCGAGCGTCCGGCGATCGGCCGAGTCGAGCAGGCGCTTGGCGTGACCGATCGCGACCGTCGGGCCTGCCGCCAGCTCGCGCGCGAGCTCCGCACCTCGCTCGGCCAGCTGCTCCTGCGGCACGACCTCGCTGACGAGCCCGCGCTCGAGGGCGGTGGGCGCATCCCAGAACTCGCCCGTGAAGACGAATCGCTTCGCGAGGTCGAGACGGACGAGCCGGGGCAGGAGCCAGGTGCCGCCGACGTCCGGCGGGTAGGCCATCCACGTGTAGGCGCACGCGAAGCGCGCCGTGTCGGCGGCGACACGGAAGTCGCAGGCGAGGGCGAGATCGAGCCCGGCGCCGACCGCGGCGCCGTTGAGGACGGCGATCGTCGGCAGAGGCGCCCCGGCGAGCTCGACGGCGAGCGCGTGCGCTTCGCTCACCCAGGGGTCCGGGCCCTGCTGCGGCCCGGACTCGGCCCAGTCCTTGACGTCCGCTCCCGCACAGAAGGCCTTGCCGGCGGCGGCGAGCACGAGGCAGCGCACGGAGCCGTCCTCGACGGCTTCTGCGAGCTCGCTCCGCAGCTCCGAGACGAGCGCCAGGTTGAGCGCGTTGCGGGCCTCGGGCCGGTTCAGCGTCAGCGTCCGGACGGCCCCGTCGTCGGCGCGGAGAAGCAGCACGCCGCGGACCCTAGCGCGAACGCTTCGCCGCCGAGGCGGGATCCCCGCGCAGGCCGATTCAGCCTCCCGCGCGCCTTCCGTGCGCCATCAGCGCGGAAATCGACACGACCGCGACACACATCCGGCACGGTCCGTCACACACGTGTAGGGGGTCTGACCCCATGGGTCAGACCCCTCGCCTGAACCCGCCTGCCCAGGCGGCACCGATCGCCGCGCCGTGAACGTGGCGGAACGCGCTCGTGCGCTTCGTTCGTAGCGGCGGCGTCGCCTGGCGGCTAGCCCGGCAGCGAGCCCTCGCGATAGCGCCCGAGCTCGGGCTCGGGAAACCGGGCGTATGCCTGCTCGGGGTCGGTCGTCTCCTGCTCGACGCCGGCGCCGTGGCGGAGCGCGGCTTCGTCCACGGTGTAGCCACCCCAGTCCGGGGCGAGCGTCATCTCCTCGCCGAGCACCTGCACGTGGCGGTCACGCGCTCCGACGGCCAGGACGGCGCAGGGCCCGTCCCCGGCTCCCACGATCACGTGCTTCGTCCCCGCCGGGCAGTGCACGAAGTCCCACCGGACGAGCGGGCGCTCCTCGCCCTCGACGATCAGCAGCGCCTCGCCGGAGAGCACGAGGAAGTCCTCCTGGTCGGCCTCCCAGTGGTACATCGCCATCGGCTCGCCCGGCGCGAGCACGATGAGGTTGATGCCGACCTGCGGGAAGTCCGCCTCTCCCTCGAAGCGGCAGACTCTGCCCCCGTCCCTCGCGGTAACGCCAGCGGGCCTCGCGGGCGTTCAGGACGAACCAGCCTTCCCCGACCGGCACGATCCCGGCCTCGGTCTGCTCGAGCGGGGCCTCGGGAACCATCGCCGGATCATAGAGGATGGCACAGCACCTCACGCCATCGCGACGAGCCGCTGCGGCGGTCTCCGCTGCCGTGGCCGGCAGGACGTCCTCCGATCGGTGACGGGGCTCCGTCCGATGGGGTGCGTACGTTCAGCCCGAGGGCATGGTCGCGCTCCTCGTTGTCGGGCTCGTCCTCGCGGCGCTGGCGACGTTGCCAGGGTCGCGGCAGCCGCTTCTCCTGCTGGTCGTGAGCGGCCTTCTCTGCTCGGCCGGCGCGGCTACGGTCACCAGCGACGGGTTCGTGATCGTGGCGGCCGGGCTCATCCCCGCGCTCGCCGGCCTCGTCCTCAGGGAGATCGGCGACACGATGCGGCTCGCGAGCAAGGCTCGCCGCGCGGAACGGCGGCACGTGGAGCGCAAGCGGCTCGCGCAGCAGCGCGAGTACGAGCGCCGGCGCGAGGAACGCCGCGCCGCATAGGCCGGCGGGAAGCGAAGCTCAGCCACGGACGGCGAGAAGGAGCCGCCGACACCGGCCGGCTCAGCCCGGGCGGCGGGTGGCCCGGCGTGAGCGCGAGCCGAGCGGCTACTCTGGGCTCGTGCTCGACCCTGTGCGCGGCTCCGCGCACATTGTTGAACCAACACAAACCGAAAGGGAGCCTGCGTCCGGCGCCGGGCGACCGGCCCGGCAGGGCACCCACCTGGCGAGTCCAGGTTCCTCGGGCGCGGAGCAGGACGGCAGGGTGGGGCACACCCCTGGACCGGGCCGCGGCCGCCGCGCGCGCCGCACCGCAGACCCGAGATCAGGCGGTCTCGACCCGCTCGGCCTCGAGGCCGAGCTCCTCGATGGCGGACTCGCGCATGCGGAACTTCTGGATCTTCCCGGTCACCGTCATCGGGAACGAGTCCGTCAGCTTCCAGTACCTCGGGATCTTGTAGGTCGCGATGCGGCCGCGGCAGGCAGCGTCGAGATCGTCCAGGGTGAGCGCGGCACCGTCGCGCAGCTTCACCCACGCCATCACCTCCTCCCCGTAGCGCTCGCTCGGCACGCCGATCACGTACGCCTCGCTGACGCCCGGGACGGTGAGCAGGTACTCCTCGATCTCGCGCGGGTAGATGTTCTCGCCGCCTCGGATGATCATGTCCTTGATCCGCCCGACGATCTTCACGTAGCCGTCCTCGTCGACGGTGGCCAGATCTCCGCTGTGCATCCAGCCCGCCGCGTCGATCGCCTGCCGTGTCGCCTCCTCGTCGTCCCAGTAGCCGAGCATGACGCTGTAGCCGCGCGTGCACAGCTCACCCGCGACGCCGCGCGGGACGACGGCGCCGGACAGCGGATCGACGACCTTGATCTCGAGGTGCGGGTGGATGCGGCCGACCGTCGTGACGCGCTTCTCCTCCGGGTCGTCGACGGCCGACTGCGTCGAGACCGGCGAGGTCTCGGTCATCCCGTAGCAGATCGTGACCTCGTCCATGTGCAGCCGCTCTCGCACCTGACGCATCGTCTCGATCGGGCACGGAGACCCCGCCATGACGCCGGTCCGCAGGCTCGACAGGTCGAGCTCGCCGAAGCGCGGGTGCTCGAGCTCGGCGATGAACATCGTCGGCACGCCGTACAGCGAGGTGCACCGCTCGTCGGCCACCGCCTCGAGCGTCGCGAGCGCGTCGAAGCCCTCGGCCGGGACGACGACGCAGGCGCCGGACGTCAAGCAGGCGAGGTTGCCGATCACCATGCCGAAGCAGTGGTAGAACGGAACGGGCACGCAGACCCGGTCGCGCTCGTCGTAGCGGAGCGTCCGCGCGATGAAGTAGCCGTTGTTGAGGACGTTGTGGTGGGAGAGCGTGGCTCCCTTCGGAAAGCCCGTCGTTCCCGACGTGTACTGGATGTTGATCGGATCGTCGAACTGGAGTCCCGCCTCGCGCTCGGCGAGCTCGCTCGCGCCGACGCCGTCGCCGTCGCCGAGCAGCGCCTCCCAGCCATCCTCGAGCACGATCGCCTCGCGCAGCGCAGGGCAGCCGGCGCGCACCCCGGCCAGCATCTCGACGTAATCGGTCTGGCGGAAGCCGCTCGCGAGCACGAGCAGACTCACGCCGGCCTTCCGGAGCGCGTACTCGAGCTCGGTCGCCTTGTACGCCGGGTTCACGTTGACGAGGATCGCGCCGATGCGGGCGGTCGCGTACTGGACGACGACCCACTCGTACCGGTTCGGCGCCCAGATCCCGACGCGATCGCCCTTCTGGACGCCTCGAGCGAGCAGGCCGCGGGCCGCGCGATCGACCTGCTCCCAGAGCTGCGCGTACGTCGCCCGGTAGCCCTGATGGCGTACGACGAGCGCCTCGCAGTCGCCGTGGCGATCCACCGCTCGCCGCAGGCTCTCGCCGATCGTCTCGCCGAGGAGCGGCGCCGAGCTCGTGCCGTGAACGTAGGAGGCGGTCGCCACGCTCGCCCATCGTAGACTGAGGGCCGTGGACGTGATCGACGTCGCACCCCGGGCGACCGACTCCTACGGGAACGAGCACGCCCCCGGTCTTCCCTACGCGCGCGGTCGCATCCTGGCGAGCACGGAGGACGACTTCCGCAAGCTGCAGGAGGCCTGGCGCCACGTAGCGGCCCGCGTGCAGCAGGACGGCCCAGACGCCGTCTTCAACTTCTCCGGCCTCGAGCACGGCCTCCCGCTGGCGGCCGACGAGCTGCCCGTCGCGAGCGACTTCCTCGCGCCCCCGCTCTACCTCGACCGCTTCCGCGCGGCGGCGCTCGCCCACCTCGGCGGAACGCCCGAGCGCCACGACGCGGCGCTGTTCAACCGGTTGACGGGCGCGACGTTCGCCACGCACCTCGTGCTCGTCCGACCGGGAGACGTCGTCGTCGGCGTCTCCGAGAGCCACAGCCACGCGTCCGTCATCCGCTCCTCGAGCCACATCGGCGCGCGGTTCGTGGACACGCGCGGGATCGACCGCTTCGAGGAGGCGCTTGCACGAGAGCCCGAGGTCGCGCTCGTCGTGCTGACCCGGCTCGCGGTCACGTACGAGCTCATGCCGCTCGACCAGGTGCGCGCGGTCGTCGAGATGGCTCACGCGAAGGGCGCGCCGGTCTACGTCGACGACGCCGGCGGCGCCAGGGTGGGGCCGGCGCTCTCCGGCCAGCCGGGAGCCCTCGAGCTGGGGGCCGACGTCGTTGGGCACCGGCCTCGACAAGTACGGCGTCACCGGGCCGAGGCTCGGCGTGCTCGCCGGCGAGGCCTCGCTCGTGTCGAAGATCCGGGCACGTGGCTTCGAGCTCGGGCTCGAGGCGCGGCCGCTCCTCTACCCGGCCGCCGTGCGCTCGCTCGAGGGATCGACACCCGAGCGCGTGCGTGAGCTGCACGAGAGCAGCAGGGCGCTCGCCGCCGCGCTCAGGGCTCGGATCGGCGATCGCGTCAGCGAGAACGACGTGATCCCGCAGCTGCTCGCCGACGACGTCCTCGCGATCGGGCTCGAGCGAGCCGGCCTTCAGGAGCCGCCGATCGTCCCGTACGAGGCGACTTCGGCCCTCGCCATGCTGCTCGCGCGCGACCACGGCGTCATCACCGTGCAGCTCGTCGGCCTGCCCCCGGGCACCTCGGCGCTGATGCTCAAGTTCATCCCGCCGGAGAGCCTGGAGCGATTCGGCGGGGCGGACGCCTACGCCGCGGCCATCGACGACTGCCTCTCGACCCTCGCCGGCATGCTGGCCGACCCGGAGGAGATCCGCCGGCTCCTGCTCGGCCCTGTGACGGTCACGTGACGGTCACCGGGCTGTCGCTGACGACGGAGGAGCTTCGGACGGTCGTCGACGACCCGAGCCGGCGGGTAGCCGTGCCCGCGGTGGCTCTCGCCCAGGCGCTGCTCGACCGCATCGGCGTGCTCGACCCGCTCCTGAACGCATTCATCACGGTCACGCCCGAGCTCGCGCTCGCGGACGCGCGGCGGGCCGACGAGGCACGCGCAGCCGGCCGGCCGCTCCCCCTCGACGGCATGCCGGTCGCCGTCAAGGACCTGCTCGACGTGGCCGGCACACGGACGACCGGTGCCTCGCGTCTCTTCGAACGCCGGGTCGCCGCCACTGACGCGCCCGCCGTCGCGCGACTTCGGGAGGCCGGCGCGGTCGTGCTCGGAAAGACGAATCTCCACGAGCTCGCCTACGGCGCGACGACGACCAACCCGCCCCCGTTCGGCGCCTGCCGCAATCCCTGGGACCGCGAGCGGATGGCCGGCGGGTCGAGCGGCGGGTCGGCCGCGGCCCTCGCCGCCGACCTCTGCATCGGCGCCCTCGGCTCGGATACGGGCGGGTCGATCAGGATCCCGGCCGCGCTCTGCGGCGTGAGCGGCCTGCGCCCCACCTACGGCACGGTCTCCAACCGGGGCGCGCTCCACGTGAGCCCCACGCTCGACACGATCGGCCCGATGGCGCGGTCGGTCGAGGACGTCGCCCGGCTTCACGCCTGCCTCGCAGCCTTCGACCCGGCCGACCCCTTCGCCGTCTCCTATCCGGTCGCCCGAGCCCGTCGACGCCGATCCGACCGGCCTCAGGATCGGCCTGCCACGCGGCTTCTTCTTCGAGCAGCTCGATCCCGAGATCGAGGCGCTCGTCAGAGCCGCGGCCGAGACGCTGGCCGGGCTCGGCGTCCATGTCGAGGAGATCGACCTGCCGGCAGACGAGGCGCTGTGCCAGGCGACCGGCGTGATCGTCCGCTCCGAGGCGCTCGCCGTCTACCGCGAGCACATCGACGCCACTCCCGAGCTCATCGGCGACCAGATCCGCCAGCGCTTCCGGCTCGGCGAGGAGCTGCGCGGCGAGGAGGTAGCGGCCGCTCACCTGACCATGCGCGAGTGGCAGCACGCCCTGCGGGAGACGTTTCGCTCGGTCGACGCGATCCTCACTCCCGCGACGAACACCGCGGCTCCCAGCCTCGCGGAGCCGAACTCCATCGAGACGACCTGGAAGCTCACGTACCTGACCTACCCGTGGAGCCTCTCCCAGATGCCGACGCTCACGTTCCCGTGCGGCTTCACCGGCGCCGGGCTGCCCGTGGGCGTCCAGCTCACCGGCGCCCCGCTCCGCGAGCCGGTCCTGCTCGCGATCGGCTCCGCCTACCAGCGCAGCACGGACTGGCACCGCGCACGACCGACCATCGAGGGAGCAGCAATGAGACTCGTCGTCAGGAACGGCCTCGTCGTCACCCCGACCGGCATCGTCAGGGGCGGCCTCGTGTGCGAGGACGGCGTGATCGTCCACGTCGGGCCGGACTCGACGCTGCCCCACGACGGGGACGCCCTCGACGCCGAGGGCAAGTGGGTCCTCCCCGGCCTCATCGACCCGCACACCCACATCGGCGTGGGCCCTGCCGACACGACCCTCGAGCGCCTGCGCCGGCACTGGGAGAGCGAGAGCCGTGGCGCCGTGCACAAGGGCGTGACGACGATCGTGAGCTTCCAGGGCGGGTCGCCTATCCCGATGCGCGAGCCCCACGTCCCCATGCTCGAGCGGCAGATCGCCTGGGCGGAGGAGGTGTCGTACGCGGACTTCGCCTTCCACGCGATCATGCAGACGGCCGAGCACCTGGACGAGCAGGAAGCCCTGGCGGCGCGCGGCGTCGTCGGCTTCAAGCACTTCTACACGGCCTACAAGCCGGGCCGCGACGCGACGGCCGACCAGATCACGATCGGCTACACGGACGACGGCATGCTGTACGAGAGCTTCGATCGGCTCGGGCGGCTGCGCCGCGAGGGCGCGAACGTCATGGCGATGATCCACGCCGAGGACGCGGACATCTGCGCCTACCTCGAGGCGAAGCTCCAGGCCGCGGGACGCACCGACCTGGCCGCCTGGGCGGAAGGGCGACCCAACGTGGCCTGCTACGTGCGCAGCGCGGCCGCCGCGGAGATCGCCCGCGCGACCGGCTGCCCGCTCTACATCGTCCACATCACGACCGCCGAGGAGGTCGAGCTCGTCAGGGCCATGAGAGCCCAGGGCGTGCCGATCTACGGCGAGGCGGTCATCCACTACCTCACGCACACCCTCGACATGGAGGACAGTGTCGGCTGCTGGGGGAAGGTCATCCCGGCGATCAAGACCGGCGCCGACCGCGAGGCCCTGTGGCGCGGCCTCGCCGACGGAACGCTGACGACTCTGGGCACCGACCACTGCGCGTGGTCGAAGACCGAGAAGGAGGGCCCCGAAGGCCGCCAGTTCGGCAACATCTGGGGCGCCCTCCCGGGCATGACGGGCATGGAGTGCCTGCTCCCCGTCGTCTGGACGTACGGCGTGCGCCCCGGCCGCCTGTCCCCGGAGGACGTTGCGCGGATCACCGCCGAGAACCCCGCCCGGCGCTTCGGGCTCTACCCGCGCAAGGGCGCCCTCCGGGTCGGCTCGGACGCCGACCTCGTCGTGCTCGACCCGGAGCGGCGGGCGAGCGTGGACGACAGCTACTACGTCGGCTCGGTGGCCGACTGGAGCAGCTACCACGGCTTCGAGTTCCACGGGATGCCGGAGACGACCGTCGTCCGCGGCGAGGTGGTCGTCTCGCGCGGCGAGGTCGTCGGCACTCCCGGCCACGGCCGCTACGTGGGCGGGGCCGCGGGCACGACGGCGAACGTCTGACCCCGAAAGCCGAACGGCGGCCCGTCGTGGACCGCCGTTCGCGCCTGCTCCTCCGTTGCCTACCTTCGAGCCAGGCCTGCTCCGGCCGCGCCGTGCCGAAGAGCGCTCGGGCGGTGAAGGTGAACGGCCAGGCCGCCGGCGTGCGGACCGTGCGTGTCTCCGGGTCGAAGGGAGGCCTGCGATAGCTGTTGATCGTCATTGCGAGCTCCTTGTCGGTCGATCTGGGTCAGCGCCTTGTCCAGAGCACCGGAATGCCGGTGACGAGGGCGAGCGTGCCGAGCGCGAATGCCGCGCGCGCCTGCCCTCAGTAGCCCCTGGCGATGGCGAAGAACGCCAGATAGGTATCGATCTCGGGCAGCAGCCGGCGGCCCAGCGGCCCGAGCCCGCGGGCATCCCACTCGCCCGAGCGGGCGAGGTCGTCGCGCTCGGCGGCGGGCTGCCGGTCGGATGCCTGGCCTGTGGGCGTGTCGAGAGTCGTGGCCTCCATCGGGGCTCCTTTCGGGTTCGGCGTCGTGGTGCACTGCATGCTGAAGCAGAGCGCGAGCCACCTGTTCCGCGGTAGGGCGTGCGGTTGGCGGCCGGTAAACGCCCGCGAGAGGCGAAGCGGCTGCTACCCGCCCTTTACCTGCCGCCAACCGGCGGGCAACCGGGGGGTGTCTCCTCTGGGCATCGACCCGGACGCGATCCGGACACCACCAAGGAGGACACCAGTGAGCGCAACGATGGACAAGGTCAGGAACGGCGTCGACACAGAGGTCATGTTCGGGACGCTGGACGCGATCAAGGCGCAGCCGGTACTCGGCAAGTTCCAGTTCCGCGCGACGAACCGCTGGATCGACGGCGCGCACAACCGCTCGACGATTCGCGGCTTCTACGGCGCCGGCCAGGAGGACACGACGCGCCAGCGCGAGTGGGAGCTCGACTCGGGCGAGCCGGCGGTCCTGCTCGGCACCGACACCGGCCCCAATCCGGCGGAGTACCTCCTCCACGCGCTGGCAGGCTGCCTGACGACGTCCCTCGTGTACGTCGCCGCAGCCCGCGGCGTCCGCCTCACGGAAGTGGAGTCGACCCTCGAGGGCGACATGGACGTACAGGGCGCGCTCGGCCTGGACGACGACTACCGCAACGGCTTCGAGCGGATCCGCGTGACCTTCCGCGTGAAGGGCGACGCGCCGCGCGGAGAAGCTGCAGGAGGTCGTCGCGCGGGCGCAGAGGCGCTCGGCCGTCTTCGACATGGTCACGAACGGCGTGCCCACCCAGGTCGAGGCGATCGTCGACTAGCAGACCGCACCCGGTGGCCGGGACGCCTGTCCCGGCCACCGCCATCAGGCTCTCAAGGAGAGCATCATGCCGATCGAGCTGCAAGCCACCACAGAGCCCGGCGTCCGCCTCGTCGCCCTGGCCGAGACCCTGGCCGAGGACTTCGCCACCCGTGCGGGTCAGCACGACAAGGAGGGAGCTACCCCTTCGAGAGCATCGAGGCGCTCAAGGCCGCGGGGTACTTCAGCGCCCCGATCCCGGAGGAATTCGGCGGCCTCGGCGTCACGTCGGTACACGACGTCGTCGCTCGCCTCGAGCCGGCTCGCGCGCGGCGACGCCTCGTCGCGATCGGCGTGAACATGCACCTTGGCACCGTGCTGATGGCGATCGTGCGCCGCTGGCAGGTCGCGCGCGAGGCGGGCAACGAGCGGCGCACCGCAGCGTTCGGCGGCTTCCTCGAATGGGTCGCCGAGGGACGGGGTCGTCCTCGCCGCGGCCGATGAGCGAACGAGAGCCAGGACCTGACCCGGCCCACCACGACGGCCGTGCGCACCGAGTCGGGCTGGACGATCGACGGGGAGCAAGGTCTTCTGCACGATGTCGCCGGCGGCCACCGTCCTCCTACACGGCCGTCTCCTTCACCGACGACGCCGGTGGGGAGCGCTACGGCTACGCGCACGTGCCTACCCGCCACCCGGGGGTGATCGTGCACGACGACTGGGACGCGCTCGGGATGCGGGCGTCGGGGAGCCACTCCGTGACCTTCGAGGGCCCTCGGCTACCCGCCGGCCGCGCTGCGCGGCGGCTTCGACGGGCAACCCGATTCCCTACATGGACAGCAACCTCACCGCCGGCCTGTTCCACGCATCCTCCTCGCTCGGTATCGCCGAGGGGGCGCCCTACCGGGCGGCGACGGGCGGGCTGACCCGGCGAGGCGTGGGGCTGGACGCGCCGCGGACGCAGATGCTCGCCGCCGAGAGCTCGATCGACCTTGTTCGACTTTTCAGGCGGCGATCGCCCGCGCTGCGTCCCTCGTGGAGCGAGCCACTATCGCGCCGCGAACCCCGATCGAGAGGGGCCGCACGACGGTCACGCGCTCTTCGCCGAGGTACCAGACGGCGAAGACGTTCCTCAACGACGTGGCGACCCGCGTCGTCGACCGGGCCCTCGCCCTCTCCGGCGGCGGCGGCTACCTGAACGGCAGCCCCGCTCGCCCGAGCCTACCGTGACGTTCGCGCCGGCGCCTTCATGCACCCGCTGGGGGCCAATCGCGCCTACGACTTCGTCGGCCAGCTCGCGCTCGGCCTCGGCCGGACGCGCTGAGGCGACCGCGATGCGCACGGGACACTCATCGTCGGGGCCGGCCAGGCGGGCCTCGCCCTCAGCTGGCATCTCACCCGGGTCGGCCCATGAGCACGTGGTGCTCGAGCGCGGGCAGGTCGGCGGCGCTGGCGGTCCGAGCGCTGGGACTCGCTGGCTGCTCACGCCGAACTGGCTGAACCGCCTGCCGGGCTCACCCCTCCACGCGGACCGGCACGGCTTCCTGAGCCGGCCCGGCTTCGTCGACTACATGGACTGCTACGCCCGCTCGTTCGGCGCCCGGTCGTCGACGGCGTCGGGGTGCTCTCGGTCGGGCGGAAGCGGGGGGATACCGCATCGAGACGGGCGCCGGCGCGTGGTCGGCCCGGAATGTCGTCGTCGCCACCGGCCACTGCGACGCGCCAGCGTGCCGGGCGCGTCCTGGCCGTGGCGCCGGCGCGTGCTTCAGCTCCACGCCGTCGGCTACCGGTCGCCCGAGAGCCTGCGCCCGGCGCCGTGCTGGTCGTCGGCGCGGGGTCACGTCCTCGCCGGGTCTGCTCGGCCTGGGCCTACGCTTCCAGCGCCCGCGCAAGTCCCGTTTCATCGGCGGTAGCGGCGAGGACGCCGCGTACCCTTTCCCGGCTGATCGCCGGCTCTGCCGCGGCGCCCCTCGAGCTCGCAGTCTGAGTAGGGCCCACCGGACGAGGGCGGCTTGGTGTACGCGGGAATCGCGGGGCGCAATCCCCGCCGGCAGCGGTCTGGCGAGTCGTCTGCAAAGCCACGCGAGCGGCAGGCGCAGCGGTGACCAGTTCTGCGTCTACGTCGCCGACCACTATGTCCTCCCCGAGCTCAAACAAGAGCAAATCGAGGCGATCCGCGACTCGCGACTCTCGATGGACGCGCTCGTGCGCGACAAGATCCACAACGCATTCGGGTTCCGGTTCATCGTCGTCGACGATTACCGGACGGCGATCCAGGTCGAGAGCATCATCAAGAGCGGGCGGCTGCCCGCAGGTCGGCCGCGCCTAACCCATCGCGCTAAGTCCTCACCGCAGCAGCTCGCCCTCACACAGAACGGGCGGCTCCGAGCCGCGCCATTGCGCGGGGCGATTCTCGCAAATTCGTGAGAAGGTAACGGTGGGGGCCGCTCGGAGCGTTCTCGGTTTCCCCGGTAGAGTCGCCCGGAAGAGGCCCGGCGCCCGGCGGCCCCCAAGAAAGACCGCAGATCATCAGCGTAGCCAAGGCAACCCGCCCCGAGCACAACCACCGGCCGCAGGTAACCACCAGCGCCCCTTCGGCCTTGTGGGCACGGCTGAGACCTGGGGCCAAGGGCTCGGGTCAGAGTGCCGGGGGTAAGCATCCCGACGTCGGGGTGAATCGATCACGAGGTACGGCGACGAGCTGGTGGGTCGTAGAGACCGGCCTCGCCGCAGGCCCACCCAAGGACGCGCTCGCGAGCTTGACCACGGCGACGAGATCGGCGCTGACAACGGGGCGACTGAGGGCTGGCCGGCTGGGCGTTCTGGAATCTCCGGCCCTCGGCGGGCGCCGACCCGATCCGCTACGAGTACCACGCGGACGGCGTCGACTCGTCGTGGGTGATGGACGTTCGTCTTCCAGCACGCGGGTCGTAACGGCAAACTGGGACGAGATCGAGACCTGGATCGACCGGCGCTGAGACGGCCGCCAGACGCCAGGATCGGAGGTGCAGCGTGACCGACGGCAAGTTGAGAGTGGTTGTCGGTGGTCTCGGCGGCGACGTAACCGTCGCCGGCGACGGTCGCCGGCGGTGCGGCGCTGCGCAGCCTGCGGCCTGGTCCTGCTCGACGGCACCGCGCGCCGCGTGTTCTGTGACACTTCGTGCCGGATGAGGGGCTATAGGCGTCGACGCCAGGGGCTCGACGAGGGTGCCTACGCGCGCGGCCCCGGCGGCCAGTCAGCCCTGCGCGGCCCGGTGCCCATGTCGAGGCTCACCAAGCGCGAGGAGCGCGAGCTTGACCGGCTCTGCCGCGGGTAGCCCGCGGCGCTGCCTGGGGCTCATTGGCCCTGCTCGAAGGATTACGGCAGGCGACGCAGCTTCACGCGCAGGGCGGCGGCGGCTTCTTGGGCCGCTTCGGGATATCGCCGGCCGGTAACTCAACGACGCGATACGTCTTGCCGTCTAGATGGACGATCCGGGACTCCGGCTTCTTGCGCTGCTGCTGCTTCTTCTTTTAGCCATGGGTGCTCCTGCCGGGGGCGCTCGGCTCTTTCCCACTGCTCCAGATGAATCGTCTGACAGGGCTCGAACATCAACCAGGCTGAGAGGCCGAAGCTGAAATAGACGGCTCTGTGGGTGGCTTCTACGGGCACGTCTCCGGTGATCCAGCAATAGATGACTGTCCCGATGGCTAGTGCGACTCCTAACTTGAACACTTTTCTCCTTGTAGAGACAAGGCCCGCACGACGGTAGGTCGGGCCGCACCTTCAAGCACTGACCGCATAGCCAATCCCGCTTGACGCAAACGGGTCAATGTAGGGAACGCTCGAGCTGGCAGGTTCCTGCGTGCTCTCTACCGGGCTTTCCGCCCACAGGAACGACGTGTCCTAACTCGCGCCCTCGGATGGGCCGCACCAAAGGCTTCGGTGCCAAAGGCTTTGGTACCCGGCCCAGGTGGGCCGCCACACGTCCGATCGGTTCCCCCTGGAGGCCAGGAGCGCGGGCGCTGGCGGCGCCCCTGCGGCCCTCGACAGTCTGGATCCGCCACGGGCAACGTTGCCACCCCGCGGACCGGGGGTCTTACCGGGGGCTTACGGCACGCGGCGGGTGGCGCCCCTGGCCCGGCGCCGGGGGGCACCAGGGGGGCAGCTTACGCCCGCTATGCGCGCTGTGCGCGCTGTGCTTGGCTCAACCATGCGGTTGCCGCTTGGTTACTTGGCCCGCTATGGGCGGTACTGGGCTCGAACAAGTGACCCAGCTTGCCGAGCTCGGGGTCCGCCGAGTCAGAAGGTAGGGTCCTGTGATGGATGCGGTCGAGGTCGTCGGTCGCTCGAGCGAAGCGGTGGCGGCTTGAGTTGCCCTGGGGCGAACCCGCGCGGCTGACCGTGCCACGGTCGATGAGCCGCGAAGAGGTCGACGGCCTGCTGCTGAGAAGCGGCATGGGTCGAGGAGCAGCGACGGCTGCAGATCCCGCGGCTTCGACTCGAGCGACTCGCGGTCAGCGAGTCCGAGGCGCGTATCGGCGCACGCGAACTGATCTCAGCCCTGGCCGAGGAGGAAGCCGAGCGGCTCGCGGTCACCTACCAGCGGATCCGGATCGGCGGTCAGCGGACGCTCTGGGGCTCGTGCTCGGCTCGCGGCACCCTCTCGTTCAACTGGCGGCTCGTGCTGTCGCCGCTCGAGGTTCTCGACTACGTGGTCGTGCATGAGCTATGCCACCTCCTCGTCCCGAACCATTCGTGGCGGTTCTGGACCCTCGTCGAGCGGCGGCGCCCGCACTGGCGCGAGCAGCGCGACTGGTTGCGCGAGCACGGACCTGAGCTTCTAGCCTTCAGCCCGTCGGACTAGGCGGGCATTCGCCCGGAGATGTAGCGACGTACGCTCACCTCGGTTTCACCTTGAGCGCACCGTAGACCATCTCGTTTCGGACTATGCCCTGGTGAGACGCCCCGGTGTGTGCGGTCGAAGTTGCGGCTAGCCCTGGTCCTCAAGGGGCCGGGGTCCTGCTGGCCGCGTACTCGCTTCATCCCGACGTCGGGCACCCACCCAGCGCCGGCCTGCCCGTCGGCTCGGAGCAAGTCAATGGTTGAGCTTGTTCGGCAAGATCGTGCGAGGGAGCAGAGTGAGCCCCGCCGTGGGTCGGCCGTGCTCGTGGGCCTGTCCGAGACCGGCCAGTCGATCCACGCAAGTTCCCCGGACTCCCCAGCTTGTCTATCAATGCATGCTTGAGTAGGCCATGGAGGTTGAGCCGAATGTGGATCTGCTCGCTCGTCTCGTGCGGAATGGGCAGATCGAGCTGGAAGGACTCGGAGGATCCGCCTGCGCTCCCGTCAGCGGCCACGTTCGACCGGGTCGAGGGCATGCTGCTCGGGCTTGCGATCGGAGATGCTCTCGGAAACACGACGGAAGCCAGGCTCCCGGCTCGACGTCAAGCCGAGCACGGCGAGGTACGCGACTACCTCCGAACCGGTACGCGGACGGCAGGCGGGTCGGGCTGCCATCCGACGACACGCAGCTGGCGTTCTGGACTGTTGAGCACCTCCTAGAGAGAGGGCGCCTTGAACCGGCGAGCCTGTCAGATCGCTTCGCAGCTGAGCGAATCTTCGGGATGGGCTCGAGTCTCCGGGAGTTCGTCAGAAACGCTCGCGCCGGCCGCTCCTGGGAGGAACGCGGCGCACGCTCCGCCGGGAACGGGGCGCTCATGCGGATTCCACCGGTACTTCTTGCGCATCTGCGCTCGGCTGGCGGGGGACTCTCGGCCGACACCGTGCTCACTGCCGTCGTCACGCACCAGGATCCGGCGTCCACAGCGGCATATGTGGCCTTCGTGCAAATGCTCTGGCAATTGCTCGGCGCCGAGCGCCCACCGGATACGCCCTGGTGGTTGCGCGAATACGTCCACCACGCCCGGATCGTCGAGGGCGACCACACTCTCTATAAGCCCCGTGGCGGCGCCTTCAGCTCGTACGCAGGGCCTGGTTGGAGTTACGTCGACCTCGCAGCCGGCGACGCACTAGAACGAGGCCTGTCGGCGCGCGCGGCGTGCGACCGAGCCTATTCCGGAGCGTACGTGCTCGAGACGGCGACGAGCGCGCTGATCATCCTCGCCCTCCACGGCGACGACCCCGAGGAAGCGATCATCCGGGCAGTCAACGACACCCGCGACAACGACACCATCGGTGCGATCGTCGGTTCCGCCGTCGGCGCTCTACACGGAGCAGCCGCACTCCCGCGGCGGTGGAAAAACAGTCTCCTCGGCCGCACCCGAATAGACGACGATGGGGCGGTGTTCACACTCATTAATGAAAGCCGAAAGATGTTCTGGGATAGGCCGCCGCTACCGTAGAGCAGTTCCTCCTCGCGCGATGCGGCGACCAAAAACTCCCGGGTGTGTGGGCGCGTGAGACTTCGAGATCCGGTGGCGCGATCGGCGGCTTCATGACGACGCAGCCTCCTGGAGCCTGTCCGAGAGCCGCTCGATCAGCCCGCGCAGCGCGAGCCTCTCTCGCCACTCCGCCGGGATTGCCTCGGCGCCGTACAGCGCACCGGCGAGCTGCCCATAAACCGCGCCGGTCGTGTCGGCGTCCTCGCCGAGGTTAACCGCGGCGAGCGCACCATCCCTGAACGAGCCTGTCCGGTGCAGCGCCCAGAGCGCTGCCTCGAGCGAGCGGACGACATAGCCGCTACCGCGGATCTCCGGCGGCTCGCGCCGCGCGAACGAACCGGCAGCGACCTCCGCCACCTCGGGCACGAGCGGATGCTCGTCCCAATAGCCGAGGATCGGCGACCAGTGCGGCTGCAGTAGCTCCTGCTTCGAGACGCCCGCAGCCGCTCCGACCAAGAGCGCGCCGAGATAGCGGCAGCCATCGACCGCCGCCGGCGCGGCGTGCGTCGTGCGCGAACTGTCGCCCGAGCGTTCGATCGCCTGCAGCGGCTCGCCGGCGAAGAAGAGCGGCACGGCCGCGAGCCGCATGATCGACCCGTTGCCGGCGGTGCGCGGATCAGCGGAACCGCAGTATGGCTCACGAGACCGCTCAAAGCGCGCGAGCGCCGCCCGGGTCGCGGCGCCGATGTCGAAGCAGCGGCCGGTGCTGCTCATGTATCCCTCGCGCCACCAGCGCACGTACCGCTCAAGCTGGTCACGCGGCTCGAAACCGCCGCACTCGACAAGGCTCTCACCGAGACAGAGCGCCATCGATGTGTCGTCCGTCCACTGTCCCGGCTCGAGCCCGAACGGGCCGCCACCAACCATGTCGGCAACGGGCTCGAACGCACCCGGCGAAGTGAATCGAGCGTCGTCCCGAGCGCGTCTCCGACCGCGAGCCCCAGCAGCGCGCCGCGATACCTGCAGTTCACGCAACCATTCTCCTACAGCGGGATCGCCGATCGTCCTCGTGGAACTCAACTCGTAGCCGATCTTGGAGTCTCGGACGCTCCACTTCACCCGCCGCCAGGTCCCGGACATCCACAGCTCCGGCTCCTCCCGATGGCCCTCCCCTCGCGACGTTGGCACGATCGCGGGTCGAGGGGCCGGGGTCAGCATCCCGCCATCGGGATGAATCGATCACCAGCCAGCGCACCTCCTCGTTCCTGGGCGGCGGCTCCGTCAACACCGGATATGACGTTGCCGCGCACCCGCCCTTTTAGGGTTCCCCGAGGCTGTCCTCGCGGAGCACCTCGCGGGCTGCGACGATGTCCTCGGCGCGGACGAGGATCTCGCGGGGGCCTCCGGCAGACCAGCCGTCAAAGGCGCCCGCGCCCTGGTTTGTCAGCCGGTGCATGCATTTGATCCCTGCGCTACGTAGGAGCGAACAGAGCAGTTCGGCTTCGGGCTCGGTGCCCACAACCTCGACGGCGGCAAGCTCGTCGCCCACGGGGACAGTATCCGCGCCGTGTCGGTCTTCCGCCAACCTTTCCTGGGCGGATTCGGTCGACCGGCCAAGCAAGCCCTTTCGGACGACCGCCCGGGTTCCCCGACACGCCCGGCCGAACGGGCGACCGATCACTTGGGTGGGCGCTGTATCGACGCTGTTCTCAGCGA
>CAWIQC010000005.1:0-239999 GCA_963838105.1 uncultured Thermoleophilia bacterium | reverse complement strand
TGTGGGCGGAGCAGACCACGACCATGCGCGCGAAGTACGCGCGGTGGACGAGGGCTCGCGCAGCACCCAGGCGATCTCCGCCTTGCGGGTGGAGAGGCTGAGGTTGACGACGTGGACGCCCTGTTCCATGGCCCACTCGAGGCCGGCGACGAGGACCGCTCCCGCCCCCGGTTATTTGGGCTCCGAGCACGCGGACGCTGGTCAGGCTGACGTCCGGCGCCAGCCCGCGGATGATGCCCGCACAGGCAGTCCGGTGCCCGGACACGTCGCCCTCGTCGTCGTCGACCACGGCGAGCTCGCCGCTGTCGTCCGCGACGACTGGGACTGCCGAGGTCCACGCCCCCCACCGCGGGGTGGTCCGCCTCGACGCCGCTGTCGACGACCGCCACTCGCACGCCCGCGCCGGTCAACCCGCCCCCAATGCCCACTCAGGGGTAAGGAGGGAGCAGGCCACTCCGGCTGGGCGACGGCGCGCTCGAGCCCCGCCGCGAGGCTCCAGGCGGGAAGATCGTCGTCGGCCACACGCGGATCGTACGAGAGTGTCTCTGTAGCCGGTAGTCCCGGGCGACCTACTGCATGGACGCGTCGACGGCGACTCGAACGAGCGCCCCGTCGCCCATGAACTGGTCGAACTCGTAGGCGACGACGGCGTTGCTGACGACGTCGGCGTGCGTCTCGTTCAGGTACGGCACCCACGGGACGACCTCTTCCATCAGCTTGCGGTCGAGGTCGGCCCAGCACTGCACCCGCTCGTCTCCCAACGTCGGGATGCAGGCATCGATGTCCTCGTCCACGCTCGGCACCGGCTCATCGGGATACGGGATCCCGCACTCTTCCGCTTGCTCGGGCGTCAGACCGACCAGCGAGTAGTTGCTGTTACCGGTGCACAAGATGTTGCGGCCATCGAAGAGGAATCCGACGAACGTGAACGCATCGGCATAGTCCTTGCCCCATCCTGGTCGGATGGAGATCGGGATCAACCTCTCGACGGTTTGGATCGGCGTGTAGGCATCGGCGACCTCGCGGGCATCCAGGGTGATCCCGATCTTCTCCAGCGCGCCTCAACGACCGGCAACATGTCGGTGTTGGGGGGGATGTTGCTGCCGAGTTCTAGAACGTCGTTGCACTCGGGGCTTTCGTCGCATTTCCCGTCACCGTTCGTGTCGTACTTCGACTGCTTCATCTCCTCCATAGCGGCCTCAACGTCGCCGGTGTTGTCGCTTCCGCTCGGAAGCGGATTGAAGTCATCGAGCAGGCCGTTGAGCATCGTGTCGGGGATGATGTGAGTCGCGATCTCGCCTTGCGTCGGCCCACCCCAGGCGCGGCTGCAGACCGTCCTTGTCCATAACGAGATTCACGGCCCGGCGAACGTGGATGTCGTCCATCGGGGGGGCCGTGAGGTTCAGCGTGATGTACCACGTGCGATCCCCCGCCTCGACGTGCAGACGGTCCTTCAGCTCGGGGTCCTGGAGAACTGCCTGAGTGTCTGCGGGGTCGGCGTCAGCACGCGATCTCGCCCTGCAAGAACGCGGCTTCTCGAGATCGTTCGTGTTCGTGTTGATGTTGTGTTCGATCCGGTCGAGATAGTTCTTCCTGACGTCATCGGTGCTGTGGTCGTAATCCGTGTTGCGCACCAGATGCATGTGACGAGTTGGGTCGAACCCCGAGATCGGCTTCATCGACTTGCACGACGAGATATCGAGCTCATCCGAACCTTCGAGCATGTAAGAGGCGGACGAGATGACGAAGCGGCCGTAATCCCCCGCCCCGGAAGCACCCCGCGACCTCTTCCGGGATCGGAGCCGTCGCCGGCATCGCGAGCCGGTAGAGGAAGTCGCCGGTCGGTTTTGCGAGCGTGAATTCGATCGTCTTGTCGTCGATGACGTTGATGCCGGGGATCCCACCGGGTCCCGGGTCCTGACCGAGCTCGAGTCCCTCGATCGTCCCGACGTAGTAATTCTGGTATTGCGCGACTAGCGCTTCCGTTGCGATGCGACGGAACGCGTACTCGACGTCGGAGGCAGTGACCTCGCGACTAACGGGGGGGCCGAACATGACCCCGTCTTTCAGCGTGAACGTGTATGTCAGACCGTCCTCGGAGATCTCGGGCTCGGCCGCAGCCAGGTCGGGAACGAGTTCGTTTCCTTCGGCCCCCGACCTCTGCGGGTAGCCCATCAAGGGACGGACCATCGCTTGGAAAACGCCCCATGCCTCGCCCAGGTACTCGCCGGTGGGGTCGAAGCCGTTCGTGAAGTTGAACGAGCTCTCCACCCCGATCCGGTAGACGCCGCCACGCGGAGCGCCTTTCGGCCGGGGCGGTCTCGCCTGCGGTCGAGCCTGCCTCCGTGGTGACAGGAGGCTCGGAGGCGGCAGGAGGCGCGGGAGCAGCGGGCTCCGTTGTGCCTTCCTCCCCGCCGCACCCCGCGGCGAGCGCGAGCACGAGACTTCCGACGGCGATCAGGAGCGCTGAGCCGACGCATGACGACCTCCCTTCGAGCATGAGCCGCAGGACAGCTGAAGGGTACGCCTCTCGTCGCCACGTTCGATCATCAATTCACGCCGTGTTGCTCGGATCACGCGGTCGCTGCGGGATCGCCTCCGGCGACGCAGTCGACGATCTGGTCGAGGCTCATGGCACGGCCCCTCGACGTAGGCGGTCTCGAAGGCATCGGCACCCAGGGACTCGCGGATCTTGTTCACCGTGTCGTCGCTCGTGAACACGTCGGCGCCATGCCCAGCTCCGCCGCAAGGCAGTCGCGGGCGCCGAGCAGGCGAGCAGCGCGTCGATCGTCGCCGCGGGCCAGGGCCACGCTGATCCCGAGCTCGTCGAGGCTGGCGCAGACAAGCCATGGCATCCGCAGCCGGGCAGACGCTGGGATGCTGGACCGCGGCGGCTTCCTCGGCTCGATCCACGTCGCCGAGCGCCACGAGGGCGCACCCGAGATTGTTCTGCGCGAGGGCGATTCCCCACAGATTGCCTGCGCGCTCCCAGGCGCCCAGGGCCTCCTCGAGGTGGCCCGCCGCCTCCGATATCAGGCCGGACTGGAGCTCGAGCCAGCCGAGGTTCGAAAGGGCGTTGCCGAGCAGGAAGTCGTCGTGCTGGTCGCGCGCCATGGCGATCGCTCTGTCGATCTGGTTCCTGCCTGTGTCCAGATCGCCAACCAAGAGCCTCGAGACAGCCGCGGTTGAGCAGCGCCTCGGCGAGCCAGTAAGGGTCGCCACAGCGACTCGAACATGGGTGCGACGTCGCGGAAGATCTGGGTGCTCTCCTGCTCGTTCCCGAGCTCGCGCGCGAGGTTCCCATCCCCGAACATCGCGACAGCGCGGGCGAGGCTGAGGTCGCTCGTAGCGGCGATGACCACGTCCCGAGCCACTCGTGACCCTCCCGGTGGTGACCGCGGCCCCACCAGAATTCCCCAGGCTGCCGCCCCGATGCGGGTGGCGAGCTCTTCGTCGTGCTCGAGCGCCCAGGCGAGGGCGGCCCGGATGTTGTCGTGCTCGGCCTCGAGCCGGTCGAGCCACTCCAGCTGCCGCGGCCCGTGGAGCTCGGCCTGTTCGGCGAGCTCCAGCATGTGCGTGGCCTGCGCCTGTCTGGTCTCCTCGGCCCCGCCGGCGGTCTCGAGCTGCTCGGCGGCGTACTCGCGGATGGTCTCGAGCATCTCCACCGCGACTCGCCGTCGGCGCCCGCCGCGGCGTACAGGCTCTTCCGGCCAGGAGCCGCTCCGCCGAGCGCGTCGATGACGCCGGTCCGCAGACGGCCTCGACGGCCTCGAGTCGCGCGCCGCCCGCGAAGACGGACAGGCGGGCGAAGGAGGTGCTGCTGGTCGGGCTCGAGGCAGCTCGTGGCTCCAGTCGATCGTGGCACGCAGCGTCGCTGTCGTGCCGATCGTGGCGGGTGGCGCCGGCGAGGAGGGCGAGGCGCTGGTCGAGGCGCTCCGAGGATCGGCTGGGGCGAGAGGAGGTTCGCGGCGCGGCCGCGAGCTCGATTGCCAGCGGCAGCCGTCGAGTCGCGCGCAATCGAGGTGATGACCTTCGTCGCCTCGGTGTCGACGGCGAGGCTCGGCTTGACGGCACGGGCCCGGGCCTCGAACAGCTCCGCCGCGTCGCTCGTCGGGAGCGGCTCGAGCGGGTACTCCTGCTCGCCGGAGACGCCGAGCGCGGCCCGGCTCGTGAGGACGAGCCGCGAGCGGTCGGCCGCGCCGGCCAACCTCGCGAGCAGCGGCGAGACCGCAGGCACCAGGTGCTCGACGTTGTCGAGCAGCACGAGGCACTCGCCTTCCCGAAGCCGCTGCTCGACGAGCTCCTCGTACGACCGGGCGCCCTCTCGAGTAGCCCGAGCGCCTGGGCGATCGTGGAGGCGACGAGCGACGGTCCCCGATCGAGGCCAGGGCGACGAACTGAACCCCGTCTCAAAACGAGGGGCCATACGCGCGGCGAGCTCGAGCGCCAGCCGGCTCTTGCCGCTCCCACCGGGCCCTGTAATCGCGATCAGCCGCCTTCCTGCCCCGCCGATCGTGGCGGCGAGTCGGCAAGCTCTGGGCCGCGGCCGACCAGCGTGGTGGGGGTCGAGGCAACCCGTCCGGCCACTTGTCGACCGCCGCGGCCGGCCGACCCGGCAAGATCCGCTCGGACCCCCGAGCGCTGCCGTTGCCGCGGTGCGAGCTCGCCGGCACTCTCGTACCGCTCTGCGGTTCGTTTGGTGAGGCCGTGTCTAATGACCGCTTCGAGGGCAGCCGTGCGGGCCGCCCTCGGCCGCGACGGCGGGGGCTCCTGGACATGGGCCCAGATCGTCGCCACTTCCGTCTCGCGTGCGAATGGAATGATGCCCGCGAGAAGCTCGTAGAGGACGCACGCAAGCGCGTACATGTCTGCGGCCGGCCTAGGCCGGCCACGCTGGATCATCTCGGGGGCGAGGTAGTCGACCGTGCCGAGCAGCTGGCCGGCCTCGGTCAGCCCGGCCGTCTCGGACGCGGTGGCCTGGCGATGCCGTAGTCGGTCAGGTAGCCGCGGCTCGCCCTCCCCCTGCGCGACCAGGACACGTGGCGGGCTTGACGTCACTATGGACGAGCCCCTGGCGTGGGCGGCGTCGAGCGCGGAGGCGACCTGGGCGACCAGAGCGACCGCCCGGGCGGGCTCGAGCCGCCCCTCGCGCGCCAGTCACCGACGCGAGATCCTCGCCGTCGACGTAACGCATGGCCAGGAACAGTCGACCGTCGCTCTCGCCGGCCTCGTAGACGGCAGCACGTGAGCATGCTCGAGCGAGGCCGCGAGCTTCGCCTCGCGCAGAAACCGCTCCCGGAACGCGGCGCTGCCGGCCTGCTCGGGCGCGATCACCTTGATCGCAACCGGCCGATCCAGCGACACCTGGCGGGCCCGCCACACGACCCCCATCCCGCCGCGGCCCACCACCGCCTCCAGCTGGTAACCGGCGAGGCCGCTTCCCGCGTCGAGGCGGTCGGGCTCCACGACCGGCGCCGATCCGGGTAGACCGGCGAGCGCATACGAGATCGCCTCCTCGAACGACATCGCACGGCCCTCCGTCCAGGCAGCGTCGAACGCCGTGCCCGACGTCTCGCGCAACGGAAAGACATACCGATCGAGCAGCTGCTGCTCGGGCCGGCTCCAGGTGCCGCCGCCGGCCTCGTAGGCGGCCTCGCCGGCTCCGGCCGAGGCGAGCGGCGCGGACCGCGTCGCCTTCCGCGGCGGCGGCCGAGGCGGCGATGACCGCCGCTTCGGGAAAGGACCGCCGCTCGCCGCGCTCGAGCATCAGTGGCAGCTCCTCTGCCAGGAGCGGAGGAACCCGTTCCGGATGGCCGTCGAGGAGCTCGACGAGACCGAGGTTGCCGAGGGCCAGGGTATGCGGAACGTGTCCCTGTTGCCTCGCGCGACCCTGAGATTCTCCTCGTGGTAGGCACGCGATCGCGCATACTCGCCCGTGAGGATCGTCGTCCAGCCGAGGTTGTTCAACACGTCCGCCGAGCGCTGGGCGTTCCCGAGGTCGCTCCAGAGGGCACGTGCCTCCTCGAGCAGCTCGCAGCCCCGTGTTGCGTCGGACTCGGCGAAGACGACGCCGAAGTAGTTGAGCGCCTCGGCTCGAACCCACGGCTCGGCGACGCTTCCAAGAAGGCCGAGCCCCTCTGTTGTAACCGCGCCCGACTCCTCGACCTGGCCCTGCTCGTCGGCGACCCAGGAGAGGCGGCTCAGGGCCAGCGTGAGCCCTTCCGTGTCCCCGAGCTCACGACTGAGGGCAGCGGCGGCCTCGAGGAGGTCGCGCGACCGGCGAAGGTCGCCGGCGAAGAGCATGAGGTGTCCGTAGGCGAAAAGCCCGCGAGCCCGGATCTCGGGCGGCACGGGTTCGTCCGCCGACAGGCCCGCTTCGAGCCAGCGCCGCCCGTCGCTCGGACGGCGCGCCTCCCAGAACGTCCAGATCGCCGTGCACAAGCGAAGCGCCCGGGCAGCCTGCTGCCGCTCGAGCAGCGAGGCCAGCGCGCTCCTGATGTTCGGTAGCTCTCCGTCGAGGCGGTCCAGCCACTCGAGTTGCCGCCCGCCGTAGATGCCCCCCTCCGCCTCCTCGGCCAGCGCGACGAAGAACCCCGCGTGGCGGCCGCCGACGTCGTCCTCGGCCCGCTTTCGTGGAGGCGCTCGGCCGCGTACTCGCGGATGGTCTCGAGCATCGTGTAGCGGGCGCTGTCGGCGGTGTCGGGCTGGCGGAGGAGGTTGTGCTCGACGAGCGCGGCCAGGCGTGTCGAGGTCGGCGTCGCAGACGGCCTCCGCCGCTTCCAGGGTGCAGCCGCCGGCGAAGACCGAGAGGCGGGCGAACAGGTTGCGTTCCTCCTCGGGTAGCAGCTCGTAGCTCCACTCGATGGTGGCCCGTAGGGTGCGCTGGCGCTCGGGGGCGTCGCGGGGCCCCCCGGTGAGTAGCGGCAGCCGCTCTCGAGGCGCTGCGAGCAGCATGGGCGGGGAGAGCGCGCGTACGCGGGCGGCGGCGAGCTCGATCGCGAGCGGGAGCCCGTCGAGGCGCCGGCAGATCTCGGCGACGGCCTCGCGGTCACCGTTCGTCGAGCGCGAGGTCGGGCCGCACCTGGCCTGCCCGGCGCACGAAGAGGGCCTCGGCGTCGGTGAGGGGAGGGGCGGGACGGGCAGCTCCTGCTCGTCGCGCAGCCGCAGCGGCGCGCGCGAGGTGGCGATCACGGTCAGGTCGGGTGCGGCCGCGAGCAGCCTGGAGACGAGCGGAGCGGCCTCCAGCACGTGCTCGAAATTGTCGACGCAGAGCAGCAGCTCTCGGCCTGCCACGAACGCCTCCAGGGCGTCTTCGACCTGCGCGCCCGCCGACTCGCGCAGGCCGAGCGCCTGCGCCACCGCGGCGGGCACGAAGGCCGGCTCGCGCAGCGGCGCCAGCTCGACGAGGGCCGCGCCGTCGCGGTAGCGGTCCCTCAGTTGCTCGACCAGCTCCAGCGCGAGCCGCGTCTTCCCCGACCCGCCCGGCCCTGTCAGCGTCACCAGCCGAGCGCCGCCCTCGAGCAGCTCCCGCACCCGGTCCAGCTCCGGGCCGCGCCCGATCAACCCGGTCGCAGGCGAATGGCTGACCGCCGCAGGCGCCACCGTCGAACGATACGGGAGTCAGAGCCCGGCGAACGCCGATTCGGGGCTTACTCGCCTGCGGGCCAGTGCTCGACGTCGAGCTCGCGCATGGGGAAGTCCCGCGGGTTGCCGGTCGCGAGCCGCCCGCCGATCGTGAGCGCGGCCGCTGCGACGAGGCAATCGGTCTGCGAGAGCGTCTGGCCGCGAGCGGCCAGCTCACGCCGCCAGGTGCCGGCCTGCCAGCCCTCTCGCTGGCCGAGGGGCACGAGGTCGAGCCCCGCGACGAGCCGCAGCACGGGTTCCTCCTCTCCGGGCCGGAGGCCTCTCGCGATCTCCTCGACGTTGACCGCGCACGCGCAGGGGAAGTCGCCACGATCGTGGAGACGTCTCAGGCGCTCGATAGTGCCGGGCCGGCCTCGGAGCACGTCGATGAGGACGGTCGTGTCGAGCAGGACGCGGGCCATCAGCCGACGCGGCGGACGTCCTCGGCGCGCTGCGTGCGCACCCAGGCGGCGGGATCCTCCTCCCAGGCATGGCCCTGCGCCGGGATCGAGCCGACCGCGGACTCGATCAGCTCCCAGCGCTGCTCGTCCTCGAGCGCGCGCCGGAGCGCCTGCACGATGAACGCGCTGCGCCGCCGCGGCCCAACCCGGCGATCGAGCTCACGGACGAGCTCGTCGTCCACATGTATGTGCATTCGCATGCACACACAGTAGCCCATGAACGGGCTGCGTCCGCCGAGCGCTCGAACGGCGCGGCGTCGCATGCGGCGTGTTAGCGTCCCGCCTCTACCGTGGGCGGCGGCAGGCAGCTCGAGTTCCGGGTCCTCGGGCCCCTCGAGGCCCTGCGGGACGGCACGCCGGTGGAACTGCCTCGGCCGAAGCAGCGCGCACTCCTCGCGATGCTGCTGCTCAACGCGGGCCAGATCGTGTCGACCGACCGGCTGATCGACGCCGTGTGGGGACGAGAGCCGCCGCGGACGGCGCTGCCGGCGCTGCAGGGGCTGGTCGCCGACCTGCGCAAGGCGCTCGGGGAGGAGGCGATCGTGACGCGGGCGCCGGGCTACGCCCTCGAGCTCGGCTCCGGCCGCCTCGACCTGGGCCGCTTCGAGCGGCTCGTGGAGGACGGAGCGCGTGCCCGCGCTGCCGGGAACCCGGAGCGTGGGGCCGCGCTGCTCCGCGAGGCGCTCGAGCTCTGGCGCGGCCCGCCGCTCGTGGACTTCTCCTACCACGACTTCGCCCAGCCGGCGATCGCGCGGCTCGAGGAGCTGCGCCTCGCGGCGATCGAGGAGCGCGTCGAGGCCGACCTCGCGCTGGGGCGACACGCGGAGGTCGTGGCGAGCTCGAGACGATGCTCGCCGAGCATCCCCTGCGGGAGCGGCCGCGCGGGCAGCTGATGGTCGCGCTCTACCAGTCGGGGCGCCAGGCCGAGGCGCTCGAGGCCTACCAGGAGGGGCGTCGCGTGCTGGTCGACGAGCTCGGCATCGACCCGAGCCCGCAGCTGCAGCGCCTCGAGCGGTCGATCCTTAACCACGACCCGTCGCTGGAGCTCGCCGGGCCGGCGCGTCCCTCGCTGCCTACGGGCACGATCACGTTGCTGTTCACCGACATCGAGGGCTCGACCCGGCTCCTGCACGAGCTCGGCGACGCCTACCGCGAGCTGCTCATGGAGCATCGCCGGCTCTTCCGCGAGGCCGTCACGTCTCACGGAGGCGTCGAGGTCGACACCCAGGGCGACGTGCACTTCGTCGTCTTCGAGGGCGCCGGTGACGCGGCTGCTGCTGCAACGCTCGCCCAGCAGTCATTCGCCGCCCACGCCTGGCCCGAGGGTGTGGAGCTGCGCGTGCGCATGGGCATGCACACGGGGGCTCCGTCGCCGGTCGAGTGGGGGTACGTCGGCGCCGACCTCCACCGAGCCGCCCGGATCTGCTCGGCGGCGCACGGCGGCCAGGTGCTGGTCTCCGCCGAGACTCGGCGCTTGCTGGCCGAGCGCGGCGTGGCGTTGCGCGACCTCGGCGAGCACGCGCTCAAGGACCTGCCGGCGCCCGAGGCGCTCGCACAGCTCGTCGTGGACGGCCTGCCCGTGGAGTTTCCACCGCCGAGAACCGGCACGCAGCCTCCGACCGAGCCGCTGCCGGCGCCGGAACGCTCCATCCTCGTCGCGCCGGCTCTGGGTGACAGTCTTCCGGCGCTGCTTGCGATCGCCGAGCCGCTCGCTCGCTCATTGGCGCCGCACGAGCTGATCGTGACGCGCCTCGTCACCGCGGCCGAGCTCAGGGAGGCCACGGTCGGGCTGGCGGCGCTGCGAGCGCAGCTGGTCGAGCGGCGCGTCGCAGTCAGGATGTCGGCCTTCACGTCGGACGATCCGGAGCGGGACCTCGTCCGCACCGCGCGGGAGCAGAACGTCGATCTGCTGCTCGCCGACTGCCCGGCCTCCGTCCTCGCCGGCGACACCGCCGGCGACGGGTGGCGCCTGCTCGAGGAGGCGCCCTGCGACGTCGCGCTCCTCGTCGGCGGCCAGGCGGGGCCCGAGGCCGATCGGGGCGTGCTGGTGCCGTTCGTGGGCGGCGAGCACGACTGGGCCGGCCTCGAGCTGGCCGCCTGGCTCGCCAGCTCGACCGGAGCGCCGCTCCTGCTGGCCGGCGTCTCGGGGGACGCGGAAGGCGGCAGGCGCGACGCGAGTCGCCTGCTCGGGGTCGCCTCCATGATGGTGCAGGGCCTCGTCGGCGTCGTCGCCGAGCCGCTGCTCGTCGCCCCCGGCGCCGGAGGGCTGCTCGAGGCGGCCGCAGAGGCCGGGGTACTCGTGCTGCCCTTCCCGGACGACTGGCGTACGGGCGGGCTCGGGCAGGTGCGCGCCGAGGCTGCCCGGGGCGCGAACGTTCCGATCCTGCTCGTACGGCGCGGCCTGCGCCCGGGCGGCCTGGCGCCTCCGGACGGGATGACGCGCTTCACCTGGTCGCTGGGCTCGAGTGGCTAGCTGGGAGTCAGCCTCGCGCGAGCCGCTGCCCGGCGACGTCGTCGGCGGTTACCGGCTGGAGGAGGAGCTGGGACGCGGAGCCATGGGCGTCGTCTACCGGGCCGCCGCCCGGACGGCGTCCCGGTCGTCCTCAAGCTGCTACGCGAGAAGCTGTCCGAGAACGAGGCCTTCGTCCGCCGCTTCCTGCGCGAGGCGCGGGTCGCTGCGGAGGTCGAGCACGCCCACCTCGTCCCGGTGCTCGAGGCCGGCGCCGACGGTGGGCGGCACTACCTCGCCGTCGCGTTCGTCCCGGGCGGCACGCTGCGCCGCAAGCTCGACGCCGACGGCCCGCTCACGCCGCAGGAGCTGCGCCGGCTCGCCATGCACATCGGGACGGCGCTCGACGCGCTCCACGCGGTCGAGCTCGTGCATCGCGACGTCAAGCCCGAGAACGTCATGCTCGACGAGGACGGCTCGGCGCTGCTCGTCGACTACGGCCTCGCCAAGGGCCCCGCCTACACCGTGCTGACGAAGCCCGGCCAGGTGATGGGCACGCCCGCCTACCTCGCGCCCGAGCTCGTCGACGGCGGCGAAGCGAGCGCCGCGAGCGACCTCTACGCGCTCGGCTGCGTCCTCCACGAGGCCGTGTCGGGCAGGCCCCCGTTCGTCGGCGCCAACGTCTTCGAGCTGCTCATGGCGCACGTCACCCGCGAGCCGCCCGACCCGTGCGCCGACCGCGACGACGTCCCGGCGGAGGTCGGACGGGTGCTGGCGCACGCGCTCGCGAAGGACCCCGGCGCGCGGCCCAAGACAGGGCGCATGCTGGCCCAGATGCTCGCCGCGGCGAAGTAGGGGCCGAGCATGCTCGGCCCCTACAGCCGCGAGCGAACTGGTTAGTACACGTCGACGAGGGCCGCGACGCGGCGGCCGCCGATCATGCCGCGGACGACGAAAGGATCGTCCTCGGCGGGATAGAACTGGCCCTTCACCCGCAGCGTGGCGTTGCGGCCACGCAGGGCCGCGCCGCTGAGGCGCAGGGTCGCCGTGAACGTGCCGTCCTCGAAGGAGATCGTCATTCTTCCGTCCACCGCCACGTTGCGGACGAAGCGATCCTTGTCGAAGCGGACCATGAACGACTGTCTCGCCGAACACGGCCTCGTACGAGCCGCCGCGGAGGCCCGGGACCGGCCGGGACGAAGTACTTGCCGCCGTGGTAGAAGGCGTCGGCGAGCACGGCGACTCCGGCCGCGACGATGCGCCGGTCCGCGAGCCTCGCCTGATTGCGGCCGCTCGGGTCGATGCGGGCTGCAACAGCGTTCGCTGCGCGGAGCGGGAAGTCGCCCGGCGTGTACCACGGGCCGCCCGGATCGGGGGCACAGCTCGTGTCGCCGGGATCGAACGACTCGATGAACCGCACCATGACGGCGGCGACGCACGGCTCGACGATCGCCGGGATGTGATCGCCGCCGACGAACTCGACGTAGCGCGCGGAGGGGAACAGCGCCGCGACCGCCCGCGATTCCTCGCTCGGCGTGTGGACGGACGTGTCCGCTCCGGTGACGAGCACCGGGACGTCGGGATAAGCGGCTCCCGCGGGCACGATCGGTGCCGTGCGAGCAGGCGCGGGCCAGTCGATGCACGGCCCGCTCCGGTACTCGGTTCCCGACCCGACCAGCGAGAATGACGTCTGCCAGCGTCCGAGCCAGTCCCCTGTCCAGCCCTCCACGGAGAAGGGGCCGAACGCGGTGGCCGGCAGGGCCGCGACCGCGGCGTCGAACTGCGCCCGGCGCTCTGTGGGCGAGGCCTGCGGGCCCCACGGCGTGGGGCTCTCCGAGCAGTAGCCCGCCACGTTGGCTGCAGCCGAGTAGAACCCGTCGGGCGGGCCGCTGAAGCCTGGCGGGAACTCGCCCAGCGTCTCGCCGGCCAGCCGCAGCAGCGGGGCCGCGTCGCCGCGTGGCAGCGCCCGCCCGGCGGCCGGGAGCTCCTCGAGGTTCAGCATGTCGGCGTCCGTGTTGCGCGCGATCTGCGCGACGACGGACTCGTCCACGGTCACCTCGACCGGCGAGCCGTCGGGCCCGATCGCGGTGCCCGTGACCGGCTCGGCACGCACGTTCTCGATGAGCTGCTGGACGAACGCCATCGGGTTCCGGATCTGCCGCGAGCAGTGCGTCGAGCGGGCGCAGAAGCCCGTGATGGCCCGCACGATGCCCTCGACCTGAAGCCGGTTGAACGGATCCCGCCCGACGGGCAGGTACGGCGAGCCGAGCACGAGCGAACGGACGTGCTGCGGGAAGCGGACCGCGTACGCGATCGCGTCGGCGGCGCCGTAGGCGAAGCCGAGGTAGTCGAGCTGCTCGATGCCGAGCTCCGCCCGGACCGCCTCCACGTCGTGCGCGACGTCGGCCGTCGTGTAGAAGTCCCTCGCCGGTCCGAGCTGCGCCGCGCAGGCGGCGATGCGCTCGCCGAGCGCCCCCGGGCTTCCCGGATCCTGCAGCGCCGGACAGTCGAGCGCGCCCGAGCCTCCCGTGCCACGCCGGTCGACGAACAGCATGTCATGCGTGGCTCGCAGCGCCTCGAAGGCGAAGAGGAAATCTCGGCTTGACCGCGACGCCGGATATGCCCGGGCCCGTCGGGGTCGGACACGACGATCGTGCTCACGGCAGGCGCCGACGTGTCCGTGGCGGGGTAGAGCTGGTACGCGACGTCGATCGTGGCCGCCGCCGGGTTGGCGCGATCGAGCGGCACGGTGACGCTCCCGCAGAGGCCTCCAGGAACGGGAAGCATCGACTCGGGACACGGCAGCCGGGGCTCCGACGCTTCGCGCGACTGTGGAAGCTCCCGGCGGGCCACGCCGTGGTCAGCCCGTCGAGGGGCCGTGCGAGCGCGGAACTCGGGATCGCGAGCGCGGCAAGTGCCACCGCGCAAGCGATCAGTAACCGAACAGGCGCCTTGGTCATCCTTCCTCCTCCTGGTCGCAGGCCCCCGACACTAGAAGACCGGCGGCCGTCGCACATCCTCAAACTGCGCCAACCTGCGCCCGGGGGAGCTCAGCGCGAGACGTCGGCCGGTGAGACGTCGGGCGGGCTCAGCACCGCGAGCAGCAGCTCGGCCGTCGACGCCACGCCGACACGGCGTCGCAGCGCCGCCAGCCGGCGGTCGACCGATCGCCGCGAGAGGAACAGGGCCTGTGCCGCGTGCTCCCGCGTCAGGCCGGTCGCGAGCAGCTCCAGCAGGCGGCGGTGCTCGGGCTCGAGCTCGAGGGTGGCGTCCGGGCGTCCGGGCCGGCGAGCAGGAGCACTGCGTGGATCCGCGAGCGGGCCCCGACCTTGCACATCGCCGAGCGAACATGCGACTCCACCGTCGCCGGCGAGATCGCGAGCCGGGCCGCGATCTCACGGCTGGAGACACCGGCGGAGACGAGCATCAGGACCTCCCGCTCGCGTACCGTGATCTCCCGCTTCGCCATGGCCGGAGCCTCCGTGGCGACGCCAACGCCGCACCAATACGGCGCCAAGATCCATCCGGGAGCTCGACTGCGGACCCAATCGGCGGCTCGGCTCCCATCTGATTGAATGGTGGCTCCGTGAGGACGAAGGTCGAGGAGCTGCCGGAGAGCAAGGTCCGCCTCGAGGTCGAGGTGACCGAGGGCGACGTGCGTCACGCGTTCGAGCACGCCGCCGCCGATCTCGCGGAGTCGATCCGGATTCCCGGCTTCCGCAAGGGCAAGAAGGTTCCGCTGCCGGTCGTCCAGGCGCGCGTGGGCAAGGAGGCGCTCTCCGCGGAGGCTGTCCGCTCGCATATCGACAGCTGGTTCTGGGACGCCGCGCAGCAGGCCGGCGTGCGGCCGCTGGACGGTCCGGAGGTCGAATGGGACGAGCTGCCGAGCCAGGGCGGTACGTTCACCTTCCGGGCCACGGTGCCGATCGCGCCGAAGCCGAAGCTCGCCGACTGGTCGGCGCTCGAGGTGCCTGCGCCCGAGCCCGAGGTGCCGGCCGAGCTCGTCGAGGCCGAGATCGAGCAGCTCCGCGACAGCGCGGCGGCGCTCGTGCCCGTGAACGGACGTCCGGTCGCCGAGGGCGACACGGTCGTGCTCGACCTCGTGGCCACGGAGCCGGGCAAGCAGCCCGCCAGCCACCGCGACTACATGGCCGAGCTCGGCACCGGCCGGCTCGCCGACGAGCTCGAGGTGGAGCTCCCCGGCATGGTCGAGGGCGCGACGAAGACCGTCGAGCTCGAGCTGGCCGACGGCCGGCAGGGCACCGTCGACGTGACGGTGAAGGAGATCAAGGAGAAAGTGCTGCCCGCCGCCGACGACGAGCTCGCGCGCACCGTCTCGGAGTTCGAGACGATCGCCGACCTGCGCGCCGACGTCGAGGCCCGACTGCGGGAGCAGCTCGAGAGCGAGCTCGAGGCCCGTTTCCGCACGGACGCGCTCGACGCCCTCGTCGACGCCTCCACCGTCGAGGGCATGGAGCCGCTGGTCGAGCGGCGTGCCGCGGCGCTCGCAACGACCCTCGTGCGCACGCTCGAGGGCCAGGGCGTCAGCTTCCAGACCTACCTGCAGGCGACGGGCCAGACGGCGGAGGGCGTGCAGGCCGGCGCCAGAGCCGAGGCCGACCGCGCCATCCGCCGGGAGCTCGTCCTCGAGACGGTGGCGGAGGAGCGAGGCATCGAGATCGCGGACGAGGAGGTCGAGGAGCTGATCCGCGCCGAGGCCACCGCCGCCGGCGACGATCCCGACGAGGCGATCCGGCTCATGCGCGAGCGCGGTGGCTTCGAGCGCCTGCGCGGCGATCTCAGGATGAGGAAGGCGCTCGACGAGGTCGTCGGCGGGGTCAAGCGGATTCCGGTCGAGCTCGCGAACGCGCGCGAGAAACTCTGGACGCCCGAGAAGGAGAAGGGTGGCACCGGCATGAAGATATGGACGCCCGGAAGCGAGGAGAAGCGATGAGCATGGAGACCCCGAGGATGAGCCCGCTGGTCCCGATGGTGATCGAGCAGACGTCGCGCGGGGAGCGCGCGTTCGACATCTACTCGCGTCTCCTGAACGAGCGGATCGTCTTCCTGGGCACGCCGGTCGACGACCAGATCGCGAACCTGACCGTCGCGCAGCTCCTGCACCTCGAGTCCGAGGACCCGGACAAGGACATCTCGGTCTACATCAACTCGCCCGGCGGCTCGGTGTATGCGGGCCTCGCGATCTACGACACGATGCAGTTCATCAAGTGCGACGTGCAGACGATCTGCGTCGGCATCGCGATGTCCATGGGAGCCCTGCTGCTCGCCGGTGGCGCCAACGGGAAGCGGATGTCGCTGCCGAACGCGAAGATCCTCATCCACCAGGTCTCGAGCGGCTTCCAGGGGCAGGCGACGGACATCGAGATCCAGGCCCGCGAGGTCATCTCCATCAAGCGGCGGCTCGAGGAGATCCTCGCCCAGCACTCCGGCCAGGCGCTCGACAAGGTCTCGAAGGACATGGAGCGCGACTACTTCATGACCTCGGAGGAGGCCAAGGAGTACGGCATCATCGACACGGTGATCGCGCACCGCTGAGACGACCCGGTTCGGGGTTGGCAAGAACGGCGAATAGGTGTAAAGAAAGAGGAGACGTGGCGAGGGCAGGCGAAGAGACCATGCGCTTCTCGGGTTTCGGCGGCCGGCGGCAACCCTCGCTCAAGCCGCCGAGACGGTCGACGACGACCTGAGGGAGGATCATGGCGCGAGCGAGCGACGGCAACGAGCAGCTCCTGTGCAGCTTCTGCGGGAAGAGCCAGCGCCAGGTGAAGAAGCTGATCGCCGGCCCCGGCGTCTACATCTGCGACGAGTGCATCGATCTCTGTAACGAGATCATCGACGAGGAGCTGACGCAGCCGGCGCAGCTCGACCTCGACAACCTGCCGCGGCCGAAGGAGATCTACGACGTCCTCAACGACTACGTGGTGGGGCAGGAGGAGGCCAAGCGCACGCTGTCGGTGGCGGTCTACAACCACTACAAGCGCGTGCGCATGGCGTCCGACGACTCCGACGTCGAGCTCCAGAAGTCCAACATCCTGCTGCTCGGTCCGACCGGCTGCGGCAAGACGCTCCTCGCCCAGACGCTCGCTCGCATCCTCAACGTGCCGTTCGCGATCGCGGACGCGACCGCGCTGACCGAGGCGGGCTACGTCGGCGAGGACGTCGAGAACATCCTGCTGAAGCTGATCCAGGCGGCGGACTTCGACGTCAAGAAGGCGGAGACGGGGATCATCTACATCGACGAGGTCGACAAGATCGCCCGCAAGGCCGACAACCCGTCGATCACGCGCGACGTGTCGGGAGAGGGCGTCCAGCAGGCGCTGCTCAAGATCCTCGAGGGAACCGTCGCCTCCGTGCCGCCGCAGGGCGGACGCAAGCATCCGCACCAGGAGTTCCTCTCGATCGACACGACGAACATCCTCTTCATCTGCGGCGGCGCCTTCGCCGGCCTCGAGAAGATCATCGGGAAGCGCATCGGCAAGAACCAGGTCGGCTTCGGCGCCGAGATCCGGTCGAAGCGCTCCGTCGAGGACGCCGACCTCCACTCGCAGGTGATGCCCGAGGACCTGCTCGCCTACGGGCTGATCCCGGAGTTCATCGGGCGGCTGCCGGTCGTCAGCGCCGTCCACCAGCTCACGCGCGAGGACCTGGTCAAGATCCTGCTCGAGCCGAAGAACGCGCTCGTCAAGCAGTACCAGCGCTTCTTCAACTACGACACCGATCGAGCTCGTCTTCACGGAGGACGCCCTCTGGTCGATCTCCGATCGCGCGCTCGAGCGCGAGACCGGGGCGCGCGGGCTGCGCTCGATCATCGAGCAGGCGCTGCTCGACGTCATGTTCGAGCTGCCGTCGCGCAAGGACGTCTCCAAGTGCGTGATCACGAAGGAGACGATCACCCGCAACCTGAAGCCGACGCTCGTGACGAGCGGCGGCGCGCTCGCTCGACCTCGACGAGCTCTCCGAGCAGTCGGCGTAGCAGCGCCGTCCGAGCGGCAGCCGGCCTGCCGGCTGCGCCTGCACCGTAGAGTTCGCGCCGTGGACGACGAATGGCGCCTCACCGCTGAGCTCGAGGGCGGCCCGGAGGAGGTCGAGCGGGCTCGCCTCGCGTATCACCGAGCGGCTGCCCGAGGGCGCGCGGCTGACGCGGGACGGCCGCACGATCCGCGTGTACTCGAACGGCGAGGCGGACGCGGCCCGCGTCGAGGCGATCGCGCTCGCGCTGCTCGACCGGACCGGGCTCGGCTACGAGCTCTGGCACGACCGCTGGGACGACGAAGCGACCGAGTGGGAGGAGATCGCGCCCGACCTCCCGCCCGGCGAGGAGCCGCCCGATCTCAGCGACCTCGCCCCGCCGGCGCGGGCGGAGGCGGAGTCGTGGAGGAGCGACGAGGACGAGGGCGAGATCCCGGTCGACGCGGCGCCGCAGGGTGGATTCCCGGGCGCGGTCACGTCGCTTCGCGACGCCCCCACGCTGGTGCTCGTCACGTTTCCCGACCGCGACAGCGGCACGGAGCTGCGGGCCCGCCTGGTCGAGGCGGGCATCCCGCTCGTCTCCCGGCGCCGCGGCTTTGGCGTTCCGGCCGCCGACGAGGCGGGCGCGGAGCAGCTCGCCGCCAGTCTGCGCGCCCAGGCTCCGGCCGGGGCGAGCGTCGAAGTCCGAGCCGTGCCCGGCCGCCAACACGAGTAGGCGGGTCTCGTGCGACTGCTCGAGCGGGCACTCGTGCGATCGCTGCCCCTCGTCCCGCGCGCGGCTCGTCCGGCGGGTCGCCGGCCGCTACATCGCCGGGGAGGAGCTCGCCGACGCGTGCCGGGTCGTCCGCCGGCTCAACGGCGAGGGAAAGCTCGCGACGCTCGACGTGCTCGGCGAGGAGGTGAGCACGGAAGCCGAGGCGGCCGAGATCGTGCGCGGATACCTCGAGGCCCTCGAGCAGATCGAGCACGACCGCCTGCGTACGGGCGTCAGCGTGAAGCCCACCGCGCTCGGCCTCGACGTCGGCGCCGACCTCTGCCGTGCAAACCTCGAGACGATCGTGCGCGCGGCGGCCGAGCGCGGCCGCTTCGTGCGCATCGACATGGAGGACTCGGCGACCACGTCTGCGACGCTCGAGCTCTACCGCGCGCTCCGGGCCACCGGCCACGACAACGTCGGGATCGTCCTGCAGGCGCGGCTGCGGCGCACGCTCGACGACGCCCGCGCGCTCGCCGACCTGCGGCCGAGCGTGCGGCTGTGCAAGGGCATCTACCTCGAGCCCGAGGAGGTGGCCTTCCAGGACGACCGGGAGGTCGGCGAGCGCTTCCTGGAGATCGCGGAGACGCTCCTCGACGCCGGCTGCTTCGTCGCGTTCGCGACCCACGCCGACCGGCTGGTGGGGCAGAGCAGGCTGCTCGTCGCCGAGCGCGGGCTCGCCGCCGGCAGCTACGAGTTCCAGCTCCTGCTCGGCGTCCGAGCCGACCTCGCCGACCACCTCGTCGCCGAGCGCGAGCGGGTACGCATCTACGTGCCCGTACGGGCGGCGGTGGTACGAGTACTCGCTTCGCCGGCTGCAGGAGAACCCGCGGCTGGCCACCCAGGTCGCCCTCGACGCGGTCAGGCGCCCGGCGACGCGACCGTGAGGCCCGGCCTCTGCGGCTGCCTCGAGGAGGCGGTGGTCGTAGGCGATCAGTTCGTCGGGGCCGATCTGAAGGGCGCTGGCGAGGTGGATGGCGTCCAGCGCTCGCAGCCGCTCGGAGGTGAGCTCGGCTGCCCGCTCGAGGAGGGGGCGGTCGGCTCGACCAGAAAGGCGCTCGAGACGAGGCGTCGGCCTGCCTCCTCGACGCCTGGGGCCGCACCTCGCTTGCAGGCGCGAATGACCTCGACCAGTGCGATCTCGTTCGTCGCCAGCTGGCCGGCCCACGACATGAGCGCCGAGCGCTCGCGTCTCGTCCTCGGCGACGACCAGCTTGACGAGCGCCGACGCGTCCAGGTAGGCGAACGAGCTACTCGCCACGGATCCTCCTGCGAGCGCCTCGCTCGCCGTGATCCCCGGTCGTGCTCTTCCGAGGGCGGTGCGTCCGCAGGAACTCGTCCAGGGACCGCGGTAGGCGGGGTTACCTTGCCCTCCGCGACGAGCTGATCGAGCCTGCTTCCGCTTCGGCGCTGGCACGAGCAGCGCCACCGGCTCGCCACGATCCGGTCACCTCGATCGTCTCGCCCCTCCGACCGCGCCGGAGCGCCTGGGACAGGTTCTGGCGCAGCTCGCGAACTCCCATCGTGGCCACTCGTGTACACACGGTACTACATGGCTCGCCTCCCTACAATGGCCCCGATGGACAGCCAGTACCGCCCGGACCTGATCGAGGAGCGCTGGCAGCGCGCGTGGGAGGAGGAGGGCCTCTACGCGGCGGAGCCGGGCTCGGGCGGGCCGACGTACGCGATCGCGGTCCCGCCCCCGAACGTCACGGGCGAGCTGCACATGGGCCACGCCATGAACGCGGCCTACCAGGACGTGCTCATCCGCTGGCACCGGATGCGGGGCTTCGACGTCCTCTGGCAGCCGGGCTACGACCACGCCGGTATCGGAACCCAGAACGTGGTCGAGCGGGACCTGGCGAGGGAAGGCCTCACCCGCCAGGATCTCGGCCGCGAGGCGTTCGAGACGCGCGTCTGGGAGTGGCTCGAGCGCGTTCGGCCGCGTGATCATGCACCAGTACCGCAGGCTGGGGGCCTCGCTCGACTACCGGCGCGAGCGCTTCACGATGGACGAGGGCTACGTCCGGGCCGTGTCTGCGCTTCTTCGTGCATCTCCACCGGCGCGGCTGGATCTACCGCGCCAGCCGCATCGTCAACTGGTGCCCACGCTGCGGCAGCGCGATCTCGGATCTCGAGGTCGACCACGCGGACGTCGACGACACGCTCTACTACGTCCGCTACCCGCTCGCGGACGGCTCTGGTCACGTCACGGTCGCGACCGTGCGGCCGGCGACGATTCTCGCCGACGTCGGAGTCGCCGTCCACCCCGGCGACGAGCGCTATGCAGCCGTCGTCGGCAAGGAGGCCGTCGTCCCCGTTGTCGAGCGCCGCGTGCCGATCATCGCCGACGAGCGGGTGCAGGCCGGCTTCGGTACCGGGGCGCTCAAGATCACCCCGGGCCACGATCCGCTCGACTTCGAGATCGGCCGCGACCACGACCTCCCGGAGCTGACCGTGATCGGGCTCGACGGGCGCATGAACGACGAGGTGCCGGGCTTCGCCGGGCTGAGCCAGGAAGAGGCGACCGAGCGCGTGGTCGCGTGGCTCGACGAGCACGGCCAGCTCGAGCGGAAGGAGCCCTACCGCCACTCGGTCGGCCACTGCTACCGCTGCGGCATCGCGGATCGAGCCGCTGATCACGCCGCAGTGGTGGTGCGAGATGGAGCGAGCTGGCGCGGCCCGCCATCGAGGCGGTCGAGGACGGCACCGTGCGCTTCACCCCCGACCGTTTCGCGCGTGTCTACCTCGACTGGATGGAGAACATCCGTCCCTGGTGCATCTCGCGCCAGCTCTGGTGGGGTCACCGCATACCCGTCTGGTACTGCGACTGCGGCGCCACGGTCGTGTCGGAGACCACCCCCGAACGCTGCGAGGAGTGCGGCGGCGAGGCATTACGCCAGGACGAGGACGTCCTCGACACGTGGTTCTCCTCGGCGCTGTGGCCGTTCGCGACGCTCGGCTGGCCCGACGAGACGCCGGAGCTCGCGACCTTCTACCCGAACGACGTCAACGTGACGGGCCGCGACATCATCTTCCTCTGGGAGGCTCGCATGCAGATGGTCGGGCATCGAGCTCATGGGCACGGTGCCGTTCCGCGACATCGTCATCAACCCGACGGTGCTGGCGCCCGACGGGCGCAGGATGTCGAAGAGCCTCGGTACCGGCATCGACCCGCTCGAGCTGGTCGACGCCCACGGCGCCGACGCGACCCGCTACGGCCTGCTCAAGATGTCCTCGACGCAGGACGTGCGCTTCTCGCCGGTAGCGATCGAGGAGGGCCGGCGACTCGCGATCAAGCTCTGGAATGTCTCGCGCCTCGTGCTGGGCGCACGAGGCGCGACGCTGGAAGCCCGACCGCGCGAGCCGATCGAGCGGTGGATTCTGTGGCGTATCGACAGCGTGCGCGAGGAGATCGAGGGCTGCTTCCGTGAGTACCGCTTCGCGGCGGCCGTCGACGCGCTCTACCACCTCACCTTCGACGACTTCTGCGACTGGTACGCGGAGGCGGTCAAGGCGCGACTCCACGCGAAGGACGCGGACGCCTCGGCGACCGCTCTCTACGCGCTCGAGCGCCTGCTCTCCCTGCTCCATCCCGTCATGCCGCACGTCACGGAGGAGATCTGGTCGCACCTGCCTGCCAGGAGCGGGCGTCTCATCGCGCACCCCTGGCCGGGCTCGGACGGCTCGCTGCCGCCCGCTGAGATCTCGATGGAGCTCGTCCAGGCGGCGGCCGCGACCTACCGGCGAAGCGGCGTCCGGCTCGAGCTCGGCGACGCCGAGCGTGCCGTCTTCGAGGCCGTCGTACGGCCTGCCGGAGCCCGCGACGGCGACGTCGACGCCGAGCGCGAGCGGCTGAGGCAGGAGATCGCCCGCGGCGAGGGCATGCTCGCGAACGAGCGCTTCGTCGAGCGGGCGCCGGCCGAGGTGGTGGAAGCCGAACGCGAGAAGCTCGAGCGCTACCGGAGAGAGCTGGCTGCCCTCGACATCGTCGAGGGCAGCCAGCGGGCGTGAGAGGGCGCGAGCGTGCTCGCTCCCTCTCACGAAGGTGTAGGGGCCGGATATATCCGGCCCTACGACTGTCGAGCCGGGGCTGCCCGATGGCTGACGACGGTCGGGCCGTGGACCGGCGTGCGGTGCTCGACGCCGTGTTCACCCTGAATCTCAGCCAGGCGCTCGGGACGCTCGTCCGTCACGGCGTCCCGGACCTCCTCGCGGATGGGCCGCTCCCGGCGAACGACCTCGCCGCGCGCGCAAGGTTGCACCCTCTGTCGACCGAGCGGGTGCTGCGCGTGCTCGCCGGCCACGGCCTCTTCACCGAGGTCGAGCCCGGCGTCTTCGCCAACACGCCGGCTTCGGACCTCCTGCGCGAGCGGCCGGACGGCATGCGCAACCTCGTCCTCCACTTCAGCTCCGACTACGTATGGCGCCAGTTCGCCGACGTCGGCCACACGCTTCGCACCGGCGAGTCCGCGTGGGAGCACGCACACGGCACCACGTTCTGGGACTACCTGAGCTCGCGCCCGGAAGCACAGCGGATTTTCAATGCCACCCTGAGCGAGCTGCGGGGAGACCAGCACCCTGCCGTCGAGGCAGCCTACGACTGGACGCCCGTGCGCACGGTCGTCGACGTGGGCGGCGGCAACGGATCGCTGCTCGGGACCGTCCTCGAGGCGAACGGGCATCTGGCGGGCGTCCTGATCGATCAGGCAGACGTGCTGCCCGACGCCGACGCCCATCTCCGGTCGCGAGGCCTGCGCGACAGATGCGAGCTCGTCGCCTGCGAACTTCTTCGAGTCGCTGCCGGCTACGGGCGAGCGCTGGATCCTCTCGCAGGTGCTCCACGACTGGGACGACGCGCGCTGCCGCGTCATCCTCGAGCGCTGCCGCGAGCGGCTGCGGCCGGCCGACGGTTTGCTGGTGGTCGAGATCGTCACGGTGCCCTGCGAGCCGGACCCGCGGTGTGGCTTCAGCGACATCAACATGATGACGCTCTTCGGCGAGGCTCGGCAGCGCACCGCCGAGGAGTACGGGTCGCTGTTCGCCGAGTGTGGTCTCGAGCTCTCGCGAGTGATCCCGACCGAGTCCTCCTTCAGCATCGTCGAAGCGCTGCCACTGGTGTAGGGGCCGGACATAACGACGGCCCCTACGATGAGGGCGATGTCGAACGTCGCCTGGCTCGAGTCGCTGTCGCCCTGGCCGAAGGACGGCTTCGGCGTCGGCCGGATGAAGGCGCTGCTCGCCGAGCTCGGCGACCCGCAGCTCGCCTACCCGTCGATCCACGTGGTGGGCACGAACGGCAAGTCGACGACCGCGCGCACGATCGAGGCGACGCTCGCCCGCGAGGGGCTGCTCACCGCCTGCTACACGTCCCCGCACGTGACGGGCTGGGCCGAGCGGGTGCGGATCGGCGGAGAGGAAGCGGACATCGAACGGGTGCTCGCTCGCGTGCGCGAGCCGGGCGAGCGGCTCGGCGCCACGCAGTTCGAGGTCCTCACCGCGGCCGCGCTCGCCGAGTTCGCAGCGGCAGGCGTGGAGGCGGCGGTCGTCGAGGCCGGCCTGGGCGGGCGCCACGACGCCACGAACGTGCTCCGCTCGCGGCTCCAGGTGCTTACCAACGTGGCGCTCGAGCACACGAACGTACTCGGTTCGACGCGCGCCGCGATCGCGGCGGAGAAGCTCGCCGTCGTCCGGCCGGGCTCGACGGTCTGTCTCGGCGAGCCCGAGTGGGAGCCGCTCGCGCGGGCGAACGGGGCCGCCCGGGTGATCGTCGAGCGTGGCGGCAACGCTGCGCTGGCCGGCGTCGCGGCGTCAGCCTTCCTGGGCCGCGCGGTCGAGCCGGCCGACGTGGCGCTGCCCGGACGTCTCGAGCGACTCGACGGCGAGATCCGGGACGGCGCGCACACGTCCGACGCGGTCCGCTACGTCGGCCGCCCGGCTTCCGCCGCTCGGCTCGGTCGTCGCGTCGATCCTCGCCGACAAGGACGTCGAGGCCATGCTCGGCTCCTCGGGGAGCTGGCGCCGCGTGCTCGTCGCGACGCGCTCCTCGAGCCCGAGGGCGCTGCCCGCCGAGGAGCTCGCGCAGCGAGCGCGACCGTGGTTCGAGCTCGTCGAAGCGGTGCCTGACCCCGTGGCGGCGCTCGCGCGGGCGCACGAGCTCGGCGAGCCCGTCCTCGTGACGGGCAGCCTGTACCTGCTCGCCGACCTCGCAGCACGTCGCCCGGCGGGCGTACCATGATCCGGACGACACAGAAGCTGAGCGTCTTCGCGCTCGCCACGATCCTGCTCGTAGCTTTCCTGGCGATCGCGTTCGGCGTCGGCTACCTGGTCGGCAAGCTCCTGCTGTGAAACGGCTGCGTGAAGGAAAACGTCAGAGGTTCGTGAACCGACCCCAATGCTGCTCTTTCAGGAGACGACCACCACCGACGACGATCTCTTCGCGGGCGTCCGCGACTTCTTCGAATCGGACTGGTGGCTCGTCGTCCGCAACGTCGCGCTCTTCTTCGCCGTCGCGTTCTGGATCGCGACGGCCTACTGGGTGTACAAGGACGCCCGGCGCCGCATCGAGGACCCCTGGCTGATCGCGGTCGCAGTCGCCCTCGGCGTGTTCCCGCCGCTCATCGGCCCGCTCATCTACATGCTCTTCCGGCCTCCCGAGTACCTCGACGACGTGCGCGAGCGCGAGCTCGAGATCCGCGCGATGGAGGAGACGATCAGCCAGGACGAGCGCTGCCCGGTCTGCCGGGCCGCGGTCGACCACAGCTATCTCGCGTGCCCCGTCTGCACGACGAAGCTGCGGCAGGCCTGCCGCCACTGCCGCCAGCCGCTCGAGCCGATGTGGCAGATCTGCCCCTACTGCGAGACCCCGGTCGACCAGCCGACGGCGACGCACAACCTCTGAGCCGGGCGGCCGAAGGGCCGGCCCTACGATCCGCGGCCGTGGACGTAGCAGGCCTGGCCGGCCGCCTACAATCGCCGCGACCTGACGTAGGGCCGCGCTCTGCGGCCCGCGCACGACGAAGGAGACACGACGTGGTCGAACGCACGCTCGTGCTGATCAAGCCGGACGCCGTGGAGCGCCACCTGGCCGGGAGGATCCTCGACCGGTTCGAGCAGCGCGGTCTCGGCATCCGAGGCGCGAAGCTCGTCCAGGTCGACAGGAGCCTCGCCGAGCGTCACTACGCCGAGCACGCGGAGAAGCCGTTCTTCGGCGAGCTGTCGACTTCATCACGTCCTCGCCGACGCTCGCGCTCGTGCTGGAGGGCGAGGGCGCGATCGCGACGGTGCGCACGACGATGGGGGCGACGAACCCTGCCAGCGCGGCGCCGGGAACCATCCGCGGCGACTTCGCGCTGTCCATGCCCGACAACCTCGTCCACGGCTCGGACTCGCCCGAGTCCGCCGAGCGCGAGATCGCGCTCTGGTTCGCCGGCGATGAGCTCGTCTGACGAGCTGACCGAGCACGCGGGCCGCAACCGCGCCGCGTGGGACTCCTGGGCGGACGAGTACGTGGCCGACCGGCGAGCGGGCCTGGGCCGGACGAGCCGAGCTGGGGTATCTGGGGGATCCCGGAGCACGAGCTGAACGTCCTGCCCGACGTCGCCGGCAAGGACACGATCGAGCTGGGCTGCGGCACGGCCTACTCTCGGCGTGGCTCGCCCGCCGGGGCGCTCGGCCGGTCGGGATCGACAACTCGGAGAAGCAGCTCGAGACCGCCCGGCGCCTGCAGCGCGAGCACGGCCTCGAGTTCCCGCTACATCCACGGCAGCGCCGAGGCCGTCCCGTTCCCCGACGCGTCGCTTCGACCTCGCCGTCTCCGAGTACGGCGCCTCGCTGTGGTGCGATCCGGACCTCTGGATCCCGGAGGCGGCGCGGCTCCTGCGGCCGGGCGGCGAGCTGATCTTCCTGACGAACTCGGTGCTCGTCGTCCTCTGCATGCGGGACACGCGAGCCGGCGACGGAGCGCTGCAGCGGCCCCAGTTCGGGATGGGCCGCTTCGAGTGGCCGGAGAACGACCGGGCGGTCGAGTTCCACCTCGCCCACGGCGACATGATCCGGATGCTGCGCGGCAACGGCTTCGAGGTGCTCGACCTGCTCGAGCTGCAGGCCCCCGAGGCCGGCGACTCGGGGCAGTCGACGGACATCGCGCCGCTCGAGTGGGCGCGCCGATGGCCGTCCGAGGAGATCTGGGTCGCGCGCAAGCGCGCCTGAGCCTGAGGCGCGGCGGCTTCGGCTGCCGTCGCGCTCGGCACGTCGGCCAGCGTCTCGGCCGCGAGGGCGTCGACGACCGCCCGCAGCGCCTCCTCGTGGCCCGCGCCCCTCGTCACCGCGTCGTTGTAGACGGCGAGCTGCCGGTGGGCGCTCGTCCCGCGCTGGACGATCGTCCGCGCATGGGCCACCTCCTTGCGGCAGTCGAAATGCGCGGCGTCCTCGGCGAAGAGCTCGAGCATCTCCTCCACGAGATCGCCGAACGCCACCAGCTCGCCGCGCCCGAAGTCGATCAGCGAGCCGTCCACGCCGTAGCGCTGCGCCCGCCAGCGATTCTCGTCGAGCAGGAACGCCCGGTACGTCCGCCAGCGCTGGTTCCCGCGCCGGAGCCGGAACATCATGCGGAGCCAGCAGCGGTAGAGCGCCGCCAGGCAGAGCGCGTCCTCGAGCCTCGTGCACACGTCGCAGATGCGCATCTCGAGCGTCGGGAACCGCGCGCTGGGACGAAGGTCCCACCAGATCTTCGAGGCGTCCTCGATCAGGCCGGCATCGACGAGCACGCCGATGTGGCGCTCGTACTCGCTCCAGCTCTCGAAGCCGGGCGGCAGGCCGGAGCGCGGCATCTCGTCCCACACCGCGATGCGGTAGGACTTGAGGCCGGTGTCGGCGCCCTCCCAGAACGGAGACGAGGTGGACAGAGCGAGCAGGTGGGGCAGCACGTAGCTCGACTGGCTCAGGAGGTCGATGCGCACCTCGGGGTCCTCGATCCCGACGTGGACGTGCATGCCGCTGATCACGAGCCTCCTCGCGACCTCCTGCATGTCCTCCGCCAGGATCCGGTAGCGCTCTCTCGGCGTGAGCTGCTGGAAGCCGCGGCGGGCGAACGGATGCGAGGACGCGGCGACGACCGCGAGGCCGTTGCGCTCCGCCACCTCGGCGACCCCGCGCCGGAGCCTGACGAGCTCCTCGCGCAGCTCGGGCATCGTCGTGCACACTCGCGTGCCGACCTCGATCTGGCACTGGAGGAACTCCGGGCTGACCTGCTCCCCGAGCAGCTCGCGGTACTCGGCGAGGACGGGCGGAGGCAAGGACGAGACGAGCTCGCGCGTGTCGCGCTCGACGAGGAGGTACTCCTCCTCCACCCCGATGGTGAAGCTCGGCTCGGTGATCATCTCATCCGCCGACTCCCTGGCCTGCGCGGGCCCGGCTCCGCCCTACACGATAATCGGGCGCCACCGTCCGTGAACACGCCGTGAGCCCGCCGCCGCTCCTCCTCGCCTCCACCTCGCCCCAGCGCCGCGGCCATCCTCGCGCAGCTCGGCGTCCCCTTCGAGGTCGCAGCGCCGCGCTACGAGGAGCACGACCCGCCCGGGCTGACCCCGGAGGAGGCGGTCGTCGCGCACGCGCTCGGCAAGGCGCGCTCGCTCGCGCCCGACCCGGCTGCGCGGCCGATCCTCGGCGTCGACACCGAGGTCGCGCTGACCGGGCGCGTCTTCGGGAAGCCGGCCTCGGCCGCCGAGGCGCACGACATGCTGACCGCGCTCGGCGGACGGGAGCACCGAGGTCGTCTCCGGCCTCTGTCTGCTCGGCGCGCGACTTCGAGATCGTCGAGCACGACGTCACGACAGTGCGCTTCAGGTCGCTGACCCGGGAAGAGATCGACGCGTACGTCGCGACGGGAGAGTGGGAGGGACGCGCCGGCGCCTACGCGATTCAGGGCCGAGGCGCAGCGCTCGTCGAGCGTATCGAGGGCGACTACCTGAACGTCGTCGGCTTGCCGGTAGCCCTGCTCGTGCGCATCCTCGCCGCGCGCTTCCCCGGTCGCTACGGCTTCGGTTAAGAGCGCCCAACAGAATGAAGTACTGCGCCGGGTCTCCTTTCCGTTAGGCGCTCTAAGCGGGAACCCCGAGAGGGGCCGCGAGGACCGGTCTACACTCTACGTACCTCTGTGGGCATCCTGAACCTCCTCGGCGGCCTCTCCGGCCGCGACATGGCAGTCGACCTCGGCACCGCGAACACGCTCGTCTACGTGCGCGGGCGCGGCATCGTGCTCTCCGAGCCGTCCGTCGTCGCGATCGACCAGCGCTCCGGCGAGGTGCACGCCGTCGGCATCGAGGCGAAGCGGATGCTCGGGCGCACGCCGGGCACGATCACGGCCATCCGGCCGCTCAAGGACGGCGTCATCGCGGACTTCGACGTGACCGAGCAGATGCTCCGCCACTTCATCGAGAAGGCGAACGGCAACCGCTTCGCGCACCCGCGCGTCATCGTCTGCGTGCCGAGCGGCGTCACCGGCGTCGAGAAGCGCGCGGTCGAGGAGGCGACGATCTCGGCCGGCGCGCGCCAGGCGTACCTGATCGAAGAGCCCATGGCGGCCGCGATCGGCGCCGGCCTGCCGGTCTCCGACCCGACCGGGAACATGATCGTCGACATCGGCGGCGGCACGACCGAGGTGGCCGTCATCTCGCTCGGCGGCATCGTGGTCTCCCAGTCGATCCGCGTCGGCGGCGACGAGATGGACGAGGCGATCGTGAACCACCTGCGCAAGGAGTACAAGCTCCTGATCGGCCAGCAGACGGCCGAGGAGGTCAAGCTCGAGATCGGCTCGGCGTGGCCGCTGCCCGAGGAGGTGCAGGCCGAGGTCCGCGGCCGCGACATGCTCACCGGCCTGCCGAAGACCGTCGTGCTCGGCTCGGAGGACGTGCGCCGCGCCCTCGACGAGCCCGTCACCCAGATCATCGACGCGATCCGCGGCACGCTCGACAAGACGCCGCCCGAGCTGGCCGCCGACATCATGGATCGCGGGATCGTGCTGGCCGGCGGCGGCGCGCTGCTCGCCGGGCCTCGACGAGCGGCTTCGTCACGAGACGCACATGCCCGTCCACGTCGCGGAGTCGCCCCTCACGTGCGTCGCCGTCGGCTCAGGCCGGAGCCTGGAGGAGTTCGAGGCGATCCACCGCTCGGCCAAGGCGCGCAACCGCAACGGCCGCCGCCGCTAGACACGCCGGTCGGTGCCGGCCCGTACGCCGGGCTATGCCGGGCCGGACGCCTGCGTCGCGGACCCGCGCTAGCACGGCTCGAGCGCGGCGGGCGCCGTAGCGGGACTACGGGTCCCGTCCCACCGTAGGGCTGGTCCCGACCGGCCCGCGCCCGCGACGCCGGGAATCGGCTCGGCGGGCCGGCCCGCTTGCCTACAATTTGACCCCCGTGCCCCGTCAACGCACAGCACGGCTGCCTCGGGTCGGGCTGCCCTCGAGGCCCTCCGGCTCCTCGTCGCCCGACAAGGGCGTGATGGCGCGGCGTGCCGTCGCAGCCGCCCTCATCCTCGTCTCGCTCGGGCTCATCACGGTCTACCTGCGTGAGTCGGACGAGGGCGGGCTCCATGCCGCGCAGGAGCTCGGGCTCGCGATCCTGGCGCCGTTCGAGGAGGCCGGGGAGCGGATCGCACGCCCGTTCCAGGACGCGTACGGGTACGTCTCCGACCTCGTCGCCGCGAAGGAGACGACCGACGGGCTCGAGGCGCGGCATCGAGCAGCTCCAGGAGGAGCTGCGTCAGGACGCAGAGCCGCGACGGCCGAGAACGAGCGCCTGCGCGAGCTGCTCGCCTTCGTCGACGGGCCCCGCTTCCCGGACGACTTCGAGCCGGTGTCGACGCGGGTCATCGCACAGCCTGCCAACCCCTACAACCAGCGGGTGCTGGTGGCGGCCGGGATCGAACGAGGGCGTGACCGAGGGCGCTCCGGTCGTGACCGACGAGGGGCTCGTCGGGGTCGTCACGCATGGTGACGAGCGGCTACGCGCAGGTCACGCTCCTCACCGACCACGTCGATGTTCGTGTCGGCGCAGGATCGCCGAGACGGAGGCGCGAGGCGACGTGCGCGCCTCGCCGAGCGCCGGCGCCGGGCTCGTCCTGGACCGGGTCGACAAGGAGCTCGTCGTCGAGCCGGGCGACACGATCGTCACCTCCGGCTGGAGCTCCGGTGAGATCTCGTCCCGCTACCCGTTCGGGATCCCGATCGGGGAGGTCACGAGCGTCGGCCGGCAGGACATCGAGCTCTACATGCGGATCCAGGTCGAGCCGTTCGTCGACTTCGACTCGCTCTCCGAGGTGGTGATCCTCGTCGCGCGATGACGCTCGACGCCGTCAAGGCGGCGGTGCTCGTGACGCTTACGGCGGTCGTCCAGATCGCGTTCGTGAACGCGTTCGAGCTGGCCGAGGGCCGCGCCGACGTGCTCCTGCTCGTGCTCGTCGGGATCGCGCTCCTGCGCGGCCCGCTCTTCGGTGCCGTCGCCGGCTTCTGGGCAGGCCTCCTCGTCGACACGATGACGCTCGGGACGCTCGGGCTCACGTCGCTCCTGCTCACCGCTCGGCGGGTACTGGGCCGGGCGCTTCGGCGAGGCGACGTCGAATCACCAGAACCAGCGCGCGCGCATCCTCATCGCGGTCACGCTGCTGACGATCGGCGTCGAGGTCGGCTCGCTGGTCGTCCACGTCTTCCTCGGCGACTCGGCTTCGGTCGGAACGGTGGTCGGGCCGCGTGCTCCTGCCTTCGCTGTCCTCAACCTGGTGCTCGCGATCCCCGCGTACTGGGCGCTTGCCGCCAGCTCTTCCCGCCGCGCGCCTCGTCGCGAGCGGGAGCTGGTCGTTGTCTGATGGTCGTCCCCGAGCCGGCGCTTCCTCCCGCGCGACCCGCGGGTCGAGGAGCCGTACCGCCTGACGCCGCAGGCGGCCGCCCGCATCGCCATCCTCGGCGTCGTCGCCGTCGTCCTCTTCGCGCTCCTCTTCTTCCGGCTCTGGGCGCTGCAGGTGATCTCCGGCGATCGAGTACCTCGAGACGGCGCAGGGACAACCAGATCCGCACCTATCGCATCCAGCCGCCGCGTGGCCCGATCCTGGACAGAAACGGCGTCGTGCTCGTCTCGAACGTCCCCGGCACGGTCGTTCAGCTCTGGCCGGCGTACACGGACGGCCGCCTCGACGAGGTGATCGTGGAGCTGTCGGAGCTTCTCGGACGTTCCGGCCAGGGACATCCGCCGCCAGGTCAGAGCCCTCGCGCGACGACCCGCTCACGCCGGTCATCGTCAAGACCTACGTCCACGACGACAAGGCGAGCTACATCCGCGAGCACCAGAACGACTTCCCCGGGCGTCGAGGTCGGCCCCGACCCAGCTTCGCCGTTACGAGCAGGGCTCGCTCGCGAGCCACGTGCTCGGCTACGTCGGCGAGATCGACGAGCGGGAGCTCGCGCGGCTCGGCGAGGGGTACGCGGGCGGCGACCAGATCGGCAAGGGCGGGATCGAGCGGGCCTACGACACCTACCTGCGCGGCGAGCCCGGGATCGGGCAGGTCCGGGTCAACTCGCTCAACGAGCTGACGAGCGCCCCGTCCAGCCGAGCCAGCTCCCGAAGCCCGGCTACGCCGTGCGCCTGACCATCGACGTCGAGCTCCAGCGCGCGGCCGAAGAGGCGATCAGCTACCGGGATCGAGCTCGCTCGCGGAGGGGGGCAACTGGGCGGCGAACGGCGGCGCCATCGTGGCCATGGACCCTCGCGACGGCGCGGTCTACGCGCTGGCTTCGAACCCGACCTACGACCCATCCGTATTCGCCGGCGTGCCGAGCCAGGAGAAGTACGACCGCGTCTTCGGCCGAGGAGCGCGCAGGCGCTCAACTTCCCGACGCTCAACCGCGCGATCGACGGCGAGTACCCGGCCGGCTCCACGTTCAAGCCGGTCACGGCGCTCGCCGCGCTCGCCGACGACCTGATCACCCCGACCGAGTTCTTCCAGTGCGACGGCCAGCGCGTGATCGACGGGCAGACGTTCAAGAACTGGGATCCGTACGTGAACGAGGCGATGGACGCTGACGACCGCGCTCGCGCGCTCGTGCGACACCTACTTCTACGACGTCGGCAGCCGGTTCTACGAGCTCGAGAACGAGCCCGCTCCAGGCCTGGGCGCGCAAGATGGGCTTCGGGAGCCCCACCGGCTTCGAGCTGGGCCCCGAGAAGGACGGCCTCATGCCGACGCCGGCGTGGCGAAGCGGACGTACGCGAACCCGATCGACCAGCAGTGGACGAGCGGCGACTCCGTCCAGCTCGCGATCGGGCAGGGGCACCTGCCGTCACGCCGCTCCAGATGACGCGCTTCTACGCGCTCGTCGCGAACGGCGGCAAGCTCGTCAATCCCCATCTCGTCGAGGACATCGAGCAGCCGGCCGGCTCGCGCGAGGAGGCGCCGGTCGTGCTTCGCAGCTTCGAGCCGGCGCGCCGCCGCGCGACGTCGGCCTCGCCGGACTGGGCGATCCAGCTCCGTGCAGGAGGGTCTCTACGAGGCGACCCACGAGCCTCTACGGGACTGCGTACGGCGATCTTCGGCGGGCTACGAGGTCTCCGTCGCCGGCAAGACCGGGACGGCGGAGAAGTTCGTCCAGCTCCCGCCGGGATACCTCGGACTGGAAGACTGGGATCGCCAGCTGCGCGACCAGGCGTGGTTCTGCGGCTACGGCCCGACCGACGCCACCGGGGCGCTCACGAGCGGGCGCCGCCCCCTGGTCGTCTGCGCCATGATCGAGAACGGCGGCCACGGAGGCGAGGTCGCGGCGCCCGGCGGCGCTCGAGGTCTTCGCAGAGTACTGGGGCGTGGCGCCGCCCGATCGAGTACGGAGAGGTGTACTCGGACTGATGGCCACCGCGCCCAGCGTCCTGAGCGCCCCCTCGGTCGAGTCGCACCGCGGGCTCGGCACCGAGATCGGCGAGTACCTGCGCCACCTCGACTACCTCCTGCTCGCGGCCGTCGCCGGCCTCGTCGCCTACGGGCTCTGGATCCTCCAGACGGTGACCCACGACGACGCAGCCGGGCGATCCCGGACTACTTCGTCGTCCGGCAGGCGATCTTCGTCGTGCGTCGGCGTCGTCGCGTTCGCGGCGGCGAGCGCGATCAACCCGGAGCTCTACAGGCGCCTGCGCTACCCGCTCTACATCGGGCTGCTCGTGCTTCTGGTCGGTGTCCTCGTCGCCGCGCCCGACGATCCGCGAGTCGCGGCGGTGGATCGACCTCGGCTCGTTCCAGCTCCAGCCCTCCGAGCTCGGCAAGCTCGTCATGATCGTCGTCATCGCGAGCTTCCTCGCGAGCCGGGCCAAGCGAGCCGGCGAGCTCGGGACGGTGCTCGGCGCGATCGGCCTGGTCGCAGTACCCGTCGCTGCTCGTCTTCCTCGAGCCGGACTTCGGCACGGCGCTCGTCTACTGCGCCGCGCTCGCCGGCGTGCTGTGCTTCGCGGGCATCCGCTGGCCGCTACCTCGCCGCGCTGGCGCTGGCCGCGCGCTCGTCGCCGTCGCCGTGCTCTGGATCCTGCCGTCGCTCGGGCATCGCAGGTGCTCAAGGCCGTACCAGGTCGATCGCCTGATCGGCTTCCTCCACCCGGATGCCGACCCGAGCGGCACGACGTACAACGTCGAACCAGTCGATCACGGCGGTCGGCGCCGGCGGCCTCGACGGGCGCGGCGTGGCCGGGGCGACGCAGACCAGCGGCAACTACCTGCCCGAGCACTCGACCGACTTCATCTTCGCCTCGCTCGCCGAGCAGCGCGGCTTCCTCGGGGCCGTCGATCTTGCTCCTCCTCTACGCCCTCGTCGTCTGGCGCGGGATCAAGGTGGTCGCGATCGCGGACAGCCTCTTCTCGGCGCGGCGGTGGCCGGCGCCATCGTGGCCGCGCTCCTCTTCCAGATCTTCCTCAACGTCGGCATGAACATCGGCATCGCGCCGATCACCGGCATCCCGCTTCCGTTCGTCAGCTACGGCGGCAGCTCCATGATCACGTCGCTCGCGCATGGTCGGCGTGCTCCAGGCGATCCACGCGCGCGGCCGCTCGCTGGACGGCGCTGGTGAGCCCGGCTCCCGACGTCGCTCGCGTTCTGACCGGCCTGCCGGGGCTCACCCGCGAGGTAGCGGGCGAGGACGAGGGCCTGGCCGCTCCTCGTTTCCGGGCCGCCGTCGGTCACGCTGCCGAGCTCGCAGCGCTGCTGGCCGCAGGACGGCGACCCCGAGCTCGTGCGCCGGGTCGGCATCCTCGATCTCGAGGACCCGAGCTTGCCGGCAGCCCGGCGCTCGTCTACGTGATCGAGGCCGGCCGACCTCGACCGACGAGCGCGCGCTGCGGCGGGCCGACCGGCAGGCGATCCCGCTCGTGTGCCTTCGCCTCGGCGACGCCCGGGGCGAGGGCGTCCTCCCCTACGTGCGGGCCACCGACGTCGTCCGTGCGGCGGCGCTGGGCGCCGGAGGCGCGTCGACGCCGTCGCCGGAGGATCGCGCTTCGGGCTCGCGGCGCGGCTCCCGGGCTCGCCCGGCAGCTGCCGGCGCTGCGCCGGCGCGTGGCGGAAGTCGCTCGTCGCGGCGGTGCGCGAAGCAGAACGCCGCGCTCGCCGCGCTGTCGAGCCGGTCTCCCGGGCCCCGACCTGCCGGCGCTGACGCTGAATCGAGATCCGCATGGGCTGCGCCTCGCGGTCGCCTAGGTGTCGGGATCCCAGGAAGCGTCCAGGTCGCTCGCGGCCGTCGCGGCGCCTGGCCGCCGGATTCGCGCCTTCGGGCGCTGAACAAGGGCCTGGCCGGCCGGCTGCCGCTGCCGGCCTTCGCGGTTCGGTCGGCGGTCGCCTACGCGGGCGCGCGGGCTCTCGGCGAGGTCGGCATCGCGGCTCGGCCGGAGAGCGTGGGACGGCTCCGGTGGAGCCCGCTGATACGCTTCTGTTCTCAGAAGCCGAGCGCACCGGCCCGGATCGGGCGAGCGGGATCTCGGCGCGACATGACAGATGAGAAACGCCATGCAGCCGGGGAACGCACGACGCGCAACCGTTTCCTTCTCCGGCCGTCGGCGCAGGCAGGAGGATTTGTGCGCATCGTGGTTTCGCCGCAAGCTGCTCCGGGAGGCGCAGGCGCCGAGAAGGCAGCCGGCCCCGGACGCGCGCAAGAAGGACCGGAGACAGAAGGCCGGAGACGAAGGAGGCGCCGCCGGAGCCCGAGAGCTCTGACGCGCCCGCCAAGCCGCGCCGCCGTGGCTCACGTGGCGGGAGCGGACGCACGAAGACCGAGCGGCGGTGACGCCGAGGATGCGGCGCCACCCGAGACGCCGAAGCGCGCTCGCTCGGCGCCGGCCAAGGCCGCCACCGCGAAAGGACGGAAGACCGCCGACGCGCCCGCCAAGGAGCCGGCGGCGCGAAAGGCCAGCGGCGAAGCCGGCTGCCGCGAAGGCCGACGGGCCGAAGCGCCGGAGGAGGGGCGAGACACCGCGCCGGTCGTCGCTGCCGGCCCTGCGAAAGCAGATGCTTGATCTCGATCGACGTCGGCGAGCAGCGCGTGGCCGTGCTCGAGGACGACCAGGCTGTCGAGGTCTACCTCGAGCGGCCCGGTCGCCGCTCGATCGCCGGCAACATCTACAAGGGCGTCGTCGACAACGTCCTGCCGGGGATGGAGGCCTCGTTCGTCGACATCGGCCTCGAGAAGAACGGCTTCCTCTACGTCGACGAGATCGTCGTCCCCGAGCTCGAGGGCAAGCGCCACGGCCGCCGCATCCAGGACCTCATCTCGCGCGGCCAGGAGGTGATCGTCCAGGCGGTCAAGGACCCGATGGGCACGAAGGGCGCGCGGCTCACGACCGAGGTCTCGCTGCCGGGCCGCTTCCTCGTCTACGCGCCGTTCGGCGACGGCATCGGCGTCTCGCGCCGGCTCGACGACGACGAGCGGGAGCGGCTGAAGGCGCATCTGCAAGGGCCTCGAGCTGCCGGAGGGCGGCATCATCGTGCGGACGGCGGCCGAGGGCGCCTCGGAGGAGGAGCTCGCCGGCGACCTCGCGTTCCTGCGCAAGCTCTGGTCGACGATGCTAGGGCCGGGCGGCACGAGCGACCGCGCCCTCGCTCGTCTACCGCGAGGCGGAGCTGCCGCTGCGCGTCGTCCGCGACCTCTTCACGCGACGACTTCGAAGCGCCTGGCCGTCGACCACGAGCGCACCTACCGTCGCATCGTCAGCTACCTGAAGCGGACGTCCCCGGAGCTCGCGCGCAAGGTCGAGTGGTACCGGGAGCCGAGCCGCTCATGGAGACGCTCCGGGCGTCGACGCGGCCGTCCGCTCGACGCTCGAGCGGCGCGTCGACCTGCCGTCCGGCGGCTACCTCGTGTTCGACTACGCCGAGGCGTTCACCGTCATCGACGTGAACACCGGCCGCTTCGTCGGCGCCCGCGGCAAGAGCTCCGGCGCGCCGGCTCGAGGACACGATCACGAAGAACAACCTCGAGGCCGCGAAGGAGATCGTGCGGCAGCTTCGCCTCCGCGACATCGGCGGGATCATCGTCATCGACTTCATCGACATGGCGAACCCGAAGAACCGCCAGGAGGTCGAGGAGGCGCTGCAACGCGAGCTCGAGCGCGATCGCACGAAGACGTACGTCGTCGAGATCTCGCCGCTCGGCCTCGTCGAGATGACGCGGCAGAACGTCACGGACGGCCCGCGCGAGATCCTCACCGACGCGCTGTCCCGTCTGCGCGGGCAACGGCATCGTCGTCTCGGAGGAGACGTACGCGGTCGAGGCCGAGCGCAGGCTCCGCCGGCTGGCGGCCTCGTCGCGCGTCGGAGGCCTTCCTGGTCGAGCTTCCGCCGCCGGTCGCGGGGATTCTCATCGGCCCCGCCGGCTCCCGGCTCGCGGAGCTCGAGAGCGAGACGGGCAAGCTGTTCGCGTTCGAGACGAAGCGACGACCTGCCCGCCGATCACTTCGCGGTGCTGGCCGCGAGGGCACGGCCGCGGAGATCGAGCCGCAGGCGCTGCCCGTCGCGCCGGACGACGAGCTCGACGCTCCGGCTCGACGAGCGTGCATCTACGGCATCCCGAGGACGCGATCGCACGGCTCGACGGCTACGTCGTCTCGGTCGCGGAGCGGCGGGCCGCGTGGGCGAGACCGTGCGCGCCCGGATCGAGCGGGCCACGCGCACCGTCGCCTACGCCGTGGTCGCCTCGCCTCGAGGAGGTCGAGGCCCCGGTCGAGGCCGGGCGTCCGTCGCCGAGGAGGCCGACGCCGAGGCGCCGAGTCGCGGCGAAGCCGAAGACCCGGCGCGGCGACGCGCGGCGGCCGCGCTCGCAAGAAGCCGGCCGCCGCCGCGACCGACGCGGCGCCGAGGCGCAGGCTCCGAGCCCGACCGGCCGAGGAGCCGCGATGCTCGGTCCGGCAGCCGGCGAGCGTCGGACGGCTGACGAGGCGCCGCCGAAGAAGAAGACGCGGCGCGGCACCCGCGGCGGCCGGGGCAGGAAGAAGCCGGCGCAGGTCGCCGCGACGTCCGACGGGGCGGAGGCCGAGCTCCAGCCTGTTCCGGAGGCGGCCGATCCCGTGGAGCCGGAGCTGTCCGGCCGCAAGACCGCGAAGGCGCGGCGATGCCGAGGACGTGCCCGCCGGCGACGTCGACGACGAGCCCGTGCAGGAGCCGAGCCGCCGAAGAAGAAGACGCGGCGGGGTACCCGGGGCGGCCGGGGAGGAAGAAGCCGGCAGCTCGCTCGGCCGCCGACGCGGCCGAGGTCGAGCCCGTCGACGCCGGAGCTACGGCCAGGAGGCTGGAAGCGCCGCGACGGCGTCCGCCGATTACCGGACGGCGAGGCGGGCGAGCCGTCGCCGGACGGCGACGCCGCGAAGAAGCGAACCCAGCGAGGCACGCGGGGCGGCCGGGGCGCAAGCCTGTCGCCGAGGTCGGGGCGCCGGAGGCCTCGGACGCGCGCCCGCCGAGGTGTCGGTGGCCGTCGGCGAGGAAGCCGAGGACGGGGAGCCCGCGCCCGCCGCAAAAGGACGCGGCGTGGCACCCGCGGCGGGCGGGGTCGTCGCCGGCCGGCCGGCGAGACCGCGTCGGTGGACGGCGACGCACCTGTCGGCGGCTCGGAGACAGACGTCACCGGCGAGCCTGCGCCGGTTGCCGGCGGCGCGTCCGAGTAGCTAGAATCGATCGGTCGAGCGGGCCACCGTGCCCGCCGTTTCTACGGTTGGAGACGACTTGGCGTACGCGATCATCAGCGTTGGCGGGAAGCAGCACCGCGTCCGCGAGGGCGAGTGGCTGCTCGTCGACCGGCTGCCGCATCGAGGAGGGAGCGACCTTCACAGCCCGACGTGCTGCTGATCGGCGGCGACGGCGAGACGCTGCTCGGCGCCGACGAGCTGAAGGGCAACGTGGTCACCGCCCGCGTCGCGGCGCATGTTCTCGGCAAGAAGATCATCGTCGGCAAGCACAAGCAGCGCACGGGGTACCGCCGCCGCAACGGCTTCCGCGCGCGTCTCTCGAAGATCGAGATCGAGTCGATCGGCGCCGAAGCCGGCGCGCGCCGCCGCGGCGAAGAAGGCGGCGGCGGCCGAGAACCGGCGGAGCCCGTCGGAGGCGACGGCCGGCCGGCCGAGGAGGCGAAGCCGAAGCCGACGCCGGCGGCGCACGACGAAGGCCGCGGAGGAGTAAGGAGGACGACATGGCCCACAAGAAGGGTCTCGGATCGTCGCGGAACGGGCGCGACTCGGCGGCGCAGCGCCTCGGCGTCAAGATCTTCGCCGGCCAGGACGTGAAGGCCGGGATGATCATCGTGCGCCAGCGCGGCACGCGCTTCCGCCCCGGCCCCGGCGCCGCGATCGGCCGCGACGACACGATCTTCGCCACGCGCGACGGCACGGTCGACGTTCCGCGCGAGCGGCGAGCGCCGGACGATCTCGGTCGTGGTCTGACGCCGAGGCTCGGCAGGGCCGGCCGGTCCCGCGCGAGTCGCATGTTCCGGATCGCGCCGCTCGTCGCTCAGGGCGGACGCGGCGGCGACGGCGCCCTCAGCTTCCGCCGCGAGAAGTACGTCCCCAAGGGGCGGCCCCGACGGCGGCGACGGCGGCCACGGCGGAGACGTCGTCGCTCGTCGCCGATGCCGACCTGCGCGATCTTCGCCGCTTCCGGGGCAAGAGCCGCTTCCGCGCCGGGCGCGGCCGTCACGGCGAGGGGGGCGAGCCGCCGCGGCGCCGACGGCGAGGACGTCGTGCTCGCGCGTGCCGGTCGGGACGCAGGTCCTCGACGCGGACGGGCGCGCTCCTCGCCGATCTCGCGCATCCCGGCGCGCGGGTCGTGCGTCGCCAGCGGCGGCCGGGGCGGCGCCGGCAACCGGCGCTTCGCGAGCCCGACCCGCCAGGCGCCGCGCATCGCCGAGCCGGGTCTCCCCGGGCGAGGAGGTCGAGCGTCGAGCTCCGCCTCAAGCTGCTCGCCGACGCCGCCCTGCTCGGCTTCCCGAACGCCGGGAAGTCCTCCCTGCTGCGCCGGATCTCGAACGCGACGCCGAAGGTCGCCGAGTACCCGTTCACGACGCTCGCGCCCGTCCTCGGCACGGTCGAGGCGCCAGACGGGCGGCAGCTCGTCGTCGCCGACGTACCGGGCCTGCTCGAGGGGGCGAGCCGAGGGCGTCGGGCTGGGCGACGAGTTCCTCGCCCATCTCGAGCGCGCACGGCTCCTCGTCCACGTGATCGACGCGCACGAGGAGGAGCCCGAGGAGCGCTTCCGACGCCATCGACCGGGAGCTCGTCGCCTACGGCGCCGGGCTCGCCGAGCGGCCCCAGATCGTCGTGCTGAGCAAGATCGACCTGCGCCGGCGCGGCGCCGTCCTTCGACGTCGACGACCCGCGCATACTGGCCGTCGTGCGCACGTCGGCGGTGACCGGCGAGGGCATCGACGAGCTGAAGCGACGCCCTCTTCGACGGCGGTCCCGGCGGTCCGGCCCCGGAGGCCTGCAGGCGCCGGGGCAGAGCTCGCCGACTACCTCGTCTACCGACCGCCGCCGCCGCGACGGCGGCCCTTCCGGGTGCTGCGGACCGACCGCGGCTTCGTCGTCACGGGCCGCGACCTGGGCTCGGTGCCGCGGGCGGAGATCGAAGCGGCGCTTCGCTCCGCCGGGCGTGAAGCCCGGCGCCGAGGTCGCGATCGGGGACGAGTCGCTCGAGCTGGGCGGCCGAGTGACGACCGGCCTTCTCGGGGGCGCGTTCGACCCGCCCCACAACGGCCACCTCGTGCTCGCCGAGGCGGCGATCTCGCCACTTCCGGCTCTCGCGCCTCGCGGTCGTCGTGACCGGAGCGCCGCCCCACAAGCGGGTCGAGACCGACGCCGAGTCGCGCTACCGGCTCGCCGAGGCCGCCTTCGCCGGCCGGCTCGAGGGGTCGAGCTCTCCCGCTTCGAGCTCGACCGCGACGGCCCGTCGTACACGGTCGAGCACGGCTCGCTGGGCGCGGCGAGCAGTACGGCGACGTCGTCTTCGTCGTCGGCGCCGACGAGTTCGCCATCTTCCTCTCCTGGCACGATCCGAACGGCGTGCTCGAGGCACGTGCGCCTCGGCGTCGCCACCCGACCGGGGTATCCGCGCGAGCAGCTCGAGCGGTGCTGGAGGCGCTCGAGCGGCCCGATCGGGTCGAGCTCTTCGCGATCCCCGCCCTCCCGTCGCCTCCACCGAGCTGCGCGACCGCGTCGGCGCGGAGAGCCGATCGACGATCTCGTGCCCGCCCGGTGGCGGCGCTCATCGCGCGAGCTCGGCCTGTATCGGAGTTGACCCGTGTCCGTCGCGGCGGCTACCCTCAGACCTACCCTCGCACGAGCTCCCGACCAGGAGAGAATGACGACCACCTGACCCCGCTCGAGCAAGCCCGCCGCATCGCGCACCTCGCGCAGGAGAAGCTGGCGAGGGACGTCGTGATCCTCGACATGCGGCCGGTCGTCACGTACACGGACTACTTCGTCATCTGCACCGGGCAGAACCCGCGGCAGACGAAGGCGATCTCACGACGAGGTGTCACGAGACGCTGAAGCGCGAGGACCGGCTCATCCCGCGCCACGTGTCCGGCGAGCGGGAGGCGACCTGGATCCTCGCCGACTACCTCGACGTCGTCCTCCACGTCTTCACGCCCGAGGCGCGCGGCTACTACCGCCTCGAGCAGCTCTGGGGCGACGTGCCCTCGGTCGAGCTCGCCGCCGGCTGAGCCCGCTCCACGGGTGACGGTTCGAGGCCGCGGCACGTTCGCCCGAGGCTTCCGGTGGCGCCGGCGAGCGAACAGTCTCTAGACTGGGAGGCATCGCGGGGCCATAGCTCAGCTGGGAGAGCGTCTGGCTGGCAGCCAGAAGGTCGGGGGTTCGAATCCCCCTGGCTCCACCTAGTGCAGGTACGAACCCCTACCGTTGTGTGGCCGGGGGTTTGCCTTTGCGGCGGGCGCGTCCCGCGGGCGGCCCGTGTGGCGCTGTCGCGCGCGTGTGGCTTGCGGCCGCTGCGCGGCGTGGCCTTCGTGAGGCGTGAAGCCTGTTCGCCCACGGCGCGTTAGCGTTGCCCGTGATCTGTTCGTTCGATCTCGACCCGTTCAAGTACCTGCTCGAGCCAACACTCGTCTAGCGCGAGTCAGCAAAGAGGATACGACGACCAATCGAGACAATCGCAATTCCGTAGCGCCAGGTAGTGCCCATAGGTTGAACGCGCCCCGGTCTGAGTGACCCTGGTGTCAGATACGAACGCTGAGCGTTAGCCCGACACCTGATGCCCGCCGAGACAGCGGCTACCGCCACGGTTACCTAACTGCGTGCGCACGTTCGTTCTTTCGTCGTCCGTGCAGCATGACGAGGATTGCTCAGAAGCGGCGCTTCATAGTGCGCGGAAACGTCGCTGAAGTGGTGTCGATCGCGCCGCCGGCGTGGAAGGTTGCGGGTGTGGTGATGGGGAGGTAGCAGAGGCTGACGATGCGGCGATGACGGCGGTGACGTCGAAGTTGGCCTCGCCGGCGGCCAGTTGTTGCGGACTGCACGGAGTGCTGTGCTGATGGGCCCCTGGCCGTGACGCCTGCGGCCAGTTCGGCGGCGCCGGTCAGCGCTTCCCATTCGATCAGACGCGCGAACGCCGGTTGCTATCCAGGAATGACAGGTAGCCGTCGATGGCGCGTTCGATCGCGTCGCGCAGCGGCGGCGCCTGTCCGGCAGCCTCCCAGTCCCGCAGGGGCGAACGCGGCGTCGAGTGCTCGGTCGCGCTCCTGTTGGCTTGCGAGACGGCATGGTAGAGCGCCCCGACTTGATCCGAAGAAGTAGGCGGGCGTTGCGCGCGCAACCCCGCTACGCGGCCGATTTCTGCGAGGCTACCGCGTTTAACGCGTTCGCGAAGAGCTGCGAGGCGGCGTCGAAATGTCACGACGAGACCACTGGTCGTGCACGCGCTGCCGCTCGTCTCGGGTGAGTCTACCGCCGTTGCCGCCACGGAGGGCGTGTGCGATCCGACGTCGATTTCGTCCGAGCGCCTGCTCCGTCGTTCGCAACCAGTTAAGTCGTCGAGTGCCCGCCTCCTTCAGCTCGTGGGCGGCGCATCACGACGACACCTCGGTCTGTCGTGCAGCCATGTCGACGTCTCGCTCATTCCCGACGAGCTGTTCGCTCTGGCGCGCCGCTCCGCGCGCAGTTTGATTGACTAGAGAGCGCGTTCGAGCAGGTCTGTGTGGAGGGCGTCGAAGCGCCCTGTCAGCGCTCGCCAGGAATAGCTGCCGCGGATCTGCTGTTTGGCGTGGTCGGCCCGTTCGTTTCTGGCGGCATCGTCGTTGACGGCTTTGACGAGCGCGTCGGCAAGGGCATCGACGTCGTCCGGGGCGACGAGCCAGCCGTTCGGCTTCCCGGGGACGGTGTTGACGAAGGAGAGGGGGCCGCCGGTGGTGGTCGTGATCACCGGCAAACCACATGACATCGCCTCGAGGAACACCAGTCCGAAGGGCTCGTTGACCGAAGGGGCGACGAAGACGTTGGCACACGACAGTCCCAGCGGGAGTTCGTCGTGCCCGCGCCAGCCGGTGAAGAAGATGCCATCCACAGCCAGCTCTCTCGCGACCGTGTACGGGTGTTCGCCCTCCCATTCCCCTGGCGAGCCGCCCCAGATCAAGAGCGGTGCCGGGCTCTTGAAGCGTGGTCGCGCCCGATTGTAGGCTCGCACGAGGAGCGGGACGCGTTTGAAGTCGAGGTAGCGCCCGACGTACAGGAGAACCGGAAGCGGCTCCCCCATTCGGCCTGTGAACGCATCCAACGCCTTTAACGGGTATCGGATGCTCCCCGGGAGCCCCGTTTCGTCCCAGCCCTGGGGGTCGTCGACCAGCAAGTGGCGCAGGAAGCTGAGACGCTGATCGCGCGTTAGAGCCGAGCGGTGGAAGAGATCCGTATCGACGCCGTTTGGAATCACCTCGATCAGGTCGTCGGGGACGCCTAGGAGACGAACGGCCTCGGACGCTTGGTGGGGCGAGGTGCAGATGATGCGTCGGCTCTGCCGCGCATACGCCTTGAGGCGCGCGGCCCAGTCCTTTCCGTAGCGGTATCGGCTCAGATTCGTCTGCTGCAGCAACTCGCGCTCCCCTTCAGGCAGTCGGCCGTGGCGCGCCGCCTCACCCGACCCGACGGCGGCCGCGAGCCCCTCGAGGCTCGTGTCCAACGCGACAGCCACAGCATCGAGGCGTTCGATGCGATCGAGCATCCTCAGTTCGGTGCCGTGCAGATGGGTGACGAGGCTGCGCTTGGGACAAAGCCGGAAAGCGGCCTCGTGCATGGGCGTCAGGTGATGAAGGTAAACCACGTCCGCGTCGCCGAAGCCTGCGCGCTCGAGCACGCCCTCCCACGCCGACACCTGAACCTCCGCCTGCTCCGGGCTCAGAGCGGCAAAAACAGGATCCGGGGCTTCCCCCCGATCCTCGAACGAGCCGTGGAATGGAGTCGGCCCGGCCAGCTGATCCTCACCACGCTCGAAGCGCTCGAGAGCGGGCGTGTAGTCCGCCGCCTCGACCTGCAGCCCCTCGAAGAAGGTGGCTGCGTGCGTCCGCTCTCCGGGCGAGCCGAGCGACCCCGAGGCAAGCACAATCTCCCAGCCGGACTCCAAGAGCGCGCCAGAGAGATACCGGGCAACCTGCGCCGAGCCACCGCGCGGATAGAACATCAGGCCCATACCCAGCCGCCTGCGGTGCCCATCACGCCGAACCTCCTGCTAGCCCTGCCTTGCCTCGACAGTAGGCGCCAGCCTCCGGGGCCGGGGTCCGACCCGATCGACCTGCCCCGGCCGACGTACAGCACTCTGCCAGTGGCAAGGAACATAGAGGAGACTGAGTTCGGCTCGTCGAGTACCCGTGCCCGCTTCGATGCGCTGCTCACCGGCTGCGGCTCGCTGACCCGGTACGCTCGACGTCGCGCCAGTCGTCGCGACCGCCTAACTCCCCGCCGATGGCCCGCACGGGCTTCCGTCTTGCCGGCATCGAGATTCTACCCTGTTCGCGCTGCCCCCTAGCTCAGTGGTAGAGAGCGTCCTCGAGTGCTGCACTCTGGATGTTCGGGGCAGCGTCGCGAAATCGCTCAGTCCCGCAATCTAGCGCCCGGCTGCGCCCACTCACCGTACGCTCGTCCGGTGACGTTGGCAGCAAGGCAGTTCTTCACGGTGCTCCATACGAGCTCCGCGCCCCAGTACCTGTAGTCAGCGTTACCTCGCGAGTTCGCATCGGCTCGTTCGCAGCGGCGTGGACGCGATGATCGTGCCGCGCACGAAGCGCCGGCCCCTTCCGAGCTGCCCGGCCTGGCACGGACGCGGAGGCAGCCCGGTTGCTACGGTCGCCGATCGAGCTCCTCGGCCGCGGTGTGCAGGAGTTCCTCCAGCCGGCCGGCTGCCAGTGCCCAGGCGGCGCTCGAGGGGTCGATCAGGGCGAAGTGGTCGACTCCTGGAAGCACCGTGGCGGCGGCCTCCTGGCCGGCGGCCTCGACGAACGCGGTCGTCATCGCTACGGGAACGCGGTCGTCGGCGTCGCCGTGGACGTGCACGTGGCGCACGCCGAGCGGAAGGCGCGCCCGGGGCGACGCGTCGAGGAGCGCCGCCGGGTCGTCGCCGAGCAGCTCGCGGACCGCGCCGGCTCCGAGACCGGAGCTCGTCGGCGAGCGCGAGGTCGCTCACCGCGGCCAGGGCGAGCACGCCCGCGATCTCGACGCCGGCGTACGGGCCACCGGCCGCCGCCAGCAGCGCGAGGTGGCCCCCGGCCGAGTGGCCTGCGATGGCGACGCGGCCGAGGTCGAGGCGGCTCTCGGCGAGCGCGGGAAGCGCTCGGATCGCCTGCTGGACGTCCTCGAGCGAGGCCGGCCAGCCCCCGCCCGATCCCAGCCTGCGGTACTCGACATTCCAGGCGGCGATGCCTCGCCGCTGCAGGTCGCAGCACACGGCGTGCATCAGCTCTCGGCCGAACCGCGCGCGCCAGAAGCCCCCGTGGATCGACACGGCGACGGGAAACGGGCCGCCTCCGTCGGGGAGATAGAGGTCGCCGACCTGGTCGGGGTCGACGCCGTAGCGGTGGGTCAGGGAAGCGGCGGCCGTCGATCGCTCCAGCGCGTCGCGCGCTCGTACGCCTGCCCGACCCGGAGAAGCGTCGCCTCGCCGAAGGGCCGGCCGATCAGCTGCAGCCCGATCGGGAGGCCGGACCGGCCGAATCCGCAGGGCAGCGAGAGCGCCGGCAGCCCGGCGACGCTGACCGGGGCGCAGAGCCTCAGGTACGCCGCCACGACGGGAATGTCTCCCCCGGGCAGCGAGACGACGTCCTGGTCGGCGCGCACCGCGGTCGTGGGCAGCGTCGGGCAGATCACCGCGTCGAGCCCCTCGAACGCCGTTCGCCAGGCCCGGCGTACCGCCGCGCGGACGCGCAGCCCTCGGATGTGCTCGGCGGGCGGCCGCAGCGCGCCGACCTCGAGGTACGTGCGGACGTCGTCGCCGAGCGCGTCGGGGCATTCCTGCAGCACGCCGGCGTGCACGGCCGCCGCCTCGGGCAGGCAGAGCGCGAACGCCGTCGCGGCGCCGTGCTCGGCGAGCGGCAGCTCGACGTCGCGGATCGCGGCGCCCGCGCCGGCCAGCGTCTCCGTCGCCTCGCGAATCGCGGCTTCCACGTCGGGGTCGAGCGACGCGGAGAAATGCCCGCGCGCCACCCCGAGCGTCAGCCCGGCAACGCCGCCGTCGAGGCTGCCCAGGTAGTCGTCGAGGGGCACGTCGACGGTAGCCGCATCGCGCGGGTCGTGGCCGGCGAGCACGGCGAGCGCGAGCGCGAGGTCGCGGACAGAGCGGCCGAGCGGTCCGGCGGTGTCCAGCGACGGCGCGAGCGGCATGACGCCGTCCCGGCTGATTCGCCCGTACGTGGGCTTCAGGCCCGCGACGCCGCAGCAGGCCGCCGGGATCCGGATCGAGCCGCCCGTGTCGGTGCCGAGCGCGATCGCGCACTCGCCCGCGGCGACGGCCGCGGCCGGCCACCGCTCGAGCCGCCGGCCACGTGCCCGAGCGACCACGGGTTGTGTGTAGCGGTGTTGTGACGCCGTAGGCGAGCTCGTGCGTGTGCGTCTTGCCGAGGAGCACGGCGCCGGCCTCGCGCAGGCGTGCCACACAGGCCGCGTCGCCCGCAGGCATGCGGCCCGAGTAGGCGCGGCAGCCGCCCTCCGTGGGCACCCCGCCGGTGTCGAACAGATCCTTGGCGGCGACCGGAATGCCGGCAGCGGCCCCGATCGAGGCCCGACGCGAGCTCGCGCTCGGCGTCTCTGGCGGCCGCGAGCGCCGGCTCGGGCAGCACGCGAACGAAGGCGGACACCGCCGGCTCGACGCGGTCTATCCGCTCGAGTGCGGCCTCGGCGAGCTCGACCGGCGATACCTCGCGTCGGCGGATCAGCTCCCCGGCGCCGGTAGCGTCGAGCTGGAGGACTTCGTCGCTCACCACCGCGCGTCGAACACGTCCGGCGGGCTCTCCTCCTCGACCGCGACGGCGCTCAGGCTGTCCAGCAAGGGCGGAAGGCGTCGAGTGCGGCGGCGATCACCGCGTAGCGGGCAGGGTCGAGCGCGATACCGGCCGACGCGGCCAGAGCCGCCACGTCCTCGGGCTCGTTCGTCACCGCCACAGCTTTTCACAGGAGCCGATGTAGGTCCCGGGGACGATGCCCGCGTCCCGCTACTGGAATCCCGAGCTCGAGACGATGGCCGCCGGAGGACGTTGCCGCGATGCAGCTCGAGCGGCTCCGCAGCCAGCTCGCGTCGCTCCCCAGGCGCTCGCCGTTCTACCGCCGCAAGCTCGCCGGCGTCGATCCCCGTCGCGTCTCCGCGGCCTCGCCGACCTCCGGCACGCGCCGTTCACCGACGAAGCAGGAGCTGCGAGACAGCCAGCAGGCCGCGCCGCCGCTCGGGCGAGCACGCCGGCGTCCGATGGAGCGGTGATCCGAGTCCACGCCTCGAGCGGCACCACCGGCCGTCCGAGCTACGTCGGGATGACCGCCCGCGACCGGGACGCGCTGGACGGAGGTCGTCAGCCGCGTGTATGCACTGCGAGGGCGTCCGCCCCGACGACGTCGTGGTGCACGGCTTCGGGCTCGGGTTCTTCGTCGGCGGACTGCCGCTCAAGGACGCGATCGAGAACATCGGCGCGACCTTCGTGCCTATCGGGATGGGCGCCTCGGAGCGTCTCGTGAAGGCGATCCGCGACCTCCGGCGACCGTGCTCACGTGCACGCCCTCGTACGCGAGCTATCTCGCCGAGTAGTCCGCGAGCGTGCGTCAGGACCCGGCGCGAGCTGGGCTTGCGGCGGATCCTGCTCGGCGCGGAGCCGGGCGGCGCGATCCCGGCCGTCCGCGCAGCGGCTCGCGGCCGACGTACGGCGCGTTCGTCACCGAGAGGCTGGGCAATGCCGACCTGTTCCCGATCTACTCGGCGCATTTGCGACGAGTTCGACGGCAACCACCTGCTCGCCCCGACCTCTGCTTCGAGCTCGTCGACCCGGACTCCGGTGACGTCGCTCGAGTGGGAGGACGGCGTCGAGGGCGAGCTGGTCGCCACGCACCTCGAGCGCGAGTGCGTGCCGCTGGTGCGTTTCCGGGTCGCGTGACCGTGTGCTCGTTCAGACCTCGCCGTGTCCGTGCGGGCGGACGCGCCCCGTCTTCACGCTGCGTCGGCCGCACCGACGACCTCCTGATCGTCGCCGGCGTCAACGTCTGGCCTTCGGCCCTCAAGGATGTCGTCGACCGAGTGCACCCGCGGGCCGACCGGCGCAGTGCAGGTCCTGCTCGGCCCACCGGGCCGCGCGTCGAGCCGCCGCTGCGTGTGCAGGTCGAGCACGGCGCCGGCGAGCCGCGATCTGAGCGGCCTCAAGCGGAGCTCGAGCGGCGCGTCTACGCGACCGGCTCTCGTCGCGCCCGACGTCGAGCTCGTGCCGCCGGGGACGCTGCCGCGCTTCGAGGATGAAGACGCAGCTCGTCCGGGAGCTCTACGCGGAGGATCCCGCGTGAGACGGCGACGCCTTCGAGCGTGCCCGATCCCGCTCGGTCCGGCCTGGTCGCGCCCTTCTGCCGATGGCAGGGCTCGCTCTCCGAGGTCACGAGCCTCGACCTCGCGGCCGACGTGACCGCCCGGGCAATCGCCGACCGTGGCGTCGACCCGTCCGCGATGGCGAGCTCGCGCTGGGGGGACGGTGCCCCACCCGGGACTTCTACGGCGCGCCCACCCTCGCGGCCCGGCTCGGCGCGGCCGCCTTGACCGGTCCGATGATCTCACAGGCCTGTGCGACCTCGGTCGCCTGCCTGGCTGACGCGGCCGCACCGGTCGACGCGGGAGTCGACGGCCCGTGCTCGTCGTCACCGCCGACCGCACGAGCAACGGCCCCCATCTCGTCTACCCGCAGCCCGATGCGCCGGGAGCGGCGCCGCTGGCCGAGGACTGGGTGCTGGACAACTTCCGCCGAGACCCTGGGCCGGCGAGTCGATGGTCGCCACCGCCGAGGCGGTCGCAGCCGAAGCCGGCCTGACCCGCGCCGAGATCGACGAGACGACGCTGCTCCGCTACGAGCAGCCCCGGCAGCGCTCGCCGACGACCGCGCCCGGCAGCGGAGTTCATGGTTCCCGCCAGCGTCCCGCCGGCCCGAGCCGGTGCTCGTCGAGGCCGACTCGGGCGTGCACGAGACGCCAGCGCGGAGAAGCTCGCCGAACTCCTCTCCCCTCGCCCGGGCGGCGTCGTGACGTACGGCTCCCAGACGCCCCCCGCCGACGGAGCGGCCGGCGCGTCCTCACGAGGCTAGACGGCCCCGGCGGCGGCCGGACCCGGTCCTGGCCGCCGGATTCGCTCGCGTCGAGCCGGCCCGCATGCCGAGGGCGCCCGTCCCGCTGCCTCGCCGCTCTGGCGGCCTGCGGGCTCCCTCGAGCGACGTCGACGCCGTCACGACCACAACCGTTCACGGTCTCCGACCTGTGGTTCGCCCGGGAGACCGGGCGGCCGCTCGAGCGGATGAACGAGCTCGGGTCGAGCCTCGTCTACGTTCACCCGCAGGGACCCACGGGACTGCGGGCGATCGCGGAGCTGATCGCGACGCTGACGGCCCGGGGAGGCGGCGTCGGGCTGTTCACCGGCTGCGCCGCCGGTGACACCGGCGCGGTGCTGGTCGTGTGCGTCGACGACCGCTGATCTCAGGGCCCGAGGGGGGGAGGGGGTGGGCGCGCTACGTCCGTCACGGGTGGTCTCGGGTACCTCGCGCCGTGGCCGGGTGTCGCCACTATGGCCGGCAAGCTGAAGCCGCCCCTCGTGCCCAGCTGTCGACATGACCGCCTCGGCATGAGCAAGGTGATCTCCGCCGACCGGTTGCTCGAGACCCGTTGCCTGCTCGGCGAGGACCGAGTGCAGCTCGCTCCGGCGAGCTGGCGGGGTCGACATCCTACGCGGCGAGATCCACCGCTGGGATCGCGATCGCGACTCACGCCGAGTCGTTGCGATGGGGGAGCCCGTCGGCGCGGTCGCCGAGACGACGGCGGGACGCTGATCGCGGCGTGCCGAACCGGCCTGCGCCACGTCGAGGCCGGCGATGGGCCCGGCCAGCTTGTGATTCCGCTTCCGCCTGGTGATGCCGACCTGCGGAAGAACGACGGCAAGGCCGACCCCGCCGGGCGCTTCGTCGGGGGCACCATGACCCTGGGTGACCCGCTGCGCCTGGTCGAGGATCGCTCGTGGTCGTACAGCGACGGAGGGCCGTCGAGCCGTTGGCCGACTACTCCACGGCTTCGCCTGGTCCGCCGACGGATCCACGCTCTTCTACATCGATACGCCGACCCGGCAGATCGATGCGTTCACATACGACGTCGCCACGGGTGTCGTCGCCGACCGCCGCACTGTGGTCGATATCCCAGCCGGCGCCGGCGATCCCGACGGGATGTGCATCGATGCCGAGGCGGGTTGTGGGTCGCGCTGTAGGACGGCGCGGCAGTCCACCGCTACGTGACGGTCGCCTCGACGCGGTCGTCGAGCTTCCCACCCCGTACGTCACTTGCCCGACGTTCGCCGGGGCCGAGCTAGACGAGCTCGTCGTCACGACGGCGTCGAAGCCGTTCGGCGACGACGTCCCGGCCGGCGCCGGCGATCTGTACGTGGCGCCGGCAGGAGTTCAGCGCACGCCGGCGCACCTCGTCTCGCTCGACGTGTGCTCGGCCCGAGAAGCGACGCTGGGTCGTTCGCCTGAGCCGGGTAGTGCGCGTCCTCGTCATCGGCGGCGGTCCTGCCGGGTCACCGCCGCGCTCCAGGCCGCGGAGCTGGGGGCCGAGGTCACGCTCGTCGAGCGGGGGCGGGTGGGCGGCACAGCCCTCAACAGCGGGCCGGCGCCGGTGCGCACGCTGGCCCGGGCGGCGCGCCTCGTGCGGGACTGGAGCTCCTGGGAGACCTTCGGTCTTCGCGGGCCGAGGCCGGAGGTGGACGTCGCCGCGACCCTGGCCAACGCCGAGCGGGTCGCCCGCCACGCGTACGAGCGGAAGCACGTCGCCGACCACATCCGCGCCATGGGCGTCGACCTGGTCGAGGAGGCCGGCGACGCCCGCTTCCTCGACGCCAACACCGTCGCCGCGGCCGACGGCCGGGTCTGGAGCGCCGACCGGGTCGATCATCGCCGTCGGCGGGCGGGCCTCGCGGCTGCCGATCCCGGGCGCCGAGCTTGGCCTGACCTACGAGGACGTGCGCAGCCTGACGGCCCTGCCCGACCGGGTCTGCGTCATCGGGGCGGCCGACACCGGCTGCCAGCTCGCCTCGATCCTGGCCGACTTCGGCTGCCAGGTCTCGCTCCTCGAGTACGCGCCGCGGATCGTGCCGCGCGCGGACGAGGACGTCTCCGCCGAGCTCGAGCAGGCCTTCCGGCGACGGGGCATCGAGGTCGCCACCGAACGCGGCCGTCGAGCGGCTCGAGCCGCTCGAGCCGGGTGTGCGCGTCGTCTACCGGACGCGGCGACGAGACGAGGAACGTCGATGTCGATGCGGCCTTCTTCGCGGTCGGCTGGCCCAGCAACGCCGACCTCGTCGACGCCGCCGCGGCCGGCGTGGCGATCGAGCGCGGCTACGTCGTGGTGGACGACTACCTCCGCACGAGCGTCCCGCACATCTTCGCCGCCGGCGACGTCGACGGGCACAGCATGCTGGTCTCGAGCGCCCTTCTCGAGGGCCGCGTGGCCGCCGAGAACGCGGTGCTGGGGCCGCGCCGCCGGATCGTCCATGAGGTCGTCCCGGCCGGGAGCTTCACCGATCCCGAGTACGCCAGCGTCGGACTCACCGAAGAGCAGGCGCGGGCCCGCTACGACTGCGCGGTCGCCGTCGCCCGCTACGAGAACCTGCTGCGGCCCGTCGCCGACGGACAGCCGGAGGGCTTCTGCAAGCTGATCGTCGAAACCGAGCGACGGCAGATCGTCGGCGCTCACGTGCTCGGCGAGTACTCGGCCGAGGTGATCCAGATGGTCGCCGCCTGCATGGCGGCCGGAATGCGCATCGAGGATGTCGCCGAGCTTCAGTTCGCCTTCCCCACCTTCACTGAGGGGGTCAGCATGGCCGCGCAGATGCTGGTGCGCGAGCTCGGAGTCCGTCGCCATGCCGCAGCTCTGGAGCAGCCTGAGCAACCCATGAGCACCGATTCGACGTCTCGCGGCCCCATCTGTCCCATTGAGGTGGGGGAAGGCGCGGCAGTCGTCGGCGCGCCGCAGGGGGATTCCAGCGGCGTATGGAACGAGATCGCTCGAAGCAGCCCGCCCGTCGCGCTCGAAGTAGAGGAGGAGGAGCTGATGCCGGATCAGCGGTCGGGGTTGGGACGCTCATCGCCACCAGCATGACGCGAAGGTGACCACTGGCACGGTTCCGAAGGTGCTGCTGTCGTTCGTCCACGTTTCGGTCGTGGTGAACCTGCGTACCCCTCCCTGGCCTTCATCCTCCGCCTTTCTCGGCGCAAACCCGGAGGCCGGATTTTTCGCCCAGTGGGTATGCCGATGGGTCGACGGAGCATCGCACCGTTCCGCCGCCTCTTCGAGCCGCTGCATGATCGCCGACCAGTCGGTACTTCGACGCCTCGCTGCTCTTCGCGATGATCATCTACGGCTTCATCACCCTGCTCCTCCACGCTGCGATCGACTCGAGTCGCAACCGCATCGACCAGCGACGCCCGAAGCTAGCTGCTGAGAGACGGGTTGCCGCTGCCCGACCTCCCTCCTCGACAGCGCGACCAGCCGCTCCGACGCGGCCTGGCCGCTGGCCCAGAGCCGACGGCGCGCCGGGCCGGTCGGCCTGCAGCTCGGCCAGCCGCTGCTAGAGGAAGCGCCGCTCGGCGTCCGAGTGCGACGAGCTGGAGCGCCCGCGTCGTCCAGACGGCACCGGCTTCGTCGACGCGATCGAGCCGACGCAGCAGCTCCGCACGCGTAGAGTCCAGGTAGTCGTAGTGGTTAAGCTCGAGCTGCTTGACGAGGGCGAAGGACAGGCTGCGACGTAACCGGCTTCAGCGAAGGCCGCGGCGCGGTTCGGTTCGACGACGGTCGACCAGATGACGCGGGCGGAGCACGCCGTACAGCGCCGCGAGCTTAAGGCAGGTCCTCGGGCTCGTCGACATGAAGAGCCACGATCGCCGCCTGCAGCACGTGGCGCCCCGCGGCCGCCGAGGGCGATGTCGCGATCGAGCGCCGCCTGGCCCACCGCGATCTGGTCGGCGACCCGGAGCGCGCCGTCCTGGTCGCGCAGAAGGACGACGGCGCCGTCGGAGAAGACGCGCGTCGCGGCGGGGTAGCTCATCAGCATCAGCGCCAGGAGCGCCGTGCACGTCGGGCTCATCCAGCATCAGCTGGGCGAGCGCGCCCGCGAGCCGGATTGCCTCCGTCGCAAGGTCACCGCGACCGCCGTAGCCCTCGTTGAAGATCAGGTCGACGACCGCGGGCGCCGCAGCGAGGCGGTCGGGGGGCGGGTGCCGCCAAGCAGCACCCCGGAGACGGGGATCGCAGCCAGGCCCTGGTGTTGCGCTTTGGGCGCCAGACGAGCAGCTTGGCCATCGTCGCCTCGGCGACGGGGAGAGCCACGGACGGTCTCCTCGCTGGTCCGCCCAGCCCAGCGTCCGCAGCATGAGCGCGACCTGGGCACGTCGACGCGAGCGCCGGATCGCAGCAGGTGAAGACGGGGCCGAGCCGCTCGTCGGGCATCGGCGTCTCGTCCACGTCGAACTGCCACGGCTTCCGGTCTCCTCCAGCAGGCGGGTCTTCACCGCCAGCGTTCGATCGCGGCGGATGCGGTCGACGGCGCGGTTGCGCGGGTCGCCACCAGCCAGGCGCGCGGGTTCGCCGGCGTTCCGTCTCGCGGCCAACGCTCGGCGGCGATCGCGAACGCCTCCTGGGCGGCTTCCTCGGCGAGGTCGAAGTCGCCGAGGAAGCCGATCAGGCTGGCGAGGACGCGGCCCCACTCCTCACGGAAGACCTGCTCGAGGATCGTTACCACTCCGCGATCGGTCGCACCTCCACGGCCCCGCCCATCCGTGCCGCCGGAATGCGCGACGCAAGCTCGATGGCAGCGTCGAGGTCGTCGGCCTCGAAGAACAGGTAGCCGCCCAGCGCCTCCTTGACGGCGACGAACGGCCCGTCCGTGGTCAGCGTGGTGCCGTCCTGCACGCGCACGGTGGTCGCCGTCTCGGGAGGCTGCATCTGGACGCCGGGGCTCACGCCAGGCGTCTCGTTGATCGCCTTGTAGTCCGCGTAGACCGCGTTTCGCTCGTCGTCGGACAGGCGCTCCCACGCCTCTGTGTCGTACGGGGTGGGCATGTCGCCTTGATGGATCAGCAGCATGTACTTCATTGCTTCCTCCTTTCCGGAATGGTCGCCTCCAAGACGAACGGCCGCACGGCGAAAGGACACCCTCGTCCGCTCAGCGCGTGAGCAACGTGATCTCGCCGCTCGAGCCGTCTACGCGGACGCGAGCTCCGTCGGGTATCTCCGTCGTGGCGCCGCGCGCGCCGACCACCGCCGGAATGCGGTACTCGCGCGCGACCACGGCGGCGTGGCGAGGTCCCTCCGGTCTCCGTCACGAGCGCACCGAGCGACGGGAAGAGGGGGTCCAGGCCGGCGTGGTCGTGGTGGTCACCAGCACGTCGCCGGGCTGGATACGCGCGAAGTCGGCAGGGCCGGCGACGACGCGCGCCGGCCCCTCGGCCAAGCCCGGAGCGCCGGAACGCCCTCCAGCGCCGTCCCGCCCGAGCCGTAGAAGCGCTCGAGCGCTCCGTGGCGCTCGGCCGCCGCGGGCGGATCGCCGAGGTAGGGCTTCGGCCCGGCGGCACGCGCGGCCGCGAGCTCCGCGCGGCGCTCGGCGACGAGGCCGCGAAGGTCGCTCGCGCTGGTGGGGAGCGCGGCGCGCAGCTCGTCGAAGGTCAGCATCCAGACGTCGTCCGGGCCGTCCAGCAGGTTCTCCGCCGCGACTCGCCGGCCGAACCCGAGCAGCGCCTCGCGGGTGGCGAGCAGACCGGGGTAGTCGATGTGTACGAGTGGAGCTCCTTGAGCGCGTGCGCGGGCCGGACGCGCTCGTACATCCGACAGCTCCTCCGGCACCGGCTCCGGCTCGGGAGCGGCCGGCGAGGCGACACCGCCCTCAAGCAGAGCCGCAGGCTCTCGAGCGTCATGGTCGGAGCTCGGCCTCGCGTGGGAGCGAGAGCTCGTGCCAGCGGGAGCGGCCCCCGAAGCGGAGCAGGTAGGCGTCGAGCTCGTGCAGCCAGACGCGCCCCGGTTGCGTGCGGCGCAGAGGGGCCAGGTCCTCGGGTCGCAGCTCACCCACCACGTCGTCGACGCCGAGCTCGCGCGCTCGCTGTGCCAGCCGTGCGATCTCGACGTCGGCCTCGACCGCGACGCCTTCGAGCAGCCGGTAAGGCGCCAGGTCGTCCGCCTCGCCGCGAAGCGCCGCATAGGCCTCGCGGAAGATCTCCGCCGCGATCTGCGCCGGGATCACGACGAAGAAGTGGAGCGTCCACTGCTCGCGAACGAGCTCTCGCAGCCGGTCGAGCAGGGCGACCGCCTCGGCCGGCGGCGGCTGCTCCGGCCGCATGCGCTCGAGCTCCGCCGTGATCGCCCGGACGCGTGGTCGCAGCTCGCTCTCCCAGCGTTCCGCGAGGCCGAGCGCGGCGTCGTGGAGCACCCCCGGCTCGTGCTCCCACTCCGGCTCGAGCTCGCCCTCGTAGGCCCAGCCGGCCTCGACCCGCGTACGGAAGCCACCGAAGGGGCCGCGCAGCTCCGCATCGCCTCGTGCAGGCCCCGTCCGAGCGCCTCGAACCAGACCGTCGCCGAGAGCGGCGTCATCTGCTCGGGGTAGTGCGACGGGTCGGGGAGCCAGGTGCGCGGGGCGGGGGCGGATATATCCCGCTCGTACAGCCCCTACGGCCGGCTGTGGCCCTCGCGGCTCAGCCATCGAGGCCGAGCAGCCGCGCCGGGTTGTCGGCGACGAGCATGCGCACCTCCCGCTCGGTCATCCCGGCGTCGAGCAGTCGCGTGCAGATCTTGCGGAACGAGTCGGCCGGGAACGGGTTGCCCGCCTGCCCAAGGTCGGAGCCGAGCGAGGAGCGCTCCGGGCCGACCCAGCGGATCCAGTCGACGAGCGTGTCGATCTGCCAGTTGTGGAAGCTCGACTCCTCGTCGTACATGCAGAGCGAGTGCTCGATCAGCGCGCCTAGCCCGGCGAGCTCCTTGACCTCGTCTTTCGTCGCCTCGATCACGAAGTTGGGTGGTTGACGATCATCCTCCGCACGCCGCGCTCCTTGGCGGCCGTGAAGACCGCGATGATCGACCGCGCCGGCATGTGGCCCGAGGCGAGCACGGCATCGGCCTCTGCGATCATCGCGAGGATCCGGCCGACCTCCGGGCGCAGCGTGCCGTCACCGTCCACGAACACGTCGATCGGCTCCTCGGGGATGAGGTCGACGGCGAGCTGCGGGAACTTCAGCTGGGGGTGTTCGCGATGGTGCTCGATGTGCTCGGGGGAGGCGATCGTCGGGAACCAGACGACCTTGCCGCCCATCGCGAGCGAGAGGTTGACGGCGTGCGGGTTCAGCCCGCCCACCTGCGTGTTGAGGGGATCCCGCCGAAGACGTCGATCCCGCTCTGACGGATTCCGTGCTCGCGCAGCGCTGCGACGTCGGTCGCCGTGTCGTGGTGGTGCGACTTGACGACGATCGCCCGCATGCCGGCGTCGGCGGCGCGCTGGGCCGCCTCGGCGGCGTCCATCGGCGCGGGAACGGCGAGGGGTACGGGTGCACGTGGAGGTCCCGGCGCCGTCCAGCAGACGCTCAACGGACCTCGGTCATGCTGCCTCGCCGTCGACGCCGAACGTCATCAGGCGGTAGCCCATGATCCTGTGGGCGTAGTAGGCCCCGAGCAGCGGCTCCGCGTCGAGCGGGAGCGCGCCGCGCATGGCCAGCCAGTTGACCACCTCGACCGACTCCGTGCCCCGCGCACGATCAGCTCCTCGTAGGTGAGCTCGGTCAGCCGCTCGGGCTCGCGCGCGAGCAGCCGCATGAACTCCTTGTCCCAGTCGGGCGTGACCTGGCCGAAGCGGGGCCCGGTGAGCTGATGCGAGAGGCCGCCGGTCCCACGACCACGACGGAGATGTCCTCCGCGTAGGAGAGTACGGCGCGGCGCAGCGCCTGCCCGAGCTTCCAGCAGCGCAACGGCGAGGGCAGCGGATGCAGGATCACGTTGACGGCCAGCGGCACGATCGGGATCTTCCAGCCGCCCTCGCCCTCGCTGAAGTCGACCATCGGGAGGGGTGAGATGACGCCGTGGTCGACCTCGAGCTCCTGGCAGATCGTGATGTCGAACTCGTCCGCGACGAGCGAGCGAGCGATGTGCCAGCCGAGCCTGGCGTCGCCGGGAAGCGGCGGGAACGGCCGCGAGCCGAAGCCCTCGTCGGCGACGGGATACACGTCCGCGACGCCCAGCGCGAAGGTCGGATACGCGTCGAGGAAGAACTCGTCCATGTGGTCGTTGTAGATCACGACCAGCCGGTCCGGCCGGAGCTCCTCGAGCCACGCGGCCACCTGCTGGAAGGGGCCGAACAGCGGCTGCCACTCCTCCGAGCCGCGCACCTCCTCGCCCGCGTCGTAGATGTGCTCCATCGAGGGCGCGTGCGAGGCGCCGATGCCGCCGACCACCCTAGCCATTCGCTCCTCCGCTCTCCGATCTGCTTGCCGATCTCCGGCAGCGGCGTGTTCGTCACCCCGCGAGAGCTTGACCATCACGTAGATCGACATCCCGTGCCGCCAGAGGCCGATCCAGTCCCGCGCGCGCAGAAGTGCTCTCTCCTCGTCTGTCAGCCCGAACTGGTCCATCCAGGCCTCCTCGTCGCGCGCGAACAGCTCGCGCTGGCCCGCGTCCTTGAGCGAGTGGCCGGCCTTGTTCAGCGCAGGCCTCTCGTCGCCGTGGCCTCGTCGAAGAGGTCGAGGTCGGCGGGCAGGTTCTTCGGCTGTACCGCGTCCAGCCTGGCCAGGTAGTCCTCGGTCAGTTCCATTGCACGTGAAGGTGGTGGGGGAACGGAACTCCCAGCCGGAGATCTCGATCGGGCGCTCGGGATCGAGTCTCAGGCCTGGCAGCCGCTCGAGCAGGACGCGCCAGGCGACACGGGCCTGGTAGCGGGCGAGGCGGGCTCCGATGCACAGGTGCGGCCCGGTGGCGAAGGCGAGGTGCGAGCCCTCCTTGCGGTCGATGTCGTAGCGCTCCGGGTCGGTCCAGTTGCGCTCGTCGTGGTTGGCCGAGGCGAGCACGGCCGCGACGAGGGCGCCCTGCTCGAGCTTGACGCCGCCGAGCTCCGTCTCCCGCGTCGTCTGGCGCGTCGAAGTACCGACCGGCGAGTGCCAGCGCGCGCCTCCTCGATCGACGGATCGATCAGCGCCGCGTCGGCCCTGACACGCGCGAGCTGGTCGGGATGGGAGAGGATCGCCCACATGGACAGCGCGATCAGGTCGCTCGTCGCCTGGAGCCCGCCCACGATCATCACCTTGAGATTGGACTGGATCTCCTCGCGCGTCAGCTTCTCGCCGTCCACCTCGGTGTGCACCATCGAGGAGAGGAGCGTGTCGTCCGGCTCGCGCGTCAGGCGCTCGACCACGGAGCGAGCGTCTCGTTCACCTCGACCGAGGCGGCGTCCGCGATCTTCTGTTCTCCGGGTCGCCCTCGAAGTTGGCGGCGCCGGTCGCCAGCTCCACGAACCAGCGGCGCAGGGTGTCCTCCTCGACGAACTCGAGGCCGAGCGCGCCTTGAGCACCGCGTCGAGAGGGGCTCCGCGAACTCGGACATCAGGTCGCACGCTCCGCGGTCGGCCAGCGCGTCGACGAGCTCGTTCGCGATCGGCGTGATCACGGTGTCGGGGTAGCCGCCGATCGCGCCCACCCGGAACCAGGGGTAGATGATCGAGCGGATCCGCTGGTGGTACGCCCCTCGGAGCCGAGCAGGTTCTTGCCGAAGGTGCGGTTGAGGGTGGACGGCTCGGTCTCGCCCGTGAACAGCTCCGGGCTCTTGTCGACGTGCTGGACATCGTCCCAGCGTGTGACGAGCCAGAGGCCGACGGCGTCCACGTAGCAGACCGGCTCCTCGGCCCGCAGCTCCTTGTAGATCGTACGGGTCGGACTCGAGCTGCTCGACGGTATTCCCGTGCCGACGCTCAACCTGCCACCTCCTCGTACGTCAGACCCGCGTCCGCCGCCTCGCCGATCAGGTCACGCGCATCCGCGCCGCGCGCCTCGAGGTAGCCGGCGAGCTCGGCGAGCGCTCGGCCGAGCGCCCCCGGCCCGTCGGTCATGACGACGCTCGTCAGCTGCACCGCGCTGGCGCCCGCGAGCAGCATCCTCGCGACGTCGAGCCCGTCGCGTGCGCCGTTCGTCCCCACCAGGCAGGCGTCGGGCCGGGCGGCCGGGTCTTCGCGAGCTGACGGCACGTCAGCGGCAGCGCCCAGGCGCCGCCGATGGCGCCGAAGGTGCCGAGCACCGGACGCCGGGAGTCGAGGTCGGGGACGAACCCGAGCGCCCGGGTCGACAGCACGACCGCGTCCGCGCCGGCGTCGAGCGCGGCCCGGCGTCCGCGGGCGAGCCGACCTTCACGGAGAGCGGCAGCGACACGCCGCTCGCACCGGCCCGACGAGCTCGACCCCGGTCCGGATCGCTCCGGGTGGGGCCTCCTCGGCGTGCGGCGCGCCCACGTTCAGCTCGAGCCAGCGCAGGCCGGCCTGCTCGAACGCCCGCGCCATGCGGACGGCCTCGTCGATGTCCGCGACGACCAGGCTCGGCACGACGTAGGCGTCGCCCGCTTCCCGGTCGAGCGCGGCCAGCGTTTCGACCCACTCCTCGAAGGGCTGGTCGAGCAGCCCCGAGCGGCAGAAGAGCGAGTCGCCGCGCGCAGCCGGCCCGACCGGCCGGGGGCGAAAGTCCTCGTCCAGCAGCACGTACTCGGCGGCGCGCAGCTGCGCCTTTGCCGCCTGCGACTCGTTCACCGACTTGGCGACGACGGCCGCGGCGCCGGCAGCGAGGCAGGCCCGAATCTGGCCGGCGGTCTGCGTCGCCTCACCCGAGCCCGCGATGACGGGGTTCGCCAGCTCGAGGCCGGCCACGGTGGTGGACAGTCTCGTATCAGGCATCCGCGTACGCCTTCTGCAACAGCGCGACGTCGGACGACGTGATCGCATAGCGGAAGCGCTCGTCCGTGCCGAAGCCGCCCGGGACGACGCCGCTGCCCGCGCCGCCTCCAGGATCTCGGTCACGCGAGCCTCGGTGCGCTCCGAGTCGAAGCCGAGGTCGACGGTGAGGTCGGTGACCCCCACGAACGCGACGTCCGCGCCCGCGGCCAGGATCTCCTCGAGCGGGTCGTCGGTCGTCGCCGTCGAGCTGGATCACGAGCAGGGGCGGCTGGAGCGCGCCGACGTACTCGGCGAGCGGCGTGGCGCCGAAGCTCGCCTGCCGGTGGGCGAGGCTGACGGACCGCGTTCCCTGCGGCGCGTAGAGGCAGGCGTCGCGCAGCGCCGCACCTCGTCCGCGCGCCGCACCGAGGAAAGCTGGATTCCGGCTGCGCCGGCCTCGAGCAGGCGGTTCACGAGCCCGCGGTCGAGCTCGTGCAGGCGCACGAGCGCGGGAAGCCGAGCGCCGACGCGTGCCGCACGAGCGCGAGCGCGTCGCCGTCGTCGAGCTGGGAGTGCTCGAGGTCGACGACCGCGAAGTCGTGTGTCGCCGACGCGATCTCGACCACCTCGGAAGCCGCGAGCTTCAGGAACGTCCCGCGCAACCGGCGCTCAGCCAGCCGTCGTCGCTCTCCTTGACTCCTGAACGAGCATGTGAGACGTTATCTCACATCGTGATCAGTTCTGCAAGCCCTGCGATGGCAGGCGACGGGCATCTGATCGGTGGCGAGCGGGTGCCGTCGGCCTCGGGCCGCACGTTCGAGGACATCGACCCGGCCACCGCGCGCCCGCTCGCGACGCTCGCGCTCGGAGGCGCCGAGGAGATCGACCGGGCCGTCGCCGTTGCGCGTGCGGCGCAGCCCGGCTGGGGCGAGTCGATCCACTCGCCCGCGGCCGGGTCCTGCACCGGCTGGGCGAGCTGCTGGAGGCGAACGCCGCCGAGCTCGCCATGCTCGAGGCGCGCGACGTCGGCAAGCCGCTCCGCGAGGCGCAGCGCGACATCGGCACCGCCGTGCGCACGTGGATCTACCACGCGGGCTGGCCCTCGAAGCTCACCGGCACGACGAACCCGGCCGACCCGGGCGTCTTCTCCTACACGCTGCGCGAGCCGCTGGGCGTGGTCGGGGCCATCACACCGTGGAACTTCCCGCTCGTGATCGCCTCCTGGAAGCTCGCGCCCGCCCTCGCGTGCGGGAACACGGTCGTGCACAAGCCCGCCGAGGAGTCGCCGCTCACGGCGCTCCGGCTGGCCGAGCTCGCCCTCGAGGCGGGCGTGCCCGAGGGCGTGCTGAACGTCGTCGCGGGCGAGGCCGAGGCGGGGCGCCGCGCTCGCCGCGCACGAGGACGTGGACAAGGTCTCCTTCACCGGCTCGACGGAGGTCGGGCAGGAGATCCAGCGGGCGGCGGCCGGCAACCTGAAGCGGCTGTCGCTCGAGCTCGGCGGCAAGTCGGCAAACGTGGTGCTCGACGACGCCGACCTCGACCTGGCGCTCGAGGGCGCGCTGCGGGCGACCTTCCGCAACCAGGGGCAGGTGTGCACGGCGGGCGCGCGCCTGGTCGTGCACGAGCGGGTCGCCGACCGGCTCGTGGAGCGCCTCGCGGAGCGGGTCGAGACGATCCGGCTCGGGCCCTGCGACGACGACGGCGCGGAGATGGGGCCCCTGGTCTCGGCCCGCCAGCGCGAGCGCGTGCTCGAGCTCTACGAGTCGGCGGTGACCGAGGGCGGTCGCGCCCTCGTCGGGGGCGGCCCGGCCCACGTGGAGTCCGCTCCCGACGGCTTCTTCGTGCAGCCGTCGATCTTCGTGGAGACGACGAACGCCATGCGCATCAACCGCGAGGAGATCTTCGGCCCGGCCGTCGCCGTCATCCCGGTCGAGGACGCCGACGAGGCCGTGCGCGTCGCGAACGACACGCGCTTCGGGCTCGCCGCCGCCGTCTGGACCCGCGACGGCGCGCGCGCCCACAAGATCGCCCGGGCGCTGCGGGCGGGCACCGTCTGGGTGAACATGTACGGAGGCCTCGACCCGTATGCCGCCTACGGCGGCCGCGGGCTCTCCGGCTACGGCTTCGAGCAGGGCCCGCAGACGATGGACGAGTACACGACGCTCAAGACTGTGAGGAACGCCTTGTGATGACGTACGAGCCGAACCTGGCCGCGCTCGACCTGGCACACGTGATCCATCCGCACGCCGTCGTCGGACGGGCCGCTGAGCCGCTCATCTGGGCGCGCGGCGAGGGCGCCCGGCTCTGGGACATCGACGGCAACGAGTACGTCGACGGCACCTGCGGCCTGTGGCAGTGCGCCGTCGGGCATGGACGGGCGGAGCTCGCCGACGCGGCCGCGGCGCAGATCCGGCAGCTCGAGTTCTACGCCTCGTTCTGGGACTACTCGAACGAGCCGTCGATCCGGCTCGCGGCCAGGCTGGCCGACCTCTCGCCGCCCGGTCTCGACCGGATCTTCTTCACGAACGGCGGCTCCGAGGGCATCGAGACCGCGATCAAGATCGTCCGCCTCGCCTGGCACGTGCAGGGGCAGCCGGACCGCGACGTCATCCTCTCGCGCAAGGCGGCCTACCACGGAGTCGGCTCGGCCTCGCTCGCCGCCACGGGCATCCCGCCGCTGAAGGAGGGCTTCGACCCGCTCCCGCAGGGCTTCGTCCACCTCTCGACGCCGACGAGCAGCACGTCGACCGACGAGCTCGTCGCCGAGCTGGAGCGCACGATCGCGGAGATCGGCGCGGGCAGCATCGCCGCCATGATCGGCGAGCCGGTGCTCGGCGTCGGCGGCATGATCCCGCCGCCGGAGGGCTACTGGCCCGCCGTCCAGGAGGTGTTGCGCGCGCACGGCATCCTGCTCGTCCTGGACGAGATCGTCACGGCGTACGGGCGCACCGGGCACTGGTTCGCGGCCGAGCGCTACGGCCTCCAGCCGCACGTCCTCGTGACCGCGAAAGCGCTCACGAGCGGCTACATCCCGATGGGCGCCGTCCTCATCCACGACGACGTGGTCGCGATGCTCGAGGGCACCGCCTTCAGGCACGGCTTCACCTACAACGGCCACCCGGTCGGTGCCGCGGTCGCGCTCGTCAACCTCGGGATCATCGAGCGGGAGGGACTGCTCCAGCGGGCGGTCGAGATCGGCGCGCGCCTGCTCGACGGGCTGAAGCCGGCCGAGCAGCTCGACGCCGTCGCGGAGGTGCGCGGAGTCGGCGCCATGCTCGCGGTCGAGCTCGAGAGCGGCCACGACGCCGAGGGCGTCGGAGCCGACGCGCGACGCCACGGGGTGATCGTCCGCGCCACCGGCCAGAAGATCGTGCTGTCTCCGCCTCTCGTGATCGAGCCCGACCAGGCCGACCGCATCGTCGAGGTGCTCCGCGGGGCGCTGGAGCGGCTGTGAGCCGCCGTCTCGAGTCCGACGCGCCGATCAACCAGTCCGTCGAGCGCGCCATCCGCCTGCTCGGCCTCTTCTCGCCCGAGGAGCCGGAGCTGACCCTCGCCCAGCTGACGCAACGGCTGGGTACGAGCCGCGCGACGACGCATCGCTACACGCTCGCGCTGCGTCGGGTCGGGCTCGTGCGCTTCGACGCGGCGGCCGGCCTCTACTCGCTCGGACCGCGCATCGTGGAGCTCGCGGCGACGGCGCTCTCCGGGCTCCGTATCGTGCGCATCGCCGGACCGACGATGGAGCGGCTCGTGACCGAGTTGAACGAGACGGTCGTGCTCTCGATCTGGGACGGGGAGCAACCCGTCGTCGTCCGGGTCGAGGACAACACCGACCGGCTCGTCCGCATCGTCGTCCGCGTTGGCGCCCGCCTCCCCCGCAGCGGCTCGGCACAGGGAAGGGTCTTCCTCGCCTTCGGGCCCGACGCCGACGAGCTGCCGGATCGGGAACGCGCCGAGATCGCGGATGCGCGGGTCGCCGTCAACTCACAGGTCGTCGAGGGCATCCGCGCGATCGCGACGCCGATCTTCCAGGGTGGTGAGATCACGGCCGCGATGGCGCTCGTGGGCACGATCTCCTCCCTGCCCGACGACCCGCGTTCCCCGGTCGCGCGCCGTCTGCGCGACGCCGCCGAAGCGCTCTCGGCCGAGCTCGGCTCTCTGACGACGAAAGGAGGACGGCCTGATGCCCGCCTACACCTGGGACGAGATTCCCGACGAGCCGGTCCGGCGCCGGCGTTCGCCGCCGCGGCTTCGGGACGACCGACGTCATGCTCGTCCTCAACCACTGCGAGCCGGGCATGGCTCTCCGTCCCCACAGCCACGACTTCGACCAGATCGCGCTGATCACGAAGGGCCGCGCGATCTACCACATCGGCGACGAGGCGAACGAGGTCGGTCCGGGGTCGGTCATGCTCATCCCGGCGGGTACGGAGCACCACATCGAGCCGCTCGGCGAGGAGACGGTCGAGAACATCGACGTCTTCGCGCCGGCGCGAAGCGACTACCTGCACCTGCTCGAGTGGATGCCGTCGGGGCCGCCGGCCTAGGCACAAAGCCCGGCAGGTCGCCGACCGGGCCCCTCCCTGTACGGAAGGGACCCGATCCGCGTGCCTGGGCTCAGGCCCAGCTCTTCGTCCAGTCGCCCGTCCAGATCGTCGTCATGCCGTTGCCGGCGCCGTTGAGCTTCAGGACCTTGGCCGTGCCAGAGCCCGCCTTGTAGAGGAGGACGTGCTCGGCGCCGTCGATTGAGAACGGGGTCAGTGCCGTCCATCCACGTGTGTACGTCCTCCTCTACAAGGGCGGCACCAGCTAGAAGGTCGCGATCCCCGCGGCGTTGCCACCAATGTTCTCGTACTGCGCCCAGCCCCGCCGCAGTTGAGGCTGGTCAGACCTACTCCGGTGTCCATCGCCCTCCTGCGTTGATCGCGCATTGACGTGTCGCGCCGCCGTCCAGTCGAGCTGTAGGCGATGAAGTACGAGGTCGGCAGTCCGCAGCGGAGACGCCATCGATGTCTGCCTGCGTGTAGTGCGCGTCCCTGTCGATGCTCGCGAAGCGCGCCCTTCCGTTCGACGTCTTGTACTTGAGGTAGTGTCGTGCGCCGCCTGCTGCGGTGTACGCAGGAAGTGCGTCCTACCTTGGACCACGTTCCCGCGAGGTGTCGTCACGCCCGTGCCGTCGCTGTCGAGACTCACGATCTTGACCTCTCCTGTGCCCCGCTTGTACAGGAGCTGGTAGTTCGCACCGTTCTGGTGAACGCCATACGAGTTCCCTGCGCAGTTCAGGCTCGTCTGCCTCTCAGGCGTGGGAGCGTCCTGGTTGCCGGCATTCGTCTCGATCGGTACGCCGTCGAGCTCGATCGGCCCGCCGCCTCGACCGTGGAGTCGTCGAGAGCGAGGCGCCGCGCGTCGCGGCACCGAGGTGAACAAGCGCTTGGAGAGATGCATTACAGCCTCCTCTGGGTCGTGAGCCCCGGAAGGGCGTTCCGTGTTGCCGTGTGGTCACAGCTGCAACCCGGGAGGACGGGCAAACTTACGGTCGGGCATGGGGTCGCTCGCGACGCTGCTGGCAAGCAGGGACGTCGTCCTCGACGGCGGTCTCGCCACGGAGCTCGAGGCCCGCGGTCACGACCTGCGCGATGCGCTCTGGTCGGCGCGGCTGCTCCGCGACGACCCGCAGGCGATCGAGGACGTCCACGTCGCGTACTTCGAGGCGGGCGCGGACGTCGCCATCACGGCGAGCTACCACGCGACGTTCGAGGGATTCGAGGCGGCCGGCGTGGGCCGCGACGAGGGCGCCGCCCTCCTGCGCCTCAGCGTCGAGCTGGCCCAGCGCGCCCGCGAGCGGTGCGGCGGCTCGGGGCTCGTGGCCGGGAGCCTCGGGCCCTACGCCGTCGTCTTCGCGGACGGCACCGAGTACACGGGCGACTACCGGGACGCGACGGACGAGCAGATCGCGAGCTCGCACCGCGCCCGCATCGCAGAGCTCGTGGCCGCGGGCGCCGACCTGCTCGCGGTCGAGACGATCCCGAACGGGCGCGAGGCGGCGATCCTGGCCGAGCTCCTGGATGAGTTCCCGGGCGTCGAGGCGTGGGTCACGTTCTGCTGCCGTGACGGCGAGCACCTGAGCGACGGCACGCCGATCGGCGACGCGATCCGCTCGGCCGGACGCACCGGGCGCGTCGCGGCGTTCGGCGTCAACTGCACGCCGCCGCAGCACGTGGAGTCGCTGCTCGAGGCGGCTCGGCGGGCGACCGACCTGCCGCTCGTCGTCTACCCGAACTGGGGTCGCGTCTGGGACGGCGACACCTTCACCTGGAGCGGCGTCAGCGTCGACCGCTTCCCGCCCGACCTCGTCTCGCGCTGGCGCGCTCTCGGGGCGCGGGCGATCGGCGGCTGCTGCGGCATCGGCCCGGCCGCCATCGCCGAGCTGGCTTCGCTATAACCCTGCGAGCCGGCTCGGACGTCGGGCTGAAGCGAATGCCGGACGTGTACGCGAACATCCAGGAGGCCGAGGCCGCCGTACAGGAGCGACTCGCCGACGTGCAGGAGCTCCGGGCGGCCGACCCCAAGCAGCAGGCGATGCTCGCCTCCTACCTCGACGAGCTCGATCTGCCTGCCGGTGCCCGCGTGCTCGAGATCGGGTGCGGCAGCGGCGCTATCGCCCGGGTGATCGCCGCGCGCGAGGGGGTGGGGGAGGTCGTCGGCGTCGACCCGTCCGACGTGTTCCTGGCGCGAGCGCGACGGCTCGCCGAGGGCGTCTCCAACCTGACGTTCGCGATCGGCGACGGACGCGACCTCTCCTACGACGACCACTCGTTCGACGCGGTCGTCTGCCACACCGTGCTCTCGCACGCGCTCCGCCCGGAGAAGGTGCTCGCCGAGGCCGCCCGCGTCGCCGTCCCGGGCGGTCGGCTGGCCGTCTTCGACGGCGACTATGCGACGACGACGGTCGCGATCGCGGAGAACGATCCCCTGCAGGCCTGCGTGCGGGCGACCCTCGAGGCCTTCATGAACGACCCGTATCTCGTCCGCCGGTTGCCGGCCCTCGTCCGCGGAAGCGGCTGGGAGATCGTGAGCTTCCGGACGCACGGCTACGTCGAGACCGACGATCCCGGCTACATGCTGACGCTGGTCGACCGCGGCGCCGACGTGCTGGTGGCGAGCGGTGCGCTGGGCGAGGCCGCGGCGCAGGCGCTGAAGGACGAGGCCCGCCGGCGGGCAGCGGAGGGCAGCTTCTTCGGCTTCATCTCCTACGCCAGCCTGATCGCGGAGCGCCGCGCCGCCTGAGCGGGCGGCCGCCGAGCTCACCGCGCGGCGCGGCTCAGCCCCGGACGGCCGAGGCGTCGTCCGGGGTGCGCGCCGGCGTTCCGTCGAGCTCGCGCAGGATCGCCTCCTGGTCGTAGACGCAGCCGCCCCAGAGGCCGCCGCTCACCGACTGCAGCTTCGCCCACAGCGCCGTGTCCGCCGGCAGCTCCGGATCCGGCGCGACGTCGTCGCGCACGGGGCGCTCCGCGAGCACGCGGGCGGCGTCGTCGGGCGCCCACTCCTCCTCGCCGTGGCCGACGAGGTCGACGGACGCCTCGAGCCGCTCGCGGGTCGACCACGACCCGGATGCGATCCCCGTCGAGCAGCCGGCCGATCGCTCCGCCCTCGAGCGCCTCGGGGCTCACGTGGCCGATGCAGGCGCCGGTCGAGACGCCCGAGAAGCGCGCGTCGGTGACGAGCGCGACCTCGCGGCCGAACGGGAGGAACTTGAGCGCCGACGTCAGCTGGTAGGTCTCCTCCATCCCGGTGCCCATCGGCCCGCGCCCGGCGAGCACGATCACGTCGCCCGGCCTCGATCGGGTCTCCCGTCGTTCCCTTGATCGCCCCGATCGCGGCGGGCTCGCTCGTGAAGACGCGCGCGCGGCCGGTCAGGCGGTAGACGCCGTCGGCGTCGAGCGAACGGGGGTCGATCGCGGTCGCCTTGATGACGCTGCCGCCCGGAGCCAGGTTGCCGCCGGGGAAGCACACGGTCGAGGTCATGCCCTTCTCGCGCGCGCGGTCGGGCGGCGAGATCACGTCGCCCGGGTCGACCCCGTCGGCCTCCTCGAGCCGCGCCCGCAGGCGTGCCCGGCGCTCGCTCGCCTCCCACTCGTCGAGCACGTCGTCCCAGCTCCGGCCCAGCACCGTCTGCGCGCCGCCGTTGAGGAGCCCGAGCCGGCGCAGGTGGAGCATCACCTCCGGCACGCCGCCGGCGAGGAAGACGCGCACCGTCGGGTGGTTCCGCGGGCCGTTCGGGAGCGCGTCGACGAGACGCGGCACGGCGCGGTTGACCCGGCGCCAGTCCTCGACGGTGGGCCGGCGGCAGCCCGGTGGCGTGGGCGATCGCCGGGATGTGGATGAGCAGGTTCGTCGAGCCGCCGAAGGCCGCGTGGACGAGCATGGCGTTCTCGATCGCCTCGTCCGTGAGCACGTCGCCGAGCGTGCGCCCGTCGCTCGCCACTGGCCGTGCACCGCCTCCGCCGTCCGGCGGGCGACGTCGAGCCAGATCGGCTGGCCCGACGGCGCGAGCGCCGCATGCGGCACGGTCAGCCCGAGCGCCTCGGCGACGACCTGCGCGGTCGCCGCGGTGCCGAGGAACTGGCAGCCGCCTCCCGGCGACGCGCAGGCGCGGCAGCCGAGATCGGCTGCCTCCTCGAGCGTGACGAGCCCGTGGGCGAACCGCGCCCCGAGCGTCTGCACGGCGCCCGCGTCCTCGCCGCGCGTCGGCGGCAGCGTCGACGCCGCCGGGCACGATCGCGCCCGCCAGCTCCCGGAACGAGGCGACCGCCATCAGCATCGCCGGCAGCCCCTTGTCGCAGGTGCCGATGCCGATGACCGCCGCGCCGGCGCGGCAGCGAGCGGACGAGCCGCCGGAGGACGAGCGCGGCGTCGTTGCGGTAGGGGAGCGAGTCGAACATCCCGGTCGTGCCCTGCGTGCGGCCGTCGCACGGGTCGGAGACGTGCGCGGCGAACGGCAGGCCGCCCAGGCGGTCGAGCTCGAGCGCGGCCTCCCGGACGAGCAGGCCGACCTCCCAGTGCCCGGTGTGGTAGCCGAGCGCGACCGGCGTGCCGTCGTCGGCCCGGACGCCGCCCTGCGTGGAGAGGATCGAGGAACTGGTCGCGGCCGACCTTCGAGGCCTCCCAGCCCATGCCGGCGTTCTGGGTGAGGCCGAAGACGTCGCCGGAGGGGCTGTCGCGGAGGAACTCCGGCGTCAGCGGCAGCGCGCCGGACGGGACCCTCGGCCGAGGTCTGAACGTCGAAGAGCTGCGTCAGTCGGTCATGCCGGCGTCGGCCGGACGATGTCGGTCGACCGCCGGCGTGGCCGGCGAAGCCGGCCTGCATGGGCGATCGTCATCGGCTCAATAGCGCCCGAGCTCCCGCACGGTCTCGGACGCGACCTCGATCAGGCCCGGCTTGGCGTCGAAGAGCTGGCCGGTCGAGCGCAGCACGTAGCCGCCTCCGTCCATCGCCGCGTCGAGGCAGCGCCTGACCTCCTCCCGCACGGCGTCGGCGTCCGCCTCGTGCAGGAGGTGCTCGTTGAAGCCGCCGAACAGGCAGACGCGGTCGCCGATGCGGCGCTTCGCGTCGGCGAGGTCGACGTCGCCGGACGAGCGGTTCGACGTGAGCGTCTCGATCGCGTCCGGCCCGGTGTCCGCCATGTCCTCGAGCAGCAGGGTGGCGCGACCGCAGTTGTGGAAGCTGACGAGGTAGCCCGCGTCGTGCGCCGCCTGGACGCACTCGGCCTCGTAGGGCTTCATGAACTCGCGGAAGTGATCGGGCGCGACGCCGACGCCGACCCAGGTCTCGTTCATCGAGATCGAGTGGATGCCGGTCTCCCCGAGCCGGCGGTAGAACGGCTTCAGCCAGTCCGTGCAGACACGCATGAGGTCGTGGACGAACTCCGGGCGGTCGTAGATGTCGGTCGAGAGGTCGACGAGGCCGCGCACCTCGGCCGCCATGTCCCACGGGCCGATCGACGTGGTGCAGCCACCAGGCCTCGTCGCCGACCCGCTCGACCATGCCCTTCGAGCACGGTCATGTCGTAGAGGTCGGCGGACGGGAAGTGGCGCAGCGCCGGGAGCTTCTGTCTCCGGCTCGTCGCCCTTGAGCAGGAAGTCGTGGCACGAGGTGCCGAAGCCGTCCTCGGTGCGGTAGGAGTAGTCGAGGTCGCCGTCGGGCGTGCGGATGGTGTGGTGGTGGTGGCGCCAGTCCGTCCCCGCGGTCGGTCTCCTCGAAGGTCTCGACCCAGGTGTCCGTCTCGAACGGCCGCGGGAAGAGCATGCGAGGCCAGATCTCGTGCTCGCCGATGTGCTGGCTGTACGTCGTGATCATCGGGTCGAGCCCCACGTCCTGCTGCATCTTCACGATCGAGCCCATCGGGTCGTCGATCCAGTCCTCGAACAGGTCGAGGAAGGACTTGTCGGGCGGTCGCAGCTTCTTGATCAGCGGGAGCCCGAGCCAGCAGTGGAACGGGAACGCGGTCGGGTGTTCCGCGCTCGAAGGCGATACGCGTGCGCTCGGCGGTCTTCACGGTCGTTCTCCTTTGCTCGCGGCCTCAGGCGTAGCGTACCCGTGCCGGGCGCCGTCCTCCCGAACGGATCCTGGTGCCACGCCTCGGTACTCAGCGCAGATCGTATCGCAGCCGAGCGCATACGTGGCTTGACGCAACCCTCATCGAGTGCCATAATGCGGCACCCATGGCGAAGATGGTCGAAGGCGCACAGGCGATCGACCGGGCGGCGCGGATCCTCGCGCGCCTCGTCGAGAGCGACGAGGCCGTGACGCTCAACGGGCGTCATGGAGGACACGCAGCTGCCGAAGTCGACCGCGGCCCGCCTGCTGCGCGCGCTCGAGCGCAACGGCCTCGCCCAGCGGCGCCGCGGGCGGCGGCTTCCGTCCGGGGCCGGTGCTCGTCGACTACGCGCGCCGGCGACTCGAGCGTCGGCGACCTGGCGACGCCTCGCCTTGCCGTTCCTCGAGGAGCTCGGCCGGGCGACGGGCGAGACGACGAACATCGCCATCCCCACACCCGGAGGCGTCGCCCGGCTCGCCCAGCTCGACAGCACGCACCCGCTCGGCGCCGGCAACTGGGTCGGCAGCCGCATCCCGATCCACGCGTCGTCGATGGGCAAGGTCTTCATGGCCTTCGGCGCCGCCCAGCCTCCGTTCGGCCGGCTCGCCAAGCTCGGGCCGGGCACGATCACGACGATCGCCGACCTGCTGCGACGAGCTCGAGGAGGTCCGGCGCGCTCGGCTACGCGACGACGTGGGAGGAGCTCGAGGCCGGCCTGTGCTCGACCGCCGCCCCGGTGCGCGGCGCGCGGGGAACGGTGATCGCCGCGATCTCCGTCTCGGCGCCCACGGTGCGCACGTCGCGCGAGCGCCTGGCCGAGCTCGTCGGCGCTCGTCGTCGCGCGAGGCCGGCGCGCTGTCCGCGCATCATCCAGCTGTCCCGATCCAGGAGATCGAGGAGCATGACCCACGAGGAGATCCTGCAGGGCCTCTACGACAAGACGCTCGTCGGCAACAAGCCGGCCGTCGTCGAGCTCACCGAGCAGGGGCTCGAGGAGGGCCTCGAGCCGACGACGATGCTGTTCGAGGCGCTGATCCCGGCGCTCGAGGAGGTCGGGGCCCGCTTCGAGCGCGGCGACTTCTTCGTGCCCGAGATGCTGATCGCCGGCCGGGCCATGACGGGCGCGCTCGACTCCTGCGCCCCCTGCTCGCGCAGACCGGAGCCGAGACCGATCGGCACCTTCCTGATGGGCACGGTCAAGGGCGACGTGCACGACATCGGCAAGAACCTCGTCGACATCATGCTCGAGGGCGCCGGCTTCAAGGTCGTCGATCTCGGCGTGCAGGTCGCGCCCGGAGACGTTCGTCGAGGCGATCCAGGAGCACGAGCCCGACGTCGTCGGCTTCTCCGCCTTCCTCACGACCACGATGCCGATGTTCAAGGTCAACATCGAGGCGATCGAGAAGGCGGGCCTGCGCGACGACGTCATCATCATGGTCGGCGGCGCGCCGGTGACCCAGGAGTACGCGGACGTCGGTCGGCGCCGACGGCTACGCGGCCGACGCGGCCACGGCGACGAAGCGCGCCAAGGAGCTGCTCGACGAGCGACGCGCGCTCGCGCCCGTCTGAGCGCACGGCATGGGTGTCGTCACCTTCATCGAGCACGGCGTCAAGAAGCCGGTCTTCGGCTGCCGGATGTGCGGCCAGTGCGTCCTCCACGACACCGGCATGACGTGCCCGATGACGTGCCCGAAGACGCTGCGCAACGGCCCGTGCGGCGGGGTGCGCGAGGACGGGTCACTGCGAGGTGAAGCCCGAGATGCGCTGCGTCTGGGTGAAGGCCGAGGAGCGCGCTCGCGACGCTGCCGCTCCTGCCGGCGTCCTGGCGCGAGCACTTCCACGAGCTCCGGCCTCCGGTCGACAACCGCCTGCCGGCACCTCGTCGTGGCGCCAACCTGCTCTCGAGCGGCCGGGTCCGCCCGAACGGCCCCAGGGCTGGTCGCGCGAGGGGAGGGCGGCGTGAGCGGCTCCGCGAGCTCGTCGAGGCCGGCGACCGCGCTGATCCTCACCGCCGAGGCGCCGTCCGTCGACGGCGGCAGCCGGAGGCCTTCCACGAGCGGATCGCCGAGATGGCGCGCTGGGTCGACGCGATGAACGCGACCGACAACACGGCCGCGCACGCGCACGCCTCGAACGTCGCCGTCGCGATCGCCCTCGCTGCAGGCAGGCGTCGAGCCGATCATGCAGGTCGTCTGCCGCGACAAGAACCGGCTCGCGCTGCCAGGCCGACATCGTCGGCGCGGCGCTGCACGGCGATCGAGAACGTCTGCTGCCTGACCGGCGACGACGTCACCGCCGGCGACGAGCCCGAGGCCAGGCGCGTCTTCGACCTCGACGGCCCGCAGCTCGATCGCGCGTCGCCACCGGCTCTCGCGCAGGGCCACTACCTCTCCGGTCGCGCCATCGACCCCGCGCCGCAGCCTCTTCGTCGGCGCGGTCGAGAACGCTGCCGCCCCGCCCGCTCGAGCACCGCGCCGAGCGCGCGGCGAAGAAGATCGAGGCCGGCGCGCGCTTCCTGCAGCTGCAGATCTGCTACCACCCGGAGCGGCTGCGAGGCCTTCGTCGCGGCGCTCGACCGGCGCGGCCTGACGCCGGCGCGTCGCGCTGCTGCCGACGATCGTGCTCGTCAAGGGCGCCGGCGGCGCTGCGCTTCATGGACGAGCAGCGTGCCCGGGATCTACGGTGCCCGCCGAGACGATCGCGCGCATCGAGCAGGCCGCCGACCCGGCCGAGGCCGCCTACCGAGCTCGCGCTCGAGCAGGCGCGCCAGGCGCTCGCGCTGCCGGGCGTCCGCGGCCTGCACCTGACCGACTTCCGGCACGACGGCGCCGTCACGCGCCTCTGCCGCGACCTCGGGATCCCGAGCAAGGAGGAGAGAGGAGCGCATGCACACCGTTCTCAGCTCGCGGTCTAGAGAGGTCGTCATCGGGCCCGACCAGCCGTTCTGCATCATCGGCGAGCGGATCAACCCGACCGGCCGCAAGGCGTTCGCCGAGGCGCTGCGGGCAGGCGACCTGTCCGAGATCGTCAAGGACGTCGAGGAGCAGGTGGCCGGGGGCGCGCACGTCCTCGACGTCAACATGGGCGTGCCGCTGACCGACGAGGCCGACCTCCTCTCGCGCGCGATCGCGCTCGTCCAGGAGCACACCGACCTGCCGATCTGCATCGACTCGTCCGTCGTCGAGGCGCTCGAGGCCGGCCTCGCCGCCTACGAGGGCAAGGCGCTCGTCAACTCCGTCACCTGCGAGCAGGACCGGCTCGAGCGGGTGCTGCCGCTCGTCAAGGAGCACGGCGCCGCCGTCATCTGCCTGACGAACGACGAGACCGGGCATCCCGCAGACCGCGGACGAGCGCCTCGAGATCTGCAAGCGGCTCGTCGACGCCGTGCACGGCGACTACGAGATCCCGCTCGAGGACATGGTGATCGACCCGCTCGCGATGACCGTCGGCGCCGACCCGCAGGCCGTCGTGACGACGCTCGAGACGATCGCCGGATCCGCGAGGAGCTCGGCCTCAACATGACGCTCGGCGCCTCGAACATCTCCTTCGGGCTCCCCGGCCGCCACGCGCTGAACGCCGCCTTCCTCGCGGTCGCCTCCTACGCCGGCCTCACGAGCGCGATCATGGACGCCCGCACCGCCCAGACCGTGGACGCCTGCCGGGCGGCGGACCTGCTGCTCGGCCGCGACGAGTGGGGCATGAGCTGGATCGCCGCGCACCGCCAGGCGCAGGCCGCCGCCGCGGTATGACGCAGTCGCCGTGGGCCACGTCGACGCGTCCGGAAGCGCGCCGACGACCAGCCCTCGCCGGGTGGCGCTTCGCTTCGAGCCGTCGGGGACCGCCGTCCGGGTGCCGAGCGGGCGTCACGGTGTTCGACGCCGCGTCGTGGAACGGCATCGCGATCGACTCGACCTGCGGCGGCCACGGGACGTGCAAGAAGTGCCGCGTCCGGGTCGTCGGGCGGCCACGTGCCCGTCACGGCGCCCGACGCGCACGCGTTTCGGCGAGGAGGAGCTCGCCGAGGGCTGGCGCCTCGCCTGCCGGGCCGAGGCCGAGGCCGACCTCGTGATCGACGTGCCGCCGCTCGTCACGCGCCCGAAGGCGGCGACCGTCGGCGTCGGGCGCCAGGTGATCCTGCGCCCGTCGCTGCAGAAGCGCTACGTCGAGCTCGACGAGCCGACGCTCGAGGACCAGCGCACCGACCTCGAGCGCCTGCGCGACGCGATGGACGACCTCGACCTGCGCGTGGAGCGCGGGCGTGCTGCGCCGCCTCCCGCGCGTGCTGCGCAGCCTCCGGCTTCCGCGTCACGTGCGTCGTCGTCCGACGACCTCCTCATCGACGTCGAGCCCGGGGACACGACCGAGCGCCTGCACGCGATCGCCTTCGACCTCGGCACGACGACGGTCGTCGCCACCCTGCTCGACCTCGCGACGGGCACGCCCGTCGCGGTGCGGTCGATGCTCAACCGCCAGCAGCCCTTCGGCGCCGACGTGATCACCCGCATCTCGGCGACGATGCTCGACCCCGAGGCGCTCGACCGCCTCCGCGAGCTGGCCTGCCAGACGATGCAGGAGCTCGCCGAGGAGGTCTGCGCGCAGGGAGGCGTCGAGCCCGGCGACGTCTACGAGGTCGCGCTCGCCGGCAACGCGACGATGACCGAGCTCGCGCTCGGCATCGACCCCGAGCCCGTCGGCGTGGCGCCGTTCATCATGGCCGCGCGGTCGTTCCCCGACATGCCCGCGGCGGAGCTCGGTCTCGCGCCTGCACCCGCGCGCCCGCGCGACCGTGTTCCCCGCCCTCGGCGCCTACGTCGGCGGCGACGTCGTCGCCGGCCTGCTCGCCACCGGGATGACGCGCGACCGCCGCCTGCGCCTCTTCATCGACGTCGGCACCAACTGCGAGATCGCCCTCGGCTCGGCCGACCGGCTCGTCTGCACGGCGGCGCCGGCGGGCCCGGCGTTCGAGGCCGCGCAGATCCGCTGCGGCATGCGCGCCGCCGACGGGGCGATCGAGGTCGTGCGCATCGGCGACGACGCGCTCGAGCTCGAGGTCATCGGCGGACGTCGAGCCTGCCGGCATCTGCGGCTCGGGCCTCGTCGACTGCGGTCGCGGAGCTCGTCCGCGTCGGTCTGCTCGACGCCTCGGGCCGCTTCGTGACGCGAGGAGCAGGCGGCGGCGATCGCGCCCGGGCTCTCGCGCCGGTTCGTCGAGCGCGAGGGCGGCGAGCGGGTCTTCGTGCTCCACTGGAAGGGCGCCGAAGGCGACGTCGAGAACGCCGTCTACCTCTCCCAGCGCGACGTCCGCGAGCTGCAGTTCGCCAAGGCCGCGATCGCGACGGGCTGGAAGCTCCTCGTCGAGGAGCTCGGGATCGACGAGCGCCGAGATCCAGCAGGTCCTGCTCGCCGGCTCGTTCGGCTCCTACCTCTCGCCCGCGAGCGCGGTGCGCATCGGCCTCGTGCCGCGCCTGCCGCTCCCGCGTATCGTCTCCGGCGGGCAACGTCGCGGGAGAGGGAGCGAAGATGGCGCTGCTCTCGATGCAGGAGCGGCATGCGGCCGACGCCATGCTCGAGGAGGTCGAGTACGTCGAGCTCTCCGACCGCGCGGACTTCAACGACCGCTTCGTCGAGCAGCTCGCGCTTCCCGGAGGAGCCGTGACGGCCCGCGAGCGCGTCCTCGTGCTCGCCTGCGGCGCGCTCGCCCGCGAGGTGCTCGCCGTCGTCGCGGCTGAACGGCTGGACGCACGTCGACGTGCGCTGCCTGCCGGCGAAGCTGCATCTGACGCCGGCCCTGATCGCGCCGGCGGTCGACGCGAAGCTGCGGGACCTGGACGGCTCGTACGAGCACGTCTTCGTCGCCTACGGCGACTGCGGCACGAACGGCGCGCTCGACGAGGTGCTCGCGGCCCACGGTGCCGAGCGGCTCCCCGGGCTGCACTGCTACGGCTTCTTCGCCGGCCGGGCGGCGCCTGGGAGGCGCTGCAGGAGGAGGAGCCGGGGACGTTCTACCTGACGGACTTCCTGGCGCGGCACTTCGAGGCGCTCGTGCTGCGGCCGCTCGAGCTCGATCGCTACCCGGAGCTGTCGCCGACGTGTTCGGCAACTACCGGCGGGTCGTCTTCCTCGCGCAGACGGACGATGCCGAGCTGACGGAGCGGGCCCGCGGCGCGGCGGCGACGCTCGGCCTCGCGTTCGAGCGCCGCTTCACGGGCTACGGCGAGCTGCGCCCGGCGATCGAGACGTTCGTCGCCCGTGCCGCCTAGGGCTGGATCTCAGGTGAACATCGAGCCGGGTCCTCGCTGTCCGTACGAGCCTTCGTAGGGGCCGGATCTCATCCGGCCCGTCCGCGCGGCAGCGAGGACCGTCGTGGCCTGGCGACCACGACCGGGCCGCATGAGATGCGGCCCCTACTCCGGACCGCGTCCACCCTGCCGCGTCCGATGCGCGGCGTGAGCGCCGAGCTCACCGTCATCTACTGGCGCGACATCCCGGCGCAGGTGAACGCCGCCGACGGCGACGCGATCGCCCGCGTGCAGCTCTCGGAGCGCTTCCAGCAGGCGATCGACGCCGCGGCGATGCAGGCGGGCCTCGTCGACGCCGACACCTACCTGGAGCAATGGCGGCAGGAGAGCCGTCCGTGCGGGCCGGACCTCCAGGCCGAGGCGGCCGCAGAGGCCGACCGCCTGGAGGCCGAGCACGGCCCCGACGTGCTCGCCAGGCTGACCCAGTCCGGCGGCGTTCGCGCGTAATGGCTCGGAGCCCCTAGCCCGCCGAGAGGAGCCGGACGGCGAGCCCGGGCGTCTGCCGAAGGAGCCGCGCCCGCCCCTCGTTGCACACCACCATCGCGGTCCGCTCCCGCCCCCGGTCGATGAGGGCCGTCGCGACCCAGTAGGTATTCGATCCCTGCTGGCCGAAGGAGGCGTTGTCGAGGCCGTGGACCGGCGCCCAGCCGAGCGCGTGCCGATACCCCCGCCCGGGAGCGGGGGTGAGGAGTCGCTCGACCGTCTCGGGTCGCAGGAAGCCTCCTCCGTTCGTGAGGAAGACGCGCTGGAACCGTCGCCCAGTCCGCGAGCGTGAGGTGCAGCCGCCCCGCCGGAGTCATGATCGCGGGATTGTCCGACTCGACGCGCTCCGGGTCCGCAGGCGCGCCGCGCCCGATGTCGACGAGCCCGAGGGGGCCGAGCGCCAGCATCCGGCCGCCATGACCCCAGAGCTCGCGCGGAGGGCCGAAGCCTGCCGAGGTGATCCCGAGCGGCTCGAGGACGTGCAGGGCGAGCGCCGACTCGAACGGAAGGCCCGTGATGCGCTCGATCGCGGCCCCGATGACGATGTAGCCGAGGTTCGAGTAGAGGAACCGGCCCGGCCGGCGGGGCGGCCGTGCGAGCGCCGCAGTCGTAGCCGCGGTGCGCTGCCGCTCGAGCGGCGCTGCGTCTCCACACGCGGCCTTCATCTCGGCCCGGCCCAGGTTCGCGGGCAGCCCGGCCTGGGAGACGAAGACGTCGTCGATCGTGACCGCTGCCCAGCCGGGGTCGATCGTGTCCGCGAGGTCGGGGAAGAGAGCGGGCAGCGGGATGCCCCATTCCGCGTCGCCGCGCTCGACGAGGCGCGCGTAGAGGACGGCCGTAACCGACTTGCAGCACGAGCCGATGTGCCACGGGTCGTCGGGCGTGACCGGGTCGTCACCGCCGCGGATGCGTACCCCGACGACGTCGACGTCGAGCCCGCCGTCGCGCGTGACGAGCGCGGCGCCGAGCGCCGGCACGCGCGTGCTTCTGACGGAAATCGGCGAGGAGAGGTCGGAGCGGGCTTGTCCCGGCGCTCGTGCGAGCGCGGCGAGGCCGGAGGGGCTCGAGGCTCATTGCAGATCCTTCTCGTCGGGCCCGCCGGTCGCGAGGTCGTGGGCGCAGGCGATCAGCGTGAAGAGCGGGATGACCGCCCGGGCGGGCACCTCGTAGACGCTTCGCCTGGGCTGGGTGACGAGGCCGGCCGCGAGCAGCTCGCGCAGGTGGTGGTAGAGCTGCCCGGCGCTCGGCTCGTCGAGCCGAGCCTGGAGCTCGTGAGTCTGGAGAGGGCGTGCCGCGAGCTCGCGCACGATCCTGAGCCGCAGCGGGCTCGCGATCGCCGCCAGCTGCCGGGCGAGCGCACCCTCGTCGAGTGCGAGCAGGTCCGTGAGGCCGTGGATCATCTGCCAGGCGAGGCTCTCGTCGCCGAGCTGGGCGACTCCGGCGTAGGTGAGAGTCCCGGCCGGCGACTCGTCGTCGGCAGGCGGCTCGGTGAGCTCTCCGAGCGCGTCGAGGAGGCCCAGGTCGGGGCCCGGCCGGCGTCGCCTCCCGGCTCGCGGCTCGGGTCTCCGCTCGAGCGCCTCGACCCGGGCCTGCAGGTCGCGGATCGTCGCCTCGAGCTCGGCGCCGCCGCGCGGCCTCGTGGGTTCGCCTCTCTCCGTCATATTACAAAAGTACGTATTTCTAGAAGATCGATTCTACAGCAGGAAGCCACGCGGTGGCAACACGAGTTCGACTACGAACCAGACTCGGGGTCAAGTCTTGCATTAGAACATTAGGGGCCGTCGCCGCGGCCGCGGCGGGCGTGCGTCCTACGTCGTGATCGGCCGACCATGCGGGTTCGAGCCGAGCTCGGGAGGTACGATCACCTTCCCGTGGAGCGCTACGACCCGCAGGCGATCGAGGCGAAGTGGCAGTCCGTCTGGGCGGACGAGCGAGCCTTCGAGGTGCCGAACCCGGAGCACCCGGTAGCCGGCGGCGCCGAGCGGTCGACGTACGTGCTCGAGATGCTCCCGTATCCCTCGGGCGATCTCCACATGGGCCACGTCTTCAACTACACGCTCGGCGACGTCTTCACGCATGTCCGCCGCCGCCAGGGCTACACGGTGCTGCGGCCCATGGGCTACGACGCCTTCGGGCTTCCGGCGGAGAACGCCGCGATCCGCGAAGGCGGCCATCCGCGCGCGATCACGCAGCGCAACATCGACGCGATCCGGCGGCAGATGCGACGCATGGGCTGGGCGATCGACTGGTCGCGCGAGGTCTCGACCTGCGAGCCCGACTACTACCGCTGGACGCAGTGGATCTTCCTGCGCTTCCTCGAGGCCGGCCTCGCCTACCGCAGGGAGGCGCCGGTCAAGTGGTGCCCCAACGACCAGACCGTGCTCGCGAACGAGCAGGTGATCGACGGGCGCTGCGAGCGCTGCGGCGCCGAGGTGATCGCGAAGAACCTCGAGCAGTGGTTCTTCCGCATCACTGCCTACGCGGACCGGCTGCTCGACGAGATGGAGCTGCTCGAGTCGTGGCCCGAGCGCGTGCTGACGATGCAGCGCAACTGGATCGGCCGCTCCGAGGGAGCCGACGTCGTGTTCCGGATCGCGGAGCTCGGCGATCGACGTGCCCGTCTTCACGACGCGCCCGGACACGCTGTTCGGGGCGACGTTCTTCGTGCTCGCGCCCGAGCACCGGCTCGTCGACGAGCTCGTCCGCGGAACGCCAGCACGAGGCCGAGGTGCTCGACTACGTCGCGCACGCGGCGGCCCTGTCCGCGGTCGAGCGGGCCGATGCCGACAAGCCGAAGACCGGCGTCTTCACCGGCCGCACGATCACGAATCCCGTGAACGGCGAGGAGCTGCCCATCTGGGTCGCCGACTACGTGCTGATGGAGTACGGGACCGGCGCGATCATGGGCGTGCCCGGCCACGACGAGCGCGACTACGAGTTCGCTCGGCAGTTCGGCCTCGAGGTGAGACAGGTCGTCGAGCCGGCCGACGGCGTCGGCCGTCGAGCTGCCCTACGTCGAGAAGGGCGAGACGGCACGCTCCGTGAGCTCGGGCCGCATCTCGGGGCTCCCGACGCCCGAGGCGATCGCCGCCATCGTCGCCTGGCTCGAGCAGCGAAGGGCTGGGCCGAGCCGCGATCGGCTACCGGCTCCGCGACTGGCTGCTCTCGCGGCAGCGCTACTGGGGCTGCCCGATCCCGATCGTCTACTGCGACTCCTGCGGGATGGTGCCGGTGCCGGACGACGAGCTCCCCGTCCTGCTGCCGGAGGTGACGGAGTACCTGCCGAAGGGGCGCTCGCCGCTCGCCGCGGCCGAGGATTGGGTGCGCGACGGCGTGTCCCGGCTGCGGAGGCGAGGCGCGCCGCGAGACGGACACGATGGACACCTTCGTCGACTCGTCCTGGTACTACATGCGCTACGCGGACGCGCGGAACGACGAAGCGCCGTTCGATCGAGCGCTCGTCGACCACTGGCTGCCCGTCCGCCAGTACATCGGCGGCATCGAGCACGCCATCCTCCACCTGCTCTACTCGCGCTTCTTCACGAAGGTGCTGAACGACCTCGGGCTCGTCGGCTTCCGCGAGCCGTTCCTGCGGCTGTTCACGCAGGGGATGATCCACTACCTCGGCGCCAAGATGTCCAAGTCCAGGGGGAACGTGGTCTCCCCGGACGCGATGGTCGGCGCAGTACGGCGCCGACGCCGTGCGGCTCTACGTCCTCTACATGGGGCCGGCCGAGCAGGACAAGGAGTGGCACGACAGCGGCATCGAGGGCACGTGGCGCCTGCTCGACCGGATCTGGCGGCTGGGTCTCGAGGTCGCGGAGCGAGGGGAGACCGGCCCGCCCGGTGGAGGCGAGCTCGTGCGTGCCGCGCACCGGACCATGGCGCGGGTCAGCGACGACATCCTGCGGCGCTTCCAGTTCCACACGCCGATCGCGGCCCTGTTCGAGCTCGTGAACGAGATCTACCGGGTCAAGGACGATCCCCGGCAGGCGGCCGACGTGCGCTTCGCGACGGAGACGGCCGTCAGCCTGGTCCAGCCCTACGCGCCGCACGTCGCCGAAGAGCTCTGGGAGCGGCTCGGCCGCGAGCGGCTGTGGCAGACGCCCTGGCCCGAGCCGGATCCGGCCATGCTCGAGCGTGAGACCTTCGAGCTCGTCGTCCAGGTGAACGGCAAGGTGCGGGATCGCGTCGAGGTGGGCGTGGAGCTCTCCGAGGCCGAGCTGATCGAGCGCGCGAAGGAGCTGCCGAACGTGCAGGCGCAGCTCGACGGCAAGGAGGTCCGGCGGGCCATCGTCGTCCCGCGGAAGCTCGTCAACCTGGTCGTCTAGCAGCAGGCGAGGATCGCGCCCGTTAGCGCAACGGGGTGGCGCTGTGCCCGCTGGTGCCTGCCGAGGCAGGCGTCGCCCGAGCCGGTGGGGCTCCGGCCCGGCTCGGACGCGACGCACGCGGCCGCGCGGTGGCTGTGCAGCGCCGGGCCGGGCGTTCCCGCAGAAGCGACGGGCAGGTCGGACCCGGCGCAGCGCCCGCACTCCGGCTCGGATCTGCCAGGGCGCCGGCGGGTCCCGTCCCCGCCGGACCACCGCGGCCTTCCCGGACAGTCCCCCACCCAAGGGTGGGGGTGGGAGGTGGGTGGAACCTCCAGGGACCGTAGCGCGCCGACGGCCCGAAAGACTCACGAAGGAGAACCAAGCTCGCGCGCAGTCACACGTAGCAGCGCCGACTGTGTGACCGGTCGCGCCTCGCTGGGAGCGCGGCGCCCCGGCTCTTCGCCCGGGCCGGGTCGCGCTAGCGGATGGTGTAGCCCCCGTCCACCACGAGCGCCGCGCCCATTGTCGACCCTGCCGAGGGCGACAGGAGGTAGGCGATTGCGTCGGCAACCTCCTCGGGCGCGACGAGACGGCCGTGCAGCTGCGCCTGCTCGTAGACCCGCCGCTCGCCCGCGGGATCCGCGGCGCCGGCGAAATAGGGCTCGAGGAGGGGCGTGTCGGTCGGCCCGGGGCACACGCAGTTGACGCGGATGCCTTCGTGCCCGTGGTCGATCGCCATCGCACGGGTGAGCTGCACGACGGCCCCTTTCGACGCGCAGTACGCGGCCGCGTTGGCCGCGGCGACCAGACCGAGCTGGGAGGCAACGTTCACGATCGCCCCGCCGCCTGATCGTCGAAGGTGCGGCATGACGGCGCGCGCCGTCAGGTAGACGCCGCGGACGTTCACGGCGAAGATCCGCTCCCATTCGTCCGGCTCGGTGTCGGCTGCCGTACCCCGACCGGCGATTCCCGCGCAGGCGACCGCGGCGTCCAGGCCGCCGAGCGCATCCGAGCATTCGTCGACGGCGGCCTGGAGCTCGGACCAGACTGCGACGTCGGCACCGGCCCGAGCGTCGAGCGCGACGTCCGCGAGGGCGTCGGAGCTCCGGTCGACTCCTGCCACGCGCGCTCCGTCGCGGCGCAGCCGAGCGACGGTGGCGGCACCGATGCCTGACGCGGCCCCGGTGACGACGACACGCAGGACACGGGCGCTTTCGCTCATGCGTCGGACGCTAGCCGATCCCGGCTCGTATGCGAGCCGGCTCCAGCCTCATGTCGCTCCGCCTGTCCTCGAGGGACGTCGCGCCGCGACGCCGGACGGAGCCACGCGCGCGAGATCCGGCACACATTCGCCACCCATCCGGCGCGATTCGTCACACACGCGAGATACTTGCGTCGTCAGCATGGACAACATGAGGATGCCGGAGATCTCCCGGGCGAGGGCGCTCGCGTATCTCGCTGCCGTCATCGCGGCGCTCGTCGTGGGCGGCCGTTTCCTCGTCGGCTCCGACGGTGGCGACGCGGCGGCCACGGCACAGCCGAGCGCCACGCTGGCGGCCCACGAGCTCGAGCCGATCGACGAGGCGACGAGCGGCCCGGAGCAGGCCGTTCTCGTCGTTCACGTTGCCGGAGCCGTGCGCCACCCGGGTATCTACCAGGTACCGGACGGAAGCAGGGTCGATGACGCCATCGCCGCCGCCGGCGGCGCGAAGCGTGGCGCGAAGCTCCGCCTGCTGAATCTTGCGGCGCCGCTCAGCGACGGCCAGCAGGTGCTCGTGCCGGGCCGGGCGTCGGTCGGAGACTCCGCCACGCCCGTTCCGAGCTCGGCGGCCGGGCCGCCGCCACCGGTTCACCTCAACACGGCATCGCTCGAGGAGCTCGACGCGCTACCCGGCGTCGGCCCGGTCACCGCGCAGCGAATCCTCGACTACCGGAGCGAGCACGGGCCCTTCGCATCGGTGGACGAGCTCGACGCGGTCCCCGGGATCGGGCCGGCGCGCCTCGAGCAGCTACGCGAGCTGGTGACGGTGTGAGCCCGCTCATTCGAGTTCCCACTCCACACCTCGTCGCGGGCAGCTTCTGCGCCGGGCTCTCGCTGGCCCTCGCAGCGCGGGCTCCGGCGGCCTGGCTCGCTGCCGCTGCGCTGGCCCTCGTGGGCGTCGCCGCAATCGTCCGGCGGCGGCGTGTCGAGCTCGTGGCGCTCGGCCTGGTCGCCGGCGGCTGGTGGCTCGCGAGCGTTCGGCTCGAGGAGATGGATCGCAGCGTGCTGGTCGCCGCGGTGGGACAGGCGGCGCCGGCGACGCTCGAGGTCACGGGCCCAGCCCGGACGAGCCAGTTCACGACCCGCGTCCCGGTCCGGGTGAAGGTCCTATGGCGGCAGCTGGCTGAACGAGCCGTCACAGCTCGAGCTCCCCGCGAAGAATCCGCGCGCCGCCGCAGGGTGCCCTCATCGAGACCGTTGTGAGCGTGCGCCGCCCGCGTCCGAAGGACGAGGCCTCGGGGTACGACGAGGAGGCCTACCTCCGACACAAGGGTGCTCACGTCGTGCTCTCGGCCGAGCGGTACCGGATCGTCGGCCGTCGCGGCGGACTGGCCGGAGCCTCCGACCGAGTGCGCGCGGCGCTTGCCCGCTCGATCGCTCCGGGTCTCGAGGGAGAGCGGCGCGCCCTCGTGGCGGGCTTCGTGCTCGGGGAGGACGAGGGGCTGGCGGCCGGCCTGCGCGAGCGCTTCCGGGCGTCCGGCTTGTATCACCTGCTCGCGGTCTCGGGGCAGAACGTCGCGTACGTCGTCGCCGGGATCCTGCTTGCGGCGTGGCTTGCCGGGGTGCCCCGCTGGCTTGCGCAGGTGGCGGCGCTAGCCGCGGTGCTCGGGTACGTCGCCGCCGTCGGCTGGCAGCCGTCCGTCGTGAGGGCGGGAGTCGCGGGCGGGCTCGCGACGCTTGCGTGGCTCGCGGCGAGACCGCGCGATCGCTGGTACTTCGCGCTCGTCGGCGCGGCGGTCCTGCTCGCGTGGAATCCGTACGCGCTGCTCGACCCGGGCTTCCAGCTCTCCTTCGTCGCAGTGGCGGCCATCTTCGTCCTCGTCCCTCGCCTCGAGCGTCGCCTCGAGGGGTATCCCGTGCCGCGGAGGCTCGCCGGGATCGTCGCGCTCTCCGCGGCGTGCGCGGTCGCCACGGCGCCGATCCTATGGCTGCACTTCGGCGCCGTCTCCATCGTCTCGGTGCTCGCGAACGCGCTCGCCGCTCCCGTCGTCGCGCCCATCCTCGGCCTCGGTCTCGGAGCCGCCGCCGTCGGCGCGATGCTTCCCGGCGCCGCCGCGGCCCTCGCCTGGCTGAACGGCTGGCTCGTCTCGTACCTCGCCTGGTGCGCCCGGGCGATCGGCGGCCTTCCCTTCGCTCAGGTTCATTCGGGGAAGGTGCTCGGCGGTGCTGACGGCCGCCGTCGTGGTGGCGCTCGCGCTTCGGCGGCTTCCCCCGCACGCGCGGCGCGTCGCTCTCGTCATGCGGCGCAGCCGTCGGTCGTGGCGGCGCTCGCGTGGCTGCTCTGGCCGCGGTCACCGCCTGGGCAGCTCCCGCCACCGGCAGGGCTGCGAGTCACGTTCCTCGACGTCGGCCAGGGAGACGCGGCGCTGCTGCAGGTGCCCGAAGGGGCGGTGCTCGTCGACCAGGGACCGCCAGAGGCGCACGTCGAGCGACAGCTCGATCGGCTCGGGGTCGAGCGCCTGGCAGCGCTCGTGCTCACCCATCCTCAACGAGACCACATCGGAGGCGCGGCGGCCGTCCTGCGGGAGATGCCCGGTCGGCGTCGTCCTCGATCCGCGTCAGCAGGTGGGGAGCCCCTACGAGCAGGAGGCGCTGCGAGAGGCTGCCGAGCGGCGAGATCGAGGTGGTCGAGGCGAGAGCCGACCATGCGTTCGGGCTCGGCCGCCTCGAGCTCCGCGTCCTCTGGCCCGACGGCGTCGCCCCACCGGACGCCGACCCGAACGACTACGCCGTCGTCCTGCTGGCGTCCTACGGGAGCGTCGACGTGCTGCTCACCGCCGACGCGGAGACCAACGTCACAGGCCGTCTCGCGCTGCCGCCCGTCGAGGCGATCAAGGTGGCCCATCACGGCTCGCGCGACGACGGCCTCGGACGGCTGCTCGAGCGCCTCCGTGCGCGCGTCGCCGTCATCTCGGTCGGGAGCGGAAACGACTACGGGCATCCCACCCCGTCGACGCTCGCCGCGCTCGAGCAGGCTCCCGGGCTCGCCCTGTACCGAACCGACCGAGACGGTGCCGTGGTCGTCGAGACCGACGGGCGTCTGCTGACCGTGCGGACGGAGGCGTGAACTATGCTCCGCCGCGATGGCCGGGGAGCCTCTCGAGCCCGTCTACCTGATCGTCGGCGGGGACCTGCCGAAGATCGCAGCCGCGCTCCGCCGCCTTCGTGCCCGGTTCGACGCCGGCTCGATCGAGCAGTTCGTCGCCGGAAACGGCGCGGAGTTCGCCGAGCGGCGCGGACGTCACTGCGGCGCTCAACGCTCTCGGTCTCTTCGGTGGCGGAGAGCGGCTCGTGATCGTCGAGCTCGTCGAGCGCTGGAGCAAGGCCGACGTCGACGTCATCACGTCGCTACCTGGAGAGCCCGACCGCAGGTGCGGTGCTCGCGCTCACTGGAGACCGGCAACGACTTCCCGCCGGGCTCGAGGCGGCCTGCGAGAAGGCCGGCAGGGTGCTCCGGTACGACATCCCGGTGCGCAAGCAGGGAAACCGTGAGGTCGACGACTACGTCGCCTGGATCCGCTTGCGCCTCGAGCAGGCCGGCGTTCGAGCCGACGCCGGCGTGGTGGAGCGACTCCGCGAGCTCGTGGGCGACAACCCGTATGCGCTCCAGGCCGAGATCGACAAGCTCGCGGACTGGGCCGCCGGGGAGGCGGTCGGCGTGACCGAGGTCGAGCGGCTCGTCACGCCCTCCGACGAGATGCCGGGCTTGGGCGCTCTCCGACGCCTGGGGGGCCCGTGACCGCGCGCGGGCGCTTGCGGTGTGCGAGTCGATGCTCGAGGAGCACGAGCCGCACGCCTCGGCCGCGCGGCTCGCCGATCACGTGAGCAAGGTGCGAGCGGTCGCGGCGCTCCTCGAGGACGAGGTGGCCGTGGGCGAGATCGCGAAACGACTCGGGCAGAAGCCGTATCCGGCGCGGAAGCAGGCGGCCCAGGCCAGGGCCTACTCCGCGGAAGAGCTCGCGGCCGCGCTCGTGCGCCTGGCCGCGCTCGACTTTGCCCTGAAGGGAGGCAGCCGGCTCGGCGGGGAGATCGAGGTCGAGCGCGCCGTCGTCGAGGTCACCCCGTCGGATGTCGCGCCGTAGAGCGCGGTCCTGACAGGCGCGAGCCGTGGGCCCGGCGCACGTCGCCCTGTCGAAGGAACGAGCCAGTGGCGCCGCGCGGGCCGATCGCCTTCGAGCGGGCCGACCGTGAACACCGCCGGGCGACCGGCCGGCTGAGGTCGTAGCGGCTGCCGACGTCGGCACTCCTCCTTGCTCTCGGGGCAGCGCTGCTCCATGCGCTGTGGAACGTCCTGCTCGCGCGCGAGACGGACCCAGTCGTCGCGGGCGCCGTGATGATCGGTACCGCTCCGATCGTGTTCGCGCCGGCAGCTGCGGCCACCTGGGATCTGGAGTGGGCGGCCGCGGCGCCGTACCTGGCCGGCTCGGTCGCGTTCGAGCTCGCGTACTTCCTGCTGCTCACCCGGGCCTACGTCGGTTCCGAGCTGAGCCTCGTGTACCCGCTCGCGCGCGGCCTCGCGCCCGTGGTCGTGCTCGTCGTCACCACGCTGGCGCTGTCGGCGGACCTGTCTCTGTGGGAGGCCGTCGGCGTCGGGGTCGTGGCGTGCGGCGTTCTCCTCGTCCGCGGCGCGGGCGGAGAAGCGACGCTCGCGGCGTGCTCTTCGGCGCCGCGATCGCCGCGTGCATCGCCGGCTACACGATCGTCGACAGCTACGGCGTGCGCCACGCAGGGCCGATCGCGTACTTCGAGGTCGTCGCGATCGGGGTCGCCGTCCTGTACGTCCCGCTGGTCGTGCGCCTGCGCGGGGCGGCGGCACTGCGGAACGAGCTCCGGGCGGCGCCGATCGCGGCCGGAATCGCCGCTTTCGGCGCGTACGTCCTCGTGCTCGCGGCGCTCGAGCGCGCCCCGGCCGCTCCCGTGGCCGCCGTGCGGGAGACGAGCGTCGTCATGGCGACCGGGCTGGCGGCGCTCGTCCTCCACGAACGTGTCGGGCCGGCGCGGCTCGCCGGCGCCTGCGTCGTCGCCGGCGGCGTTGCCCTGATCGCGGTGTCCTAGGGCGACGTTCCGTCGACCGGGACCGCCTCGCGCTGCTCTCCGCGAGCTCCCGGTTGCAGCGTCACGCCTTCGCGCCGGCCCACCGGATGTCGCCGGCCGCTACTTGGCGACGCGCGAGGAGACGAGCTTGGCCGCCTGCGACTTCTTGCGGGCCGCCTTGTTCGGATGGAGCGCCCGGGTCGTCGCCGCGCGGTCGAGCGCGCGCACGAGCTCGCGGTGCTCGGCGGCGACGGTCTCGTCGTCGCCGTCCTCGACGGCCTGCTCGAGGCGCTTGAAGCGTGTCTTCGCGGAGGAGCGCCAGCGGAGGTTCTCGAGCCGCTCGCGGGCTGCGGTTCGAACCCGTCGCTCCTGCTGCTTGATGTTCGGCATCCCGTTTCCGTCCTGGAAGTGAAGCGCCCCGGCGACTCCGGGGCTCCAGAATGCTAGCAGCCTGGTCCGCGAGGCCGGCGCGGCGGCCGCGTGCGAGCCGGCGACGGCGCCCGCCGCGGCCCCTCGGATGCCGGACGCAGGGAAGCCTCGCCCACCCCGATTCCTATACTCGCCGGGTGACGGACGCCGAGGTCGAGGAGCGGGGCGGTCGCCCGCGACTCGCTCGGGCGACCGCGATCTTCTCCTTCCTGACCGCGATCTCGCGCCTCATGGGCCTGGTCCGCGAGATCGTGGCCGCGGCGCTACTTCGGCGTCGAGGGCGGGATCAACGCGTTCACGGTCGCCTTCCAGGTGCCGAACCTCGTCCGCGCGCTCGTCGCCGACCTCGCGCTCAGCTCGGCGTTCGTGCCCGTGTTCAGCGAGCTGCTCGAGAAGGGCGAGAAGGCGCGGGCCTGGCGTGTCGCCTCGAGCCTCTTCTTCCTCTTCGCGCTCGGCCTGACGGCTCTCACCGCGCTCTTCGTGCTCCTCGCGCCCTGGATCATGCGGCCGTTCGGCTACGAGGGCGAACAGGAGGACCTCGTCGTCGGGCTCTCGCGCGTGCTCTTCCCGGTGGTTGCCCTGCTCGGCCTGTCGGGAATCGTCGTCGGCATTCTCAACAGCTACGAACGCTTCACGATCCCGGCGCTCACGCCGATCTTCTGGAACCTCGCGATCATCGTGGCGCTCGTGGTCGGCGTGCCGCAGGCGGAGACCGAGTCGGCCAAGCTCTACGTCTACGCAGGAGGAATCCTCGTGGGGACGGTGATCCAGGTACTGCTCCCCATTCCCTGGCTCATGCGTCTCGACGGGCGGCTGCGCCCCGTCATCGACTGGCGCGACCCGGCCGTGCGGCGCGTCTTCGTGCTGATGCTGCCCGTGACCCTGAGCCTCGGGCTCATCAACTTCAACCTCGTCGTGAACTCGCTGTTCGCGGCGCGCCTCATCGACCCGGAGCTCGCGCCGGCGGCGATCGACGCGGCGTTTCGCCTCTACATGCTGCCGCAGGGCATCTTCTCGGTGGCGGTGGCGACCGTCCTCTTCCCGCGGCTGTCCCGGCTGGCGGCCCGCGCGGACCTGGACGGCTTCCGGGCCACGGTTTCGCTCGGCCTACGCCAGATCGCGTTCATGCTGGTTCCGGCGAGCGCGGTCGGCGCCGCGCTCGCCGTGCCGATCGTCCGGCTCCTGTACCAGCGCGGCGCGTTCACGCCGGACCAGACGGACGTCGTCGCGGGAGCGATGGCCGCGTTCATGGTCGGCCTCACGTTCAACGGGATGATGCTGATGCTCAACCGCGCGTTCTTCAGCCTCCAGTCGCCGTGGATCCCGACGTGCGGTAGCGCTCGCGAACCTCGCCGTCAACGCAGCCCTCAACGCGGCGTTCTACCGCCTCGGCATCTGGGGCATACCCCTCGCGACGTCGGTCGTGAACATCGTCGGCACCGCGGCGCTGTTCGTCGTTCTGCGCCGCCGGCTCGGCCGGATCGACGGACGCGAGATCGCGTCCTCGGTCACCCGGATCGTGGCCGCCTCCGCCCTTGCGGCGGCGCTTGCGTACGGGGTGTGGCGCGGACTCGACGAGGCGCTCGGGCGAACGGTCGGCGCGCAGGTCGTGTCCGTCGGCTTGGCGCTCGCAGCGTCCGTCGGCGGATACCTCGTTTTCGCGCGTTTGCTGGGCATTCGAGAGCTGGACGCGTTGCTATCGTTGGTCGGCCGCTCCCACCGCCGGTCGAGCAGCCCACCCGAATGAGCCTCGATCGCATCCGCAACTTCTCGATCATCGCGCACATCGACCACGGCAAGTCGACGCTTGCCGACCGCGTGCTCGAGCTCACGCACGCGCTCACGCAGCGGGAGATGCGCGAGCAGGTGCTCGACACGATGGAGCTCGAGCGCGAGCGCGGGATCACGATCAAGGCGCAGGCCGTCCGCGTCACGTGGAGAGGGCACCAGCTCAACCTCATCGACACGCCGGGGCACGTCGACTTCACCTACGAGGTGTCGCGCTCGCTCGCCGCCTGCGAGGGCGCCGTCCTGCTCGTCGACGCCGCCCAGGGAATCCAGGCGCAGACGCTTGCGAACGCCTACCTCGCGATCGAGAACGAGCTCGAGATCGTCCCCGTCGTCAACAAGATCGACCTCCCGCAGGCCGATCCGGACGCGGCCGCGGCCGAGCTCGCCGAGCTGCTCGGGGTCGATCCCGGCGACGTGCTTCGCATCTCTGCCAAGACCGGAGCCGGCGTGGAGGCCGTGCTCGACGCGATCGTGGAGCGGGTTCCGCCGCCGGCCGGCGACCCGTCGGCGCCGCCCCGAGCGCTCGTCTTCGACTCGACGTACGACCAGTACCGCGGGGTCGTCGCCTTCGTGCGCATGGTCGACGGGCGCTTCCGCCCCCGCGCGCGCGTGCTGCGCCATGGCGACCGGGACGACGTTCGAGGTGGAGGAGCTCGGCTCGTTCTCCCCGGAACGGGCGCCGGGGACGGCGCTGGCCGCCGGGGAGGTCGGCTACGTGATCACGGGCCTGAAGGACGTGAGCCGCCTGCGTGTCGGCGACACGCTCACGAGCGAGGACCGACCGGCTGTCGAAGCCGCTGCCCGGATACAAGGACGTGAAGCCGATGGTGTTCGCGGGCCTGTTCCCGAGCGACACCGACCAGTACGGCGACCTGCGCGACGCGCTCGCGAGGCTGAAGCTCAACGACGCGGCCCTCTCCTACGAGCCCGAGACGTCGCAGGCGCTCGGGTTCGGCTTCCGCTGCGGGTTCCTCGGTCTCCTGCATCTCGACATCGTCCGGGAGCGACTCGAGCGCGAGTTCGACCTCGATCTGCTCGTCACCGCGCCGAACGTCGCGTACCGCGTGACCGGCAAGGCGGGCGACGAGGTGGAGGTGCACAACCCCTCCGAGATGCTGCAGGAGACGCTCGAGGTCGACGAGCCGTACATCCGGGCGTCGATCATCCTGCCGAAGGACTACGTCGGCGCCGTGATGGAGCTGAACCAGGAGCGGCGGGGCGAGTTCCACCACATGGAGTACCTGCGCGAGGACCGCGTCCACCTCGTGTACGACCTGCCGCTCGCCGAGGTCGTCTACGACTACTACGACCAGCTCAAGTCGAGGACGCGCGGCTATGCGAGCTTCGACTACGACCTGATCGGGTTCCGCCCCGGCGATCTCGTGCGACTGGACATCCTGCTCAACGGCGAGCCGGTCGACGCGCTGAGCCTCGTCATCCACCGGGACAAGGCGTACCATCGGGGCAAGGCTCTCGTCGAGCGGCTGCGCAAGGAGATCCCGCGCCAGCTGTTCGACGTGCCCGTCCAGGCCGCGATCGGCTCCCGGATCATCGCGCGGGAGACCATCAAGGCGCGTCGCAAGGACGTGCTCGCCAAGTGCTACGGGGGCGACATCACGCGCAAGCGCAAGCTGCTCGAGCGGCAGAAGGAGGGCAAGAAGCGGATGCGCCAGCTCGGCATGGTCGAGGTCCCGCAGGAGGCGTTCCTCGCGGTCCTGAACCTCGACGGAGAGGACAAATGAGCGCGGCGACGCTTCCACGGCCCGAAGGGCAGCCGGGGCAAGGACACCTGAGCGGCGTCTCCCGCGGCGGGTCGGCGGGCGGTGTCCGGCACCTCTACGTCCACCTGCCTTTCTGCGGGCACCGCTGCGGATACTGCGACTTCGTGACCGTGGTCGGCCACGAGTCGGAGGCACGCCGGTTACGTCGACGCGCTGCTCGCCGAGCTCGAGCTCGAGCGAGACTGCCTCGCGCCGGAGCTCGAGACCGTCTTTCTCGGCGGCGGCACGCCGACGTACACCGAGCCGGCAGCGCTCGAGAGGCTCCTGGGCTCGCTCCCGCCGGCCGAGGAGATCACCGTCGAGGCCAACCCGGAGACGGTGACGCCAGCGCTCGCTCGCCTCCTGCGTGACCGAGGAGTCACACGGATCTCCCTCGGTGCGCAGACCTTCGATCCGCGCCTGCTCGCGGTGCTCGAGCGCCGGGCCACACCGGATGTCGTCCGACGCGCGTTCTACCATCTGCGTGATGCCTATTTCGACAACATATCCCTCGATCTCATCTACGGGATCCCGGGCCAGACCGCCGCCGCGCTCGCCGCCGATCTCGACGAGGCGGTCGAGTTGGCTCCGGAGCACCTCTCGTGCTACGAGCTCGAGGCGAAGCCGGGGACGCGTTTCACGCACGCATGGGGAGCCGAGCTCACGCGCCAGGCGGAGGCGATGGAGGGGTATCTCGAGCTGGTGGTGAACGCGCTCGAAGGCGGCGGGCTACCGCTGGTACGAGACGTCGAGCTTCTGCCGAGAGGTGGCGGTGGCGAGGGGAGACGAGGGCGCGGGGGCCCCTGCCGGTGGTCGGGATCGGCGGGCTCGCCACAACCTCGCCTACTGGCGGGGCCGGGACTACCTCGGGCTCGGGATCGGAGCCGTATCGACCGTCGGGGCGGTGCGCTGGCGCAACCGGCCAGGGCTCGGCGCGTACCTGGCGGAGCTGCGGGCGGGCCGCCGGCCGCCGCGGGAGGTCGAGGCGCTCGATGCGGACACGAAGCTCCGGGAGCGTCTGATGCTCGGCCTTCGCCTCGACGAGCCGCTCGTGTTGGCTGGGGTCGCCGACGTCGTCGACATGGCAGGCCTCGATCGCCTGCGAGCGCCTCGGGCTGGCCGAGCGCCGGGAGGACGCGTTGCGCCTCACGGCGCGCGGGCGTCGCCTGGGCGGCGCGGCGACGGTCGAGCTCCTCAGAGAAATCCCTGCAAATAGCGCTATTGCCACGGGATGAAGCGGCCATGCGATCGGCTACTATCGGTGGTATGAGCCCGGCTCTCGACGCCTCGGACGAGCGTGAGCTCACCGAACGCCAGCGCCTGATCCTCGAGTACGTCGTGGAGGACTACGTCGCCGGCGGGCTGCCCGTGGGCTCGAAGGCGCTGACCGCACGGCGGAGCATGCTCGTGTCCGCGTCGACCGTGCGCTACGAGCTGGCGGAGCTCGAGGACAGGGGCCTCCTGACCCACCCACACACGTCCGCGGGGCGCGTGCCGACCGACCTCGGCTACCGGTTCTACGTCGACCGCCTGCTCGAGTCGCTCACGCCCCGGCCGGCCGAGCTGGCGCTCGACCTGTCGAGCGTCCGCAACGAGATCGACGAGGCGCTGCAGGCGACGATCGACGCGCTCGTCCAGGTCACGCATCTGCTCGCGCTGGCGACCGCGCCGCAGCTGCAGACGACGACTGTGCGACATGTCGAGGTGCTGCTCCTGCAGCCCCAGGTGGTCGTCGTCGTGATCATCACGTCGACGGGCGGAGTCACGAAGCGGTTGTTCGTGTTCGACGAGCCGGTCGATCCCGGGCTCGCCGACTGGGCGGCCGCGTACCTGAAGGAGACCGTCGCCGGCCTGCGTCTCGGTGCCCGGCAGCTCGGAGCCCGGTTCGCCGACCCGACCCTGTCCGTCCGCGAGCGGGATTTCCTCGTCGTGCTCGAGCCGGCCTTCACGGAGCTGGTCGAGAGCGGCGACCAGGGGGTCTACGTGGGCGGCGCCGCCGGGCTCGTCGAGGAGCTGCGAGCAGACGACATCACGACGTTCCGTGGCCTGCTGGAGACGCTCGAGCGCCGTGCCGTCCTGCTCGACCTGCTCCGCTCCGCGCTCGAGGCGAAGCGCCCCTTCGTGCGCGTCGGCTCCGAGTTCGCGGATCCGGCCTTCGCGAAGCTCGCGCTCGTGGCGGCGCCCTACGGCCTGTCGAACCGCAACCTCGGGACGGTGAGCCTGCTCGGGCCCGCGCGCATGGACTACGGCAAGGCGATCGACGCGGTCCGCTCGGCGGCCGGGCAGCTGTCGCGCTTCGTCGAGGAGCTCTACGAGGAGTGAGAGCGAGGCCGGCTCACGCCAGGCGCCGGCTTCCGGCCCGGCTACCCTGAGGCTGATCGGCCGACTGACCGGCCTGGCACCGTCTGATCGATGGCTCAGCTGAAGCGCGACTACTACGACCTCCTGGGCGTCCCCAAGGGCGCCTCCGACGACGAGATCAAGAAGGCGTTCCGCGCGCTCGCGCGCGAGCTGCACCCCGACGTGTCCGACGACCCGGACGCCGAGGAGCGGTTCCGCGAGATCGCCGAGGCCTACGAGGTGCTCTCGAAGACCGGAGACGAGGGAGCTCTACGACCGCTACGGACACGAGGGCCTTCGCACAGGGGGCTTCCGGCCGACCGACTTCGACTTCGCCGGCCTCTCCGATCTGCTGGGCGCCTTCTTCGGCGACGACCTCTTCGGGGGCATGACCGGCACGCGGCGCCAGCGGCGTGGCGGCGATCTCGCCGCCGAGGTGCGGATCGAGCTCGTCGAGGCTGCCCGCGGAGCGACGCGCGAGGTGTCGTTCACCGTCGCCGCCGCGTGCGACACCTGCCGCGGGAGCGGTGCGGATCCGGGATCCGAGCTTGCGACGTGTGATCGCTGCAACGGCGCGGGGCGGGTGCGGCAGGTCTCGCAGACGCTGCTCGGGCAGTTCGTCACGGCGCAGGTCTGCTCGCGCTGCCTGGGCTCGGGCAAGCTCGTCACGAAGCCGTGCGAGGCGTGCGACGGCGCCGGGCGGGTGGCGGTCGAGCGCCGGCTCGATGTCCGGATCCCCGCGGGCATCCACGACGGGCAGCGCATTCGCCTGACCGGCGAGGGCCATGCGGGCGAGGCCGGGAGCCGGGCGGGGGACGTCTACGTCGCCGTTCGCGTCGCGCCGGACCCGCGCTTCGTGCGGGAGGGCGACGACATCGTGTCGGTCCTCGAGCTCACCATGACCGACGCGGCGCTCGGGGTGACGACGACGATCCCGACGCTGGAAGGCGACGTGGAGCTCGAGCTCGCGGCGGGGACGCAGCCGGGCGAGATCCGCGTCTTGCGAGGCCAGGGGATGCCGCGCCTGCAGGGTCGCGGCCGGGGCGACCACCGCGTGCTCGTCACCGTGCTCCTGCCCCGCAGGCTCTCCGACGAGGGGCGCCGCCTGCTGGGTGAGTTCGCGCGGCAGGCCGACGGCGAGACCTACGCGTCCGGCGACGGGTTCTTCGACCGTCTGCGGGCGGCGTTCCGCTGACGGCCGAGCTGGTTCGCGTCTCCGTGCGTGTTCCTGCGGAGCGCGCCGAGCAGGCCCGGGCCCGGCTGGCCGATCTGGCGCCCGGCGGCTGGGAGGAGGTGGAGCACGCGGACCGGCTCGAGCTGGCGGTCTACGTGGCGGCCGGCGCGGCGGCCGGCTTGAGCGTGCTCGGCGACGTCGTGGAGGAGCGGGTCGCGGGCGGCTGGCAGGAGCGCTGGCGCGACTTCCATCGCCCGGTTCGCGTCGGACGCCTCTGGATCTGCCCGCCCTGGGATTCCGGTGCGCCGCCGGCGGGCGCCACCACGATCGTCATCGACCCCGGCAGGGCCTTCGGCACCGGCGCCCACCCGACGACGCGGCTCTGTCTCGAGCTGCTGCTCGAGTGCGAGCAGGGGGCCGCGCTCGATGTCGGCTGCGGGTCGGGCGTGCTCGCGATCGCCGCCGCCAAGCTCGGCTTCGCTCCGGTCGTCGCGCTCGACAGCGATCCTGCCGCGGTGGAGGCGACGCTCGCGAACGCCGACCTGAACGAGGTGCAGATCGACGCACGCCTTGCTGACGGCCTCGGCGACCCGCTTCCGCGTGCGGATCGTCACGCTCGCGAACCTCGAGCTCGCGCCCGTGCAGGCGCTCGGTGACCGACTCGAAAGCGCCCGCCTGATCGCCTCGGGCTACCTGGCGAAGGAGCTGCCGGCGGACACGTCTCGACCGCCGCGAGCTCGGCGGCTGGGGCGCCGACCTTCGCGCGCGTTCGCTGACTCTCCGTCAGGCCTGTCCGGAACCTCAGCACGCCCGGCGGCGGCCCAGAAGACCGTCCGGCGGCGTCCTCGGAGGCACCGTACTTGCCCAGTAGCGGCGCCTCCTGCGTCCTTGCCGGACGCCTTCTGGGCGAGTCCCGACGCACCGGTTTCCGGACAGGCCCTACCGCACGACGACGTCGAAGGTCACGAAGCGCTCGGGCGGCTCGCCCTCGGCGCTGCCGCAGCCGCGATAGCAGTACTGGAATCCGATCTCGGTGGTTCCAGGCGCCGCCGCCTCGAAGACGAAGTACTCGGCTCCTGACGCGCCGACCACGTCCTCGCCGGCGTCGCTCTCGAAGCCGTCCGCGACGAGCACCGCGACGGAGGGATCCGGCTCGCGCGCGAGGCTCCAGTCGTCGCCGACGCCCGGGTTCGCGGCGAGCTCGATCCCGAACCGGTCGCCTGCCTCCACCTCGACGCTGCCGTCGTCCTCGCCGAAGGTCGTCCTCCCGGCCGCCACCGCAGCCCACGATTGCGAGCCCGGCCAGCATCGCGGCGAGGGCGATGACGATCCAGCGCATCCTGCTTCCCCGAGCCGACACTGTACGCGCGGGTGCCGTCAGGGTCGCCGCGCCCTACTGACCGCCCGAGCGCAAGACGGCTTTCGGGACGGAGCACTAGCATGGCGAGCATGGCGACGTTCAGCGTCGGCTTCCTCGGCTGCAAGGTCTCCCATGCCGACGCGCAGGAGGTGCGGGCACGGCTGCTCGGCGACGGTCATGCGCGAGGCGGCGGGCGAGACGGACATTGCCGTCATCTCGACCTGCTGCGTGACGCACGAGGCCGTTCGCAAGAGCCGCAAGGCCGCGCGCCGGGCGGCGCAGCAGGCCGGGCGCGTGTACTTGACCGGGTGCGCGGCCAGGCTCCCCGGCGCGCTCGCCGGCCTTCCGGAGAACGTCAGCGTGGTGACGCGCGCCGCCGGAGCGGGCGGCGAGCGCGATCTCGAGCTCCGTCGGCGCGATCGGCTGCGTCCGGGACGACGTCGGCCTCGAGCGGGTGCGGGCGTTCGTGAAGATCCAGGACGGCTGCAGCTTCGGCTGCTCGTTCTGCGTCATCCCGCAGGTGCGCGGCGAGTCGCGCAGCAGGACGGCGGGCGCGGTGCTGGGAGAGGTACGCCGGCGGGTGGCGCAGGGGCATCGCGAGGTCGTGCTGACCGGGATCAATCTCGGCTGCTACCGCGACCGCGCGCCGGCTACGACCTACCGCGGCTCATCCGCGAGGCCGGAGCGATCGAGGGCCTCGCCCGGCTGCGCCTCTCCTCGGTCGAGGTGAACCACGTGAGCGATCGAGCTCGTGCGAGCGTTACGGGAGACGGAGACGGCCGCCCGGCACCTGCACGTGCCGCTCCAGTCGGGGGACGACGGCGTGCTGCGGGCGATGGGTCGTCGCTACACGGCCTCGACCTACCTGCGCCGCCTGGAGCGCGCCGAGGGCTTCAACATCACCAGCGACGTGATCGTCGGCTTCCCGGCAGAGGACGAGCGGGCCTTCGAGGCGACGCTGGCGACGATCGAGCCGGTCGGGCATGACGAAGGTGCACGTGTTCCCGTACTCGCCTCGCCCCGGGACGACCACGCAGGCGGACGATCCGGTCCCGCCCGCGGTGAAGCGCGAGCGCAGCGCTCGGCTCCGGCACGCTTCCACCGAGGCCTGCCTCGCCCACTGGCGACCAAGGTGGGGCGCGACGATCTCGTGCTCGTCGACCGGCCCGGGCGAGGGTACGGAGACGACTACACCCCGTGGCACGTCGACGCTCGAGTCGGGGCGATCGTGACGCGTGCGCGGCGCCGCTGTCGGCCGGGAGGGAGTGCTCGCCGCATGAGCGCGGACGGCTGCATCTTCTGCCGCATCGTGCGCGGGGAGGTGCCGGCCACGGTCGTGAACCGACGGCGAGGGCGTGATCGCGATCGAGGACATCGCTCCCAAGGCCCCCGTGCACCTGCTCGTCATCCCGGAGCGCCACGTCGACACGTTTCGCGAGATCGGCGCGCTCGCTGCCCCGGAGGCGAAGGAGCTCCTCGAGTTCGTCGCCGATACGGCGGCGAAGGCGGGGCTGGACGACTTCCGGGTCATCGTCAACGTCGGCCCCGGAGCAGGTCAGACGGTGTTCCACCTCCACTGGCACATCCTGGGCGGCCGGGAGCTGCCGTTCCCGTGATCGCCCGCATCGAGGCCGAGCTGAAGGAGGCCATGCGCGCGCGTGAGGAGCCTCGCGTGGCGACGCTCCGCCTGACGCTGGCGGCACTTCGCGCCGCCGAGAAGGAGCTGCAGCGACCGCTCAAGGAGGACGAGGAGCTGCAGGTCCTCCAGCGAGAGCGCAAGCGCCGGGTGGAGGCGGCCAAGGCCTTCCGAGACGCGGGCCGGGACGAGCAGGCCGACCGGGAGGAGACCGAGCTCGCAGTGCTCGAGGCGTTGCTGCCGGAGCCGGTGTCCGAGGACGAGCTCGAGCAGATCGTCGACGACGCGATCGCGGGAACCGGGGCCACGTCGCTGCGCGACCTCGGTCGTGTCATGGCCGACGTGATGCCGCAGGTGGCCGGCCGCGCCGACGGCTCCGTCGTCAGCCAGCTCGTGCGCGAGAAGCTGGCGTGAGCGCGGGACCGCCGGCGGCGGGCGGAGGCCGAGCCCCATCCGCTGGCGCACCCCGCTCTGCGAGCGGCTCGGCGTCGACCACCCGATCGTGCTGGCGCCGATGGCGGGGGGCCCGTCGTCGCCGGAGCTCGCGGCAGCCGTCGCGGAGGCAGGCGGCATTGCGATGCTGGCCGGGACGGGCGTCCCGCCCGACGCGCTGCGCGAGGAGATACGGGCGGTGCGCGCGCGGACCGACCGCCGCTTCGGCGTCAACTTCCTCCTCGCAGGGATCGAGGACGGCAATCACGACACCGCGGAGATGCAGCGCTTCCTCGATCGCTTCCGCGAGGAGCTCGGCCTGCCGGCGGGCACCCCCGAGCCGCCCGTTCCCGCGCCGCAGCTCACGGCTCAGATCGAGGTGTGCGTTCGACGAAGGCGTCCGCATCCTCGGCGCCGCCATGGGCGATCCGTCGCCGCTCGCGGCGGCGCGCGACGAGATCGGCGCCGAGCTCTGGACGATGGTGACGACCGTCGAGGAGGCGCGCCTGGTCGAGGCCGCGGGGGCCGACGTCGTCGTCGCGCAGGGCGCCGAGGCGGGCGGGCACCGCTCGGCGCTCGGGCTCGGCCCGGACGACGAGGCGCCGCAGGTCGGAACGATGGCGCTCGTGCCGCAGGTCGTCGACGCGGTCTCGATTCCCGTCGTCGCCGCGGGTGGCATCGCGGACGGTCGCGGCGTCGTCGCCGCCCTGGCGCTCGGGGCGCAGGCGGCGCAGATCGGCACCCGCTTTCTGCTCGCGCGGGAGAGCGGCGCGTTCCCGGCCTGGAAGACGGCGCTGCTCGCAGCCGCGGAGACCGACACGGTCGTCACCCGTGCCTACACGGGCCGACCCGCCCGGGGCGTGCGCAACCGGCTCTACGACGTGCTGACCGCCGAGGGCCCCCGGCCGCTGGCCTGGCCGCTGCAGCGCCTGGCGGCCGGCGACATCTACGAGGCGGCGCGATCCAGCGGCGACCGCGATCTGTACCCGCTCCTCGGCGGCCAGGCGACCCGCCTGCTACGCGCCGACCAGGGCGCCGCCGAGATCGTCGACGGAGATCGTCGCGGAAGCCGAGACCCTGCTCGGGCCACCGTGTAGGCACGGCCGGAGTCGGAGCCGCCCGAGCGGTCGCGTCGTGCGCACCTCGGCACGATTCCGCCACACATCCGGCACGAACCGTCACACACCCGCGCGCCCGCCCGCGATACGCTGAAAGCGGGTGGTGGGCTGGGGTGCCCCGGAGGCTAGACGCTTCCGGAAGCGGCGGGCGCCGGGTCTACACTGAGATCGTTGCAGGAGGTACTCTCGGTCCCCAACGAGGTCGCGGCGGAGCTGGGCGCTCTCGACGACGGCATTCTGGACGCCTTGCGCGACCGCTTCGGGTGCTCCATCTTCCTCCGCGGCAATCGCCTCACGCTGGAAGGGCAGGAGCAGCACGTGGCCGGCGCGAGGACCGTCGTCGGGGAGCTCGTCGACCTCGTCGAGGCCGGCCACGCGATCGGGCCCGGGACTGTTGACGCCGTGCTCGGCGCGCTCGAGGCCTCGGCCGACGTCCGCGACGTGTTCGAGGACGTCGTGTGGCGCCATCGCGGCAAGAAGATCACGCCCAAGACCGTCAACCAGAAGCACTACGTGGACGCGATCCGGAAATGCACGATCACCTTCGGGATCGGCCCCGCCGGCACCGGGAAGACGTACCTCGCCATGGCGCTGGCGGTCGCTGCGCTCGCGGAGCGCGAGTTCGGGCGCCTCATCCTCACGCGCCCCGCGGTCGAGGCCGGCGAGAAGCTCGGCTTCCTCCCGGGCGACGTGCTCGCGAAGGTCGATCCGTACCTGCGGCCGCTCTTCGACGCGCTGTACGACATGCTCGACGCCGACCGGCTCGCCTCGTACATGGAGAAGGGCATTATCGAGGTCGCGCCGCTCGCGTTCATGCGCGGCCGGACGCTCAACGACTCGTTCGTCATCCTCGACGAGGCGCAGAACACGAGCCCGGAGCAGATGCAGATGTTCCTGACGCGGCTCGGCTTCGGCTCCAAGGCCGTGGTGACCGGCGACGTGACCCAGATCGATCTCCCGCGCCACCAGGCCTCGGGCCTGATCCACGTGCGCGGGATCCTGGCGGAGATCGAGGGAATCGCCTTCATCGAGTTCGGGAACCAGGACGTCGTGCGGCACAAGCTCGTGCAGCGGATCGTGGAGGCCTACAAGCGCCACGCCGAGGAAACCGGCACCGAGCGCCGCCGCTAGGAACCGGCCACGATGATCTCGATCGAGCTCGAGAACCGCAGTGGCCTTCTCGTGGACGGAGAGGCTGTCCGTGCAGCCTGCCGGCACGTGCTCGCGGCGGAGGGAGTAGCGGAGGGAGACCTGGGCGTTGCGTTCGTCGGCCCGGACGAGATCCGCGGGCTCAAGCGGGAGCACCTCCGGATCGATGAACCGACCGACGTGCTCTCGTTTCCCATCGACGGTACCGACCACCTCCCGCCGGGCCTGCCGCGCCAGCTCGGCGACGTCGTGATCTGCCCGCAGGTCGTCGGGGACGCCTGGCAAGGCCCGCTCGTGCACGGCCTGCTGCATCTGCTCGGCTACGAGCACGGCGACGAGATGGAGCGCCGCGAGGAGGTGCTCGCGCGGTGAGCACGACCCAGCCGAAGCCCCCGCCCGCCGAGCCGCCCGCCCCGGTCGAGCCTCCCCGGGAGCAGCCGCCCCGTTCCCGGCGAGGCGCCGACGCCACGCCGCACCGGGGCACCACGTCGCTCCTGCAGAGCTTCAACTACGCCTTCGAAGGCGTCATCTACACGCTGCGCACGCAGCGCAACATGCGGATCCATTTCGCCGTCGCTGTCGTCGTCCTCGTGCTCGCGTTCGCCTACGACGTCACGAAGCTCGAGCTGATCGCGCTCCTGCTCGCAATCGCCTTCGTGCTCGTCACCGAGATGATCAACACCGCGGTCGAGGCGGCCACGGATGTCGCCACGACCTCGTTCAACCCGCTCGCGAAGCTCGCCAAGGACATCGCCGCCGGCGCGGTGCTCGTCTCGTCGGTGACGGCGCTCGCGATCGGCTACCTCGTGCTTGCCGACCGGGTGCGGCAGCCCACGAACCGCGCCCTCGAAGACCTCCGGGACGCGCCGGTCCACCTGACGGTCATCGCCCTCGTCGTCGTCATCCTGCTCGTCATCGCGGTCAAGGCGATCAGCCATCGCGGCACGCCGCTGCGCGGAGGGTTCCCGTCGGGCCACGCCGCGCTCGCGTTCGCGGGCTGGGCGGCGATCACGTTCGTGACGGACGGCTTCGACCATCGCGTGCTCGTGTCGACCGTCGCCTTCATCATGGCCTGCCTCGTCGCCCAGACCCGCGTCGAGTCGGGCATCCATTCCACCCTCGAGGTCGCGCTCGGCGGCCTGCTCGGCGCCGCGACCACGCTCGTTCTCTTCCAGGCCTTCGGCTAGGCACGCGATGGACGACCGCGACCTCCTCGAGCACGCCCGCAAGGCCGCGGAGCAGGCGCACGCGCCGTACTCCGGCTTCCACGTCGGCGCGGCCGTCCTGGCGAGAGACGGCCGGGTGGTGACCGGGGCCAACGTCGAGAGCTCCTCGTACGGCCTCACCCTCTGCGCCGAGCGCGCAGCCCTGGCGAGAGCCGTCGCCGAAGGCGTCCGTCCCGGGGACGTCGAGGCCGTCGCCGTCACGGCGTCGCCGTGTGGCGCGTGCCGGCAGTGGCTCGTCGACTTCGCCGTCGATCGCGTCCTCTTTCCCTGGCAGGGCGAGCTCGTCGAGCGACGACCGGACGAGCTGCTCCCCGACTCGTTCCGCCTCGACGTCGCAGAGTTGACGAATGACCGTGGGCCGGGCAACCGTCGCTGCCCTCTGGTCGCACGTACCTCCGTCGCACGGCGATCTGCGTCCTCAGACTCGGTTTTCACGCGGCCGACATTACCATATTCTCCGTACGAACCAGCGTGAGGAGCGGGCTCGTCGCGCTCGCCGGCCGCCCGAACGTCGGCAAGTCGACGCTCGTCAACACCATCTGCGGCGGGAAGGTGGCCATCGTCTCGGACCGGCCCCAGACGACGCGCCACCGCATCTTCGGCGTGGCGAACGGCGAGGGCTGGCAGCTCGTCCTCGTCGACCTTCCCGGCTTCCAGCGGCCGCGCGACACGCTGACCGAGCGGATGCAGCGCACCGTGGACGCGTCCCTCGGCGACGTCGACGCGATCTGCCTCGTGCTGGCGGCCGACGAGCGGATCGGCGCCGGCGATCGCTTCATCGCGAGACGGGTCTTCGGCGGTCAGGCGCCGGTCGTGATCGCGCTCAACAAGGTCGACCGCCTGCGTCCGGAGCGAGATCGCGCGCCAGATCCAGGACGCCGCGCAGCTCGGCGACTTCCAGGCGCTGCACCCGGTGAGCGCCGCCACCGGGGACGGCGTCCCCGCCCTACGCGAGGACCTCGTCGCGCTCCTGCCCGAAGGCTCGCCGTTGTTTCCGACCGACGCGCTGACCGACCAGCCGCTCGAGCTGCGCATCGCGGAGCTCATCCGCGAGCAGGTGCTGCGGCGCACCCGCGAGGAGGTGCCCCACGCCGTCACGGTCGAGGTCGAAGAGCTCTCCGACCGGAGAGTCAGCGCGAGCATCCTGGTCGAAACGAGGTCGCAGAAGCAGATCGTCGTCGGCAAGGGCGGCTCGATGATCAAGGAGATCGGCACGAGCGCACGCACCGAGATCGAAGCGCTGCTCGGACGCTCCGTCTTCCTCGACCTGCGCGTCAAGGTGCGCGAGCGATGGCGCAGCGACGCGCGGCTGCTCGACCGCCTCGGTCTGTAGGGCGGGCCTGGCCCGCCCGCAAGCGCGACACGCTCCCGAGCGTCGGCGGCCTGCCCGCCCCGCAACCCGGCTCGCGCGCAGCTATCGCGTAACAACGCTATTGACATATCGTCAATATTGTAATACCGTTGGAATCGCAATGGCCGTCCGGCTGACCCGAGTGGAGCGGAAGGCGCGAACGCGGGACGAGATCCTCGAGGCGGCCCATCGCGTCTTCCTGCGCGACGGCTTCCACAGGGCCACCCTGGAGGACATCGCCGAGGAGGCCGGCTACACGACGGGCGCCGTGTACTCGAACTTCGACGGCAAGGACGGGCTCTTCCTCGCGCTCCTCGACCGCGCAGTTCGCTGTGCGCCTGGCGCCCCACGTCGAGCGCTTCGAGGCCGCACGGAGTCTCGACGAGGGCTCTGCGCGCGAGCGCCAGCGCTGCTCGCCGAGACGGCTCGGCGGGAGCCCCTGTGGGCGCCGCTCCTCGTCGAGTTCTGGACCCACGCATCGCGCGACCCCCGTCTGCGAGCCGAGGCGCTCTGGCGCCACGATCGCGTCCTCGACGCGATGGGCGAAGCCCTTGCCGGCGATCGCCGAGCGGTTCGGCGTCGCCTGGTCACGTCCGGCGCGCGAGCTCGTCCGGTCCGCGTCCGCCTTCGCTCGGGGCATGGCGCTCGAGCGGCTCCTCGATCCCGACGCGCGTCCCCGCCGGAGGCCTTCGAGGAGGAGTTCCTCCTGTTCGTCAACTCGCACCTGCGGCCTGCAGAACCCGAAGGAGCACGCACATGAACGCAGACACCGCTTCCGTCATGCAGCTCGTCGGCGATCTCCTTGCGCGCCGATCCTGGTCGCGAGAGCAGCTGCTCGAGCACAGGCGCACGGCGCTCCGGGAGCTCGTCCGCGACGCCGTCGAGCGATCGCCGTACTACCGCGAGGCGCTCGGGCATCTCGACCGCGACGACGTGGAGCTCGCGGAGCTGCCGACGCTGCCGAAGGCAACCCTGCTCGACGAGTGGGATCGCATCGTGACCGATCCGCGCCTTCGGCTCGCGGAGGTCGAGGAGCAGGTCGCCGGTCCAGCGGCCAGCGAGCTCTACCTCGGCGAGTACCGGCTCCTCACGACCGGTGGATCGACCGGCATGCGCGGCATCTTCGTGAACGACCGCCGCGATTTCCAGCTGACCATGGCGGGCATGCTGCGCTCGGTCGTCGACGGCGGCATCGGCCCGGAGACTCGCGTCGTCTCCGATCGGCTCCCCCAGCCCGCTGCACCTGTCCAACCAGGTGTTCGCCACGATCCGAGCCGGCCGCGGCGCCTCACCGCCCTCGCCGTGACCCACCCGATCGACGAGATCGTGAACGCGCTCAACACCTACCGCCCGGAGGCGATCGTCACCTACCCGTCCATCCTGCGCCTGATGGCCGAGGAGCAGCTCGACGGGCGGCTCGCCATCGCCCCGTCGATCGCCGCGACGGGCTCCGAGGTGCTGAGCGACGAGGTCCGAGCTCGCGCGCGCGAGGCCTGGGGCCTGGAGGTCATCGACGTCTACGTCTCGACCGAGGGCGGCATGATGGCCAGCGAGTGCCCCGCGCACGTCGGCCGCCATGTGTGGGAGGACATGGTCGTCCTCGAGCCCGTCGACGAGCGAAACCAGCCCGTGCCACCCGGGACGCCGAGCCACCGGGTGCTGCTGACCAACCTCTGGAACAGGGCCCAGCCGCTCATTCGCTACGAGCTCGCGGACTCGATCACCGTCGCCGACGGGCCGAACCCCACCGGCCGGCCGTTCGCGCCGTCTCGAGCTCATCGACGGGCGCAGCGACGACATCATCAGATTGCCGGCCGCGGCAGGCGGCGAGATCGCCGTCCACCCGTTCCACGTGCGGGCGCCCTTCTCGTACCTGCCCGAGGTGCGCCAGTACCAGGTCGAGCACACCGGCGCCGGGCTGCGAGTCCGCGTCGTGCTCCGACCGAGCGCCGGCCGGTCGGTCACGGGCCGGGTGAGGTCCGCCCTCGCGGGGGCGCTCACGTCGGCGGGAGCAGTCGCGCCGCCCATCGAGGTCGAGCCGGTCGCCTCGATTCCGCGCTCCGGCGCCGGCGCGAAGCTGACGCTCGTCAAGTCGACGCCGCCGACCGCCACGATCGGGGTTTAGAGTGCGCAGCAGCTCCGAGGTAGGGTACGGGTCGGAGCTTCTTCGACCCCGTGATCGACCCGCTGACACCCGACGCGTTCGAGCGCGAGCTCGCCCGCTACCTCTACGAGTCCGCCGAGGAGGCGCGAGCCGTCCGGGTGGGGGAGAAGGAGACGAGCGAGCAGGCGGCGATCGTCGCCCGCTACAGCTCGCTCTTCACCCGCGACCAGCACGCCGCCCTGAAAAACGCCGAGGCCGACGGCGGCGACGAGGAGGAACGGCTCGCCAGGCTTCGAGACGCCTGCGAGGGCGGCATCGTCATGGCCGAGCTCGCCGACCGGCTCGGACGCGCTCGAGAACGCGATCCTCGCCTGCCGCGTCGAGCACGACGGCGAGGAGATGCCGCTGCGCGCGGCGCAGGCTGCGCTCGCCGTGATCGACGAGTACGCGGGCCGCGACCGGCTCGGCGCGGCCGTCATCGAGGCCTCGGCCGGCTTCAACGACGAGCGCCTGGGGCTCCTCCAGGCCGGCGAGGCGCTCGAGACGGAGCTCTCGGGCATCGAGGATCCGGTTCGCCGCAGCGCCGAGCGAAAGCAGATCGACCTGCACGGGCTCGCCGGCGTGCTCGAGGAGGCCTCCGCCGCGATCGACGCCGCCTACGGTGACCTGCGCGAGCGCTGGCTCGACAGGATCCTCGGCGAGGAGCGTGAGAGCGAGCCCGCGTCGGCTCACGTCGCCTACGTCCGACGGCTCTCCCCGCTGGCCGGCACGTACACGAAGGAGCGGTCGGTGCCCGTCTGCCTGGCGACGCTGACGGAGCTCGGCTTCGACCTTGCCGCCGACGAGCGCATCCGGCTCGACCTCGACGATCGCCCGCAGAAGAACCCCCGGGCGTGCGTCATCGCCTCCGACCCGCCCAGCGTGGTCCACCTGATCACCCGCGCCCAGGGCGGCCTCGCCGACTACCAGGCATTCCTGCACGAGGCCGGGCACGCCCTGCACTACGCCGGGTGCGACCCAGGGCTTCCGTACACGTTCCGGCGGCTCTCGCGAGACCACGCGCTGACCGAGATCTACTCGTTCCTCGTCGAGTCGCTCACGCACGAGCCCGGCTGGCACGCCGAGCACTTCGCGCTCGCGACGGACGAGGCCGAGGACCGCGCCGACGCGACGCGGTTTCTCGACGCGTTCCTCTTCCGCCGCTACGCGGCCAAGCTCCGCTACGAGCTCCGCGTCTGGGCCGACTTCGCGAACGCGACGAGCTACGCGCAGGACTACGAGCAGCTCGTCTCGCGAGCGTCGGGCTTCCGCTACCCGCGCGAGAACTACCTGGCCGACATGGACGACGGCTTCTACTCGGCCGACTACCTGCGCGCCTGGATCAGGGCCGCGCAGGTGCGCGCATACCTGCGCGAAGCGATCGGCGAGGACTGGTGGCGCCGGCCAGAAACCGGCGCCTTCCTGCGCGACCTGTTCGTCCAGGGCACCCGCCCGGCGAGCGAGGATGTCGCCCGGCAGATCGGCGTCGACCCGCTCGACACGGACGCCCTCGTGGCCGAGCTCGCCGGAAGCAGGGTGTAGCACCACCGGCCGGGAGGTCGCTCCCGCCTACACTGTCCGTTGCCGATGGCGCTGCGCCTCGAGGAGCTAGCCAAGACGATCGACCACTCGCTGCTCGATCCGGTCGCGACCCTGCAGGACGTCGAGCGGCTGTGCGAGGAGGCGAGGAAGCATCATTTCGCGTCCGTCTGCGTGCTGCCGTTCTGCGTGCCGCGGGCCGCCGAGGTCCTGCGCGGCTACGACGTCAAGGTCTGCACGGTCGTCAGCTACCCCTTCGGCGCCGACACGACGAAGGCGAAGGTGGCCGCGGCCGAGCAGTACGTCGCCGCCGGCGCCGACGAGCTCGACGTGGTCCTGAACGTGCCCGCGCTCCTGTCCGGGGAGGCCCGCTACGTCCGCGACGAGCTCGCCGCGCTCGTGCGCGCCGTGCGCGTGAAGAGCGTCAACATGGGGAAGGGAATCGTGCTCCTGAAGGTCATCGTCGAGTGCGGTCACCTGGAGGACAAGCTGAAGAAGCTCGCCTGCAAGATCGTCGAGGACGCCGGCGCCGACTTCGTCGAGACGTCCACGGGCTGGGGCGCCGCGCCCGCGACGCTGTACGACGTCGAGCTCCTACGCGACATGCTCCCGGAGTCGATCGGCGTCAAGGCGGCGGGAGGGATCGACTCAGCGGAGGACGCCGAGGCCATGATCGCGGCCGGAGCCGGCCGGATCGGCACCGCGAACGCCGTCGCGATCCTCAGCGACTTCGCCAAGCTGCGTCGGGTCTCATGAGCTCCGTCGACCCCGTTCCCTGGCCCGAGCGCCGCTTCAGCCAGGCGATCTCGGAGGGCGACGGCATCTCCCTCATCCCGCTGCTCTCGACTCCCGCCGTCACGTTCGCCGGGCAGGCGGAGGCGGCGGGCGCCGAGGCGCTCGCCGTCGACACGATCGCGGAGCTCCGTGCCCTGCGCTCGGTCACGGAGCTGCCGGTGCTGCTGCGGGGAGCGATGGGCGACGTCGAGGCGCTGCAGGCGGCGCGGGAGGCAGGCGCGGACGCGTGCATCCTCGTCTGGGGCGACCTGGACGACGGCCGGCTCGAGGAGCTCGTCGGCGAGGCGTACGAGCTCGGCCTCGACTGGGGGGTAGGCGTCCGCGACGAGGACGAGCTCGAGGAGGCGCTCGAGCGGCTCGACCCGGAGATCCTCGTCCTCTGCGAGCGCGGACCAGACGAGGACGGGGAGGAGCTCGAGCTGACGCTGGAGCTGCTCCCCGACGTGCCCGCCGGGAAGCTCGTCGTCTCCGACGCGCGGGTGACGACGCGCGAGCAGGTGCTGGATCTCGAGCAGGCGGGCGTCGACGCCGTGCTCCTGACCGGACGGTTCTCCGACGCCGGCGGGCTCGAGGCGACGCTCGCCGAGCTCACCGGCCGCGTCTGAGCGCGGGCCGGACTGAGATCCGGCCCCTACGAAGTGCATCACGGCGACCGGGCCTGATGGCGTCGCGGCTACGTGGGCCGGATGCGGATCCGCGTCCCAGGAGCAGCGAACGCGCCAGCGTTCGCCGCTAGCCGAAGAACGCGCGGGCCGTCTCGTACCACTCCCGCGGCACGGTCTTCAGCTCGGCGACGGCCTCGGCGAGCGGGACGTCCACGATCGCGTCGCCGCGCAGGGCCGCCATGCGCCCGAACAGGCCCTGCTCGACGAGCTCGGCAGCCTTGAGGCCGAAGCGCGTCGCCAGCACGCGGTCGCGTGCCGTCGGCGAGCCTCCTCGCTGCACGTGGCCGAGCACGGTCACGCGCGTCTCGTACCCCGTTCGCTCCTCGACCTCGCGGGCGAGCGCCTCGCCGACGCCGCCCAGGCGGACATGGCCGAACTGGTCGACGCCCTCACCCCGCCTGACGGTCTCGCGCTCGCCGGACGCGTACGTCAGCTCCCAGCCCTCGCTCACGACCACGATCGAGAAGTCCTTGCCGCGGGCATGGCGGTGCCGGATCTCCTCGCACGCCTCCTCGACCGTCAGCGGGTACTCCGGTATCAGGATCACGTCCGCGCCTCCCGCGATCCCGCTCACGACCGCGATCCATCCCGTGTGGCGCCCCATCACCTCGACGACCATGACGCGGTTGTGCGATTCGGCGGTCGTGTGCAGCCGGTCGATCGCCTCCGTGGCGATCGTAGACGGCCGTGTCGAAGCCGAACGTGTAGTCCGTCGCCGAGACATCGTTGTCGATCGTCTTCGGGACGCCGACCACCGCGTACGCCGTGCTCGGCAGTGGAGGCGGGACGCGACGCCGAGCGTGTCCTCTCCGCCCACGGCCACGAGCGCGTCGATCCCGAGCCGGCCGATGTTCTCGAGCACGCGCTCGACGCCTCCGTCGACCTTGTACGGGTTCGTGCGCGACGTGCCGATGATCGTCCCGCCGCGGGGCAGGATGCCGGAGACCTCGCGCGGCCCGAGCTCCTCGGCGAGCCCCTCGATCAGCCCGCGCCAGCCCTCGCGGACGCCGACGACCCGCTCCCCCCGGTCGAAGCACCGCCGGGCGACGGCGCGGATGACCGCGTTCAGGCCGGGGCAGTCGCCTCCGCCCGTCAGGACGCCGACTGTGCGTGTCATTGCCCGGTTCTAACTTCGCGTGTGGCGCGTCGTCCGATTCACGAGACCTCAAGGAGGCCGAGCAATGTGTCGATGCCGAAGGCGGGGGTCGAACCCGCACGGGGCGAAGCCCCACCGGATTTTGAGTCCGGCGCGTCTGCCAGTTTCGCCACTTCGGCCGGCGACACCAATGCTACTGCCTCCGATGGGTTTGCTTTACGCCCGACAACGGGAATAATGCGCCGTTCGAGGGAAGGAAAGCCGCGGAGCTAGGGCGGCTGACCGGCCGGAGGCACGTGGGGACGTGCGATCCGGCTCGACAGGTGGGCGACAACCGAGGAGGAACGTGGTGAGAAAACGGGGATTGCTAGCGCTTCTCGCGCTGCTCGTGGCCGCGCTCGCTTTCGCAGCGGCCGGGTGCGGCGGCGACGAGGAGCCGGCCGCGGAAGAGGCGCCGGCCGAGGCGCCCGCGGAGGAGCCGCCGGCGGAAGAGCCGGTCGAGGAGCCTCCGGCCGAGGAGCCCGCGGAACCGCCGGCCGAAGGCGGCGGCGTGACCGCCCTGCCGTCGTCGTCGTGCGGCGAGGTCGAGTTCGGGGGCGAAGGAGAGCCGCAGGTGCTGATCGCGTCCGACCTGCCGCTCCAGGGCGCCTCGCGCATCCAGACGACGCAGATCAACAACGCCATCCGCTTCGTGCTCGACCAGCGCGGCTGGAAGGCGGGCGACGTCAACGTCGCGTTCCAGGCGTGCGACGACGCGACCGCGCAGGCGGCGAAGTGGGATTCGGGCAAGTGCAACCAGAACGCCCAGGCCTACGCCGGTAACGAGAGCGTGGTCGGCGTCATCGGCACGTTCAACTCCGGCTGCGCCGCGATCGAGATCCCGGTGCTGAACCAGGCGCCGGGCGGCGCGATCGCGATGCTCTCGCCGGCGAACACGTACCCGTGTCTGACCGAGCCCGGCCCGGCGTGCGCGGACACGGAGCCGGACCAGTACTACCCGTCCGGCGAGCGCAACTACGCGCGCGTCGTGGCCCACGACGCGTACCAGGGCGCCGCCGTCGCGCAGTTCTTCCAGAACGTGGGCGTGACGAAGCTGTTCATCCTCAACGACAAGGAGGCCTACGGCCTCGGCGTCGCGACGCAGACCCGCAACGCGGCCGAGTCCCTCGGCATCGAGGTCGTCGGCTTCGAGGCGTGGGACCCGAAGGCGTCGAGCTACGAGGCGCTCATGAACAGCATCGAGGCGTCGGGCGCCGAGGGCGTCTTCCTCGGCGGCCTGATCGACGAGAACGGCGGCCAGGTGATCCGTGACAAGGTCGCGGTGCTCGGCCCGAACGCGGCGACCGCCGCCGAGGGCGTCGTTCTCATCGGCCCGGACGGCTTCACGACGCAGGCGACCGTCGAGCCCGACGAGGGCGGGGCGGACGAGGCCGAGGGCATGTTCCTGACCGTCGCGGGCGTGCCGCTCGACCAGCTCGGCCCGGCGGGCCAGGAGTTCGCGACCGCGTTCGGCGAGCTGTACGCGGCCGAGCTCGAGGGCAACCCGGTCGACCCGTACTCCGCCTACGGTGCCCAGTCGGCGGAGGTCATTCTCGACGCGATCGAGACGGGCGGGGCCGACCGCGCCGCAATCATCGACGCGATGTTCGCGACCGAGGTCGCGGACGGCATCCTCGGCTCGTTCACGTTCAACGAGAACGGCGATCCGTCCGGTGCCGAAGGCGCGGTCGTGGCGATCTCCGTCTACCGCGCGACTGCGGACACGGCGCTCGCCGAGGTGGCCGAGGTGATCTCGCCGCCGGCCGAGCTCGTGGACGCCGCGAGGGGACTCTAGCCTCGACGGAACGGAGTGGAGGGGAGGGCAGGCGCCCTCCCCTCCGCCTTCCGGGAGCGACGAGCCATCGCCGTCGACAGTCGTGTCGAGCCACCCTCGCCGCTGAAGGCGTCGCGCGCGAGGCCGCGCCCGAGCGTCATGTCGCTCATCGGGATCGGCTTCGTCTGCCTCCTCGGGGTGTGGCTGCTCGTCAACCTCGTCCGCGAGCCCGACGACTTCACCCGGATCTTTCTGATCGGTCTCACGACGGGCTCGGTCTACGGGCTCGTCGCGCTCGGCTACACGCTGGTCTACGGGATCCTGCAGCTCATCAACTTCGCGCACGGCGACGTCTTCGCGCTCTCCGGGCTCATCTCCAGCACCATGATCCTGTCGGTGTTCGAGCTCACCGACCAGTCGTCGGTGCTCGCGATCGTCGGCGGGCTCGTCGTGACGCTGCTCGTCGCGATGGCCTTTGCCGCCACGCTCAACGCAGGCATCGAGCGCGTCGCCTACCGGCGCCTGCGCCACGCGCCGAGGCTGGCGCCGTTGATCACCGCCGTGGGCATGTCGTTCATCATCCAGAACGTCGCGCTGGCGATCTACGGGGTCAACGCGAAGGACGTCCCGCCGCTGATCCCCAACTCGGACATCTTCGACATCGGCGGCGTCAACTACCAGTGGAACAAGCTCTTCGTCCTCGCCGTCGTGGTGCCGGTGCTGATCGGTCTGACGTGGCTCGTCAGGACGACGAGACAGGGGAAGGCGATGCGCGCGACCTCCCAGGACCCCGAGGCCGCCGCGATGATGGGGATCAACGTCAACCGCACGATCTCGTTCACGTTCCTGATTGCCGGCGCGCTGGCCGGGGCCGGGGGCCTGCTCTTCCTGCTGCTCTTCAACATGCGCTACGACACGGGCTTCGAGCTCGGCCTGATCGCGTTCACGGCCGCCGTCCTCGGCGGGATCGGCAACCTCACGGGCGCCGTGCTCGGCGGCGTGATCATCGGGCTGATCCAGGCGTTCAACGAGGGGCTCGCGTGGGCCTCGCCCGGGGGTGACTGGACGCGGTCCATCGTGTTCGGGATCCTGATCGGAATCCTCGTCTTCCGCCCCGAGGGCCTGCTCGGCGAGCGCACGCCGGAGGGGGCCTGAGATGAGCGGCGTGCGGGCGTGGTGGGACGGGCTCTCGGATCGGGCGCGCAGCGTCCTGCTCGTGGCCGCTCGTGCTCACGCCTGTCGCCCTCTATCCGCTCTGGGTCGACGAGGCCAAGTCGCTCGGCGGCGGCCTCGGGGATTTCTTCCCGAGCCTCAACTCCGCCGTCTACATCATCATCTTCACGATGATGGCCGTCGGCCTGAACGTGGTCGTCGGCTACGCCGGCCTGCTCGACCTCGGCTACGTCGCGTTCTACGCGGCCGGCGCCTACATGGCGGCCTGGCTCGCCTCGCTCCAGTTCAACCAGATCACGTTTCACTTCGGCTCGGTCGGAGTCTCGGGCGAGCAGCCGGGTATCCACCTCTCGATCTGGCTGATCCTGATCCTCGCCGGCATCTTCACCGCCGTCGTCGGCATCGTGATCGGCCTTCCGACCCTCCGGCTGCGCGGGGACTACCTCGCGATCGTCACGCTCGGCTTCGGCGAGATCGTGCCGCAGTTCGTGCGCAACGCCGACAGTCTCGGCGGCTTCGACCTCACGCATGGGACGTTCGGCATCACGCCCATCGACGCGCCCGGCTTCGGCCAGGCGCTGCACGACGCGATCGGCCTACCCGTGTCGTTCCAGCAGTCGTTCGACCGCGAGAAGCTCTTCTTCTGGGCGGCGCTCGCCCTGATCCTGTTCACGATCTTCTGCTGCTGGCGCCTGCGCGACTCGCGCCTCGGCCGTGCCTGGATCGCGATCCGCGAGGACGAGACCGCGGCCGGGGCGATGGGCATCCCGCTCATGCGCACGAAGACGTGGGCGTACGCGATCGGTGCGTTCTTCGGTGGCATCGCCGGCGCGTACTACGCGAGCTTCAAGAGCGGCGCCTTCCCGGCGGACTTCTTCTTCAACATCTCGATCTTCCTGCTCTGCATGGTGATCCTGGGCGGTATCGGCTCGATCTGGGGCGTCCTGGTCGGCGGCAGCTTCCTCGCCTGGCTGAACGTCGAGGGCCTGGCGGTCGTCGGGACGAAGTTCAACGACGTCACCGGAGCCGACATCGAGGTGCCGAAGTACCAGTTCGGCATCTACGGGATCATCATCGTGCTGGTCATGCTCTTCCGCCCGACCGGCCTGATCCCGGAACGGCGTCGCAAGCGGGAGTTCGAGGCGCTGGCCGAGGATGCCGAGGACCATGGGCGAGGACGTGCTATGAGCGCCGTGCCGCTGCTCGCCGTCGATCAGGTCCGCAAGGAGTTCGGCGGTCTCGTCGCGGTCAACGACGTCGAGTTCACGATCCCCGAGCAGGCGATCGTGAGCCTGATCGGCCCCAACGGGGCCGGCAAGACGACGTTCTTCAACATGCTGACCGGGGTCTACAGGCCGACGTCGGGCACGATCGTGTTCGCAGGCGTCGACGTGACGGGCAAGCCGCCCCACCGCATCACCGAGCTGGGGATCGGCCGGACGTTCCAGAACATCCGCCTCTTCCAGCAGATGAGTGCCGTCGAGAACGTGATGGTCGGGATGCATTGCCGTCTCAAGGGTGGAATCGTCGGCTCCGTGCTCCGCACCCCGCGCGTCCGCCGGGAGGAGAAGGCCGCCTTCGACAGGGCGCGCGAGCTGCTCGCCTTCTGCGGGCTGCGCGGCCAGCACCACGAGGCGGCGCGCAACCTCGCCTACGGCGACCAGCGCCGGCTCGAGGTTGCCAGGGCGCTTGCCACAGAGCCCAAGCTGCTCCTGCTCGACGAGCCGACCGCCGGCATGAATCCTCAGGAAACGCTCGAGTTCACCCGCTTCGTCGGCGAGTTGCGCGAGAACCAGAAGCTGACCGTGCTGCTCATCGAGCACGACATGAAGGTGGTGATGGGCGTCTCCGACCGCGTGACCGTCCTCGACTACGGCGAGAAGATCGCCGAGGGCCTGCCGCGCGAGATCCAGCAGAACGAGCGCGTCGTCGAGGCGTACCTCGGGCGGGCAGCGGTAGCGGGCGACGGAGGGGCCGCGTGAGCGCGCCGGCCGGAGACGGAATCCTGCTGGAGCTGGAGGACGTCCATACCTACTACGGCGCCATCCATGCGCTCAAGGGCATCTCGCTGCAGGTGAGGCAGGGCGAGGTCGTGACGCTGATCGGCTCGAACGGCGCCGGGAAGTCGACGACGCTTCGCTCGATCAACGGGATCGTGCATCCCCGTCAGGGGACGATCCGCTTCCAGGGTCGCGACATCACGGACACCGCTCCCCACGACACCGTGAAGATGGGCATCTCGCAGTCCCCCGAAGGCCGGCGGCTGTTCCCGCGCATGTCGGTGCTCGAGAACCTCGAGATGGGCGCGTTCCAGCGCACCGATCGCTCGGCCCTCGGCGAGGATCTCGACCGCGTCTACAGCCTCTTTCCTCGACTGCGCGAGCGGCAGAGCCAGAAGGCCGGGACGCTCTCGGGGGGCGAGCAGCAGATGTGCGCGATCGGGCGTGCGCTCATGGCCCGTCCGACGCTGCTCATGCTCGACGAGCCCTCGCTCGGGCTCGCGCCGATCTTCGTCGAGCGGATCTTCGACATCGTCCGCGAGATCAGCGCGCAGGGCACGACGATCCTGCTCGTCGAGCAGAACGCGCTGATGGCGCTCGACGCCGCCCACCGCGGCTACGTGCTCGAGACCGGAACGATTGCCCTTTCCGACGACGCGAAGGCGCTGAGGGAGAACGAGCGAGTTCGAAAGACCTACCTCGGCGAGGAGTAGCCCGCTAGGTGCCTGAGGTTCCTGGGACGTCGCCGACGGAGCCCGGCTCCGCCGGGCGTGAGTCGGCGCCGGCCAGGGGCGTCAGGCGGCCGCGCTGGCTGGACGCGGGGCTGTTCCTCCTCGTCGGCGGGATCGCGGTCGCCGCGATCGTCCACGTCGTGCGGACCGGCGGCGAGGACGTCGCCGCTCCGGCCACCACCGGCGCGGAGACGTCTCCGGCGCAGACGACGGCCGAGGAGCCCCCGTCGCTGCCGGCGATCCTGCCGCTCGCCGGCGAGCTGCGCGAGGCCGGCGGTGTCATCTGGTGGTCCGACGTGTCGTGCGAGGCCGGCGCTATCGGCCTGAGCTCGGGCACCGTGTCGCGGATCCCGGCCGAGCACTGCCGCATCTGGCCCGCGCCGAGCGGGAGCCTCGTCGTCACGACGGCGACGAGCCGGAGCGACGCGCTCGACGGCCGGGGCCTCGTGCAGTTCTCCTATCCGGCGCCCGAGGGCAGCCGGGCGCTCGGCGGGCGAATGGTGCTGACGCACGAGCCCGGCGTGATCGCCGGTGAGCTGGCCTGGCCGCCGACCGAGGAGCTCGCGTTCGTCTGCATCGCGACACAGGAAGGGACGATCGTCGCCGGCGTCGGCGCCGACTCCGCCATCCGGCGAGCTGGAGGAGCGCGACGCGTGCTTGCCGGCGGTGCTCCCCGACGGCCGCTACGTCTCGGTTCACCCTCCGGCGTCGATCGTGCTCGACGGGCGTCCGCTGCTCTCGGATGCGGATCTCGAGCTGCTCCTCCCGAACCTGCCGCGCCGGGCCGATCGCGTGATCAGCGCGCTCGGCGCGGGAGACGGGGAGATCGTCGTCGGTCTCGCGGTGGTCAGCCAGCGGCGCCTGTTGCCCTCGTCTGCCGCCCTCGCCGTCGTCTCCGCCGACGGCGACATCCGCTTCTCGGCGCACCTGCCCGCGGACGTGCTCCCGGCCGCGGTCGGCCTCTCCCCCCGCGGCGACGCGCTCTGGTACTTCGACGCCGCGGACGGCACCGCCCACATCGTCGCGACCCCCGGCGGCCGCGAGCAGCCGCCCTACGGCGCGCGCTGGGTCGCCTGGTCGCCGGACGGCGCGTACGTCGCGCTCGCGCGGGAGCGGTCGCTGACGATCGTGACCTGGCCGGACGGCGTCGAGGTCGAGAAGATCCCCTTGGCGGCGAACACGGTGGCCTGGACGCGCGCGCCCGGCAGCTGAGCCGCTTGCCCGAGGGCGCGCGGGGGTCGGCCGCATGCCGGGGAAGCCGTCCGTAGACTCGGGTCATGCCGAAGACCGCCGAGGGAGCGGAGCTCCAGCTCGACGACGGACCGGCGCGTGAGGCGAGGCTCTTCCTCGTCGACGGGAACAACCTCGCCTACCGCGCGTTCTTCGCGCTGCCGGAGGAGCTCGCGACGTCGCAGGGATTCCCGACGAACGCGCTGCTCGGGTTCGTCAACATGCTGTTCAAGCTGCTGGTCGACTACCAGCCGCAGGGCGTCGCAGTCGCGTGGGATACCCGGCCCACCCATCGGCTCGAGGTGTCGGAGGAGTACAAGAGCGAGCGCCGGCCGATGCCGGACCTGCTGCGCGAGCAGTTCCCGCACTTCCGGCCGATCGTCGAGGCCTTCGGCTATCGCAACCTCGAGTTCGAGGGCTGGGAGGCCGACGACGTCATCGCCACGATCGCGACGCGCGCCGACGAGGCCGGCGTCCGCACGTGCGTCGTGTCCACCGACCGCGACGCGTTCCAGCTCTGCTCGGACAACGTCTGCCTGATGATGACGCCGCGCGGCGTGGCAGACGTGCACGTCTACACGCCCGAGCGCGTCGAGGCCCGCTACGGCATCCCGCCCGAGAAGGTGCCGGACTTCATCGGCCTCAAGGGCGACACCTCCGACAACATCCCGGGCGTTCCCGGCATCGGCGACAAGACGGCCGGCGAGCTCATCGCCCGCTTCGGGTCGCTGGAGGACGTGCTCGACCACGTCGACGAGCTGACTCCGGCCCGCTCGAAGGCCCTCAAGGAGCACGGCGACCAGGCGCGGGCCTCGAAGCTGCTCGCGACCATGCGGCGCGACCTCGACATCGACTGCGACCCCGCGGAGCTCGTGCTCGCGCCGCCCGACCGCTCGACCATGAAGGAGATCTTCCGGCGCTTCGAGTTCCGCAACCTCCTGCGGCGAGTCGACGAGCTCGACGCTGCGCTCCCCGCCGCCGAGCAGGTGCCCGTATCCGGGTTCGAGGCGCCGTGGATCGAGGGGCGCCCGCCCAAGGTCCGGCGCATGGCCGCCGTCGTCGCGGCAGACGGCCGCGTCGCGGTCGCCGAGCTCGACGCCCCCGTGGTCGTCACCGGCGAGCTGGACGGCCTCGCCGCCGCGCTGCGCGACTGCGACAGGCTGGTCGTGCACGCGAGCGGCGCGTTGCCCCGCGAGCTGTGGCGCGCCGGCCTCGAGCCGGCGGACGACACGGAGATCGCCGCGTACCTCATCGACCCGAACCGCTCGGGCTACCTCCTCGACGACCTCGCGGCCGAGTACGGGTTCGAGGCGCAGCCGGACCCACCGGCCGAGCCGGAGACCGAGACGCTCGTCCGCCGGGCGGCGGCGACGCTGGCGCTCGTCGCTCCCCTGCGCGAGCGGCTCGAGGCGCTCGACCTCGTCCCGCTGTATCGCGACGTCGAGCTGCCGCTCTCGCTCGTCCTGCGGTCGATGGAGGACGCGGGCGTCAAGATCGACACGTACCGGATGGGCGAGATCACGGCCCGCCTCGCCGACCAGGTCGAGGAGCTCGAGGCGCGCGCGCAGGAGCTGGCCGGCGAGCCGTTCCTGCTCGGGTCGACCCAGCAGGTCGCCCGGATCCTGTTCGAGACGCTCGGGCTCGAGCCCGGTCGCAAGGGCAAGACGGGCTACTCGACCGACACGCGCGTGCTGCGGAGCCTGCGCGACCGACGCATCCCGATCGTGGCGGTGATCGAAGAGTGGCGCGAGTACTCGAAGCTGCTCAACACGTACCTCGGGCCGCTGCCGTCGCTCATCGGCGACGACGGCCGGCTGCACACGACCTTCAACCAGACGGTGGCGTCGACGGGCCGCCTCTCGACGTCCAACCCGAACCTCCAGTCGATCCCGATCCGCACGGAGCTCGGCCGCTCGATCCGCAGCGCGTTCGTCGCCGAGCCGGGATGCAGGCTCGTCTCCGCCGACTACTCGCAGGTCGAGCTGCGCATCCTCGCCCACGTCTCGGGCGAGCCGAAGCTGCGCGAGGCGTTCGCGCGCGGCGACGACATCCACGCCGCGACGGCAGCCGAGGTGCTCGGCAAGGACCAGGCCTCGCTGACGAAGGACGAGCGGGGCAAGGCGAAGGCCGTCAACTTCGGGATCATCTACGGCATCTCCGCGTTCGGGCTCTCCGACCAGCTGGACATTCCGCGCGAGGAGGCCCAGGCCTACATCGACGCCTACCTCGCCCGCTTCCCGCACGTGCAGGACTTCATCGCCCGAACGGTCGAGCAGGCCGAGCGGGACGGCTTCGTTCGCACCCTGCTCGGTCGCCGCCGACCGATCCCGGAGCTGCGAGCCTCGAACCGCCAGACGCGCTCCCTGGGCGAGCGGCTCGCCGTGAACACGATCATGCAGGGCACCGCCGCCGACGTGATCAAGGTGGCCATGGTGCGGATCGCCCGGAGGCTGCGCGACGAGGGCCGCGCCGCCCGGCTCGTCCTCCAGGTACACGACGAGCTCCTGCTCGAGGCGCCCGAGAAGGAGGTGGCCGCGGTACGGAACCTCGTGCGCGAGGAGATGACCGGCGCCTACGCGCTCGATCCGCCTCTCGTCGTCGACGTGGGCGCGGGCGAGGACTGGAACGCGGCGAAGCGACTGGAGAACCCGTCGCACGCACCTCCGCCTCGCCGAGCTGCGCCGCCTTCGCGCCACTCAGGCCGGGCTGATGACCGCTGCTACAATGCGGCGTCTTTGATGGCCAGCGACGCGATGACGGAGACGGATACGACGACGGACCCCGGGTGGGTGCGCGCCGAGGACGGTACCCTCGTCCCCGACTACGACGCCACCATCCCCGTCATCAACGAGGGCGAGGTGGTGCGCGGCACCGTCGTCCGGGTCGACAAGGACGAGGTGCTCGTCGACATCGGCTACAAGTCCGAGGGCGTCATCCCGGTCAACGAGCTCTCCATCCGCCGCTCCGTGAACCCCGCCGACGAGGTCCAGGCTCGGCGACGAGATCGACGCGCTCGTCATGACGAAGGAGGACGCCGAAGGCCGGCTCATCCTCTCGAAGAAGCGGGCGCGCTTCGAGCTCGCCTGGAAGAACATCGAGGGCGCCGCCGAGAGCGGCGAGCCGGTCAACGGAACCGTGATCGAGGTCGTCAAGGGCGGTCTCATCCTCGACCTCGGCGTGCGCGGCTTCCTGCCGGCGTCGCTCGTCGACATCCGCCGCGTCCAGAACCTCGACGAGTTCCTGGGCGAGAAGCTGCGCTGCAAGGTCATCGAGCTGAACCGCAGCCGCAACAACGTCGTGCTCTCCCGCCGGGCGGTGCTCGAGGACGAGCGCAAGGACATGCGGCAGGCGATCCTCGACCGGCTCTCCCCGGGCGACGTCGTCGAGGGCACGATCTCGAACATCGTCGACTTCGGCGCGTTCGTCGATCTCAAGGGAATCGACGGGCTGATCCATATCTCGGAGCTCTCCTGGAGCCATGTCAACCATCCCTCCGAGGTGCTCGAGATCGGGCAGAGCGTCAAGGTCAAGGTGCTCGACATCGACCGCGACCGGCAGCGGATCTCGCTCGGCCTCAAGCAGACGCAGTCCGATCCGTGGCAGCAGGTGATCGACGCCTACCAGGAGGGCGACGTCGTCCAGGGCCGGGTCACGAAGGTCGTCACGTTCGGCGCGTTCGTGGAGATCCTGCCCGGCGTGGAGGGGCTCGTCCACATCTCCGAGCTCGCGCAGCACCACGTCGAGAACCCGCGGGAGATCGTCGCCCAGGGCGAGGTCGTCCACGTGAAGATCATCGAGATGGACGCCGACCGCCGGCGGCTCTCGCTCTCGCTGAAGCGCGTCGAGCCCCACGACGACATCCGTCCCCCGATCGGCCCCGCCTACGAGCCACAGCTCGTCGCCGAGGAGGAGCCGGCCGAGGAAGACCTTGCAGCGGAGGAACCCGCCGCCGCCGAGCTCGCCGGCGCCGAGCTCGGCCGCGAGGACGAGCCCGGTCGCCGTCCAGGACGAGCCGGCCGACGGGGAGCCCGCCGAGGAGGAGCCGGTGGCTGAGGCGGAGCCCGAGGCCACGCCCGAGCAGCTCGCCGAGGACGAGCCGGCCGCCGTCGAGGACGAGCCGGCCGGCGGGGAGCCGCCGAGGAGGAGCCGGTGGCTGAGGCGGAGCCGGTCGCTGAGCCGAGGAGCCGGTGGCTGAGGACGAGCCGGCGGCTGAGGAGGAGCCGGTGGCTGAGGCGGAGCCGGTGGCTGAGGCGGAACCGGTGGCAGAGGCGGAGCCCGATGCCACGCCCGAGGAGCCCGCCGAAGGCGAGCCGGAGGCCGAGCCTGCCGTCGAGGACGAGGCCGAGCCCGGCGAGACGGCTGCTGCCGAGGACTCGCGCGAGGAGTCGTAGGGGCCGGACCTGTCCGGCCCGCCTCATGCCCGCCCCCCGGTCGCCGTCGCCCTCACCGGCGGCATCGGCGCGGGTAAGAGCGAGGCGCTCGCCGCGTTCGCGCGTCACGGTGCGGCGACCGCGTCGAGCGACGAGATCGTCCACCGGCTGCTGCGCGAGGATCCCGAGGTGCGCTCGGCGGTTGCCTCACGCTTCGGCGAGAGCGTGCTCGACGAGCACGGGGGCATCGACCGCGCGGCCGTGGCAGGCATCGTCTTCGGCGCTCCCGAGGAGCTCGCCTGGCTGGAGGGGTTGCTCCACCCCCGGGTGGTGGCCGCGCAGGCGCGGTGGCGCGACGGGGTCGCGCGCCGAGCCGACCCACCCGAGGTCTGCATCGTCGAGATCCCGCTCCTGTACGAGACCGGCGGCGAAGACCGCTTCGACGCCGTCGTCGTCGTCACCGCCTCGCCGGAGGTGCGAGCTGCACGCGCCCACCGCCCCGATTTCGCCCGGCGCGAGCGAGCGCCTGCTCCCCGACGAGGAGAAGGTGCGCCGCGCCGACTTCGCCTACGTGAACGACGGGACGATCGCCGAGCTCGACGCGTTCGTCGCCGGCGTGATGCGCAAGCTCCTCGACGGACGAAGGGCCGGATGAGATCCGGCCCCTACGAGCACCCTCCCGGGCACGACGTCTGCACGCGCCGGGCGTCCAGAAGGCAGGTGTAGGGGCAGGATCTCATCCGGCCCGCCTTGCGGATGCGGCGTCTTTTCCTGCTCTTGCTCCTTCCGGTCGTCCTCGGCGCCGGTCTGTTCCTCTACGCGCAGAGCGCCGAGCCGGCCTGGTGGCTCAAGCTGCGGCATCCGCTCGAGTACGAGCACATCGTGCTCGGCCACGCCGCGAACTACGACCTCGATCCCGCCCTGATCGCCGCGGTGATCTACCGGGAGAGCCGGCTTCGACCCGAACGCGGTCTCCGAGTCAGGCGCCGTCGGGCTCATGCAGCTCCTGCCCGACACGGCCGAGGGCATCGCCGAGCTCACCGGCGGCGGGGGCTTCGTCGTCTCGGACCTCTACGACCCGGAGATCAACGTCCGCTACGGCGCCTTCTACCTGCGGCGGCTCCTGACGAAGTACGACGGCGATCTCGAGCTCGCGCTGGCCGCCTACCACGCCGGGCAGGGCAACGTCGACGAGTGGCTCGAGCAGGGCGGCCGGATCGAGTTCGCCGAGACGAGGGAGTACGTCGACGACGTGCTGGAGCTCTCGGAGCGCTACCGGAAGGCCTACGGGACGCTCGCCGGCTAGATGGTTGATCGGGAATTGTGGTGCCATGGTTACCGGTCAATTAGCGATCAATCATCTGGGCGGAGTAGCCTCTCCGGCGTGTCCGCCGCCCCAGCCGACACCGTCCGGACGCTCGTCCTCAGCGTCGACCTCGAGGACTGGCACCAGCTCGTCGGCCGCCGCTACGGGCTCGAGGGCTGGGACCGGCCTCACCCGGCGTTCGAGCAGCAGACCGCCGCTGTCCTGACGCTGCTCGAGGAGCTGGGCGTGACGGCGACGTTCTTCGTCCTCGGCATGGCGGCGAAGCATCATCCGGACGTCGTTCGGGAGGTGGCCGCTCGAGGGCACGAGATCGCGTGTCACGGGTTCTCCCACGAGCGGGTGCACGCCCAGAGCCCGGAGGCGTTCCGCGAGGACGTGCGAGCCGCGCGTGAGCTGATCGAGGAGATCTCGGGTGTCCGTCCGCTCGGCTACCGGGCGCCGGCATTCTCCATCAACCGCGATACGCCCTGGGCCTACGAGATCCTGGCCGAGCTCGGCTTCGCCTACGACTCGAGCCTCCACGACTCGCCGAGGATCCCGCGCCGGCTCCAGCCCGTCTCGCCCGACGCCCATCGGGTCGCCCTCGAGAGCGGGCGCGAGCTGTGGGAGTTCCCGATCGCCACCTGGGACGTCCGCGGACGGTCGCTGCCGATCGGCGGCGGCGGCTACTGGCGGTTCATGCCGACGGAGCTGATCCTCCGCGGCCTGCGCGAGACCTGCCGGTCCGCGAGCCACCCCGTCATCTACTGCCACCCGTACGAGTGCGATCCGCGGCCGTTGCGCGCCGACGTTCCGGGCTCGGCGACGGCGGAGCAGCGCTTGCGGGCGTCGGCTCGAGCGGCCTACCGGAACGCCGGTGGGCGTAGGATGATCGGGCAGATCCGCCGCGTCGCGAAGGAGTTTCGCCTCGTCAGCTATGAGCAGCTCTTCCGGGAAGACGACCGCTTCGGCCGCGCAGGTACGCGACCACTTCCGCCGGAACGCGAGCGCGTTTGACGCGCTCTACGACGAGGACGGCTTCCTCCAGCGCCGCGTCCGCCCGGGCCTAGGGCGTCGCCGCGCGCTCGCGCTCGAGGCGGTCGGCGCCTACGCCTCGCCGAGCGTTCTCGACGTCGGCTGCGGCTCCGGGACGCATCGCCGAGGACGTGCTCGAGCACGGTGCGTCCCGCTACGTCGGCGTGGACTTCTCCGAGCCGATGCTCGAGCTCGCCGGCCGGAGGCTCGAGCGTTTCGGCCCGAAGGTGTCCCTGGTGCAGGGAGACTTCCTCGAGGCGCCGCTGGACGGGCCGTTCGACGTCGTGCTCGCGCTCGGGCTCTTCGACTACCTGCCCGAGCCGGCGCCGTTCGTGGCGCGAATGCGCGAGCACTGCTCGGGCAGCCTCGTCGCCAGCTTCCCCGGCTGGAACTGGTTCAAGGGGCCGATCCGCAAGGTGCGCTATGAGGTCGTCAACCGCGTGCCGATCTTCGACTACACCGAGCCGGGGTTGCGCCGGCTGCTCGGTGACGGCGGCTTCTCCCGGGTCGAGATCGTGCGTCCCGGGAAGAGCGGCTACGTGGTGCGCGCCCAGCCCTGAGCGCGCTCGGCGGCCCCCGTCCCCGCCTCTACGATGGAGGCGATGCCGGACTTCCGCGTCTCCGCCGCCTACCGGCCCACCGGCGACCAGCCGCAGGCTGTCGAGGCGCTGGCCAGCGGCGTGCTGGACGGCGCTCGCTTCCAGACCCTGCTCGGCGCGACCGGCACGGGCAAGACGGCGACGATGGCGTGGATCATCGAGCAGGTTCAGCGGCCTGCGCTCGTCATCGCCCACAACAAGACGCTCGCCGCGCAGCTCTGCAACGAGTTCCGGGAGTTCTTCCCGCACAACGCCGTCGAGTACTTCGTCTCCTACTACGACTACTACCAGCCCGAGGCGTACGTGCCGCAGGCGGATCTCTACATCGAGAAGGACGCCTCGATCAACGACGACATCGACCGCCTCCGGCATTCCGCGACGAGCTCGTTGCTGATGCGCCGCGACGTCGTCATCGTGGCCTCGGTCTCGTGCATCTACGGGCTCGGGTCGCCGGCCGAGTATCGCGAGCAGACGGTGCTCCTGAGCGTGGGGGAGGAGCACGATCGCGACGAGGTGCTCCGCAAGCTCGTGTCGATCCAGTACCAGCGCAACGACTCGTTCCTCGCCCGCGGGCGCTTCCGGGTGCGCGGCGACGTCGTCGAGGTGCAGCCGCCGGCGCTCGAGTCCGCCTACCGGGTCTCCTTCTTCGGCGACGAGATCGAGCAGATCACGCACTTCGACCCGCTGACGGGCGAGGTGCACGGCCGGCTCGACCACCTGGCGCTCTTCCCGGCGACGCAGTACGTGACCGATCGACCGACGATCGAGCGAGCGCTCGAGGAGATCGAGGCGGAGCTCGAGGAGCAGGTGCGGGGGTTCGAGGACGCGGGGAAGATGCTCGAGGCGCACCGGATCAGGCAGCGCACCGAGTACGACATGGAGATGATGAAGGAGCTCGGGTACTGCAACGGGATCGAGAACTACTCGCGCTTCCTCGAAGGACGGCCGCGCGGCTCCCGCCCGAATTGCCTGCTCGACTTCTTCCCGGGCGACTTCGTGCTCTTCGTCGACGAGTCGCACCAGACGGTGCCCCAGATCGGAGGCATGTACGAGGGGGACCGCTCGCGCAAGGAGACGCTCGTCGAGTACGGCTTCCGGCTGCCCTCGGCGATCGACAACCGACCGCTGCGCTTCGACGAGTTCCTCGACCTCGTGCCGCAGCTCGTCTTCGTCTCGGCGACGCCGGGGCCCTATGAGCTGCGCCATTCCACCCGGGTTGCCGAGCAGATCATCCGCCCGACGGGGATCGTCGATCCCGACGTCGAGCTGCGCCCGACGAAGAACCAGATCGACGATCTCCTGAACGAGATCCGCCGCCGCGAGGAGGCCGGCGAGCGGGTTCTCGTGACGACGCTGACGAAGAAGATGGCCGAGGACCTGACCGACTACCTGCTCGAGGCGGGCGTCAAGGCGCGCTACCTGCACTCCGAGGTGGACACGCTCGAGCGCATCCAGATCGTGCGGGAGCTGCGGCTCGGCGAGTACGACGTGCTCGTCGGGGTGAACCTGCTCCGCGAGGGCCTCGACCTGCCCGAGGTGACGCTCGTCGCCATCCTCGACGCGGACAAGGAGGGGTTCCTGCGCGGCCAGACGGCGCTGATCCAGACGATCGGGCGGGCGGCGCGCAACGTGAACGGGAAGGTGCTGCTCTACGCGGACAAGCTCACCGAGGCGATCAAGGGCGCCATGGACGAGACCAACCGGCGGCGGGCGATCCAGCTCGCGTACAACGAGGAGCACGGGATCACGCCGGAGTCGATCCAGAAGGGCGTCTCCGACATCGTCGAGCTGCTCTCGCTCGAGCAGCCGAACGTCCCCACCCGGCGCCGGCGCGGGCAGCGCAAGGTCGAGGGGATGAGCCAGGACGAGCTCGAGAAGCTCGTCGTCACCCTCGAGGAGGAGATGTACGCGGCCGCGCAGGAGCTCCGTTTCGAGTACGCCGCGAAGCTCAGGGACGAGATCAAGGATCTGCGGCGAGAGCTGCAGGCGCTCGCGGTGTAGGCGCGGATCTGGCTCGCGGGCCGTGTAGGACGCCGGAGCTCGTCCGGCCCGTGCGCCCTGGCCGCTACGGTGCTCGCGGGAAGCGCCGGTCTGCGACCAGCTCGAGCCGCCCGTCGCGAACCGCGTAGGTCAGGACCCGCAGGTCCTTGCCGGCGAGCTCGTACGCGTGCAGGCCGGCCGCCTCACCATGCCGGTCGGGGCGCGGGCGGCCGAGGCCGGGTGCCGTCGCGACGGTCATCGGCCGGCGCGAGCCTCCTGCGAACTCGAACTCGTCGCGCGCCACCACGGAGCTCTGATGGACATGGCCGGAGAGGACGAGATCGGCGCCCGCCTCGGCCAGCGCGGCGAGGACGCGGCCGCGGTGGAAGACCGGCCGCTTCGCCGTGCGCCACGGCGCCGAGCAGAGGTGGTGATGGAGCACGACGGCGCGGAGACTGCCGGGCGCCGCCCGGGCAAGCTCGTCCGCAACGCGTGCGAGCTGGCTCTGCCGGACGACGCCCTCCTGGTAGAGCCAGCCGCGCGCGGAGTTGAGCCCGACCACGCAGAGCCGCTCCGAGCGATAGGCGGGCTCGGTGGAGCCCCAGACCGTCTCGAAGCCGGCGAACGGCCGCGTCAGCCGCGCCGGCGGCAGCATCGGGATGTCGTGATTGCCCGGCACGGCGAGCACCGGGGGGCCGAGCGAGCGCAGGAACGCCGCTGCCCGTTCGTGCTGCTCCGGGCGGTTGCGATGGGTGAGGTCGCCGCTCGCGACGACGAGCTCCGGCTCGAGCTCGGCGACGAGGGCTCCGACCGCCGTCTCGACCGGCTCGCGGCCCTCGTCGTGGCCGCCGACGTGGAGGTCGGACACGTGGAGCAACCGCCCGGTCATGCGCGTAGCCTAAGAGCAGGCAGGCGGACGTTGCGGCCGTCCTCGCGTGTGGCGTGGCCAGGATCGGCCTATTTCCGCTCCGCGGCCGCCTGCGCGACGTGCTCGGCGACGCTTGGCAGGGTCAGCAGCATCGTCTGGAACTCGCGGGGCCCGATAACGAGTAGCCGCATCGGCGAGAGGGCCTCGACCGTCGCGACGCGCCACGTCGTCGACAGCAGCCCGACCTCGCCGAAGAAGTCGCCGGGGCCGAGGGTCGCGACGCGCTGGTCGTCGCGTACGACCGCCGCCGCGCCCTCGAGGATGATGAAGAACTCGCGGGCGTACTCGCCCTGCCGGGTGAGCACGGCTCCCGCCGGCACCTCGAGCTGGTCGATCAACCGGCCGAGCTCTCCGTATCGATCCCGCGGCACCTCGTCGAAGAGCGGGGCGGACGGAACCCTCTCTGCGTCCATCTTGGGCATCCTTCCTAGAGCCGGCGGCCGTCCGGCGAGAGCTGGAGCATGGTGGGGCCGCCGTTCAGCTCGCGGCCGGCGTCACTCGGCCGCCCGAGCACGCCGCCGAGCCACACCTGACCGGCCGGCGAGCGCACTGCCGTGCCTCCTGCGGCGACGCGTAGAAGGTCGCCGGCTTGCTGTGGTTGTCGTGCTCGTGCTCCATCTCGTCTCCTTCCGTCGTCTGGCGCAGTTGAAGCGAAGCGCAGCACGGCTAGCCGTGGGTTAACGGCCGGTAAAGCGGGCTCGGTGCTACTGTCGGCACGAGTTGGAGTTCCGGATCCTCGGTCCCCTCGAGGTGGTCGACGACCGCGGCGAGCTCGTTTCGCTTCGCGGCGGCAAGGGCCGCGCGCTGCTCGCTGTCCTGATCCTCAACCTCAACCGGACGGTTGCAGTCACCCGTCTGATCGACGACCTCTGGGGCGACGAGGTCCCGGACAGCGCCACGAAAGCAGTCCAGATCTACGTCTCCCAGCTCCGCAAGGCGCTCCCTCCGCGCCTTCTCCACACGCGACCGCCGGGCTACCTGCTCGAGCTCGCGCCCGACAGCGTCGACCTCTACCGCTTCGAGCGCCTCGTGGCCGAGGGGAGAGCGAGTCTTGCCGGAGGAGATCCCGAGCATGCCTCGCAGCAGCTGACGGAGGCGCTCGCCCTCTGGCGCGGAACGGCGCTCGCCGAGTTCCCGGAGCCGTTCGCGCAGGTCGAGAGCGTGCGCCTCGAGGAGCTGAGGCTGTCGGCGCTCGAGGAGCGGATCGAGGCCGATCTGGCGCGAGGGCGACATGCCGAGCTCGCCGGCGAGCTCGACACGCTCCTGCGGCGCCACCCGCTGCGCGAGCGCCTACACGGCCAGCAGATGCTCACGCTCTACCGGGCCGGGCGCCAGGCCGAGGCGCTCGCCTGCTATCAGGACTTCCGCCGCGCGCTCGACGACGAGCTCGGCATCGAGCCCTCGGCGCGGCTGCGCGAGCTCGAGCGCCGGATGCTGCAACAGGATCCGGAGCTCGAGCTGCCGAGAGGGCGGCGGTCCCGCGTGGGCCCGCCGCAGTCGACCGACCTGCGACCCGTGAGCCCGGGCCGGACGCCGCGCGCCTCCTCGGTCGTGAGGTCGAGCTCGGCCGTCTCGCCCGGATGCTCGAAGAGGCACTGACGAGCAGGCGGCAGGTCGTCTTCGTCCCCGGTGAGGCCGGAATCGGGAAGACGGCGCTCGTGCAGGCGTTCCTCGACGGCCTTGCCGAGCGCGGGATTCTCGTTGCGCGCGGGCAGTGTCACGCAGAACAGGCCGGCGAGCCGTACGCGCCGCTGCTCGACGTCCTCGACGGGCTCGCCCGCGGCCCGGAAGGCCGGGAGACGGTCGCCGTTCTCGCCGAGCGGGCGCCGAGCTGGCTGCTCCAGCTGCCGTGGCTCGTCCCGCGCCGAGGAGCTCGGAGTGCTCGAGCAGCGCGCCCGCAGCACGACACGCGAGCGAATGCTCCGCGAGCTCGCCGAGGCGCTCGAGACGCTCAGCCTGCGGCACCCGCTCGTCATCGTCCTCGAGGACCTCCACGCCGCGGATCACCCGACGGTCGACCTGTTGGCACGTGATCGCGCGGCGGCCCGAGGCAGCCCGCCTGCTCGTGCTGGGCACGTACCGCCCCGAGGAGGCCCGCGCGACCCGCCATCCCGTGCCCGCGCTCGTCGATCGGCTCGCCCTCGCCGGGCTCGGCCACGAGCTCGCGCTGGCGCCGCTCTCCTCCGACGCGGCAGACGGCGGTCCTCTCGGCCCGCCTGGGAGCCGCCGAGCTGCCCGACGGGCTCGCGAGCCTGCTCGCGGAGCGCGCCCGCGGCAATCCCCTGTTCATGGCCAGCCTCGTCGAGTCGTGGCTCGCGGAGGGCGCGATCTCCGTGAACGGCGGCGTACGCCTCGCCGTTCCGCTCGAGACGCTCGCCGCGAGCATCCCGCGAACGCTTCGCGCGCTCGTCGAGGGGCGGCTCTCCGCGCTCGCTGCGGAGGATCGCGACCTGCTCGAGGCGGCGAGCGTCGCGGGCACCGAGTTCGCGCCGGCGGCAGTGGCCGCTGCGCTCGAGCTGCCCGAGCGCGAGGTCCAGGAACGGCTCACCGTCGTCGCCAGGCTCGGGCTGCTCATCGAGCCGAGAGAGGTCGTCGAGTGGCCCGACGGGACCGTGGCCGCCGGCTTCGGCATTCGCCAACGACCTCTACCAGCAGGTGCTCTACGAGCTCGTCCCGGCCGCGCAGCGAGCCGTCGCCCATCGGCGCATCGGAGACCGCCTGGAGGAGGCCTACGGCGACCGAGCTCCGGAGATCGGAGGCCAGCTCGCCTTTCACTTCCTGCAGGGCAGGGACCCCGGCCGGGCGCTGGACTACTTACGGCTCGCCGCCGAGCGGGCGTTCCGGCGCAATGCGTACGCCGAGACGATCGAGCATGTCCAGAGGGCGCTCGACGCGCTCACGACGCTCGCCGTGTCGCGTGACCGCGACCGGCTCGAGCTCGAGCTCCAGTCGCTCCTCGGCCAGGCGCTGGTGGGCGTCGAGGGCTGGTCGGCCCCGGGGGCCGAGGAGGCGTTCGTGCGGGCGCGCACCCTCGGCGAGGAGCTCCAGGACAACGAGCCGCTCGCTCCGGTGCTCCTCGCGCTCGGCACGATCTACGAGGTCCGCGGCGAGTTCGGTCGAGCCGAGGAAGCCGCGCAGGCGTTCCTGCGCCAGGTCCCGGACGCGGCGCCCAGACGACGGCTCGAAGTAGCCGAGCTGCTGGCCTGCAGCCTCTTCCACCAGGGCTCCTTCGCCCATGCGCTCGAGCAGGCGCAGCGAGGAGTGGCCCTGTTTGCCGGCGAGGAGGGCCACTACGACACCTTCCCGGCTACCCTGGGCGACAACGCCGGCATCTCCTGCCACGCGTGGTCGGCGCTCGCGCTCTGGTTCCTGGGCTACCCGGATCAGGCCCTCGAGCGCGCCCGCGAAGCCGTGGAGCTCGCAGGCGACCCGCGGCGGTCGTACAGCCTCGCGCCGGCGCGGGCGCAGCTCGCGATCCTCCACCAGTGCCGCCTCGAGCCCGAAGCCACGCGCCGAGTGGGCCGAGGCGACCATCGCCGCTGCCGCCGACCGCGGCTACGCGTACCGCATCGCGATGGGGCGGATCCTGCGGGGCTGGGCACTCGCTGCGAGCGGCCGAGTTCGACGAAGGGATCCGTGAGCTCGAGCGGGGCCTGCTGGCCTCGCGGGCGACCGGTGCCCACATGGACGACGCCTACTACCTCGGCCTGCTCGCCGACGCACGCCTGCGCGCGGGGCGGGTCGAGGCAGGGCTCGCCGCCGTCGAGGAGGCGCTCGAGCTCGCCCACCGGGAGCGCTCCTTCTTCTGCGAAGCGGAGCTCGTGCGCCTCCGCGGCGAGCTGCTCCTCGCCACCGGAGGGGAGGCGGGCGAGACCGAGGCGTGCTTCAGGCAGGCGCTCGAGCTGGCCCGCGGCCAGAGCGCGCGTTCGCTCGAGCTGCGGATCGCCAATTGCCTGACGATTCTCCGCGGCGACGCCGAGGCCCGCAGCCTTCTCGCCAGGGTCCACGGGGCCTTCACGGAGGGCTTCGAGACACCGGATCTTTCCCGGTCGGCAGACTTGCTGGCCGAGGCGGCCAACCGAGCCGCCGCCGCGCGAGGCTGTGCCTCCTGCCTCGCCGGTGCTCTCGCCCGCGAAGGCAGCGACCGCAGGGGATCTCCTCGAGCGCGACGAGGCGCTCGCCGTGCTCGTCGAAGCACGCGAGGCCGCGGCCCGAGGCGAGGGCCGTGTGGTCGTCGTCACCGGCGAGCCGGGGATCGGCAAGACCTCGCTCGTCACCCGGTTCGTGCGAGCTCTCGAGCCCGGTGCACGGGTGCTCTTCGGCACCTGCGACGACCTTATGATCCCGCGGCCTCTCGGTCCGCTACGCGACCTCGTCGGGAACCGTCTCGGCCGCCGGTGGAGGAGGCGCTCTTCACGGGCGCCGCGCCGCACGAGATCCAGCGCCTGCTGATCGCAGAGCTCGAAGCTCCCGCCGGCGCCGTCGGTGCTCGTGCTCGAGGACATGCACTGGGCCGACGACGCGACGCTCGATTCGATTGCCGTGCTCGTGCGCCGAATCGGCTCGCTGCCGGCGCTGCTTGTCCTGACGTTCAGGGCCGGCGAGGTGCCGCCGGCGCATCCGCTGCACGCGACCGTGGGAGCCATCCGCGCGGGCGACTCGGTCTTTCTCGAGCTCGCACCCTTGTCGGAGGCCGCCGTCGCCTCGCTCGCCGGCGACGACGCCGGCGAAGTGTACGCGGCAACCGGAGGCAACCCCTTCTACGTGACGGAGCTGCTCGCCTCCCGGACCACCGCGGAGCTGCCGCCCTCGGTCGCCAATGCAGTGGTGGGACGCGCGTCGCGGCTCGACGACGCGGCGCGCCGCCTCGTCGAGCTCGTCTCGGTCGTCCCGAATCGAGTGAGCACGTCGCTGCTCGACTCCGTGATGCCGGGCTGGGCCGGCGCCGCGGTCGAGCCGGAGCGCCGGCGGCTGCTCGAGGTCGATCCCACACCACGTCCGCTTCCGCCACGAGCTGGCACGGCACGCACTCAGGTCGAGCCTCCCGGTCGCGGCGCGGCGCCGCCTCCACGCCGAGATCCTCGAGGCGCTCCTCGAGACGAACGCTGACCCCTCCGACATCGTCCACCACGCGGAAGCCGCAGGTGCGGAGGACGTCGTCGCCGAGTACGCGCTCGTCGCCGCACGCCGAGCCGCGGCTCTCGAGTCGAATCGTGAGGCGTACTCCCACTACCGGCGCGCGTCTCCGATTTCGTCGAGCGGCTGCCAGAGCCCGATCACGCGACCGTGCTCGAGGAGCTGGCGATCGCCGCGTACCTCGTCGGCCGGCTCGAGGACGCGCTCCCGGCGATCGAACGCGCGATCGCCATCTATCGGGATCTGGACGACGAGCTGGCCGTGGGCCGCTGCACGCGGGTCATGTCCCGGTTCCACTGGTACGCGGGCGAGGGCGGACTCGGGCGGGCGAAGGCGGTCGAGGCGATCGCGATCCTCGAGCCGCTCGGCGAGTCGGTCGAGCTCGCCCGTGCCTACAGCGGGCTCGCGCAGCTCGCTCATGCTCGCGGACGACCTCGAACAGGCGCTCGCCCTGGGGGACCGGGCGCTCGAGCTCGCGGTCCGGCTCGGCGACGAGAGCACGCGGGCGCGCGCTCTTGTCAACATCGGCAGCGCCAGGATCCTGCAGGATCACCGGCGAAACTGCCGCACTTCTCGAGACGCATGCGATCGCCGACGCCGCCGGGGAGCGGGAAGAGGCGATGCGCGCACTCGGGAACCTCGGCTACACGCTCATGTGCTGGGTGCAGCCGGAGCCGGCCCTCCGGTACCTGCAGCAGTCGCTCGCCTACGCTCAGGAGCACGAGGTCCACAACCTCGCTCCCTATTTCGCGCTCAATCGTCGCGTGGCTCCGGCTCCGAGCCGGTGAGTGGGACGAGGCCGAGGGTGCCATTCGCGTCGAGATCGAGAGGGGGAGCGCCGCCGTCGCAGCTGGTTGCGAAAATCGTCCTGACCGAGCTGGCGATTCGCCGGGGGGATCCGGATGCCGTCCGAGCGGCTGGCCGGTGTCATAGCCCAGGCGGATCGGACGGAGGACCTGCAACGGATCGCGACCGGTTCTCGAGCTCGCCGCCGAGTGGGCCTTGACCAGCGGCGCGCCGGATGCCGACCGAGCAGTTCGAGAAGATCGTCGCCGAGATCCGCCCCCGCGGCACTCTCTCCGGCTGCCGTGCGACGCGAGTGGCAGCGTGGGCTGCCGTCGCCGGGATCGACGTGGACCTCGACCAGCCGACGTCCCCGGCGCACGCCGCCATGCTGCGCCGGGACTGGGCAGGAGCGGCCGACGCCTTCGGCGAGGTGGGCTGGTCGTACGACCGGGCGCTGATGCTGTCGCTGCTCGACGACGAGGCGTCGCTCCACGAGGCGATCGAGATCGCCCGCGGGCTGGGGGCCGAGCCTCTGCGAACGCGTATCGAGGGCCGAATGCGCGAGCTCGGGTTGCTCGCGCGCGCCTGACTCGCCCGCAGCCGTCCGCGGCGCGAGGCCGCCTGGCCGGGCGGTAGCGTTGGAGCATGCACGCGCTCGCCGCGCTGATCGCGGCGCTGTCCTCCTACGTCGGGCTGACGTCGCGCGTCGACGCGCTGACGCCGCGCGAGAAGGCGGCGCTGCTCGTCGTCTCGTCGCCCCCGGCTCCCCCCGGCGTGGCCGGGGTGCTGCTGCACTCCTGGGAGGTCGACGAGCCCGTTCCGCGGCGGGCTCTCGTGATGGTCGACCAGGAGGGCGGTCCCGTTCGCGCCTATCCGGGGCTCCCGCCCGCCGCCGCAGCAGCGAGCTACCGGAGCCTCCGCGCTGCGCGGAGCGCCGGGCAGGCGGCGGGACAGGCGCTGGACGGCGTCGGCGTCGACGTCGACCTCGCGCCTGTCCTCGACTCGCCGGACGGGCCGCTCGGCTCGCGGCACTTTCGGCGAGCCTCGTATGCGGTCGCGTTCGCCCGCGGCCTCGCCGACGCCGGGCGTCGCCGCCTGCGCCAAGCACTTCCCGGGCCTCGGCTCGACGGCTATCTCGACGGACAGCCGGATGCCGGTACGAGGAGTCGTGCGGGCCAGGGAGCTCGAGGGCTTTCGCGACGCGATCCGGGCCGGCGTTCCCTGCGTCATGATGGGGCACGCGATCTACCGCCGCTTCGGGCCCCGGCCGGCGTCGCTCGAGCCGAAGGCGTACGCGCTGCTCCGCTCGCAGGGCTTCGCAGGCGTGGCGATCACGGACGAGCTGGGCGTGCTCGGAGCGTCCGAGGCGCCCGCGCTGGCGCGCCGGGCGATCCGTGCCGGAGCGGATCTCCTCCTCTTCTCGAGCGCTGCCTCCGCGCGGCGCGCGATCGACGCGCTCGTCCCGCTCGCGCGCAGGGGACTCCTCGATCGGCAGGTCTTCCGGGTGTTCGCGTTCCGCGAGCGATACCTGGCTGAGCGGGAGCATCGGACGCTGTCTCTATAGTTTCAGCGTGATGTCCGACGAGCCCGCGGAGGTCTTCGACGACATGTACCTGGGCTTGCGCGCCGGTGCCGCCGGCCGCAAGCGTCGCCGGGGGGAGTCGCTCTCCCCGGAGGAGACCGAGGCGCTCGGCCGCTGGGAACGGCTCTCCACCTGGCGCAAGGCGTTCGCGATCGGCGGGTTCGTGATCGGGACGTTCGGGCTCGGCTTCGCGCTCGGCGGCCTCGTCTTCGGACGCGGCCGCAAGGCGAACGCGTAGGGCGGATACATCCGGCTCGGCGGCTGCGGCACCGCCTCAAGCGCCGGGGTGCCGTGTCCGATGCATCAGCATGCGCCGAGACGGCGATCCACAGCCACGCGTCTCCGTTCTGCTCGCCGTAGGACGTGCGAGTCTGCGCACGGAGCTGCGAACGGCCATCGAGGCCGACGAGGATTTCGCGGTCGACGCCGAGGTCGGTGACTCCGCGGCCGCGATCGAGCAGGCGGCTCGCACGCACCCGGATCTGTGCGTGATCGAGACCGAGCTTCCCGGCGGCGGCCTGAATGCAGTCTGGGAGATCGCCGCGCGGCTTGCGGAGACGAGGCTCGTCGTGCTCGACGGCTCCCCGGGACGGCGCGGCCTGCTGGCCGCCCTGCGGACGGGGGCGCACGGCTATCTGCCCCTGGACGTCAGCCGCGACCGGCTCCCGTACGCGCTGCGGGACGTGGTCGCGGGGGACACTGCGATCCCGCGCGACCTCGTCGGGCGGCTCGTGGACGAGTTCCGAGACGTCGGGCCGCGGCGCCGGCGCGTCCAGTCGACCACGGCCGACGTTCGGCTGACCGGGCGCGAGTGGCAGGTCGTGGACCTGCTGCTGAGAGGGCTCGGCACCTCGGACATCGCGAGGCGGCTCGTGCTGTCCCAGGCGACGGTACGGTCGCATATCGCCTCCGCGCTGAAGAAGGTCGGTGCCGGCGATCGGGAAGAGCTCCGGCGCGTCTTCCGCACCGCGGGTGCGCGCGGGGGGCGTTGAGAGACTTCAACGCCCGATCGAGCGACAGTACCTAGACGGTCTCCCGGAATAGCTGGCTACACTGCGATCCAGTGAGGCGGCGGCGTCCCGCTGCCTCTATGCGGCAACAGATTGGATCTCTATGCGGCGCACACGCGCGAACGTTTTGCGCGCACGCCTGGGCACGGGCGGCGCGACATCGACAACCGAGCAGCGGCTCGAGGAGCTCGAAGCGGAGCTCGTCCTCCTGCGCGAAGAGAATGCCCGCCTCGCGGCGGACCAGGTTCGTCCCGCCAACCCCGGTCGGGTCGTCGAGCAGCTCAGAGCCGTCTCGGCCGTCCCGGACACACGCGAGTCCGCGAGTCGGAGGCCGACGACGGCTGGGAGCAGATGGCCGAGGCGCTCGTCACCAAAGAGCTGCTCCTGAGCGTCGGCATCGAGCTCGAGCAGCTAGGCGCCCGCCTCCGTCAGCAGCTCGCGGCCGGACCGTCGGCCGCAGAGCCACTCGTCTTCCAGCTCGGTCCCGGCGGGCGAGCGCCAGCCAGCGCCTGCACTCGAGCGATGTTCTTCATGCGATCCCGATGGAATCGCGAACCGGTAGTTCCTCGTCAGCAAGTGAAGGAGTCTGAATCGTGTACCTACGTACCGTCGCCCTGATCATCGGGCTCGTCGCGGCTCTCGCCGCCCTTGCGGCGCCGGCGAGCGCCGGCACGCCGTTACCCGACCAGCGCATCGACATGCGCGTGCTGCTGCTGTCGGCTGACGGCAACGAGCCCGCCTTCCAGGCGTGGCGGGCGCAGCTCGAGCGCGAGGGCGTGCCCTTCGACGCCATCGTCGCGACCCAGGCGAGCCCCATCACGTACGCGCAGCTGGCGGACGGGACGGCTCGCGCCCACTACCAGGCGGTCGTCCTGGCGACGGGGGGGCTCGTCTACTTCGACGGCACCTCGTACGTCTCGGCGCTCGAGGCATCCGAGTGGGACGCGATCAACGAGTTCGAGCGCACGTTCGGGATCCGGCAGGTCACGGCGTTCGTGTACCCGTCGCCGGCGTACGGGCTCAACTCGCCGACCGTCGGCAGCTCGATGGCCGGCATCGTCGGCTCGCTCACCCCGGCTGCCCAGCCGTTCTTCGGGTACCTGAAGGGCCAGGTCGCCTTCGACGGCAACGCCTGGGGCTACCAGGCGACGCCGGTCGACCCGGCCAGCTTCCGGACGTTCGTCAGCGGCCCGAACGGCTCTTCCCTCGTGGGCGCCTACACCCACCCGGACGGTCGTGAGGAGCTCGTCGTCACGGTCGACTCGAACCCGTGGATGATCCACGCGCAGCTCCTTCGCCACGGCATGCTCTCCTGGGCGACCCGCGGCGTCTACCTCGGCTCCGCGCGCGACTACGTCGAGCTGCAGATCGACGACGTCTTCCTGACGAACGACCGCTGGGACATGGCGACGAACACGACGCCCGAGGATCCGCGCGCCCGATCCGGATGACCGCGCTCGACGTGCTCCGGGCCGCCGGCCTGGCAGGCGTCCACCGGCATGCGGCTCGATCTCGTCTACAACGGCTTCGGGGGCGAGAGCTCGCGCGACCTCTTCGCCAGGACGCTGATCGCGATGCGGGGCAGCTTCCGCTGGACGAACCACACGTATGAGTCACGAGAACCTCGACAACCTCAGCCTCGCCGAGCTCAAGAGCCAGATCCAGGGCAACATCGACTTCGCGCGCCGCAAGGGCCTCGCGATCGACGCGACCGAGCTCGTCACCGGCGAGCACTCGGGGCTCAACAACCCGAACCTGGCCCAGGCGCTCAACGAGACCGGCATTCGCTCGGTCGCGGCAGACAACTCGCGCCAGCCGACACCGTACGGAATCGGCAACGCGCTGACGGTGCCGCAGGCACCCGACGAACGTGTACTACAACGTTGCGCGCCAGTCCGAGCAGCTCGACGAGTACAACTACATCTACCTGCCGCCGCCGCTCGGCATCTGCCAGAACACGGCGGTCACCACGTGCCGCACGACGCCGATCACGTGGTCGGAGTACGTCCAGGCCGAGGCGTCCATGATGTTCCGCCATGTCATGGGCAACGACCCGAGGCCCCACATGTTCCACCAGTCGAACCTGGCCGAGGACGGCGTCATGTACTCGGTCGTCGACCGCCTCCTGTCCATGTACAAGGGCTACTTCAAGACGACGCTGGAGCAGCCTCGCCTCTCGCAGTCGGGCGCGATCATGCAGCGCCAGGCCCGCTGGCAGCAGCTCGTCTCGAGCGGAGCCGTCTCCGGGTACATCCGGGGTGGCCAGGTCGTGGTCCAGTCCTCGGTTGCCGCGGAAGTGCCGCTGACCGGCACGACCGTCGGGACGGCGTACGGCGCGCATCGGTCCGGCTGGACGAGCGTCGGCGCGGGCGCCACCACCTTCAACCTCGCCGATCCGGGGAACACGGCCGCACCGACGGTCACCGGCACGCCGAGTGCGGGTCAGGTGCTCACCGCGACGAACGGCACCTGGAACGGCACGGGACCGCTCACGTACACGTACCAGTGGCAGCGCTGCGAGAACGGCGCCTGCACCTCGATCCCGGGCGCAGCCGCGCCGACCTACACGGTCACGCCCGCTGACGCCGGCTTCACCATGCGCGTCGTCGTGACCGCGTCGGGCCTGACCGCGTGGCGGTCGGCCGTCTCGACCCAGACCGCCGCCGTCGCCGCCATCCGTCTCGCTCGTCAACACGGGCGCGCCCGAGATCTCGGGCAACCTGCAGGAGGGTCAGACGCTGCACGTCTCCGACGGCACGTGGAGCGGCGGCGGCCCGATCACCTACACGTACGAGTGGCATCGCTGCAGCGGCGGAACGTGCGCGCCGATCGCGAGCGGGGCCGACTACACGCTCACGGCGGACGACGTCGGAGCGACGCTGAAGGCCACGGTCACCGCGACGAACGCGGGCGGTCGCGCCGACTCGGCGGAGACCGCGGTCGTCGGCGGTCTCGGGCCGTCACGCGACCGCGCCGAGCGTCGCCGGGACGGCCCAGGTCGGGCAGACGCTGACGCCGATCCCGGTACTGGACGGCACGGCGCCCATCGAGTCGAGTACCAGTGGGTGCGCTGCGACGCCGGTGGCGAGTGCCCGGCGATCGACGGCGCCACAGCGAGACCTACCTCGTGGCACCCGAAGACTCGGCTCTTCCTCGGCGTCATCGTCACGGCGACGAACGCGCGCTCTGCCAGCGCGCCTCGCCGGCGACTGCGCCGTATCGAAGGCCAGTAGAGCTGACGCACCACTCGCACATGGCCATGCGTCGGCCAAGCGTGCTGATGGTCACGGAGGGCACCTACCCCTACGCCGTAGGGGGGGTGTCCTCCTGGTGCGACCTGATCGTGCGCGGGATTCCGGAGCTCGACTGGCGGCTTCTGCCGCTGGTCGGCTCGGGCATGCCGGCGCTGCCCGTCTTCGAGCTCCCGGCGAACGTCCACCTGGTTCGCCGCCTGGAGCTGTGGTCGCCGGAGCTGCCGCCGCGCCGGCTCTACCGTGCCCGGCCGGACTCGGCTGAGCTTCCGGCCGTCCTCGTACGCGAGCTGCTCGGCTGGAACGCGGACGGAGAGCGGCTGCTCGACGCACTCGTCCGGTGCCGGCGCGAGCCGGGGACGATCCGCCCGATCTTCCGCTCGCGCGCCGGGTGGTCGTCCTTCCTCGCCGGTCTTCGCGGACGTACTCGCCGAGCGGCCCGAGGACGCGCTGCCGCCTCCGCGACTCGACGCCGTCGACGCGGCTCGCCTCTACCAGACGCTGTACTGGGTGGCCAGAACGGCGGCCATCGAGACGCCTCCCTGCGACGCCCTGCTCGTGACGGCGGCAGGCTGGGCCGCGATTCCGGCCCTCGTCCACCGTGCCCTCCACCGGACACCGCTCGTGCTGAGCGAGCACGGCATCTACGTCCGCGAGGCCTACCTCGACGCGGTGCGGCGACTGCCGACCGCCTCGTCGCGCTTCGTTGCTACACGGCTGGCCCGCGGCCTCGCACGCGCCGCGTACGCGTTCTCCGACGTCGTGTGCCCGGTCACCGACGCGAACGCGCGCTGGGAGCAGGGCCTCGGGGTCGAGCCCCGGCGCATCCGCGTCATCTACAACGGCGTCAAGGTCACGGAGCGGCCCACCCCGGCGCCCGGTCGCGCGACCGTCGTCTCGGTCGGGCGCATCGACCCGTTGAAGGACATCCACACCATGCTCCTCGTGGCCCGCGAGGTGCTCGAGCGCTTCCCCGACGCGCGCTTCCTCCACTACGGGCCGGTGACGTCGGGGCAGGAGGCCTACGGGAGATCCTGCTACGAGCTCCACCAGCGTCTCGGCCTCGGGGACCGTTTCACCTTCATGGGCCGCACGGACGACCCGCACGGCGTCGTCCGGGAGGCGGACATCGTGCTGATGACGAGCATCTCGGAGGGGCTGCCGCTGGCGGCGCTCGAGGCCATGGCGCAGGGGCGGCCGGTCGTGTCGACGGCCGTCGGCGGCGTTCCGGACATGCTGCGCGGCGCGGGTCTCCTCGCACCGGCCTGCGACGTGCACCGGCTCGCGGCGGCGGTCGGCCTGCTGCTCCGGGACCCGGCGCTCGCGCGCCGGCTCGGCGAGCGCGGCTACGAGCGTGTGGCCACGCGCTTCACCGAGGACGGCTGCGTGGGCGGCTACCGGAACCTGCTCCTGGAGCTTGTCGGGCGGGCAGCCGCGTGAGCGGCACGCTGACTGCCCCGGAGGCCCGCGCGCTGATCGAAGCGCGGCTGGGTCGGCCGCCCGAGGACGCCTACGAGGCGGCGGTGGTGCTGGAGGCGTGGGGAGGGGAGCGCGCGGGCACGGTCTTTCGGCTGTCGTCGGAGGCCGTGCGCGACGGCGCCGGCGCGGATCGAAGCGAGGGTGCGCGGGTCGCCGACGCGACCGAGGAGCGAACTGTCGCCGACGGCATCGCGACCCTGCTCACCGTGCTCTGCGTCGCAGCCTGGTCGACTCCTCTTGCAGTTGCGCTCGGGCCGGACGAGCGGATCGCGTTCGGGCTTGCGCTGCCCCTCGCGCTCGCCGTCCAGTGGGCGATCCAGGCCCGCTACCGCATTGTCGGCAAGCGCCGGCTCGTCGGGCTGCGCCGCGACCTTCCCACAGTCGTGGCAGTCTCGGTCGGCGGCACGCTGACCGCGTCGCTCACGCTCGGCCGGGCCGGCCTCGTCGCCGCCCTTCTCGTCCTCATCTGGGCCGGAGGCTCGCTCGTGGCGCGCAGCGGCCTCGCGTGGGTCCAGGCAGGGACCGTGGCGGCGGTGGCGGTCGCCCTCAACCTCGGCGTCCACGTGGTGGGCGTGCTCGGAGCGGCGGCGGCCGTCACGGCCGCCATCGTGGCGCTCGCGCTCCGGCGCGAGGATCCGCACTCGCTGCCTGGCCCGGGAGCGCTCGCCCTCGCGGGAGCGGCGAGCGGTCTCCTGCTCGGTCTGCTGCTCACCGCTGACTCGACCATTCAGCTGGGGCAGCTCGCTGGGTGCTCGGCGTCGCGCTGATGCCGTCCGTGCTCGCCGCGCTCTGGGCGGGGGCGTACCTCGCGAAGCTCCACCCGCGTCTCGTCGAGGAGCTGACCGACGTCGAGCCGCCGCGCGCCGGATCACGCTCGCTTGCGGGCGCCCTGCTCGGCGGCGCCTGCCTGCGCTACCTCGGCTGCTGCGCCGGGCTGTCGGTCGCAGTTGGGCTCCTGGTGACGAGCTCCGAGCCGTCGATTCGCGTTCTCCTGCTCGCCTTCGGGGTGGCCGGCCTCCTGTCGACGGCGGTTGCGCTCCTCACGGCTCTCGGCTGGGCGGCCGCGGCGATCGCCAGCATGGTGGCCGCCGCCGGCACGGCGCTCGGCCTCGCTCACGTGGCCCACCCCGCCGGGGAGCCGGTCATCGTCGGTGCGGCCGTCGGCGCCGCGATCGCGCTGACGTGCGCGGCGGTAGCGCTGTCCCGACCGGCCCAGCTGCTTGCGACACGCCTATGGATCGTCTGATCGACAGACGGCGCCGGGGTCGCGGCCGGGTGCTCCTCGGCGCTGCCCTGGGCGTGCTCGTGCTCGCTGCCACGGTAGCCTGCACCCGCGTGTCTGACGGCGTGCCCGGCCCCGGAGCGGCCGATCAACGTGAAGCGGCAGCCTCGCCCGAGCGCGCCGGCCGACCGCGCCGACCGCGCGGCGACCGCGCCGACCGCGCCCGGCGGTTGGCGGCGGCGTGCGCGTGGGCACCGGTCCTCGGAGGCGCCGAGCTCGACCGCGCCGGCGCCTTCGACGTCGTCGTCGTGGATGCGGTTGCGCAGCGAGACGGCTACGTGGGGACAGCGAAGGAGGACGTGCGGGCGCTCCAGGCAGACGGCGCTCTGGTGCTCGCCTACCTCTCGGTCGGAACCGTCGAGCGCTGGCGCCACTACGCGGCGGGCGTGCCAAGATCCTGGACGCTCGGCACCGTCGACGGCTGGCCCGGGGAGCGCTACGCCGACGCGACGAAGGCGGGCTGGCGCGCGCTGATGGCACGCGAGGCACAGACGCTCGCGGCCGCCGGCTACGACGGCCTCTACCTCGACAACCTCGACGTCGCCGACCTCCACCCCCGCACGGCGACCGGCGTCGTGAAGCTCGTCGAGGGGCTTGCCGACGCGGCGCCCGACCTCCTGCTCGTCGCGCAGAACGGCCTCGCCGTCGCCGATCGGCTGCCGATCGACGGTCTCGGCCACGAGGACGTCTTCTGGCGCTGGGACGGCCGGTACCGGCGCTCCACCGCCGCCGAGCGGGCCGCGCTGCTTGCCGGGGCTCCGGGCCCTTCGTGACCGGGGCCTGCCGATCTTCACGCTCGACTACGCGAAACCCGGCTCTCCGGGAGCGGACGAGGCGCTCGCGTCCTCGCTCGCCGAAGGGTTCCGTCCGGCCGTGAGCGTGCTCAATCTCGACGCGCTGCCGCACGGCGTGCCGCCGGCCTGCTGAGGCTCGCGCTCACCGCGCCAGGGCGTCGCGTCCGGCGAACGCCGCCGTCCGCGCCGAGCTCCGCCTCGATGCGCAGCAGGCGGTTCCACTTGGCCGTTCGCTCCGAGCGGGTCGTCGAGCCCACCTTGATCTGACCGGCGCGCCAGCCGACCGCCAGGTCGGCGAGCCAGGCGTCCTCCGTGTCGCCCGAGCGGGCCGACACCACCGTCGCGTAGCCCGCCGCCCGGGCTCGCTCGAGCGCCGTCCGGGCAGCCGGTCAGCGTCCCGCACTGGTTCGGCTTGACGAGCACGGCGTTGGCGACACGCTCGTCGATGCCGCGCTCGAGGCGGGCCACCTGCGTGACGAAGAGGTCGTCCCCGAGGAGCTGGACGCGGTCGCCGAGCCGGCGCGTCGCCTCGGCCCACCCCGGCCAGTCGTCCTCGGCCAGCGGATCCTCGAGCGACACGATCGGGAAGTCGCGCACCACGCCTCGAGCTCGTCGACGAGGGCGCCGGCGTCGAGCGTCCGACCCTCCGTCGCGAGGCGATAGCCGCCGGCGGCGGCGAGCTGGGTGGCGGCGACGTCGACGGCGATCGCAGCCTCGGTCGCCGGGCGTGAGGCCCGCCCGCTCGATGCCGGCGAGCAGCAGCTCGAGCCCGGCGCGGTTCGACGGCAGCGCCGAGACCCAGCCCGCCCTCGTCGGCGACGAGCGCGGCGGGGAGCCCCTGAGCCGCCGCGAGCTCGGCAGTTGCGCGCGCGCACCCGCGCCGCCCACTCGATCGCCTCGGCGAAGCTGCCGGCGCCGACGGGGACGACGAGGAAGTCCTGCACGTCGACGCCTGCGCCCCGCGCGTGGGCGCCGCCCGAGATCACGTTCACCATCGGCAGCGGCAGAAGCGGCGCGGGCCCCGAGCAGCCGCCAGAGCGGCACGCCCTCCGCGGCGGCCGCGGCGAGCGCGCCCGCGACGGACACGGCGAGGACGGCGTTCGCGCCCAGCCGGCTCAGATCGGGCGTTCCGTCGAGCGCGCGCAGGGCCGCGTCGAGGCCCGCCTGGTCGGCGGCGTCCCGGCCGGCCACGTCCGGCGCGATCGTCTCGTTCACGGCCGCGACGGCAAGCCGGACGCCCCTGCCGCCGTAGCGCTCGCCGCCGTCGCGCAGCTCGCGGGCCTCGTGGCTGCCGGTCGACGCGCCGGAGGGCACCGTCGCGACGCCGCTCGCGCCCGAGGCGACGCGAACCTCGCACGCGACGGTCGGCGTGCCGCGGGAGTCGAGCGCCTCCCACGCGAACACGGCCGCGATACGCGTCGACCTCACCTGAGCGCCTCTCCGAGCGCGTCCCAGGCGGCGTCCACCGTGGCCGGCGGATCGAGCAGGAAGCGCGTGCGCGAGCGAGCGCGCCAGCAGGCGCTCGCTCTCCGTCAGGTACTCGGCCGGAGACTTGCCGTCGACGCGGGCGAGCATGAGGCAGCTCGTGTGGCCGGACGACGTAGGTGGGATCCGGCGCCAGCTGACCGCTGACCTGCGCTCGGTAGGCATCCCAGAAGGCGGCGGCGGCGTGCTCGGTAGCGCTCGAACGCGGCCGGCCGGTGGATCGCCTTCAGCATCAGGTGGTTGAGCATGAACCCGAGGTCGAAGGCGGGGTCGCCGACGTGGGCGACCTCGAAGTCGATCAGCCACAGCGCGTCGTCCTCGCCGACGAGGACGTTCTTCGGCGAGAAGTCGCCGTGCACGAGGCACAGGCGGCGGTCGAGCATCTCCTCGACGTACCGTGCCGATCGGCCGCTCCAGGCTGCGGCCAGCGCCGCATCGACCGTCCGGTGGTACGGCTCGACCCGGAGCTGCTCGAACGCCTCGACGTCGTCGAAGCGACGCGAGGACGGCCTGCGTCGCGCGAGCGTCTGCGCGTGCCAGGCGGCGAGCAGCCCGCCGAGCTGCACGCCGACGTCCGCCTCGGACGTCGCCGGCGAGGAGCAGCTCCTTCCAGTTCCGCCACGCAGGCCGGGGCCTTGCGCGATCGCGAACGCGCAGCGCTCCTCGTCAACGGCGAGCACCGCCGGGCACCGAGCCGGGGACGCAGCCGGGCGGCGAGCTCGAGCGCCCGCGCCTCGGTGAGCGAGCGCTCCCGCTTGGCGAGCCATTCCTCCTCGACGCGCAGGCGGGGCAGCGCCTGCTTGACGACCGCGGCGAAGCCCTCCGCCTCGACCGCGAGCACGACGTTCGAGACGCCCCACTCGAGCTCGGTCGCGGAGCACCGGGGTGTCCGGCTCGATCAGCCCGCGCTCGACCAGCCAGCCGCCGACGGTCTCGGTCGGCAGAAGCTCCATCGCGCTCGGCACCGTAGGTGACGAGCGCGATGCTCACGCCATGTGGATCTCGACGTCGTCGGCGACGTTGCCGAGGATCGTGTAGTCGGTGCGGGGCGGTCTGCAGGATCGAGCCGGGGACGAGCTCCGACACGGGCCCGTGCGCGACCAGGCGGGCGATGAAGCGCTGCCAGGAGACGCCGCCGCCGAGGTCGCCGTCGAGCCAGAAGCTGCGGTGCCGCGCGCCGAGGATCTCCCGTGGCCCGATCGTGTTCGCCCTCGGCGGCACCCACGACCAGTCGCCGCCGAAGGAGTGGAGCGCGTTCTGCATGATCGTCATCGGGTGCAGCTCGACGAGGCGGGCGCCGGCCTGCTTGTAGGCCTCGAGGTCGCCGTCGAACTCGAGCCCGAGGTGCGACTCCCAGAACGCGATGTGGCCGCACCAGCCGATGCCGCCGTAGCAGACGTCGGCGCCGCCGAGGTCCTCGATCCGCTTCGAGTAGTCGCCGATCGCCTCGGTCGTCGGGAAGTGGATCTGCTCCTCCGGCGGCCGCAGGTCCGGGTCGACGAGGTCGAAGAAGCGCTCCCACATGGCGCGCTGGAACGAGCCCGGCCACGAGAGCGGCGCGGTGACGCCGTCCTCGTTCGCGTACTCGTCCATGTTGAAGGTGTGCACGTGGGCGAGCGACAGGCGCTCCTCGTTGATCGTCCGAGCCGCGATCGCGTACTGCGGCATCGGGCCCGACCGGGAAGATGCCGACGAACGGGCGCGCCCTCGTCGCGGGCCTGGCGGATGCGGCCGACGATGTCCGTCGGCGAACGCCCGGTAGAAGTCCTCGTCTCGGTCGACGACGCCGATCCGGAAGCTCGGGATTGGAGTGGCGCGCGAGCTCGGCCCGCGTGATCGCCCGCACGCGCTCGCACGCCGTCGCGGTCACGGAAGCTGATGAACTCGGCGAGGTCGTAGTTGCCAGTCGAGTCGGTCATCGATCTCCTCCTCCTCGGTCGTCTACGGAAGCAGCCTCGTCGTCGTGCCGCGCAGCCACGTGAGGCACTGGACGAACCCCTCCGCGTAGCGCGACGCCGCACTGCTGCCCGCGGTAGCGGGCCGCCGTCTTCATCTCCTCGACGATGTCGACGCCGTCGTGGTCGCGCAGCCAGACGAGCTGCGTCTCGTGCGCCTCGAGCATGGCCGCCTTGGTGTCGATGACGTCGCTGACGTCCACGTACTCGGTCGGCACGAAGCCGAGGCCCGCGATCGTGTCCATGTAGTAGATCGGCGTGACCGCGGTCGTGGCGCGGCCTGCCGGTCTCGAGGTTCGCGAAGGTCGCGTAGAAGCTGCACTCGAAGACGAGCTTCGAGATCTCGTTGTGGTCGCCCATGTAGTCGTTCGGGGCGTGCGTGATGATCGACGTCCGGCCGGGCCTCCCGCACGAGCTCGACGACGAGGCGCTTCTGCCCCGGGTCGGCCGCGTTCACCTCGCCGTCGGCGAGCCCGAGCGTCGCGTGCTCGGCGCCGATGACGGCGGCGGCGCGCCTCGCCTCCTCGAGCCGGATCCGCGAGATCTCCTCGCGGGAGTGGACGAAGCTGCCCATGTCTGCCGGTCGTCGCGTGGCACATGACGACCTCGTGCCCGTCGCGCGCGTAGCGGGCGAGCGTTCCGCCGCAGAGGATCTCGAGGTCGTCGGGATGGGCCCCGACGGCCAGGACGCGCACGGACGGCTCCTTGACATGTGTGGCGCGATGGTAGAGAGTTCCGTTCCGGACAGGCAACCTCGAGGAGGCAGCGTGAAGCAATTCGATCGCTCGAGGTTCGACCACATCGGGGTCGTCACCGAGCGTCAAGCAGCCGAAGGAGAGCTGGGTCGAGGCGACCCGCGTCTGGGTGACGAGCCCGCGCGAGCATCCGTACAACATCGAGTTCCTGCGCTTCGAGCCGGACACCCCGGTGACGGGCCCGCTGCGCACGGATCCCCACGTCGCCTACCGGGTCGACGACCTCGACGCGGCGATGGAGGGCCACGACATCCTGCTCGGGCCGTTCGACGCCGCCGGGCACCGGCTTCTGCATGGTCGCGTTCGCCGACGTCGGCGGAGCGCTCGTCGAGTTCATGCAGTACCGCGACCCGAACGAAGAAGGCTGGTTCTAAGAGCGCCTAACAGAAAGGAGACCCGCCCGGCTGGGTGCGATGGCTGAGGCCGAGGCAAGGACGCAGGAGCGTGCGTATCCGGAGGATACGTGCGCGACCGAGGACACGCATCGGGCCAGCCAGCGCGGCCAGACGGCGCAGTACTTCATTCTGTTGGGCGCGCTACGAAGGCGCCTGCCCGGCTGCGGGCGCGCGCCGAGCCAGCCCCGGTCGCTCCACTCCCGAACCCGCTCGCGGAGCGCCGCCTCGCGGCGCTCGTCGATCTCGACAGCCGAGGAGATCGCGATCCGGAGGTCACGCAGGAGGCCGTCGCCGAGCCCGTACATGAGGCCGTGCACGGTGAGCTCGTGCCCGTGCTCCCAGGCTTCCCTGACGACCGTCGTCCGGCAGGCGCTCACGGTCTGCTCGATGGCGTTCAGCTCGCAGAGGCAGAGCACCTTCGACGATCGGGGTCGGGAACGCGCTCGAGCAGCGCGGCGTGCTCGCGGGCCACGTCCTGCACGTGGCGCAGCCAGTTGTCGACGAGGCCGTGCCGCTCGCCGGCGAGCGTCGCACGCACTCCGCCGCAGCCGTCGTGGCCGCACACGAGCACGTCGCGCACGTGGAGCACCTCGATCGCGTACTGGAGCACGGAGAGGCAGTTGAGGTCGGTCTGGACGACGACGTTCGCGACGTTGCGGTGCACGAACAGCTCGCCCGGCTCGAGGCTCGCGATGGTGTCCGGCGGCAGGCGGCTGTCCGAGCAGCCGATCCACAGATACCTTGGTGCCTGCCGCGCCGCGAGCCCCGGCAAGAACCCGGGGTCCCGCTCGGCGACGCGCTCGGCCCAGGCCCGGTTGCGCGTGAAGAGGTCGTCGAGCCGAGCTCACCGGCAGGGCATCGTAATGCGGATCGTGGCGCGCCCCGCTCAGCTGCGCGAGGCCCGAGGCCTTCCGTTCGCCTGCGCTTGGCCTTGATCTTCTTGCCCGGCCCGAGGTAGCGCACCTCGCTGTAGCACGAAGGGCCGGTAGAACGGCTCGTACAGGAAGGCCTGGTCGAGGGTCGACTCGTCGAGGGCCCACAGCGGCGGCCAGTCGACGACCTCGCGATGGGACGGCCACACGCGCACGATCTCGCCCTCCGGCGGCTTGACCCGCGTCGACGGCCGGCCGCCGATGGATCCCGAAGACCTTCAGCGCCATGCGCCCGAAGACGCACAGCACGCTGTAGGCCTCGACGTCGCTGCGGTCGTCGTCGAGCGGAACGAGCAGGCGTGCGGCGAGCGCGCCGACGTGATCCTTGCGATAGCGGCCGTAGCCGACGAAGACGTCCTCGTGGGGCTTGCCGCGCCCCCGTAGCGTCTGCCGGTGCCACGGAGGGACGCCCTCGCCTTTCCCCTCGACGGCGAGGACGGCATAGGCCTGCCGGGCACCCCAGGCGGCGAGCACGCGCTGCTCGTCGGCGTCGTACTCGCGGCGCTTGCTTCCGATCATGGGCGCGAGCAGCAGGCGCGCCCGCTCGTCCAGAGCCTGCAGCGCCGTCGCGCAGGCCGCGCAGAGCGAGCGGGCCGCGTAGTCCCCGAGCGCCAGCTCCGCCCGCTCCTCGATCGCGGCCTCGATGGCCTGGTGGAGGCGGTCGACCGGCTGCTCGGCACCCAGCTCCGCGTGTGAGGGCGTGCCGTACGGAATCGAGTCGACGGGCGCACCGCGTGGGCGCTCGAGCGGCTCCCCGCTCGCGACGAGGTGCTCGAGCGTCTCGCCGGCGAGCCCGACCTGATCGACCGCCCAGGCCGGGATGCCCGGGTCGTCGGCCGTCGCCTCGCTGGCGCAGTAGAAGCAGCGCTTCGCCATCGTGTGCCGAAACCCTAGCGATCACCCGCCGCGGGGCGGAGTCGAACCATCTAGGCTCTCGCCGCCGGCGACAACTCGGGACTGGAGGGGCGATGGCGACCGGATGGCTATCCCACGAGCTCTACTTCTGGTACGACACCCGGAGCGCGGCCGGCTTCATGCCGGCGGACGGTCGCGTGATCGAGCCGGAGCCGCATGCGGAGAGTCCAGCGACGAAGCGGCGGTTCCGCAACCTCGTCGAGGTCAGCGGGCTGCTCGCCGAGCTCGTGCGGCTCGAGCCGCGGCCGGCGACCGAGGAGGAGATCCTGCGCTGCCACGACGCGCGAGTACCTCGAGCGGATCAAGGCGCTGTCCGCCGAGAACGGCGGCGACGCCGGCGAGCTGACGCCCTTCGGGCCCGGGCGGCTACGAGATCGCGCTCCTCGCAGCGGGCGGCGTCATCACCGCCATCGACGCCGTCCTCGACGGCACGGTCGACAACGTCTACGCGCTCACCCGCCCGCCCGGCCACCACGCCGAGCCGGACCTCGGGCGCGGCTTCTGCATCTTCGCGAACGCCGCGATCGGCGCGAAGCACGCGCGCGAGGCGCGCGGGCTCGAGCGCGTCGCCGTCGTCGACTGGGACGTCCACCACGGCAACGGCACCCAGAAGATCTTCTGGGAGGACCCGAGCGTTCTGACGATCTCGAGTCACCAGGACAACAACTATCCGCCCGACTCGGGTCACCTCCACGAGGTCGGCGCCGGCGCGGGGAGGGTTACAACCGTCAACATCCCGCTGCCGCCGGGCTCGGGCGTCGGCGCGTACGTCGCCGCGTACGAGCGAGTCGTCGCGCCTGCGCTGCGCGCTTTCAAGCCGGAGCTGATCATCGTCGCGTCGGGGCTCGACGCCAGCATGCATGGATCCGCTCGCGCGAATGATGATGCACTCGGACGGCTACCGCGCAGCTCACGCGGCATGCTCATGGACGTCGCCGACGAGGTGTGCGACGGGCGCCTCGTCGTCGAGCACGAGGGCGGCTACTCGAGCGCCTACGTCCCCTTCTGCGGTCTCGCAGTCGTCGAGGAGCTCGCCGGGCATCCGGACGGGCCTCGAGGACCCGTTCCTGCCGATCTTCGAAGGCGTCGCGCGGCCAGGACCTGCAGCCGCACCAGGACGCGGCGATCGCGGCCGCCGAGGCGAACCTGGCGCGGCTCGCAGCCGTGTAGGGAGCCGGCGGGCGCTGCCGGCGGTCGGGCCGTGCGCGCGAGGATCGGGCTCGTCGTCAACCCGGTCGCCGGGATCGGCGGCCGTCACGCGCTCAAGGGATCCGACGACCCGGCCCTCGTCGGGGAGGCGATCGCTCGCGGTGCCGAGCCGGTCTCGCCCGGCCGCGCCGCGACGGCGCTCCGGCGTGCTCGCACCGGCAGCCGGCGAGATCGAGCTCCTCTCCTGGGCGGGCCTGATGGGCGAGGACGAGGCCCGCGGCGCCGGCATCGAGCCCGCTCGTGATCGGAGGTCGGCGAGGCGCGACGACCGCGGCCGACACGCGGGCGGCGGCGGCGGCGCTGGCCGGCGCCGGGGTGGAGCTCCTGCTCTTCGCGGGCGGCGACGGAACGGCGGTGGACGTGCTCGGCGCCGTGGGCAGCCGGGTGCCTGTGCTCGGCATCCCGGCGGGCGTGAAGATGCACTCCGCCGTCTTCGCCGTCAACCCGGGCAGCGCCGGACGGCTGGCGCTGCTCGTGCGCCGAGGAGGCCTGCGCGAGACCGCCGAGGCCGAGGTCATGGACATGGACGAGGAGGCGCTGCGCGCCGGGATCCATCTCCCCGCGGCTGCACGGCTGGGCCCGCGTGCCCGTCGAGCCGGGGCTCCTGCAGGGCGGCAAGGCACGCACGCGCCGAATCGGATCGCGCGGCCCAGGCGGCGATCGCCGGCCACGTCGTCGACCGCGTGCTCGACGGCCGCCTGTGCCTCGTCGGGCCCGGCACGACGACCCGCGCCATCATGGCGGCGCTCGGGCTCGCGAAGACCGTGCTCGGCGTCGACGTCCTGCGCGGGAGCGAGCTCGTCGAGAGCGACGCCGACGAGGAGCGCCTGCTGGAGCTGCTCGACACGGTGCCCTCCGGCACGGCGCGCGTCGTCGTCACACCGGTCGGCGGCCAGGGGTTCCTCTTCGGCCGCGGGAACCAGCAGCTGTCGCCCCGCGTGCTCGAGCGGGCCGGCCCGCGAGAACGTCGTCGTCGTCGCGACGGAGGGGAAGCTGGCGGCGCTCGGCGGCCGGCCCCTGCTCGTGGACACCGGCGACGAGGCGATGGACGCGAGGCTCGCCGGCTACGCCCGTATCGTGGTGGGCTACGACCGCGAGGTCGTGTACCGGATCTCTGCCGGGTAGAAACGTCGCGGGGCCGCGGTCGGGGGCGGGCCGGATGAGATCCGGCCCCTACGACCCGCAGGGTGCGGGAGAAGCCCCGCGAAAGCGGCTAGCCGGCGAGGTCGCGATACAGCCGCGCGAGGTTCTCGACCGCCGCCTCGAAAGCGGCTCGGCCCTTCTCGGCGGTCGCGAGCGTCGGGTCGCCGAACACGCCGCTCGCGGAGAAGTCCCGGCCCAGCGCCACCGCATACGGCCCGTCCGCGAACAGGTCGATCGTGCCCTCGCCGACCTCGGGCGCCGGGATCTCGGCCACCGCCTCCTCGACCGCCACCGCGTCGGCGTCGAGGTGGAGGTAGACGGACGTCTCGTACTCGCAGGCGTGCGCGCAGCCGCCGGGACCGGACTCGCGCAGCGTCGCGAACGCCTCGGCTGCGAGCGTCCACTCGGACACGTGGACGACACGTTTCGCGCCGCCGTCCAGCCGTAGACGGGCGGCGGCGACGTGCATCGCGCCCACGTTGCCCGCGTGCCCGTTGACGATCGCAAGGCGGTCGAAGCCGTGGCGGACGAGGCTCGTCCCGGTCTGCACGAGCAGCTCCACGAAGGTGCCGGCGTCGACCGAGAGCGTTCCGGGGAAGCGCATGTGGTGCTCGGAGACGCCGATCGAGAGCGGCGGGGCGATCGCCACCCCGATCTCCTCCGCGACCCGGAGGGCAGCCGCCTCGCACATGGCCGCGGCGATACGGGTGTCCACGTCGAGAGGCAGGTGCGGACCGTGCTGCTCGGTCGAGCCGATCGGCAGCACGCCGATATGCCGACCCTCGAGCAGGCGCGCCACCTCCGGATGGCGCATGTCGGCCAGCCACACCTTCTGCATCCTCGTACCCACAGTCGTATCGTTCCAGGTCTCCCAGCGACGGTCGACGGAGGAGGAGCCTGCATGCCCGGCGCGAGATCGCCCGTCCACCCGTACATCCCGAACTCGGTCCCGGAGATCAAGGAGGCGATGCTGCGCGAGGTCGGCGCCGCGGACGTCGACGAGCTCTACGGCGCCATTCCCGAGCGCCTGCGCCTCCGGCGCCCGCTGACGCTCGAGCCGGCGCTCCGCTCGGAGGTCGAGCTGCGGCGCCACCTCGAGGCGATGCTCGCGCGCAACGGGAGCTGCCGGGAGACGCTGTCGCTTCCTGGGCGGCGGCTGCTGGCAGCACTACGTGCCCGGCGGTCGTCGACGAGATCATCAACCGCGGCGAGTTCCTGACCGCCTACTACGGCGAGAGCTACACGGATCACGGCAAGCTGCAGGCCCTCTTCGAGTACGCGAGCCTGATCGGCGAGCTCGTCGAGCTCGACGCCGTGAGCCAGCCGACGTACGACTGGGCGACGCGCCGCCGCGACGGCGATCTGCATGTGCGGGCCGCGTCGACCGGCCGGCGGCGCGCGCTCGTGCCCGGCCTCGATCTCGCCCGGAGCGGCTCGCGGTGATGCGCGGCTACTGCGGGCCGTGGATCGACCTCGAGCTCGTGCCCTTCGACGGCGCGACCGGCCTGCTCGACCTCGACGCGCTGCGGGCAGCGCTCGGTGACGACACCGCGTGCGTCTACGTCGAGAACCCCGGCTACCTCGGGACGATCGAGACGCAGGCCGCGCAGATCGCCGGCCTGGCCCACGAGGCGGGCGCGTTCCTCGTCGTCGGCGTCGATCCCATCTCGCTCGGCGTGCTCGAGGCGCCGCCGCGCTACGGCGCCGACGTCGTCTGCGGCGAGCTGCAGCCGCTCGGCGTCCACATGCACTACGGCGGCGGCCTCGCGGGCTTCGTCGCGACGCCGACGAGGAGCGCTGGGTGGCCGAGTACCCGACCTTCCTGGTCGGCATGACGCCGACCGTCGTCGAGGGGAGTACGGCTTCGGCGAGGTCGTCTGGGAGCGCATGTCGTACGTCCAGCGCGGCGACGCCAAGGAGTACGCGGGCACGACGCAGAACCTCTGGGCGATCGCGGTCGCCGTCTACCTCTCGCTGCTCGGGCCGCAGGGCATCGAGGAGCTCGGCGAGGGGCTGCATGCAGCGGGCGCGCTACGCCGCGCAGCGCCTCTCGGCGCTTCCCGGGGTCGAGGCGCCGGCGCTCTCCGCGCCGTTCTTCAAGGAGCTCGTCGTCTCGTTCTCGGACACCGGCAAGACCGCCGCCGAGATCAACGAGCGGCCTGCTGGAGCGCGGCATCTACGGCGGCAAGGACATCTCCGGGAGTTCCCGGAGCTCGGGCAGAGCGCCCTCTACTGCTTCACCGAGGTGCACACGCAGGCCGACATCGACCGGCTCGTCGACGACGCTCGCGGGAGGTGCTGATCAGCGATGAACGGCGCCGTCCTCCGGCCCTTCCACCAGGCCAGCTGGAACGAGCCGATCGTGCTCGAGCAGTCGAGCCCCGGGCGAGCGGGGCATCCTGCTGCCGGAGCCCGAGCCCGACGTGGCCGCGGCCGGCGACGGGCTCGCCGACCTTCCCGAGGAGCTGCGCCGCACCGACGCCGCCGGCGCTGCCGGAGCTCTCGCAGCCGCAGGTGCTGCGCCACTTCCTGCGCCTCTCGCAGGAGACGCTCGGCAACGACGTCGACATCCACCTCGGCGCTGGGCACCTGCACGATGAAGTACAGCCCGAAGGTCAACGAGGAGCTGATCCGCTCGCACAAGGTCGCCGAGCTGCACCCCGAGCAGGACGACGAGACCGTGCAGGGGATCCTCGAGGCGATGTGGCGCTTCGAGCGCGCGCTCTGCGAGATCTCCGGCATGGACCGGTTCAGCTTCCAGCCGGGCGGCGGCTCGCAGGCCGTCTACGCGAACGCGGCCATGATCCAGGCCTACCACGCGGCGCGCGGCGAGCCGCAGCGCGACGAGATCGTCACGACGATCTTCTCGCATCCCGTGCGACGGCGCCGGGCCGGCGACGGCCGGCTTCAAGGTCGTCACGGTCTACGCGCGGCGAGTCGCGGCTACCCGGAGCGTCGAGGCGATCAAGGCCGCCGTCTCGGAGCGCACCGCCGGGCTGATGATCACGAACCCCGAGGACACCGGCATCTTCAACCCGCACATCGACGAGATCGTCGAGGTCGTCCACGACGCGGGCGGCCTCTGCCACTACGACCAGGCCAACGCGAACGGCATCCTCGGGATCACGCGCGCCCGCGACGCGGGCTTCGACCTCTGCCAGTTCAACCTGCACAAGACGTTCTCCTCGCCGCACTGCTCGATGGGCATGCCCGTCGGCGCGTCCGGCGTGACGGAGGAGCTCGCCCGCTTCCTGCCGTCGCCGACCGTCGAGCGCGACGGCGACCGCTTCTACCTCGACCACGACCGGCCCGACTCGATCGGCAAGGTGCGCGCGTTCCACGGCGTGCCGGCGACCGTCGTCCGCTCGTACGCCTGGGTGCTCGCGCTGGGCGCCGAGGGCCTGCGCGAGGTGGCCGAGATCGCCGTGCTCAACAACAACTACCTGGCGAAGAAGGTCGCCGAGATCCAGGGCATCGCCGTCTCGTACGCCGACGGCAACGACGACGCGTCGCCTGGAGCAGATCCGCTACAGCCTCGCGAAGCTGAAGGAGGACACCGGGCATCGGGACGCTCGACGTCGCGCGGCGCACCAGCGACTTCGGCGTCGCGCAGTACTTCCCGAGCCACGAGCCGTGGGTCGTCGAGGAGCCGATGACGCTCGAGCCGGCGGAGACCGTGTCGCGCGCCGACCTCGACACCTACGCGGCGATCCTCGCCCAGATCTCGCGACGAGGCCTACTCCGACCCGGAGGTCGATCCGCTCGTCGCCGCACTCGAGCACCGTGCACCAGATCGACGCCGAGCGCGCTCGACGACCCCGAGCGGTGGGCGCTGACCTGGCGCGCGTGGGTCAGGAAGGGAGGCCGTACGGCCGCCGGGGCCCGGACTTGACGGGCCATGAAGGTCGGAACTGGCCACGTAACTTGAAACGTCCAGGGTCAGGCGTTATGGTCAGCGGGCACGGCGAGGCTAACCGTTCGGGCGTTCCGTCGTCTCAGCGGTTGAAATCGTTGTCGGGGAGGGCTGAAAGGAGTGGAGGATGAGTGAGGAGACCCAGGTGAACCCCGAGGAGCCGCGAGCGCGCGCGCGTCAGCCGGCGGAAGTTCCTCGGCGGAGTGGCCGGCGCGGGCATCGGTGGTCTCGCGCTCGCCGGCATCCTGGCCGCCTGCGGCGAGGACGACGAGGAGGCGCGCGGCGCCCGCCGGCGAGGAGCCGGCGGCGACGACGGCGGCAGGTCAGACCGCGGCGGACACGAGCCAGCCGATCGTGATCGGCTCGCCGTATCCGACTCACCGCCGCGGACGACGCCGGAGATGGAGCGAGGCTCCGACCTCGCGATCGCAGGAGATCAACGACGCGGGCGGCGTCGCCGGGCGCACGATCGAGCACGAGATCGTCGACATCGAACGCTTCGACGGCGAGAGCATCACGAGCGCGTTCAACGACCTCGTCACGCAAGGAGGTCGACGCGATCGTCGTCGGCTACCACAACGTGTTCGAGCCGAACGACGATCCGTCGCCGCCTACGGGGCCCCGTACCTGAACGCCTCGACGTCGGATCGAGCAGGTCGACGGCGATGAGGGCGGACCCGGAGGAGTACAGGCACGTCTTCCAGGCCGACCCGACAGAGGTGCCGTACGGCCCCGGCTTCCCGCCGTTCCTCGAGGACCTGATCGCCGCAGGGGCTCTTCAACCCGCCGTCGAAGACGATCTACATCATCGAGGGCGACATCGTCTACGGACAGACCATCTCGGCGGCTGCCCAGGAGGCGGCTCCCGCGGCCGGCTGGGAGATCGTCGGCAAGGATCCGGTCGACACCGCGGGCGGCACGGCGCCGGTCACCGACTGGACGCCGTTCAGCTCGCCAAGGTGAAGGAGACGGGCGCCTCCGTCGTCTTCAACACCCACTGGAACCCCGCCGACCACGCGGCGCTCATGAAGGCAGTGGGTCGCGGATCCGCCGGACGCGTTCCTCTACCTGCAGTACGGCGCGTCGGTGCCCGAGTTCCTCGAGATCGCCGGCGACGCGGCGAACGGCGCCGTCTGGGCGACGGTCCTCGGCACCATGAACGACCCGGTCGGCCTGGCCTTCCAGGAGCGCTACCAGGCGATGTGGGACGCGGCCGCGCCGGCTTCTCGAACGCGGGCACCGGCTACGACGAGGTCTACATGCTCGCCCACGCCTGGGGCATCACGGGCGACCCGCGGAACTTCGACGGCCAACATCGCCGAGCTCAAGCGGAACATCTACCGCGGCGTCTCGGGCGGCTACTGGTTCGGCCACGACGGAGGCGAACTTCTGCCTCTGCTACCCGGCCGAGATCCAGGATCCGTCGCTCGGGAACCCGCACCTGTTCTTCCAGATCCAGCCCGGCGACGACGGCGCGCTCTCGCACCAGATCATCGACGCCGGCGCCGTACATCCAGACGGAGTACGTGCAGCCGCCGTGGCTGAGCTTCTAGGAGGCTGATCGGGAAGGAAACCGAACGACGCGTCGTGTCGCTCGCCTGCACCGACATCAGGGCCCTGTACGGCGGCTTCGTCGCCGTGGACGGTGTCTCGCTCTCGGTCGAGGGCGGGCACATCCTCGGCGTGGCAGGGCCGAACGGGGCAGGCAAGACGACGCTCTTCGACGTCCTCTCGGGATACCACCGGGCCGACGGCGGGCGCGTCGAGCTGAACGGGCAGGACATCACGCGGCTCCCCGTTCACCGGCGCGTCCGCCTCGGCCTGGCCCGCACGTTCCAGTCGCCGATCGTGCCGACCGACCTGACGATCGGGGAGACGCTCGAGGCGGCGCGGATCGCCTGGTCGCCGAAGGTCGAGCCGGCCAGACGTCCAGCCCGCCCGGGAGCTCGCGCGCTTCACGACCGCCGACGAGGTTCGCTGCGGCGGCCTCGACACGCTCGACCGCCGCAAGCTCCTGCTCACGTGCGTGCTCATGCGCAAGCCGAGCGTCGCTGCTTCTCGACGAGCCCTGCTCGGGGCTGATGCAGGACGAGATCGACGAGATGGACGCGATCATCCGCGAGGTGACGGCGGAGACGGGGATGGCGGTGGTCGTCGTCGAGCACCGGCTCGAGCTGCTCCACGCCGTCGCCGAGACCGTGCTCGTCATGGACGCCGGCAAGGTGATCGCGGAGGGGCCGCCGGCGCGTCGTGTTCGACGACCCTGTCGTCCGCGCTGCGTACTTCGAGGCGCCCAAGGCCGCATGACGCACGTTCTCGAGGTTCGCGGGCTCTCGGCCGGCTACGGGCCGCTGCGCGTGCTCCACGACATCGATCTCGCCGTCGCCGCCGGGCGAGCGCGTCGGCCTCGTCGGCCTGAACGGGCACGGGAAGACGACGCTCCTGCGCTCGATCATGGGCCTCGTCGACTGGCGCCGGGGCGAGATCGAGCTCGACGGGAAGTCGATCATGCGGACGCCGGCGCACAGGCTGGCACGGGCGGGGGTCGTGCTGATGCCCCAGGGCGACGCGCTCTTCCCGGGCCTGTCGGTCAAGGACAACCTCGACTCGGGCGGCGTTCGCGGCCGGCTGGCGCGAGCGGAAGCAGCGGCGCGAGCGGGTGCTGCAGCTCTTCCCTCGCCTCGCCGACCGTCTCGGCCAGACCGCCGGCACGCTCTCCGGAGGCGAGCGGCGGATGTGCTCGCTCGGGCGAGGCCTCATGTCGGACGCTCGCGTCTACCTGATCGACGAGCCCTCGCTCGGCCTCGCCCCGGGCATCGCCGCCGGCCTCTTCGCGACGCTCAGGGAGCTCGATGCTCGAGGGCGGCGCGCTCATCCTCGCCGAGCAGAACCAGACGCTGCTCGAGGGCTGGATCGACCGGATCGTGCGGATGCACGGCGGGCAGATCGTCGGCATCGAGCCGGGCGGCGGCCCGCGGACGGCGGGCCGGCCGGCAGCGAGGACCAGGAGGCGGGCGCGTGACCGATCTCGTCACCACCATCAACCTCGCCGCCATCTACGGGCTGATCGCCGTCGGCATCTCGCTCACCTGGGCCGGCCTCGGCTTCCTCAACCTCGCCCACGGCGTCACGTTCGCGGCCGCTGGCTACGGCGCCTGGTGGGCGCAGGAGAACATCTCGGATCACGCCGTCGGTCATCTTCCTCGGCGGCATCGTCGTCGGAGCGGTCGCAGGGGCGATCATCTGCCTGAGCGTCTTCCTGCCGCTCGACGGCAGGCCGAACTGGGACTTCCGCTCGATGATCGCCTCGCTCGGGCTCGCGATCATCGGCGTCAACACGTACTTCCTCGTCTTCGGGCCGCAGCGCAAGGCGATCGACTTCCTCTTCGGCACGACGAAGTTCAAGCTCGGCGGGACGACGATCACCGCCGACAAGAGCGGGGCGATCATCAGCGCGAGCGTCGTCATGGTCCTCCTCGTGCTCGGGCTCGTGAAGTCGAGGATCGGTCTCGGCGTCCGCGCGCTGACGCAGAACCCCGAAGGCGCCGCCCTCGTCGGCATCGGCCGCAAGCAGGCGGCCTTCGCCATCCTCATCGTCTCCGGCGCGCTCGCCGGCTTCGCGGCCGTCCTGCTCTCCCAGATCTTCTACCCGGAGCCGAACATCGGCTACCTGCCGCTCCTCAAGGGCCTGATCGTCGCCCTCCTCGGCGGTCTCGGCAGCATCCTCGGGACGGTGATCGCCGGCTCTCCTGATCGCCGCCACCGAGGCCGTGACGATGCACTACCTCGATGCGAGCTGGGTGCTCCTGACGCAGTTCGCGCTGATCGCGATCGTGCTGCTCGTCAGGCCTCGCGGCGTCGCCGGGATCCTGGAGGGGACGCGTGCGTAACCTCCTGACCCCCAAGAACGCCGGCGACGCCGCGTTCTGGGGCGGCTGCCTCGCGGTGGCGCTGATCCTCTTCTTCGTCGTCTACGACAACAACAACTTCGGCGGGCACTGGAACATCTTCGCGCTGTACGTCTCGATCAACCTGATGTGGATGCTCGTGATCGGGACGGCCGGCATCTACTCCTTCGCGACCGTCGGCGTCGTCGGCGCCTGCGCGTACCTCGCCGCGCTACATCTCCGGCGGCTCGCCGGCGGGCTCGGACATCGAGGGCGCCCGGTCGCTCAACGTCGTCCTCATGCTGCTCGCCGCGGCCGGCTTTCGGCGCGCTGCTCGGGGCGATCATCGCGGCTCCGACGATCCGTCTGCGAGGGGTGTACTTCGCCCTCTTCACGATCGGCCTCGCCGAGGTGGCGCGGTCGATCGTCAAGCAGCAGGAGGAGCTGGGCCAGGAGCGAGGGCCTCGCCGGCGGCGTCGAGGTTCCTCAGGAGCGACCAGATCGCGACCGAGACCGGGCGGAACGATCCACTTCTTCGTCGGCCTCGCGCTGATCGTCTTCTGCCTGGTCGTGTACAGGCTCGTCGACAGCGGCAGGCTCGGCCTGCTCCTGCGGACGGCGCGCGAGAGCGAGGGCGTGGCGAAGGGGCTCGGCGTCGACGTCGTCCGGGCGCGGTTCGCCGTGTTCATCATCTCCTCGGCCGTGCTCGGCCTGATCGGCGGCTTCTACACCGGCTACTACGGCGGCGTCTCGCTGACCATCTTCGACTTCAACACGCTCCTGCTGCTCCTGGCCATGATCGTCGTCGGCGGCGTCGGCTCGGCGAAGGGCGCGATCATCGGCACGGCGCTGCTCCTCTACATCGACCGCACCTACGCCGACCTCGACCACGCCCGCGTGGCGCTTCGTCTGGATCGGCATCATCATGTTCGGCGTCACGCTCCTGACGACCCGCGGCCTCGTCGGCGTGCCCGCCCAGATCCGCGGCTACCTGCAGCGCCGCCGCGCACGCCGGGCGACCGGCGAGGACGAGCCGATTCCGACGCCCGCCGAGCTCGAAGTCCCCGGGCTCTAGCCGGTGGGCCTCGACCGCGGTCTTCTCGACGCGGTGCTCGCGCGCGTCGACTCGCTCGAGCGCGAGCTCGTCGAGGCGCTCTCGCGCCGCCGTGCGGATCGAGAGCGTGAACCCGAAGTACCCGGGCCAGGTCTACGACGAGGTCGTCGGCGGCGAGGGCGAGGTCTCGCAGTTCGTCGGCCGAGATCTACCGCGCGATCGGCTGCGAGGTCGACCTCTTCGCGGTCGAGCCGGGCCGGGAGAACGCGGTCGGGGTGCTGAAGGGGCAGGGCGGCGGCCGGTCGCTGATCTACAACGGCCACGTCGACGTCGTGCCGCCGGGCGATCCGGCCAACTGGAAGAGCGGCTCGCCGTTCTCCGGCAAGATCGACGGCGACCGGGTCTGGGGCCGCGGCTCGACCGACATGAAGTCGGGCATCCTCGCGCAGGCCTTCGCGGCGCGCGCGCTCGCGAGAGCGGCGTGAAGCTGCAGGGCGACCTGATCCTCGAGGCGGTCGTCGGCGAGGAGGTCATGGACCACGAGTGCGGCGTCACCGCCACGGTCAAGCGCGGCTACACGGCCGACGCGGCGGTCGTCTCCGAGCCGAGCTCGCCGCCGGCGCCGCTCGCGGTCGTACCGGCGAGCCCGGGCTCTGTGGTGGTTCTCGGTCACCGTGCCGGGCAAGACGCTCGCACGCCGCGATGCGCGCCCACACCTTCCGCGCCGGCGGGCTCGGCGCCGCCGTCGCGGTCAACGCGATCGACAAGGGCGTCGACATGTTCCACGCGATCCGCCGGCTCGAGGACGAGTGGGGCCAGACGAAGCGCCATCCGCTCTTCCCGCCGGGCCACTTCACGATCCACCCGGGCGTCGTGGCCGGCGGGCCGAAGGGCGTCGCCGGTGCCGTTCTTCATCTCCGAGTTCATGACGATCGACTACTGCTGCTGGTACCACCCGGACGAGGACCCGGAGGACGTGCAAGCAGGAGATCACCGAGCACGTCATGCGGGCGGCGCAGCTCGACCCGTGGCTGCGCGACAACCCGCCCGTGCTCGAGTGGAAGCTCAACTGGCCGGCCTTCTCCGTCGACCCCGACCACCCGATCTGCACGGCGGTCGGGGATGCGCACGAGCTCGCCGCGGCGGGCACGCGCTTCGCCGGGCGCCCGGAGGTGCACGGCTTCGCGGCCGTCGAGGACGCGACGTTCCTGAACCTCGGCGGCGTGCCGGCGATCAGCTACGGCCCCGGAGACCTGCGCGTCGCCCACGCCGACGACGAGCACTGCCTCATCGACGAGCTGGTCACGTCCTGCAAGACGTACGCCGTGCTCGCCATGGACTGGTGCGGCGTCGCCGGCGGCTGAGCGGGCGGCTCGGCCGCTCGCGACCCGCCGGAGCGGCGCGACAGCGCCGCGTTCACCGCAGCCGGGTGAGCGCCACGGCGCAACCGTACCGGGTCGCCGTGCTCGGCAACTGCTGCACGCACGGCGAGTTCGTCGTCGCCGCGCTCCGCGCCGAGGCCGGCGCAGAGCTCGTCGCGGGCTGGGAGGCGGATCCGCGCCGAGCCCCGGCGCTCGAGCGGGCGCTGGGATCGAGCTCGCGCCCACGCCGGCCGCGCTGATCGACGATCCGCGCGTCGACATCGTGGCCCTCTGCTGCGACCCCTGCGACAAGGCCGACTGGGTCGAGCAGGCCGCCGCCGCCGGCAAGCACGTCTTCCTCAACAAGCCGTTCTGCGAGAGCCTCGAGTCGGCCCGCCGGATCGAGGCCGCCGTCGAGCGCCACGGGGTGCAGCTCGTCCACGACATCGTCGCCGTGCGGTTCGAGCCGCTGACGGCGAAGCTGCTGTCGGAGGTACGCGACGGAGCGTACGGGGAGCCCTTGCACCATGCCCACAGCTTCGGCATGACCTTCTCGCCAGACTTCCCGCTCGCCGACTTCTGGCCGGAGCGCCTCGACCCGCCGTCGAAGTCCGGCGGCGGCGAGCTGACGAACCTCGGCTGCTACGCCGTCGACTACATGGTCGCCCTCTGGGGCCTCCCCGCGTCGGTCCAGGCCAAGTGGATGAGGACGTGGGACGTGTACCGCGAGGCGGAGGTCGAGAACTTCGGCCAGATCGTGGCCGACTACGGCCGCTTCTTCGCGGTGCTCGCCGCCGGCAAGCAGCCTGTGCGCTCGCTCCCCTCGATGGATCTCGCCGACGCGCTGTCGCCGCGGAACTGGCACAGCGTGCTCGAGCTTCAGTTCGAAGAGGCGAACCTCACGGTGCTGCCCTCGGACGACCTCGTGATCCGCGACGGACGAACGCTGCTCCCGCGAGCAGTACCTCGGAGACTTCCGGGCCGCGACGCCCTTCGAGCAGCTCGCCCGTGCGATCGAGACCTCGACTCCCCCGGACAGCGACGCGAGGGCGGGGCGCTTCGGCGTCGAGGTCACGATGGCGGCGTATCGCTCGATCGTGGAGGATGGAGCGGTCGTGGCGCTCCCGCTCGAGGACGGCCGCAACCCGCTCGTGCAACCGCCGACGATCGATGCCAATTGTAGGAGTCGTGAACCGATGATCATCGACAGCCATGCCCACGTCTCGCGCGCCGACTGGTCGTCGCCGAAGTTCCTGGAGGAGGTGATCGAGCCCGCCGTCCGCGCCTCCGGCGAGCCCATCTCGCCGGTCGTGTACGAGGGCACGGATATCCCCGGGATGATGGAGATGTACCGGGCGGCCGGCGTGGACAAGGTCTTCCTCTACGCGGTCGCGCCCCGCGAGCCGAAGACGTTCGGCCGCGACCCGGCCACGCGCGAGATCTCCGGCGCGCACGTGTCGAACGACTACATCGCCGACGTGTGCAGCCAGTATCCGGACCAGACGCTGCCCGTCATGACCGTCAACCCTCGCTACGAGGGAGACACCGTGCTCGGCGAGATGGAGCGCTGCGTCCGCGAGTTCGGGGCGCGGGCGGTGAAGCTGTACCCGACCTACAACCACTACCGCCCCGACGACCGCGAGCTGTGCTGGCCCATCTACGCGAAGGCGCATGGAGCTCGGGATCCCGGTGATCGTCCACCAGTCGTGGACGACGCTCGTCGACGCGCCGATGAAGTACCAGTACCCCGCGCAGCTGGACGACGTCGCGCGCGACTTCCGAGACCTCGTGCTGATCTGCTGCCATTTCGGCGTGCCGTGGATCGAGGAGGCGATGTGCCTCGTGGGCAAGCACACGAACGTGTACGTCGACGTGAGCTACTGGGCGACGATCGAGGAGCCCGAGCTCCTGCTGCGGCATCTCCTGCGCTGCCCGCGCTTCGGCTGCACGTACGACCGCATCCTCTGGGGCACCGACTTCCCGGTGACGCCTCCGGGCCCGAGCCTCGAGCTCTTCCGGGAGACGCTGCCGTCGCCTGGCGGCGAAGCTCGGGCTCGACCCGATCCCGGCCGCGGGTCTCGACCAGATGCTCGGCGGGAACGCCGCGCGGATCTACGGCCTCGATTGAGGTGAGCGCGGTTCCGCCCGCCGGCCGCAGCCCGGCATGAGCATCCGGCTGCTCGACTGGCGCCTGCGGGGCGCGCTCGTCGAGGCGCGGATCCCGTTCCGCTTCGGCATCGCCGAGATGAACGAGCTCGTCCATGCCGTGCTGTTCGTCACGGTGGAGGTCGACGGCAAGCGCGAGACCGGCGTCGCGGCCGACAACCTCGCCGCCGAAGTGGTTCACGAAGAATCCCGGAGACGTCGTACGCGGAGGACGTTCGCGAGATGATCGGCGTGATCGAGAGCGCGTGCGCGACCGCCGAGCGCATCGGAGCGCACGAATCCGTCTTCGACCTCTGGCAGCGTGTTCACGAGGAGCAGCGTCCGCGAGGCGATTCCCGCCTCTCGCCGTTGCTCGCGGCCTTCGGCGTGTCGTTCGTGGAGCGGGCGCTGATCGACGCGCACTGCCGCGCCCGGGGCCTTCCGTTCGCGGAGGCGGTGCGGGCGAACACCCTCGGCATCCGCCTGGAGACGCTGCATGCGGAGCTGGCCGGCCGCGAGCCGCGGGAGCTCCTGCCCGCCCGGCCGCTGACGCGCATCGCCGTTCGGCATACGGTGGGGCTCGGCGATGCGCTCGCCGAGGGCGAGGACGCCGTGGCGCCCGGCGACGACCTGCCGGCGACCCTCGAGGCCTCCGTCGCGCGCTACGGCCTGCGCTGCTTCAAGGTCAAGGTGGGCGGCGACCACCGCGCCGATCTCGACCGGCTCGGCTCGGGTCGGAGACGTGCTGGATCGCGCCACGGGAGGCGACTATCGGGTCACGCTCGACGGGAACGAGCAGTTCGCGGACACACCGGCGCTGCGCGCCTTGTGGGAGGAGCTGGTCGCCGGTGCCGGCACCGCCGACTTCGCCCGTCGCGTCGAGTACGTCGAGCAGCCCCTTCCCAGGCACCTGGCCCTGAGCGAGGAGACCGCCGCAGGGCTCGCCGCCTGGCCCGGCCGGCCGCGGCTCATCATCGACGAGTCGGACGACTCGCTCGACGCGGTCGCGCGTGCGCTCGAGGCGGGCTACGACGGCGGCTCCTTCAAGAGCTCGAAGGGCGTGTTCAAGGGCATCGGCAACGCGTGCCGGATCGAGCAGCTGCGACGAGAAAGTCCTGCAAAGCGGTTCATCTACAGCGCGGAGGATCTGTCCACGATCGGCCCGTGGGCCTGCTCGCGGACCTGGCGGTGATCGCGACGCTCGGCATCGACGAGCCCGAGCGGAACGGCTACCACTACCTCCGCGCCGTCCCGGGCTTACCCGCCCGCGTGGACGAGGAGACGCTTCGCCACCACGGCGACCTGTTCGCCGCCGACGCGGACGGACGGGCGGTGCTGGACATCCGGGACGGCGCGATCGACGTGGGCAGCGTGGTCGCGGCCCCGTTCGGCGTCGGCTGGCGCTGCGACTTCGAGGACGAGCTCGACAGCATCGGCGCTGTGCTCGCTGCCGCGGCCGTTGTAGGGGCCGGATCTCATCCGGCCCGCCGAGCCGGGCAGGTACATCGCTGCGCCGGTCAGCCTCGTCGAAGCGCCGTACGTGGCTTGACGCGCCGACTCGGCCCGGCATACGATCGCCCCCCGTGCTCTCGCCGGCCGAACACGAGCTGCGCGCGCGCATCAGCGGCGCGCGGGCGGTCTCGCACGTGGAGCAGCTGGTCGCCGCCGGCGACCGGTTCGTCGGCTCCGAGGGCGACGCGCGCGCGGCCGAGGGCGTCCGTGCGCTCTTCGCCGGCCTCGGCCTCGAGGTGCAGGATCGTCCGTTCACGACGCTCGGCTACCGGCACGACTCGGCGGTGCTGACGCTGCTCGACGAGGGACGGCGCTTCGAGACGATCCCTCCGTACTTCTCGCCGGCCACGCCCTCGGGCGGCCTCCAGGGAGAGCTCGTGTTCGTCGGCGAGGGCGACGCGGCCGACTACGACGGCCTCGACGTCACGGGCAAGATCGTCGTGATGCAGGAGGTGGGCCTCGGCTACTCCCGCTTCTGGCTGGGCACGTTCGTCGCCGAGGCAGCGCGCAGGGGCGCTGCCGCCATGGTCGTCGTCCATCCGCTGCCCTGGCCGTACCGGATGTCGATGGAGGCCGGCAACGGCGATCTCTCGCGCCGCTTCCTCGACGAGCAGATCCCGGTGGTCTGCGTGTCGGGCATCGACGGCGCGGCGCTCATGCACGCGATCGGCGCGGGGCAGGCCCGGGCCGAGCTCCTCGTCGTGAGCGAGCTGAAGGACGTGGAGAGCTCGAACGTCAGCGGCGTGCTGCGAGGCTCCAGATGGCCGGAGGAGACGCTCGTCGTCCTCGCCCACCGCGATCACGGGATCCATCCGGGCGCGAACGACAACGGCAGCGGCTTCGGGACGATGATCGAGGTCGCGACGGCCGTTGCCGACATGCGACCCCTGCGGTCGATCGAGTTCCTCTGCACGACGGCCGAGGAGGGGGCGACGCCCGGCGTGCAGGCCTACGTCGAGGCCCGGCGGGCGGAGGGGACGCTGCGGCGACCTGCGCGCCGCCGTCGACCTCGACATGTTCGGCGTCGGCGGCAGGCTGAAGCTCGTCGAGCTCGGCCTCTGGCCCGACACGGACCCGATCCCCCACACGGAATGGCTCATGCGCCTGCTCGAGGGGATCGCCGACGAGCTCGGCTACGACGTCGGCCGCATGACGGCTCCGTGGGGCGTCGCCGAGTCCGGCCGCTTCATCCAGGCCGGCGTGCCGGCGGCCTGGTTCTGGAAGCCGGACGACTTCTACTACCACTCGGTGCACGACGGCATCGACAACCTGGACGGCAACTCGCTGAAGGCCGTGGCGGACATCACCGCGATCGCGCTCTCGCGGATGGCGAACGACGACGCGCTGCCCCGCGAGGTCCTGAGACGAAAGGAGGCGCTGATGGCGGCGGACGAGGTCAACCACGAGCGGCTGATCCAGCTGCGCCAGGAGGGGGCGCTGCGCGTCTGCGAGAAGCTCGGCGCGAGCGCGCTCGTCGCGACGCAGCACGACAACGTCCAGTACGTCGCCGACGTGCGCCGGTTCTTCGTGTACGGCTGGGAGCCGAACTCGCTGGCGCTCATCTCGAAGGAAGGGGCCGTCCGCTCGCTCGACTGCGGCCTCCACGTCGCGCCGGGACCGCACTGGGCGAACGACGGCGCCGCGCTGAAGGAGCAGACGGGCTGGGACCACTACTCCGTCTTCAACGCGAGCCTCATCCACGAGCACTACGCGACCTGGGTGCGCGACGCGCTGAAAGGCCTGGGAGTCACGAGCGGGAAGGTCGGCGTCGACCGCGTCTCCTGGGTGATCCTCGAGGCCTTCCGCGCGGCGATGCCGGGCATCGAGTTCGTCAACGCCGAGGAGGCCGCTGCTCCTCGAGCGCATCGCCAAGAACGAGGAGGAGCGCAAGCTGATGCGCAAGGCGGCCTGGGTGGCGAGCGAGGGCGTCCAGGCGGGCCTCGACGCGCTCGCGCCCGGCGTCACCGAGTACGAGGTGTACGGCGCCTTCATGGGCCGCATGTACGCCCTCGGCTCGGAGGGCGACGGCTTCTACCCGTTCCTCACCTCCGGCGAGGTGACCGAGGGGGCGCTCTACCCGACGAACCGCGGCTCTGAAGGAAGGCGACGCGGTCATCATGGACATGGGCCCGATCGTCGAGGGCTACAACGGCGACTGCATGCGGACGGGCTTCGTCGGCGAGCCGACGCCCGAGTTCAAGGAGCTCTACCGCGTCAACTACGAGGCCATGTACGCGGGTATCGAGCAGATCCGGCCGGGCGTCCACATCTCGGAGGTCGACGCGGCCGTGCGCAGGACGGCGGAGTCCTTCGGCTACATGCAGAACCGCTTCGACACCGGCCACGGCATCGGGCTCAACTGCTGCGAGCTGCCGGTGTGCATGAAGGCGGGGTCGGCGCCCGCTCATCTCGACGTGGTGCTCGAGCCGGGCATGTGCTTCACGCTCGAGCCGCGCTTCCACAAGATGGTCGGCGACGGGCACGTACATCCAGGCGGCGCTCGAGGAGACGGTGATGGTGAGCGACGACGGCGTCGAGATCCTCACCACGACGCCGTTCCTCGACGAGTGCCTCGCAGCGACGGTCTGAGAGGAGGACTGGCCGATGACGACCGACACGAGCAAGTTCATCCCCGCCGATCGGCTGAGCCTCGAGCAGCAGCCGATCGACATGAAGGCGCCGATCCTGCTGCGGCCGCTCGGCGACGACCCGAACGACAAGCGCAACTGGGTGCTGAAGGCGATCGAGCGCACCGGCCAGTCCCTGGACGTGGCGATCACGACGTGGGCGTTCGGGTTCGCGCTCGAGGAAGACCTCATGTGGAACGCGACGGTCGAGTACAAGGGCGAGGAGGAGGCCCGGCGCCACTACGAGGAGGTATGGCGGCGGATTCCCGAGAAGTACCACGACGCGGCGCAGAAGGTGTTCACCTGGAAGAGCGACGAGCCCCCGTACGGGCCCGCGCTCGAGATCGGCGCCGACGAGATCGCGTCGCGGCTCGAGCTGTCGAAGGAGGACGCGCTCATCCTCTGGAACCGCGGCTTCACGGGCCACGACCACCAGATGTGGCGCGTCTGGGAGGACTTCTACGGCGCGCGCGAGGGCGTGATCATGTACTCCCGCGTCTGGGAGGGGTTCGCGCTCGGCTTCCTCGACGTCATCAAGGGCGTCGTCGGCATGCAGGAGTTCAAGACGACCGAGGACCTCGCGAGGCTCAACCGCGCCTACTGGGAGGCGATCGGGTGCGAGGTCGAGGACGTCGAGCAGACCGACGGACCGGCTCGTCGCGATCATCAAGACCTGCCCGTACTTCGACAACATGGTCGACATGTACGGCAAGGAGGCGGCGAGCGAGATGATGAAGAAGACGATCGGGCCGACCTCCGCCAACTACTACCAGGCGCTCATGAAGGCGCTCGGCCTCTGGGACACGTTCTTCGTCACGCAGGACCAGTTCCGCTCGCTCGGGGACTCGGTCTGCCGGATGGTCTACATGCGCCGCTCGTCGAGGCCGAGCGGCGCGGAAGCGGGCCGGGAGGCGTGAGCGAGGCGTCGCCGCGCCGGCCGCCCGGGCGACTGGGCGGAGCTCTCCCTCGTGGTCCTCGAGCCCGCCGGGCGCGCTCCGGGGCTTCCCGAGGACACGGCGGCGACGCCGCTCGTCGCGCGCGTGCGCGGGTTCCTCGAGGCGGAGGCCGCGGTCGGCGAGCCGGCGGCGGTGCGCACGCTCGCCGCCCGGCGCGTCGAGGGCACGCTCGTGCGCCTGCATCCCGCGCCGGGGCATTCCTTCGGCGAGCCGGTGCCGGAGCTGCTGCCGATCGGGGGCGAGCTGCGCGCGCGGCTGGCGGAGCCGGCAGGTGGCTGATCGCTCCTACGGGGCGGTGCTCGCCCGGCGCGGAGAGATCCAGCGGCGGGCCGTCGGCGTCGACTACGAGGCCTACGAGCAGGACGGCGTCGCCTTCGACTACGAGGCGCTGCTTCGCTCCTCCGGCTACGGGCTGGACGACGTCGTGCGCATCCAGCGGGAGGCGAAGGTCGGCGGCACGCCGCTGCTCGAGCTGCCGCGGCTGACACGGCTCGCGCGCGAGCTCGCGCCGCCGGGCAAGGGCGCCACCATCCTCGTCAAGGACGAGGCCGCGAACGCGTCCGGAAGCTTCAAGGCGAGGAGAGCCGCGGTCGCCGTGCACGAGGCGGCGCGGCTCGGCTACGAGGGCGTGATCGCGGCCACCTCGGGCAACTACGGGGCCGCCGTGGCGTCTCAGGCGGCGATGCGCGGTCTCTCCTGCATCGTCCTGCAGGAGGTCTTCGACTCGGCCGGGCGCGGCCAGCCGGAGATCGTCGAGAAGGGCCGAGCCTGCGAGGCGTACGGCGCCGAGGTGTGGCAGCTGACCGTCGGGCCGGAGCTCTTCTACACGATGCTGCTCCTGCTCGAGGAGACCGGCTTCTTCAGCGCCTCGCTCTACACGCCGCACGCGGTCGCCGGGATCGAGACGCTCGGGCTGGAGATCGGCGAGGAGGTGCGGCGCCGCTACGGGCGCGAGCCCGGACGCCGTCGTCGTCACCCACGCGGGCGGAGGCAACGTGACGGGCACCGCCCGCGGCCTGCGCGCCGCGGGATGCGACGCCAGCCTGATCGTCGGTGTCAGCGTCGACCTGCACGGCCTGCGCATGGACTCCGACTCCGACTTCAACCGCAAGTCGTTCACCACGGGCCACACCGGCTTCGGCGTTCCGTTCCTCGTCAACCCCGACCGGGTCGACGTGCCGCGCAACGCGGCCCGGCCGCTGCGCTACCTCGACCGCTACGTCACCGTCACGCAGGGAGAGGTCTTCTACATGACCGAGGCCCTGGCCCAGCTCGAGGGGCTCGAGCGGGGCCCGGCCGGAAACACGTCGCTCGCAGCCGCCTTCGTGCTGGCGCAGGAGCTCGACCGCGACGCCGTCGTCGTCGTCCAGGAGACCGAGTACACGGGTGCGGGCAAGCACCCGACCGCGCAGCTCACGTTCGCCCGCGAGCTCGGCGTCGAGGTGCGGCGCGGCGCTCCGGACGAGAACGTGCCGGGCCGGGTGATCGCCATACCCGAGTCGCCGGAGCAGCTACGGGTCGAGGACGTCGACCTCGACGGGATCCGGCGCTCGTTCCTGCGCGCGCGCGCTCGCCGAGCGCCGGCCCTCGGCTGACGAGCTCGGGTTTCTGGCGGCCGAGGTCAACGCCGGGGCAGAGTCGGTCGAGCGCTGGGTCGCGGAGCTCGACGAGCCTCGGCCGGCCGCAGTTGGCGCCTGACAGGGAGGGAACGTCGTGAAGTGCTTCGTCGTGTTCCGGCTCAAGCCGGGGGTCACCCCGGAGCAGTACGAGGAGTGGTTCCGGGAGGTCAACGTGCCCGCGAACGACACGTTGACGACGACCCGCCACTACCGGGTCTGGCGCGTGTCGGGAACCATGGAGGGCGAGCCCACGTTCGAGTACCTCGAGGAGATGGAGCTCGACGACAGGGCTGCCTTCGAGGCCGAGATCGAGTCCTCGGCCGGCGATGGCGGGATGCTCGAGGACTGGTACGCGCGGGTGGCCGACCAGGTCATCGTCTTCGCCGACGAGGTCCCTCAGACGTAGGGGCCGGATCTCATCCGGCCCGTCCCAGGGGCCTCGCAAGCCGAGGATTCGCGGCACCGGCGATGTGGTAGACAGGCGAGCATGGAGGATCTCGTCGAGAGCCTGACGCGCGGCAACGTCACCGAGGTGAAGGTCGTGCTGGCGTCGGTGGTCGCCGCGCTCGCCGTCTATCAGCTCGTGCTGATCGCAGTCGGCTACGGCAAGCTGCGGCCGCCGTTCCTCGGTGCCCGACCGGCGGCGCTCGCGCACCGCGCATCGGGAGACGCGATCGTGCTGGTCACGGTCATGATCGCGGTCATGTGCCTGTCGGTGTTCGGATTCTCAGAGGACGACGGCAGGCTGCACATGATCGCGGGCGTGGGGCTGCTCCTGGCGCTGGCTCTGAAGGTGGCGGTGGTGCGGTGGTGGCATGGGCTGGGCCGCTTCCTGCCGCTCATCGGGGCCGCGGTCTTCCTCCTGATGGCGCTCACCTGGGCGAGCTCCGCCGGCCAGTTCCTCGTCGATCGCTGACATGGACGAGGCCGTCGCCAGCTCGTCCAGTTGCTCGGCTCGCTGCTGGTGGGCTTGGCGATCGTCGCTGTGGTGATCGTCGCGGTGACGCCGCAGCTCGGCCCGACGAGCGTCGCGGAGCTCGAGGCACGGGAGGAAGCCCGCGATGCACGAGAAGACGCTCGGGAGGAGCGCCTCGAAGAGCTGCAGGAGCGGCTCGAGGAGCTACAGGAGCGCCTCGAGGAGCAACAGGAGAGCGGTGGCTAGCCTCGCTCGACGCGCCGCAGCGGCCCGGGCACGGCCGTCACCGAGTGTGGAACCTACTCCACGACAGGCAGCGTGAGCCGGCTCGGGTAGGCGTCGTTGTGGAGGACGACCTGGAGAGCCATACGGCCTGCCGTCGCGCCCTCGGTGCCGAACGGGCCGCCGGTATTGAGGTTGCGATCCCACTGCGGGAAGTCGGAGCTGCCGACCTGCAGGCGGATCCGGGCGCCGGCCGGGAAGCGAACCCCGATCGGGCCGAGCTCGATGCGGTACTCGTGGACCTCGCCGGGTTTGATCGGCGTCGGGCGCTCCGCCGAGTCGCGGTAGCGAGCGCGGACGATCCCCTCGAGCAGGTTCGTCGAGCGTCCCGCGGCGTCGACGATGCAGAGCCTCGCCGTGAAGTCGGTATCCGGCGCGTCCGTGGCCGCATGCAGCGTCACGCTCACGTCGCCGACGACGTCGAGGTCGCGCACGAGCGGCGCGCTCGTGTACACGAGCACGAGCTTCGTGCGCTCGACGGGATCCTGGTCGGCTGGCCCCATCGGGACGATCGTCTCGACGCAGCAGGAGTGGCCTCCCGGGCTGAGCGCGGGCAGGCCCGGGTCGTACGTGAAGACGTCGGGCGGCTCGTCGCGGGGGGCCTCGGTGGAGAGCAACCCGTCGCCGTAGGGCGTCAGCGCGCGGCCGTCGGAGTGCAGGAACCAGTCGGTCGGACGGGCAGAGGACGGTGGCCAGGCGTCGAAATCGCGCCAGCCGTCGTTCATGACGTACACGGTCGCGGCGCTGTCGAAGACGCCGGTCTCCTCACCCTTGAGGGCGTGATCCCAGAAGCGGAGCTGCCAGTCGTCGACGACCGAGAAGCCGACGTCGCCCTCGGCGCCGCCGAGCGGGGCCCAGGGCATGTGGTGCCACGGCCCGACGACGAGCTTCTGCGGGGCACGGCCGAGCTCGGCGAGCTCCCGGTAGCTGCGCACCGTGCCGCGTACGAACACGTCGTACCAACCGCCGACGAAGAGGCCGGGGACGTCGATCGCGGCATGGTCGACCTCGAAGGGCCGCCAGTAGTCGTCGAAGGTCGGGTGGGCGAGCCAGTCGAGGTAGAACGGGGTATCGCCCGTCGTGAGGGCGGGGTGCGCGGTGAGCGGCAGGACCCAGAAGAGTCCGGGCGCGTTTCCGAGGGCACCTGCGTACGCGCCGAAGGCGTCGTCGTCGCGCCGCCGCACGGCCACGTCGAGCGCGAGGTAGTTCGCCCATGACGCCGCGAATGCGAGCGAGAAGGCGCCCTGGCGGTAGAACCACTCGGCGTAGGGGCTGCCGGCCGTGAACGCGGGCGCGATCGCCTTCAGGCCGTCCGGACGCGTCTGCGCGGCGAGCAGCTGGTTGAAGCCCGGCGTACGAGAAGCCGTACGTCGACACCTGCCCGTCGCGCCCGGTAGCCGCGCGCACCACTCGATCGTGCGGGTGAGGTCGTCCGCCTCGTGTCGGAACGGGTAGAACGTCCCCTCGGAGCGGCAGCGGCCGCGGCAGTCCTGCGTGACGGCGATGTAGCCGCGGCGCGCGTAGAAGGACGGGTGGTTGTAGCCGCGAAGTTGCTCTCCGCCGCGGTCTTGTCGTACGGATGGCTGATCAGCAGGACGGGGTGGGGCCCCTCGGCCTGCGGGCGGTAGACGTCGGCGTAGAGCGTCACGCCGTCGGCCATCTCGAGCGGGACGTCCCGCTCCACGGAGACGTCCATCCCCGGCATCGCGTACTGCGTCACGGGCGCTTCCCTTCGTCCATCGCGGCAATCTACCGCCGGTCGTCGCTACGCTCGGGCGGACGATGGGTCGGACCCCGCCCTTCGCCGAGCTCTTCGAGCGCGAGAAGCCGGTGATCGCGATGGCGCATCTGCCGCCGTTGCCCGGCACGCCCCTCTACGACGAGCAGGCGGGCGTGGCCGGGATCGTCGAGGCGGTGCGCGCTGACCTGGAGATCCTGCTCGGCGCCGACGTCGACGGGGTGATGTTCTGCAACGAGGGCGACCGGCCGTACGCGCTGCAGGCCGGGCCGGAGGGCGTGGCGGTGCTTGCGCGAGTCGTGACGGAGCTGGCGCCGCGCGACCGGCCCTTCGGCGTCGATTTCCTCTGGGATGCCCGCGCGGCCCTCGCCGTTGCGGTGGCCACGGGCGCGTCGTTCATCCGGGAGGTCACGACAGGCGTCTACGAGTCGGACATGGGCCTCTGGAACACGGACGCGGCCGGCTTGCTGCGCGAGCGACGGCGGCTCGGGGCCGAGCACGTCCGCGTGTTGATGAACGTCACGCCGGAGCTCGCATCTCCGCTCGGCCGCCGCGGGGTCGGGGAGGTGGCGCGCTCGGCCGTCGTCTCGAGCCTCGCCGACGCCATCCTCGTCTCGGGGCCGATGCAGGGCGCCGAGCCGTCCCTCGACTCGGTGCGCGAGGCGAAGGAGGCGGTGGCCGGCGCTGTCCCCGTGCTGCTCAACACGGGCGCGAAGTCGACCAACGTGCACGAGTACCTCGCGGTCGCGGACGGGGTGATCGTCGGCAGCGACCTCAAGGTGGACGGCCACACGTGGAGCCCGGTCGATCCGGCGCGAGTTAGCCGCTTCCTGGCTGCGGCGCGCGGCTGAGCGGCGGTGGTCGCCTGTGAATTGTCACGGCTGCGACACACATCCGACACGGTCCGTGACGGTCTCGTGCGGATTCGCGGACTAGGCTTGCCGGGGGAGGCGGGTCCCCCCACCCTGGGTGGGGATGTGGAGGTCTGCCCAGGGACGAGCGTGGCCGAGTGAGCATCCTCCTCGGCATCGACGTCGGGACGAGCGCTACGAAGGGCGTCGTCGTCGATCCGGCCGGCGCGATCCTCGCGCAGGCCGAACGGCCTGTCGAGCTCCGCTCGCTCCATCCCGGTTGGGCCGAGGAGGACCCCGAGCAGTGGTGGGCCAACGTCTGCTCGCTCTGCCGCGAGCTGCCGGTCTCGGACGTCGCCGCGATCGGCGTCAGCGGCATGGTGCCCGCCGTCATCCTGCTCGACGCCGACGGCCGGCCGCTGCGTCCGTCGATCCAGCAGAACGACGCGCGCGCCGCGCGCGAGGTCGAGGAGCTGCGCGCCGCGCTCGGCCCGTCGGTGCTCGGCCGCACGGGCTCGCCCGTCACCCAGCAGTCGGTCGGGCCGACCGCGCTCTGGCTCGCCCGCAACGAGCCGGAGGTCTGGGCGGCGGCCCACACCGTTCTCGGCTCCTACGACTACGTCGTCCTGCGGCTGACCGGACATCGAGCCGTCGAGCGCAACTGGGCGCTCGAGAGCGGCCTCTACGACCTCGCCACAGCCGGCTGGGCGGAGGACATCTGCGCCGCCGCCGGTATCGACCCTGCCCGGCTCCCGCCGCCGCGCCGCCCCGACGAGGTCGTCGGCGAGGTGACCGCCGAAGCCGCGGCGGAGACCGGCCTCCGTCCGGGAACGCCCGTCGTCGCAGGCTCGGCCGACCACGTCGCCTCGGCTTTCGCAGCCGGCGTCGTCGACCGAGGCGACCTGCTGATCAAGCTCGGCAGCGCGGGGGACATCCTGATGACGGCCGTCGAGCCGCTCGTCGACGAGCGGCTGTACCTCGACTTCCACCTGATCCCCGGCCGCTACCTGCCGAACGGGTGCATGGCCACGTCCGGGAGCTTCATCCGCTGGTTCCAGCGCGAGGTGGCGGCCGGCGCCCCACTCGACACGCTCGACGCGGAAGCGGACGCAGTGGGCCCGGGCGCGGGCGGCATCATCGCGCTCCCGTACCTGCTCGGGGAGAAGACGCCGATCAACGACCCCGAGGCGCGCGGTGCCTTCACCGGGTTGCGGCTCGACCACACGCGCGGCCACCTCTTCCGCGCCGTCCTCGAGGCGACGGCGTTCGGGTTCCGGCATCACCTCGACGTCTTCGCCGAGCTGGGCTACCGGCCGGCGCGCGTTCGAACGACGAACGGTGGAGCCCGCTCACGGCTGTGGAAGCAGGTGGTGGCCGACGTCGTCGGGTACCCGCTCGAGGCGCTCTCGGAGGCGGCCGGGTCGGAGCTCGGCGCGGCGTTCGCCGCCGGGATGGGCGCGGGCGTGTTCCGGGACTGGAGCGAGATCGAGCGCTTCGTGGCCGTGTCTGACACGGTCGAGCCGGACCCGCGAGCCCACCTCGCCTACGCGGACCTCTACAGCGCCTATCGCGAGCTGTACCCGGCGCTGCGGCCCCTCGAGCTGACCCGGGCGAGCGCTCAGCCCGCAGCGTAGGATCAGCGCGTCGTGACGGCGCTCGTCCGAATCGGCTTCATCGGCTGCGGCAGCCACGCGACCCAGAACCTGTACCCGAGCTTCCGCCTCGCCGTCTCGAACCCGCCCGAGACGGGTGGCGCGATCGGTGAGCTTGCCGAGGGGGGCGAGATCGGCGAGCTCGTCGCCTGCTGCGACGTCGACGAGGATCGAGCCGGGCGGTGCGCTCGCGACTTCGGCATCCCCGAGGTCTACACGGATTACCGTGACATGCTCGAGCGCGCCCGCCTCGACTGCGTCCTCGTGGCGATGCACCCTCGACTCCAGCCGGCCGTCGCGATCGCGTGCCTCGAGGCCGGGCTCGACGTCTTCGTGGAGAAGCCTCCTGCCGAGACGCTCGAGGACTGTCAGGCGATGCAGGACGTCGCCGAACGATGCGGCCGCCACGTCATGGTCGGGTTCATGAAGCGCTTCTCGGAGCCCTACCTGCGGGCGCGTGCGATCCTGTCACGGCCGGACTTCGGACCGCCGTCCGCCTACGAGGCACGCTGGACGTTCGGCGTCTATCCGCCGCGCGCCGTCTACGACTTCCTGAACGGCTTCGGCTGCCACCATCTCGACCTGGCTCGGTTCTTCATGGGCGAGGTCTCCTGGGTCTTCGCGACCCGGATCAGCCGGGCCGAGGGCGACACGCCCGAGTGGCGGGCGAGCGGCCTCGAGCTGCCGGTTGTCGGCTCGGCCTGGCGGGACATGTGGAGGCTGGCCGAGGGCCGGGAGCCGGCGCAGGAGGAGGCGTGGGCTTGCGTCCTCGACTTCGCGAGCGGCGCCGTCGGCACGCTCCAGCTCAACTGCCTCGAGCGGCTGAACGAGCGCGTCGTCGTGACGGGCCGGCAGAGCTCGGTGGCGGTCGAGGGCTGGCGGACGGTGACCGCGCACGTCGGCGGGGGCGGCCCCGAGCTGTGGGAGCCGAACGACCAGCTTCCCGGCGACGCGGTCGACCCGCGGCATCTGCACGGCTTCGCCGGTGAGGTACGCCACTTCGTCGAATGTGCGCGCGACCGGAGCCGTCCGTCGTGCGACATCGCCGACGGCATCGCCGCGATCCGCATCGAGCAGGCGCTCAAGCGCTCCGTCGCGGAGCGCCAACCGGTGGAGGTGTGATGGACACGAACTCCGAGGCGTACTACGAGCTCATCGAGTCGCATGCTCTACACGTCTGTCCTCGCCGACGTGATGGACGACCTGGGACACCGCAACCAGGTCATGAGTCACGACATCAGGCCGCTCGCCGACGGCGCGAAGCTCGTCGGCCGTGCCGCGACGATGCTGGCATGCGAGGTCTACGAGGTGCCCGACGAGCCGTTCAAGCTCGAGCTCGAGCTGCTCGACTCGATCGAGCCGGGCGAGGTGGTCGTCTGCACCACGCAGGGCTCCCTGCGTGCCGCGATGTGGGGAGAGCTGCTCTCGACGCACACGAAGGCTCGCGGCGGCCGGGGCGCGATCATCGACGGGCTCACGCGCGACGCGTGGGGCATCGCGGACATCCCGTTTCCCGTCTTCGTCCGCGGCTACTCGCCGGCCGACTCGAAGGGGCGCCTCGACGTGATGGCGATCCGCGTGCCGATCGAGTGCGGCGGGGTGCACGTCGAGGACGGCGACCTCGTCGTCGGCGACGTCGACGGCTGCCTGGCGGTCCCGCGCGGCGTCGAGCAGGAGGTCGTGGACAGGGCGCTCGCCAAGGTGGAAGGCGAGAACGTGGTCCGTGACGTGCTGCGGGCCGGCGCGAGCATCAGGCAGGTGTTCCGGGAGCACGGCATCCTCTGACCCCGGACACCCACGAACGGAGGAGACGCACATTGGGCAAGCAGCAGATCACGACGACGAGCGGCGCGGCGCCGGTCGGCGCCTACTCGCAGGGGATCCGGGCGGGGGACTTCGTCTATGTCTCGGGCCAGGGCCCGCTCGACCCGGCGACCGGGGCCATCGTCGGGGAGACCATCGAGGAGCAGGTGACGCGGACGCTCGAGAACGTCCGGGCGGTGCTCGAGGCGGCGGGAGCCTCGATGGCCGACGTCGTCAAGGCGACCGTCCACCTGGCAGACATCGGCGACTTCGCGGCGTTCAACACGGTCTACGCGCAGCACTTCCCCGACCCGAAGCCGACCCGGACGACCGTCGAGAGCGTGCTTCCGGGGATCATGGTCGAGATCGACGTCGTCGCCTACACCGGCGCGCAGTAGACGAACGAGGAGGAACACATGGCCAAGTACGGAGTGGGAATCATCGGCACGGGCTGGGTCGCGGGCGAGTACGTGAAGGTCTTCCGCGACCATCCGCTCACCGAGATCGTCGGCGTCTACAACCGGACGTCCGGCAAGGGAGCCGCGCTGCTCGCGACCCACGGCGTCGAGGCGCGCGAGTACGGGTCCGTCGACGAGCTCTTCGACGACGAGCGCATCGGGATCATCGCGTCCTGCACGCACCCGGACTCTCGTCGCGAGCACTGCGTCCGCGCCGCAGAGACCGGTCGCCACATCGTGGTCGAGAAGCCGGTCGGGCTCTCGCTCGACGACTCGCTCGCGATCCGCGACGCGGTCGCGAAGGCCGGCGTGAAGACGGTGACGAGCTTCGTGCTGCGCTGGAACCCGCAGTTCCTCACCGTGCAGCAGCTCATCGCGGACGGCGTCCTCGGCGACCTCATCTACGGCGAGGCCGACTACTGGCATCCGTTCAAGAAGGCCTACCCCGGCTATGCCGTCGTTCGTGAAGAAGGAGGTTTCCGGCACGCGCCGTGGTCTGCGGCGGCTGCCACGCGGTCGACATCCTGCGCTTCCTCGGCGGTGAGATCGTCGAGGTGGCCGCGTACTCGGGGCCGAAGCGCATCAACCAGGACTTCGAGTACGACCCGAGCATCGTCGCGTCCCTCAGGTTCGCGAACGGCGCCCCCGGCAAGCTCTCGACCGTCCTCGACGCCGACACGCCGTACATCTTCAACTGCAAGCTGATGGGGACAGAGGGCACGATCATCAACAACGAGGTCTACTCCTCGAAGCACTACCCCGGCAGCCTCGGCTACTGGAAGTTCCCCACGATCGTGCCGGACTCGGCCGAGGTCACCCACCATCCGTTCAAGGAGGAGATCGACCACTTCATGGAGTGCATCGAGAACGACGTCGAGTCGCACGCCTCGATCCACGACTCCTGGAAGTCGATGGCGGTGTGCTTCGCGATGGACGAGTCGGCCGCGAAGGGAGGCCAGCCGGTCAAGGTGCCGCTCGAGGCACTCGTCGGCGCCTGATGACCGTTCCTGGCTGGCCGACTGGTAAGCGCGCGGCCGCGTCGTTCACGTTCGATGTCGACGCCGAGTCCCCGTGGCTTGCCATGGACCCCGAGAACGCCAACCGTCCCGGCCTGCTCTCGCTAGCCCGGTACGGGCCGCGGGTCGGCGTACCGCTGATTCTCGACGTGCTGCGCCGCAATGGCGTCCGCGGGACGTTCTTCGTGCCGGGGGTCAACGTGGAGCTCTACCCGGAGACCGTCGCGGCGATCGTCGAGGAAGGTCACGAGCTGGCGCTGCACGGGTATACGCATACCTCCCCGGCCGACCTGAGCCGCAGCGAGGAGGCGGCCGAGCTCGACCGTGCCTACGAGCTCCTCACCAGGGCCGGTGGCACGGTGACCGGCTACCGATCTCCCTCCTGGGACGTCAGCCCCGATACCCTCGACCTGCTGGAGGCGAAGGGCCTTCGCTACTCGAGCCAGTTCATGGACGACCTCCGTCCGTACCGCCATCCGGGTCGGCGGATCGTGGAGCTGCCGATCCAGTGGCTCCTCGACGACTGGCCGCACTTCGCCTGGGCGGCGCAGGACGCTGCGCGCACGATCCGCGGCACGTCCGAGGTCGAGGAGATCTGGACGGAGGAGCTCGAGGGCATCCGCCGGCTCGGAGGCAGCTTCGTCCTCACCATGCACCCGCAGGTGATCGGGAGGCCGTCACGGATCGCGATGCTCGACCGGCTGATCGACCACACGCTTTCGCTCGGCGACGTCTGGGTGACGACCTGCGATGAGATCGCTGCTCATGCAGACCGGGAGCTTGCGTGACCGCCCGCGCGGCGATCGTCACAGGCGCGGCCGGCGGGATCGGCGAGGGGATCGCCCGGCGGCTCGCCGCAGACGGCTGGTCGGTGCTTCTCTTCGATCTCAAGGAGAGCGTCGCCGGCGTGGCGGAGGCGATCCGCGCCGAGAACGGGCCGCCGGAGGGGCGGGTCGTTGCGATGGTCGGTGACGTCTCGGTCGAGAACGAGATCGACGCTGCCGTGGCTCGAGCCGTCGCGGTATTCGGCCGGCTCGATCTCGCCGTGGCCAACGCCGGCATCGGCGGCGAGCTGAAGGATCTCGTTGACGTCGCCCCGGACGGCTTCGACGCCGTCGTCGCCGTCAACCTCCGCGGCGCATACCTGACGTGTCGGGCGGCAGGCCGCCACATGCGCGAGGCGGGCTCGGGCTCGATCGTCACGATCAGCTCGATCTTCGGTCAGGAGCCGTTTCCGGGCACCGGGCCGTACTCGGCGACCAAGGCGGGGGTGATCGCGCTGACGCAGACGCTCGCGCTCGAGCTCGCTCCGTACGGGGTGCGCGTGAACAGCGTCGCGCCCGGCTACGTCCGCAGCGACATGCAATGGGACGGAATCCACGTGTGGGCCGAGCAGGCCGGTACGACGTTCGAGGAGGCGCGGCTCGCGATCGTGGACCGGGTGCCGTTGCACCGCCACGGCGAGCCTGCCGACATCGCGGGAGCTGTCGCCTTCCTCGCGTCGGGCGACGCGGCTTACGTCACGGGACACACCCTCGGCGTCACCGGCGGGGTCGTTCGTCGCTAGGCGTCGAGCTTGTCGCTAACGATCCGTACGCGCTGGCCGCATACCTACGCGGTCCCGCACCAGCCGGCGAGCGCGAGGGCGACGACCTTCGCCGAGTCGACGAGATCGTCGACCTCGACGTACTCGGCGGACGAATGCGCGTGCACGGCGTCGCCGGGGCCGTAGAGGAGCCCCGGGATGCCCGCCTGCGCAATCCAGGCGAGGTCGGAGACGGCCTCGAAGCCGCGCCACTCGGGCTCGCCGATCGCGGCCCGGTGCGCGTCGGCCACGGCGATCGCGAGCGGGTGGTCGAGCGCGAGCTCGGACGGGGGAAACGTCACGCCGCCGATGCTCCACTCGATCTCGGGCGGGTGCTCGCGGAGCCACGGGTCGGCGTCGGCGACGCGGCGGAGGTAGTCCTCGAAGTCGTGTCGGACGTCCTCGACGCGCTCGTCGGGCAGGAACTTGAGACTGAGCCCGAGCGCGCAGTAGTCGGGCATCGTCGAGTACGCGGCCATCGAATTCGGCATCCCGTCGGCGCCGCCCGCGGACCCCCCGGCGACGACGCCCGGGTTGATCGTGGTGATCCCCTTCGGCATGAGCGGGTGCACCTTCGTGTTGCCCCAGTGCCGCTCGAGCTCCTGGACGGCGACGAGGATCTTCACGGCCTTCTCGATCGCGTTGACCGCCGTTCCCCGGCCGCCGGCGTGGACGGAGCGGTAGCGGACGGCGGAGTGCCCGGAGACGCCGCGGACGACGACGCGCAGCCACATGACGCCGCCCTCGACCGGCATCACGGCGCGGGACGTCGGCTCGAGGACGATCGCGGCGTCGGCGCGGTGACCGCGCTCGAGCGCCGCGTGCGTGCCCGGGCCACCCGTCTCCTCGTCGACCACGGACTGGAAGACGACGTCGCCGCGGAGCCGGACCCCGGCCTCCCTCAGCGCGCGCAGGGCGACGATGCCGGCGGCCAGGCCGCCCTTCATGTCGCAGCTGCCGCGGCCCCACAGCTTCCCGTCGACCACCTCGCCGCCCCAGGGATCGTGCGGCCAGGCAGCGGCGTCGCCCGCCGGCACGACGTCGACGTGCCCGTTCAGGATCAGGGAGCGGCCGCCGCCCGCGCCGCGGATCGTTCCCACCACGTCCTCGCGCCCGGGGAGCGCCTCGAAGCGGTCGACCTCGGCGCCGAGATCGGCGAGCTGCACGGCGATCGCGGACTGGCAGGCTGTCTCCTGCTCCCGGCCCGCCTCCTGCGGCTCGGCGCCGATCAGCAGCTTCGGGTTCTCGGAGCGGTACGAGACGAGCTCCTGGACGAGCGCGACGAGCTCGTCACGGCGCTCCTCGACGGCCTGCAGGATGGCGTCGTGCATGGGTTCCCCCACGTCAAAAGAACGTGTGCACGGCGTCGACGACGGTGTAGTCGTCGTCGACGACCGGGATCAGGCGCCACTTGTCGAACGCCGTGCAGGGGTGCGAGATGCCGCAGCCGACGAGGTCGCCGACGGCGAGCGAGTCGCTCGCGGGCAGCCGCAGGTAGGCGTGCTGGTCGTTGAGCTCGAACACGCTCATGCCGTCGGCGGGCCGCAGGCCGTCGCGGTCGTGGACGGTCAGCGGGAGCGGCGGCTCGACGTCGTAGGCGACGTCGCGCTTGCCCATCAAGAGCAGCGCGAGGTCGGGCTCGGGCCGCGACAGCACGACGCCCCACACCTCGAGCGCGTGGCGCAGGCGGCCGTTCCCGGCGGCCCGCTCGCCGAGGGGCGAGACGCGCTCGTACATACCCGAGTCGTGGGTCACGTAGCAGCCGCTTCGCAGCACGAGGCGCGCCTGGACGCCGGCGAGGCGCTCCTGCACGCGGTCGAAGAACGCGCTTCCGCCTGCGGTGACGACGGCCTCGTCGCGCCCGTCCAGGTCGAGCCGCTCCATGAGCACGGCGAGCCGGTCGAGGAGCTCGTCGACTCGAGCCGCCGCCCCGTCGCCGTGCACGATGCCCTCGAAGACCTCGGCGCCGGCGAGCTCGAGCACCATCGAGTCCGCCACCGCCACCGCCACCTGCTCGGCCGCCTCGAGCGTGCGCGCCCCGGTCCGGCCGTGCGGTACGCCGAGCTCGACGAGGGCCTGCAGCGGGCGCACCGGGCGGCGAACCGCGCCGGTCATGGCCCGCACGGCCTCGACCGAGTCGACGAGGCAGTAGAGCTCGAAGCGTGGATCGCGCGCCAGCTCCTCCGCAGCCCAGCGCACGGCGGCCGGGTCGACCAGCTCGTTCGCGAGCACGATCCGCTCGACCCCGAACTCCCGCATGACACGGACCTGGGCGACGTTCGCGGCCGTGATCCCCCAGGCGCCGGCCTCGAGCTGCCGGGCCCATAGCTCGGGGCTCATCGTCGTCTTGCCGTGCGGGGCGAGCGAGACGCCGCGGGACGTGCACCAGCGCGCCATCAGCTCCAGGTTGTGGGCGAGCGCGCTCTCGCGGAGGACGAGCACCGGCGTGGGCAGATCGCCGCGAAGCAGGTTCCAGCCCTGGTCGCCGAGCGAGTCCGACGGTGACGCCGTCCGCCGGCCGGCAAGCCCTTGTAGCGCCAGTCGATCGGATCGTCCCGGAGGCGGGCGAGCGCGTCAGCGGTCTCATCCGCGTCGATCTCTAGGATGCCCTCGTGCGCTACGAGGAGCGTGTCGTCGTCATCACGGGTGGGGGCTCCGGGATCGGGCGCGTGATGGCGGAGCGATTCGCCGCCGAGGGTGCGCGGGTCGTGATCGCCGACCTGGTCGAGGAGAGGGCCGTCGAGGCGGCGTCGGCGATCGAGGCCGGGGGCGGGCGCGCGCTCGCGCTGCGCGCGGACGTCACGGCGGCGGCCGACGTCGATCGGATGGTGAACGCCGCCGAGGAGGGCTTCGGGCCCGTCGACGTGCTCGTCAACAACGCCTACTCCTGCGACGGCGACAACCTTGCTCTCATGGAGGACGAGGTCTGGGAGCGCGACCTGCGCGGTGTCGTGACGAGCGCGTTCCTGTGCTCGAAGCGCGTCCTGCGCTCGATGATCGAGCGGCAGGCCGGCGTGATCGTCAACATCGCGTCCGTGAACGGCCTCGCCTACGTCGGCAACGAGGCCTACTCGGCCGGCAAGGCGGCCATGATCAACCTGACGCAGTCGATCGCAGTCCGCTACGGGCATTACGGCGTCCGCTGCGTGGCGATCGCGCCGGGATCGATTGCCACGACCGCCTGGCAGGAACGCGTCGAGCGGGAGCCGGACGTCTTCGAGCGGCTGGTGAAGTGGTACCCGCTGCGGCGTGTGGGGACGCCGGACGACGTCGCGAGCGCCGCGCTCTTCCTCGCCTCGGACGAGGCCTCGTGGATCACGGGAACGGTGCTGCGCGTCGACGGCGGCCTGCTCGCCGGCAACGAGATCTTCACGAACGAGCTGCTCGTCGAGTCGCGAGACGATGCCATCTGATCGGGCGGCCGGGGCCGCTTGGTCCAGCGCCGGGTGATCGGGCTTGCTTGACCTCCTGATCCGAGGCGGCCGTGTGATCGACGGCGCCGGCAACCCGTGGTTTCGGGCCGACGTCGGCGTCGTGGGAGACCGGATCGCGGTGGTCGGCCCGGTGTCGGAGCCGGCCGCGCGCACGATCGACGCCGACGGTCTCGTCGTCTGCCCGGGCTTCGTCGACATGCACACCCACTCGGACATCCAGCTGCTCGCGAACCCGGCGCACGAGCCGAAGGTGCACCAGGGCGTCACGCTCGACGTCATCGGCCAGGACGGGCTCGCCTACGCGCCCGTCACGGACGACGTGCTCGCGAGGCTGCGCGTCCAGCTCGCGAGCTGGAACGACGACCCGCCCGGCTTCGACTGGAGCTGGCGATCGGTGGCCGAGTACCTCGCCCGCTTCGACGGTCGCGTGGCGATCAACGTCGCCTACCTCGTTCCGCACGGGACGGTGCGGATGGTCGCGATGGGCATGGACGACCGGGCGCCGACCGACGCCGAGCTGGCCGACATGAAGCGGCTCGTCGGGCAGGGGCTCGACGAGGGCGCGGTGGGCATCTCGACCGGCCTCACCTACGCGCCGGCCATGTACGCGACGGACGACGAGCTCGTCGAGCTGTGCTCGGTCATGCGCGGGACAGGTGGCTACTACACGCCCCATCACCGCAGCTACGGCCGCGGCGCGATCGACGCCTACGGCGCCTGCATCGAGATCGTCCGCCGCGCCGGCGTCCCGCTCCACTACGCGCACGCCCATCTCGGCTTCCCGATGAACAGGGGCCGGGCGCCGGAGCTGCTGGCCATGATCGACGCGGCGCGTGACGAAGGCCTCGACGTCACCATGGACACGTACCCGTACCTGGCCGGCATCGACCGCGCTGCACACCTACGCGCCCGGCTGGGTGCAGGACGGCGGCCCCGATGCCGCGATAGCCCGCTTCGCCGATCCAGACCTGCGCGAGCGCATCCGGGTCGAGATGGAGGAGACAGGCTCCGACGGGCTCCACGGCTGGCCGGCCGACTGGTCGCTGCTCGACATCTCGGGCGTGCAGCTGGAGGAGAATCGCCGCTTCGTGGGCATGACCGTTGCCGAGGCCGCGGCGGCGGAGGGTAAGCGCCCGATCGACCTCTTCTGCGAGCTCTGCGCCGGCGATCGCGCTTGGCGTCTCCACGATCACGCACATCGGCAACGAGGAGAACGTGCGGGCGATCATGGCCCATCCGGCGCACATGGCCAGCAGCGACGGCATCCTCATCGGCGAGCGGCCGCACCCGCGAGGCTGGGGGACGTTCCCCCGCTACCTCGGCACGTACGTCCGCGAGCTCGGGATCCTGACCCTCGAGCAGGCGGTGAGGAAGATGACCTCGTTGCCGGCCCAACGGCTGGGCCTGCCCGACCGGGGCCTGGTGCGGCCCGGCATGGCGGCCGACCTCGTCTGCTTCGACCCGGAGACGGTGCGCGACACGGCGACCTACGAGGATCCGAAGCGGCTCCCCGAGGGCATCCCGTACGTCGCCGTCAACGGCCGGCTCGTCGTCGACGGCGGTCGCCACACCGGTGAGCTGCCGGGCCGGGCGCTGCGACGGGGGCGGGTGCCCTCGTGAGGGCGGTCGTCGTCGGGGCCGGGCTCGCCGGGCTGGCGGCGGCCGACGAGCTGGCTCGCGCGGGAGTCGAAGTCGTCGTCCTCGAGGCGCGCGACCGCGTCGGCGGGCGCGTCTGGTCGCAGGAGCTTCCGAACGGCGCCGTCGTCGAGATGGGCGCCGAGTTCATCCTGCCGGGTGAGGACGTGATCCTCGGCCTCGTGGAGCGCTTCGGCCTCGGGCTCTGGGACAAGGGCATGCGGTACGGCGACCGCGAGCCACGCGGCGTGGACGTCGATCGCGCCGGCGTCCTGGCGGCCGCCGAGGTCGTGCGGATCGCGCTCGAGGAGCGTGGCGAAGAGGCGGCGCGGATGTCGGCGGCCGACTTCCTGCGCGCGCTTCCCATCGACCCGGCCGCGCGGGAGGCCATCCTCTCCCGCTGCGAGCTGTCCGCCGCGAACACGTCCGACCTCGTGAGCGCCGCGGCGCTCGCCCACCTCGCGGCGGTCGCCGACGACGCCTGTCCGAGCGTCGCCGGAGGCAACCAGCGGATCGCGCTGGCTCTCGCCGCGGAGCTCGGGCCCGCGGTGCGGCTGCGGGCTCCGGTGGACCGCGTCGTCTGGGGCGACGGCGGGGTGACGGTCACGGCGGCCGGCGGCGAGGTCGACGCCGACGTGTGCGTCGTCGCCGCGCCGGCGAGCGTCCTGTCGCGAATCGCGTTCGACCCGCCGCTTCCCGAGCGAGTGGCGGCTGCGGTGGCCGGCGTCGTCTACGGACACGCGGCCAAGCTCTTCGTGCCGCTGCGCGAGCCGGCACCGCCGAGCGCGGTGCTCTCGGTGCCGGGGCGCTACTGGACCTGGACGGCGAACGGCGCTGCCGGCCGCGTCCAGCCCGTCGTGAGCGCGTTCGTCGGATCGGCGCCCCGCTCTGGAAGCACTGCACGTGACCGAGGGCCCGGAGACGTGGATCGCCTCGGTTGCGCGCCTCCGTCCCGATCTGGCTCTCGAGCCGGAGGGCGCGATGCTCTCCACCTGGGACGACGACCCGTGGATCGCCGCCGCCTACTCGACCTTGACGCCGGCGGGCTCGACCGGCGACCTGCTCGCGAGCCCGTCGGGCCGCTCGTCTTCGCCGGCGAGCACACCGCCGGGCGAGTGGGCCTCGCTGATGGAGGGCGCGCTGCGCAGCGGGCTGCGCGCGGCCGAGCAGGTGCTCGCGCGCCCGCCTGACGTCGCACCCTGCCGCTAGACAGCTTCTGCGAACGCGCAGCTGTCGGTTGAAGGTCGCCGCGTCGTCCCAGAAGCAGGCGTGCCCGGCGTCCGCTATCAGCTCGACCTGTGCCTGAGCGATGCCCGCTTTGTGCTGATCGACAGCGGCCCGCGTGATGGCTGCGTCGTCCGCGCCGTGCGTGATCAAGACGGGCGTGCGGATAGTCGGCAGCAGATCGTCGTTGTCCAGCGACCGGGAGAGGAGGGCCTGGCGGACATACGGCGGAACCGACACGTTGTACCCGAGCATCAGGTAGAGCTCCTCGGCGCTCGGGCTCGTGCACGAAGCACATGCGCAGGAGCGACTCGAGGCTGTGCGCGCTCTCCTCGGCGTCCGTCGCGAAGAATCCCGGGACGAGGCTGAGGAACTCGGGAGTCAGGACGGCCAACGCCTCGTCGGAGCCGAGCTTGGTGCCGGCGCCGACGAGGTCGAGGCCGCCGATCGCGTCCTCGCCGTAGTGGCGGATGTAGTCGAGCATGACCAGCGACCCGTATGACCAGCCACAAAGGATTGGACTTGCTCGAGGTTCAGAGCGTCGTCGATGACCGCGCTTGACGTCATCTGCCCACAGGCTCGCTGTCGGTGTAGCCCTCGCGGGGCTTGTCCGACAGACCGTGGCCGCGCATGTCCATTGCGCCAAGCCGGTAGCTCTCCGCGAGGTCCGAGCTCGAGCTGCCGCTCCCAGGCGAGCCAGCACTGGGAGAAGCCGTGGATGAACAGGATCGGCCGGCCGTCTCGGAGTTCCCAGTCTCGACGACGTGAAGTCGAATGCCCGCTCCGCCGGTGACGCATGTGATTCTTCATCAGGTTTCTCCTCTCCTGAGGTGTTGCCTGACGCGCGGGTGTCACGCGGCCGCTCCGCGGCAATCGCTCGCCGAAGCGCTGCCTCCGCCAGGCGGCGGGCCTCGGTCGGACGCCGCCGGTAGAGCCGGCGCGAGGCGCCGGAGCTCGTCGATGCTGGACCTCACTTCAGAGCCTTTCTCTCGTCCTCGAGCGCCGCCGCGAGCACGGCGTCGAGCTTGCGCCGGGCACGGCTGATCCGGGAGCGCACGGTGCCCACCGGAACGTCGAGCGCGACCGCGATCTGCTCGTAGGTGAGGTCGGCCCAGGCCAGCAGGAACAGCACCTCCCGGTCGGCCTGCGGCAGCGCAGCGAGGGCGTCGAGCAGTTCGAGCGCAAGCGGATCCGGGCTCTCGCCCGCGGATCGCCGCCCAGCCGGCCGAGGCCGGCCAGGCGTCGCTGCTCCGTCCGCCAGTAGCCGCGCAACACGTTCGTGGCGATACCGAGCAGCCATGGCCGGGCGTCCTCGTGGACCGGGCGGAACGAGCGCCGCGACGCGAAGGCGCGCGTGAAGGTCTCAGAGGCGACCTCGTCGGCCTGATCCGGCCCGACCCGCCGGCCCGCGAACGTACGGACGGCGTCGTAGTGCCGCCGGAAGACCGCGACGAACGCGTCGGGATGGGAGATGGACGCGCTGATCAACGCCGCGTCCGTTTCTCCCTCGGCTTGCGTCGCGGCGGTCGTCATGTCCTCTACATCGCCGCCGCCACCCGAGAAGTTCCATCGTTCCATTCGTTCGTCACCCGCGTCGCTGAGCCGGAGCGCAGCCCTTCAGTCCACGGAGGCGAGCGCCTCGCGGATGCGATCGAGCGCGCTCGAGCGGAGCGAAGCCGTAGTGGTAGAGGTCGACCCGCTCGAGGCCGAGCTCTGCGGCGAGGCGGAGCTTCGCGGCCAGGTTCTCGGACGAGTCGCAGTCGGGCAGCGTGGGGCGCATCGCGGCGGAGAGACGCCCGCCCTCGGGGAGGCGGGCACGGTAGGCCTCGAGGTCGAGGCGGACTCGCTCCGGGTCGGCCGCGTAGGCGATCGCCTCGAACGCCGCGCAGGCGTCGCCCACCTGCGCCCAGGTCGACGCCGAGCCTCCAGGCGATCTCGGCGGCCGGGCCGCCCGTGGGCTTCCCGTCCGCGTAGCCCTTGACCGCTCCCGAGGCATCCAGGAACGTGAACGCCGCGCCCTCGCGCGGCGGCCGCGGCGTCGGCTGCCGGGCGATCGCGGCCACGGCCTGCGCGCGGGCGTCGAGCAGCGCGCCGAGCTCGCCCGCCGGCCAGGCCGCGCGCCTCCTCCTCGCTCAGCTCCTCGCCCTCGTCGGTGCCGCCGTCGAAGACGCGCTGGATCTCGTCGGCGGCAAACCGCCGCAGCCTCTCCGCGTCGGCCCCGCCTGCAGAGACGAGCGCGAGGCAGTGCTCGCAGAAGCAGAGGCCGAGCAGGAGGCGGGTGCGCGCACCCAGGTGGAGGAAGTAGCGCTCGTGGTGGTAGCCGTGCTCCAGCGGGTGGTAGTGCAGGGACTCGGCGACGATCGTGCGGCACGCCGCGCGCGGCGATGTCACCGCTCAGAGCCCGCACGTAGGCGACGACGTCCGGGTTGGCGGGGCAGAGCTCCGTCAGCATCGGGTCGCCGAACGCGTTGCGCTCGCAGGCTCCGGCAGCGCCTCGTCCACCCAGTCGACATGGAGGTACACCGTCCAGGCGTCGACGCCAGACCGCGCCGGCCGCCGGCTTCCACGAGGAGCGCCAGGGCGTCGCCCTCCGCGACGAGCCGGCTGACGCGCGGCTGGAGGGCCAGGCCCCGGTAGCGCTCCGCGTCGGGCCGGAAGTAGCAGACGCCGTTCTCGAGGAAGCGCACGCGCCGGCGAGGGTTGTGCGGGAACACGTCCCGCGCCGGCGTGGTAGACGGCCGCGAGCGTGACGCCGCCGAGCGCCGGCCCGCTCCTGCGACGTTGTCGAGGACGGCGTCGATCGCCCTCGCCATAGAGGTCGGTCGGGAAGGCGAAGATCGAGGTCTCCACGGCCTGCGGTTGAGGAACGCCCCCGAACAGGCGATGATAGCGGCGGCGATGGCGAAGTACGGCGTCGGCATCCTGGGAGCAGGCTGGGTGGCCGGCGAGTACGTGCGGGTCTTCCGCGACCACCCGCTGACCGACTCGTCGGCGTATACAACCGCACGCCCGGCAAGGCCGCGGCGCTGCTCGCCGAGCACGGCGTCGAGGCGCGCGAGTACGCATCCGACGACGAGCTCTTCGACGACGAGCGCGTTCAGATCGTCGTGTCGTGCACCCCTCCCAACCCGAGGCCGGAGCACATCCGCCGCGCGGCCGCGACCGGCCGGCACATCGTCATCGAGAAGCCGATCGCGCTGACGATGGCGGAGGTCGAGTCGGCGAGGCGCGCCGTCGCCGAGGCCGGGGTTCGGACCGTGACCTCATTCGTCCTGCGCTGGAACCCGATGCTCGAGACGATGCGCCGCCTGATCGACGACGGCGTCCTGGGCGAGCTCGTCTACGGCGAGTGCCGACTACTGGAACCCCAGCCAGACGCTGGTTCCCCTGCTACCCCTGGCTCATCACGCGGGCCGAGGGCGGCAGCGCCTTCCTCACCGGCGGCTGCCACGCGGTGGACGCGCTGCGCTGGCTCGGCGGCGAGATCGCCGAGGTCGCGGCCTTCGGCGGCGCCGCCGCGCCGCAACCCCGACTACGAGTACGAGCCCAACGTCGCCGCGAGCCTGCGCTTCGCGAACGGCGCCGTCGGGAAGCTCTCCGCGCTGCTCGACGCCGACACGCCCTACATCTTCAATGTACGGCTGTTCGGCACCGAGGGCACGCTGCAGAACAACCGCGTGTACTCCTCGCGACACTACCCGGGCTCGCTCGGCTACTGGGAGTTCCCGACCGTCACGCCGGACACCGCCGACGTCGCCCACCATCCGTTTGCCGGCGAGATCGCCCACTTGCTCGAGTGCATCGAGGAAGGCCGCGAGTCCCATGCCTCGATCCACGACACGGCGAGGTCGATGGCCGTCGTGTTCGCCATCGAGGAGTCGCTGGCCCGCGGCGGGCGCCCGTTGAGGTCGAGGACGTCCTGGCCGCCGCCGGTGCGCCGGCCGCGCTCCGCGTGACGCCCACGCATCGCGATCGGCGGGCTCTGGCACGAGACGAACACGTTCGCGGCCGGCCGGACGACGCTCGCCGACTTCGCCGCCTACCGGCTCGCCGAGGGGCCGCAGGCCGTGCGAGACGAGGCCGAGGGCACGGCCACCGAGCTCGGCGGCGCGCTCGCCGCCTGCGCCGAGCTCGGCCTCCAGGCCGAGCCGTTCTTCGACGCCGGCGGCCGTGCCGGGCCCGCTCGTCGCCGCGGAGGCCCACGAGGCTCTGCGCGACGGGTTCCTGGCGAGGCTCGAGCAGGCCCTTCCGGCTGACGGGATCCTCCTCTGCCTCCACGGCGCCATGGTGGCCGAGGGCGCCGAGGATCCCGAGTCCGACCTGGTCGGCCGCGTGCGCGAGCTCGCGGGCTCGGCTCCGATCGCGGTCGTGCTCGACCTCCACGCGAATCCGGGCGAGGCGCTCGTGGAGGAGTCGGACATCCTGCTCGCCTACGACACGTATCCGCACACGGACATGGCCGAGCGTGCCGCCGAGGCGACCGGCCTGCTCGCGGAGGCGATCGAGGGGCAGCTCGCGCCGGCCGTCGCCGCGCGTCGCGTGCCCCTGCTCACCTGCCCGCTCGCCCAGGCCACCGCGGCGCAGCCCATGGCGATCACTGCTGGCCGAGGCGCGACGCTTGCAGGCACGGCCCGGCGTCGCGCGGGTGAGCCTCATGCCCGGCTTCGCGTACGCGGACGTCGACCGGCTCGGCTTCGCCGTCATCGTGACCGCCGAGGGCGCGGCGGCAGGCGAGGTCGCCGATGAGCTCGCAGGCGAGGTGTGGAGCCGTCGCGACGAGTTCCGGCCCGAGCTCGTCGAGGTCGCGGACGCCGTGGAGCAGGCCCTCGCCACGGACGGCCAGACGGTGCTCGCGGAGGTGGCCGACAACGTCGGGGGCGGCGCTCCGGGCGACAGCGACGGACGCTGCTCGGCGCCGCTCATCGAGGCCGGGCGCGAGGGGCGCCGTCGCCGTCCTCCACGACCCGGAGGCCGCCGAGACGGCCGCGGCCTCGGCCGGCGAGGGAGAGTCGAGCTCGAGGTCGGCGAGCCCCGCCTGCTGCTGCGCGGGCGCGTCGCGCAGCGCCGGCGAGGCGAGCTACCGGCGGACGGGCAGCTACATGACCGGGTCGCTCGTCGACATGGGCCTCTGCGCGGTCCTCGAGGCGGGCGGCGTCGAGATCGTGCTCACCTCGCGGCGGGTCATGCCCTTCGACGACCAGCACCTGGCGGCGGTCGGCATCGACGCGGCCGAGCGCCGCATCGTCGTGGTGAAGTCGGCGGTCGCGTGGCGCGCCGGCTTTCCCGGCGCCGCGCAGGCGCTGGCGCTGGACACGCCGGGCATCACGAGCTGCCGCCTGGAGACCGTCCCGTACGCGGAGCCGGCCCAGACCGCTCTATCCCGCTCGAAGGCGTTTGACACGCCTCCTGCGCCGACCGTAGGCTCGCGGCCACGCCCCCGGGAGGTGGTTTGCGATGAGCGTCCGAGCCGGCGTCGATACCGGCGGCACCTTCACCGATCTTGTCGCGCTCGACGAGGAGACGGGCGAGATCCGCATGGCGAAGGTGCTGTCCACGCCGGCGAAGCCGTCGCAGGCCGTCTTCGACTCGTTCGCCAAGGCGGGTCTCGACACGCACGAGATCGCGTACTTCGTCCACGGCACGACGGTGGCGACGAACGCCCTCATCGAGCGCAAGGGCGCCGACGTCGCGCTGCTGACGACGGACGGCTTCCGCGACATCCTGCGCATCCAGCGTGTCACGCGGCCGAACCACTTCGATCTGCACTGGGTGAAGCCGAGGCACTTCGTGCCGCGGTCGCGCTGCGTGGGCATTCCCGAGCGCGTGCTGCGCGACGGCTCCGTGCTCGTGCCGCTCGACGAGGCGCGGCTGCGCGAGGAGGTCGAGCGCCTGCGCGACGCGAACGGTGTCGCCGCGGTCGCGGTCTCCTACCTCTTCTCGTTCGTGAACCCCGAGCACGAGCTGCGCACGCGGGAGGTCATCGAGGAGCTCTGGCCGGACGTTCGCGTCTCGCTCTCGCACGAGGTGCTGCCGCGCTGGCGCGAGTACGAGCGCACCTCGACGACCGTGCTCGACGCCTACCTGAAGCCGCTCATGCACGACGCCATGGCGGAGCTCGAGCAGGAGTGCGAGCGCGGCGGCATCGAGCAGCTCCTCATCCTGCGCTCGAACGGCGGCGTCATGAGCCCGCAGAAGGCGCGCGAGCAGCCGGTCGCGCTCGTCCGCTCCGGCCCTTCGGGCGGGATCATGGCCTCGAGCGCGCTCGGGCCAAGCCTCGGCCTCGGCGACCTCGATCGCCTGCGACATGGGCGGGACGAGCTTCGAGGCGTGCCTGCTGCCCGGCGGCGAGCCCGCGTTCACGAACCTCGAGGAGCTCGAGTACGGCGTTCCGATCGCGCTCACGATGGTCGACGCCCGGGCGATCGGCGCCGGCGGCGGCAGCCTGGCCTGGGTCGACGCCGCCGGCATCCTCAAGGTCGGCCCGCAGAGCGCGGGCGCCGATCCCGGGCCCGGCCTGCTACGGCCGCGGCGGCACGCAGGCGACGGTCACCGACGCGAACGCGCACCTCGGCCGTCTGGCGCCGGAGTTCCTGCTGGCGGGCGACCTCGCGCTCGACCTCGAGGCGGCGGCGCGCGCGCTCGACCCGCTGGCCGAGCGCGCTCGGGCTCACGCGGGAGCGCGTCGCCCAGGGAATCGTCGACGTCGCGAACGGCAACATGGCGCAGGCGCTGCGGCTCGTCTCGACCGACCGCGGGCTACGACCCGCGCGGCTCCACGCTCGTCGCCTACGGCGGCGCCGGCCCGCTGCACGCGTGCGAGCTCGCGCAGGGCGCTCCAGATCCGGCAGGTGCTGATCCCGCGCTACCCGGGGGCGTTCTCCGCCTTCGGCGCGCTGCTCGCCGACACGCGGTTCGACTACACGCGCACGTCCTGGATGCGGCTTCGCTTCCTCGACCTCGAGCGCGCGAACGAGCTGTTCGCCGGCGCTCGAGCGTCAGGCGCTCGAGGACTTCCGCCGCGAGGGCTTCGACGAGGTGCCTCGCCTGGTGCGCTCGATGGACGTGCGCTACGTGGGCCAGAACTGGGAGCTCACGGTGACGATGCCGGGCGGGACGCTCACGCGCGAGGACTTCGCAGCGGGCGGCGGCGCTGTTCGAGGCCGAGCACGAGCGCTTCTACGGCTACTCGATCCCCGGCGAGGAGCTCGAGCTCCTGACCTTCAACCTCGCCGCCGTCGGCGCGCGCCACTCGGTCGAGTTCCCGCGCCTCGAGCCGGGCCCTGCGCCGGACCCGATCGACGCGGCGCCCCGTGGTCTTCCGCGCCGACGAGGGGCCGCTCGAGACGGCCGTCTACCGGCGGAGAGTCATTCCCGGCGGGCGTCGACGATCGAAGGGCCGGCGATCGTCGGCCAGGTCGACGCCACCACGCTCGCTCCCGCCGGGCGCGACCGCGCGAGTCGACGAGTACGGCAACCTGCTGATCGCCGTCTGAGGAGAGAGCATGGCCGCACCAGCCGTCACCGGAATCCGCACCGATCCGTTCCTGCTCGAGATCGTCCGCAACCACCTCGTCACGACCTGCAAGGAGATGGGGATCGCGATGATGCGGACGAGCTACTCGCCGATGTTCAACGAGGCGCTCGACTTCTCGTGCGTCGTCTTCGACGGCAAGGCGGAGATGATCGCGCAGGCGCCGTTCGTGCCGGCCCAGATCGGCTCGACCGTGCACGTCGTGCCGACCGCGATCGCCGAGATCGGAGAGCGAGAACCTCGAGCCTGGCGACGTCGTCTTCACGAACGACCCGTACCGCTCGAACTGCCACCTGCCCGAGTTCGTGGTCGTCAAGCCGTACTTCCACGAGGGGCGCGTGCTGGCCTACACCGCCAACATCGCCCACATGACCGACGTCGGCGGCATGGTGCCCGCCGCGTTCGGCGACCACCAGAACATCTTCCAGGAGGGCATCCGCTTCCCGCCGGTGAAGATCTACGAGCGCGACCGCGAGGTCGAGTCGATCTTCAAGATCCTGATCTCGAACGTTCGCACGCCGAAGCACTCCTACGGCGACATGAAGGCGATGATCGGCTCCCTGTACCTGGCCGAGCGCCGGATCGCCGAGCTCGTGGAGCGCTACGGGGCGGAGACGTTCGTGCAGTGCTGCGAGGACGTGAAGGACGTCTCCGAGCGGCTCATGCGGGCGGAGATCGCGTCCTGGCCCGACGGCGAGTACAGCGCCGAGGGGCTGCTCGAGGACGACGGCGTCGTGCCCGACCGGCCCGTGGAAGATCAGCGGGACGCTCGTGATCCGCGGCGACGAGCTGATCGTCGACTTCACCGGCTCCGACCCGCAGTGCTTCGGCCCGGCCAACCAGACGTTCGGGACCACCGCCTCCGCGGCCTACAACGCCGTCCTGCACATGGTGCGGTCGGACATTCCCGTACAACCACGGCTGCTACCGCCCGATCTCGGTGATCGCGCCGCCGGGCAGCTTCGTCAACGTGAGCTACCCGGCCTCCTGCACGGGCGGCAACTCGGACACGCATCCGACGACGGTCGACGTGCTGCTGCGGGCGTTCTCCGCAGTTCTCCGAGAAGAGCTCCGCGGCCGACGGCGGCACCTGCGGCTGCATCGGGTTCGGCGGCGAGGACCCGCAGACGCGCGAGCCGTACGCGCACCTGCACCTCGAGGGCGTCGGCTGGGGCGGTCGCGACGACGCGGACGGCAACGACGCGCAGTTCGTGAAGAACGGCAACTGCGCCAACACGCCGGTCGAGGTGGCCGAGACCCGCTACCCGTTCCTGAACCTCGAGTACCAGCTGGAGCCGGGCAAGGTCGGACACGGGCGGCATCGCGGGGGCTTCGGCACGCGCCGTGTCTTCCGCTTCCTCGCGGACGGCGTGCAGATCAGCTCGCACACGAATCGCCACCGCGTGAAGGCGTGGGGGCTCTTCGACGGCGGGGACGGGACGAACACGATCATCGCCTTCCGCCGCCGGGGCGAGACGGAGTGGGTGCGGGCCCGCGAGGCATTCGGCTGCGCCTCGTACGGCAAGTTCTCGAACATCGTCGTCAACGAGGGCGACGAGATGCTGTTCGTGACGCCCTCCGGCGGCGGCTACGGAGATCCGCTCGAGCGCGACCCGCAGCTCGTCCTGCTCGACTGGTCCGATCAGCTCCTTTCCGCCGGACGACGCAAGCGTCGCCTACGGCGTCGTCATCGACGAGGCGCGGGGAGTGGTCGACGACGAGGCGACGAGCGCCTTGCGCGAGCGTCTCCGTGCCGAGGGGAGCGCGAGGTGACGGTCTACCGCGAGGTCAACGAGCTTCCGCGCTGCGGCTCCTGCGGCAAGCTGCTGACCGTCGGCGGCATCGAGGCGAGCCGGCTCGGGCACACGCTCGTCTTCTGCTCGGACCAGTGCATCCGCGTCTTCGACACCTACAAGGCGCCGAAGTACGGAGATGCCGCGGTCTGGCCCGAGTCCATCGTCTCGTGAGCGGTCGCCTCGGCGGCAAGGTCGCGATCGTCACGGGCGCGACCGAAGGGATCGGTCGCGCGGTCGCGGGGGCGTTCGCGGGCGAGGGTGCCCGCCTCGTCCTCGTCGCCCGTCGCGAGCAGCCGGGCGTGGAGCTGGCCGGAGGGCTCGGCGCGGACGTCGCGTCGTTCGTCGGCGGAGACGTGGCCGACCCGGCCACGGCCGACCGGGCGGTGGAGGCGGCGCTCGAGCGCTTCGGCGCGCTCGACGTCCTCGTCAACAACGCCGCGCTCGACCTCTCGGGCGTCCCGCTGTTCGACACGACGCTCGAGCGGGCGCGCGAGATCTTCGACGTCAACGTCTTCGGCGCCCTCGCCATGCAGCTCGCCTGCGCGCGCGTGATGGCCGAGCGGGGCGGCGGCTCGATCGTCAACGTCACGTCCCGCCTGGGGCTGGTGGGGCTTCCCGGCTCGGCGGTGTACGGCGCCTCGAAGGGCGCGCTGCATGCGTTGACACGTGGCGCCGCGGTCGAGTGGGCGCGCCTCGGCATCCGCGTGAACTCGGTCGCGCCCGGCCTCACGGAGACGCCCATGATCACTGCCTGGGTCGACGCGCAGGCCGAGCCTGCCGCGTTTCGCCGCTCGCGCGAGGAGTCGATCCCGCTCGGGCGCTTCTGCACGCCGGAAGAGGTAGCCGCCGCGGTCGTCTACCTCGCCTCGGACGAGGCGGCGTCGGTCACCGGCGCGTCGGTCTCGGTCGACGGGGGCTACACGGCAGCCTGACGGTCTCGCCGCCGCGGGCCGCTTGACCGCGGCCGAAGCGCGGTGACAAGATCCTGCCGCAGGCACGAAAGAAGTGCCCGACGGAAGGAAACCCGCGCAGCGGGTCGTCCTGTCGGGCGCGCTACGAAGGAGGCAGGATGGCGTCGCCGCTCGCGGGACACACGAACAGCTACCACACGTACTCCTTCGAGGAGGCGCTCGCCGGGATCGCCGAGGCGGGCTACCGGGGGGTCGAGCTCTCGGCCGTCCCCGGCTGGACGGAGCACGTCGATCCTCGACGCGCCGAACGACGAGGTGCGCGCCCGGCTCGACCACTACGGGCTCGAGGCCGTCTCGCTCTCGAGCCACTCGGACCTGACGACGGCCGACGGTCTCGCCCACGGGATCAAGGCCGTCACTGGGCGGCCGAGTTCGGGCTCCCGATCGTCAACACGGCGATCGGCGGGCACTGGTCGGAGAACGAGGACGAGTCCGCCTTCATGGGCAACATCGAGGCGCTCGCCGACGCGGCCAAGGCCGCGGGCGTCGTCGTCGCGCTCGAGATCCACGGCGACATCATGGCCTCGGGCGCGACGACCCTGCCGCTGATGGAGCGCATCGGGCGCGAGGAGATCAGGGTCAACTACGACACGGCCAACTGCGAGTTCTACGGCGACGTCGCCGCCGTCGACGACATCGCCGCGATCGGGCCCTACCTGGCGCACTGCCACCTGAAGGACAAGATCGGAGGCGCCAGGGTCTGGAACTTCCCGGCGCCCGGCGAGGGCCACGTCGACTTCGCGGCGGTGCTCGAAGGCGTTCGCGGACGCGGGCTTCACCGGCCCGTACGCGGTCGAGATCGAGTTCGAGGGCGAGCCCTGGCCGCCGCTCGCCGAGGTGACGCGCGCGATGGGGAGCGCGTACCGGCACCTGTCGTCGCTGGGGCTCTCGTGACGGTGAGCCGGGCGGGCAGGGCCCGCGCTCACGGACCGCGTAGGGGCCGGATCGCATCCGGCCTGCCCGTGAAAGGAGACGCATGGCCCGATCCATCTTCATGCCCGAGATGACGAACCGCGAGGTGCAGGAGTACCTCGACGGCGGCGGGCGCACGGTGATCGTCCCGGTCGGCTCGACCGAGGACCACGGCGACCACGGGCCGCTGTGGACCGACGTCTACATCCCGCTCGAGGTCGCCAAGCGCGCGGCGCCCGAGCTGGAGGCGATCGTCGGGCCCGCCGGTGCCGTTCGGCATCGCCCACGACCACCGCGGCGCCGCGGGCGTCGTGCACGTGCGCCTCGACACGTTCATCGGCCTCCTGCGCGACGTGTGCACGTCGCTCGCGGACGTCGGCTTCACGAGGATCGTCCTGCTCAACGGGCACTACTGCAACTCGCACGCGATGGAGTTCGCCGTCTCCCAGTTCTTCGACGAGCTGCCCGACGGCGTGCGCGTCTACCCGTTCCCCTACTGGGCCGGGCTCAAGCCGGAGGAGGCCGAGCAGTACCTGTCGGGGTCGGCCGGGCATCCACGCGAACGTGGGGGAGACGTCGATCGTGCTCGCGATCAACGAGGACCTCTGCGACATGGAGCGCGTGCGCGACTTCACGCCTGAGCTGCCGCGAGCTGCGCACGAGCCCGTTCGCGCTGCTCGACCCGCTCTTCCTCGCGACGCCCGGCTCCTTCTGGTCGCTGCTCGAGGCCGGCGGCGGCGTGTGGGGCGCCCCGAGCGAGTCGACGGCCGAGAAGGGCGAGCAGTTCCTCGAGTGGTGCGCGACGGCGGTCGTCAACCTCGTCCGCGACATGGAGGACGTGCACGACCGGCTCGAGCCGAGCTACGCGCGGACGAGCCGCGAAGGTCGCCCGGTGAGCTCGACGCGATGCCGTTCGCTGACCTCGGCGAGTGGCGGGTCTACTACGAGGAGCACGGCGAGGGCGACCCCGTGCTGCTGGTCAACGGGCTCGGCGCGGACCATCTCGCCTGGGGCCTGCAGACGGAGGCCTTCAGAGAGCGCCACCGCGTGATCGTCTTCGACAACCCGGGGGTCGGGCAGACCGAGGGGCCGGCGGGGCCCTACACGACCGAGCTCTTCGCCGACGTGGCAGCGGATCTGCTGCGCTCGCTCGGCGTCGAGCGCGCCCACGTCGTCGGCGCCTCCATGGGCGGCACGATCGCGCAGCAGCTGGCGCTGCGCCACCCGCCGCTCGTGCGCTCGCTCTCGCTGCACTGCACGTGGGGGCGCGCCGACGGCCACCTGACGGCGATCATGCGCAGCTGGCAGCAGTACGCCCGCGCCGTGCCGCTGCTCGACCTCTGCCGCCAGTGCTGGCTGTGGGTGTTCACGGTCTGGTGGTTCAACGACCGGCCCGAGGACGTGGCGCCGAGCTCGAGCAGCAGGTGCTCGGAAGCGCCGTACCCGCAGAGCGCGGAGGCGTTCTGCGACCAGGCCGAGGCCTGCGTCTCGCACGACGTGCTCGACCGCCTCGGCGAGGTCGGCCGTGCCGACGCTCCTCACGGTCGGCGATCGTGACATGCTCACGCCGCGCGCACCACACGTACGCGATCAAGGACCGCATGCCGCAGGCGCGGTGTGCGGCTCTGGCAGCAGATGGGGCACGCGCCGTTCTGGGAGATCCCGGAGGAGTTCAACCGGGTGCAGCTCGAGTTCATGGAGGGAAGCTAGATGGCGGTGACGGTGGCGATCCTCGGCGGCGGCTTCATGGGCGCGTCGCACGCCAACAACTACGCGGCGCTCGGCGAGCGCGTGCGCGTCAAGACGGTGTCTCGCGGACGGCCGAGCGCGGCGCAGCGGGTCGCCGACATCGTCGGCGCGGAGGTCTCGACCGATCTCGAGGCTGTCGATCTCGGACCCCGAGGTCGACGCGGTCGACATCTGCCTGCCGACTCCGCTCCACCGAATGGCCGCGGAGCGGGCGTTCGGTGACGGGAAGGCGCGTGTTCCTCGAGAAGCCGCTGGCGCTCACGCTCGAGGACGCCGAGGCGATCGTCGCGGGCGGCGGAGCGGAGCGGGCGCGACGTTCATGGTCGGGCTCGTGCTGCGCTTCTGGCCCGAGTACGTCGAGCTGCACCGGCGCGTCGTCGTCGGGCGAGCTCGGCCGGCCGCTGTCGCTCGCCGCGTCCCGGCTCTCGCCGCCTGCCGACTGGGCCGACTGGTTCGCGGACGCGTCGCAGTCCGGCGGGCCGCCGGTCGACCTGATGGTGCACGACTTCGACCAGATGAACTGGCTGCTCGGCGAGCCGCAGCAGCGTGTACGCGCAGGCGTCGACGTCGCCGCGGCGGTCTCGCCGGATCACGTCGTCGCGGTCGTCGACTACGACGGCGCGCAGGCGGTCGTGGAGGGGAGCATGTGCATGCCGGCGAGCTTCCCCTTCTCGAGCCTGATCCGCGTCAACGCGCGAGGGCGGCGCCGCCGAGTACGCGCTTCCGGGCGGCGCCGGCCGAGGGCGGCGGCAACATCGGCGCCGTCGACCCGAGCGCGCGCGGCCTGCGGCTGTTCCCGCGCGGCGGCGACCCCGACGTCGGTGCTCATGGACCGCGGTCGACCCGTGGGGCCCGGAGATCGAGGAGTTCGTCGTCCTGTGTCGAAGCCGGACGCCAGCCCGAGCAGCGGCACCGGCGAGCAGGCGCTCCTGGCGCTGCGCGTCTCGCTGGCCGCCAACCGCTCGCTCGCGAGCGGCAGGCCGGAGGCCGTGTGTGGCGAGCCTGCACGAGCGGCTCTTCAGCCGGATCGACGCGCCTGCGCGACGAGACCGTCGCGCTGATCCAGGAGCTCGTGCGGGTGAACTCGATCAACCCCGACGTTCCCCGGCGTTCGCGCGAGCCGACGTGCTCGGCGGCGAGACGCGCGTGAACGAGATCCTGCGCGAGCGCTACGAGCAGGCCGGCCTGGAGACGCACTGGGTGGCGCGAGGATCCGGAGCGTCGCAACCTCGTCGGCGTCCGCCGAGGGAGCAGGCGGCGGCCGCTCGCTCGTCCTCAACGCGCCACGTGGACACCGTCGCGCCCGGTCGAGCCCGACGCGCTGGCTCGGCGGGGTCGCCCTGGAACCCCGAGGTACGCGACGGCCGCCTCTACGGGCTCGGCTCGACGGACATGAAGGGCTCGGGCAGCGGCCATGTGGGCGGTCGCCCAGGCGCTCGCAGGACGAGGAGGTCGAGCTGGCCGGGGAGCTGCAGCTGCACTCGGTCGTCGGCGAGGAGATGATGGAGCACGACGCTGGGGACGAGCGCGGTCGTGCGAGGCAGGGTTCCGTGCCGACGGCGCGATCGTCACCGAGCCGACGTCGTTCCCGACGCCGCTCACCGTCTCGACCGTCGCGGCCGGCGCCTGGATCCTGCGCATCCTCGTCGAGGGCAAGCCGACGCACTGCGGCAACCGTCCGCTCGCCGATCCGGCCGGGCGGGCCCGGCGACGCGATCGGCGTCAACGCGCTCGAGAAGGCGCTCGACGTCGTCGACGTGGCTGCAGCGAGCTCGAGGAGCAGTGGGGGCTCACCAAGAGCCACCCGTACTTCTCGCCGGGCTTCTTCACGATCGGCCCGAACGTCCTCCACGCCGACGCCGGGGTGTCCTTCCCCGCGTACTTCCCCCACCGCGCTGCCGATCGAGTACGTCATCTGGTACCCGCCGCAGGAGTCGGCCGAGGAGGTGGCGCGCGAGATCGAGGAGTACGTGCTCGCCGGCTGCCGGCTCGACACCTGGCTGCGCGACCACCCGCCGACCTTCGAGTGGCTCAACAACTGGCCGCCCATGGAGACGCCCGTGGGAGCATCGACGCTCGTGCAGACGCTGGCGCGCGGCCACGAGGCGGCGAGCGGCGAGCGAGTCGGCCCCCCGAGCCCGCGAGCGCCCGGTCAACTTCGGCGCCGCCAGCGACGGCTCGTTCTACGAGGACGAGGGCATCCCCGCCGTCGTCTACGGGCCGGGCGACCTCAAGCTCGCGCACTGCCGGGACGAGCACGTGCAGCTCGACGAGGTCGCGACGGCGGCGAAGGCGCTCGCGGCGGCGGTCATCGACTGGTGCGGGACGCGGCCATGACGGACGACCGCTGCTCTCATACTCCGGGGCACCCCGGCCCACCACCCGGCGCCGATTCTAGTGCGGAAAACCGCACGGGGAGCGCGCGCATCGTGACGATTCCCGCGCAGCTTCGTGACGAGATCGTCGCGGCCGTCGAGTCGAGGCGCGACGAGGCGGTGGCGCTCCTGCAGGAGCTCGTCCGCCTGCGGTCGGTCAACCCGAACTACCCCGGCATCGACCGCGCCGAGCACCTCGGCGGCGAGTCCCGCGTGAACGACCTGCTCGAGGAGCGCTACCGCGAAGCCGGCCTCGCGACCCACCGGGTCGCCGATGGACCCCGATCGCGTCAACCTCGTCGGCGTCCGGGCGGGCGCCGGCGGCGGGCGCTCGCTGATCCTCAACGGCCACATCGACACCGTGCCGCCTGTCGAGGGCGAGTGGGTCGGCGGCAGCCCCGTGGAGCGCGGAGATCGTCGACGGGCGCCTCTACGGGCTCGGCTCGACCGACATGAAGGCCTCGGCCGTCGCCATGTGGCTCGCCGCCCGGGCGCTCGCGGACGCCGGAGTCCGCCTCGCCGGCGACCTGCAGCTCCACTCGGTCGTCGGCGAGGAGACGGCGGAGGTACATCTCGGCACCCTCGCCTGCGTCAAGGCCGGCTTCCGCGCCGACGGCGCCATCGTCACCGAGCCCTCCAACCCGCCGCGCCCGCTCACGATCACGCCCACCTCGGCCGGGTTCTGCTGGCTCAAGGCGACCGTGACAGGCAAGGCGACCCACGCCGCCAACCGGCCGCTCGCGATCCGCCCCGGCGGGCAGGGCGACGCGATCGGCGTCAACGCGCTCGAGAAGGGCGTCAAGATCGTGCGCGCCCTGCAGGACCTCGAGCGCCAGTGGGGGCTGACGAAGAGCCACTCCTACTTCTCGCCGGGGTTCTTCAACATCATGCCCGGCATCTTCCGCGCCGATCCCGGCGTGCCGTTTCCCGCCTACCTCCCCGACCGTGCCGAGCTCCACTGGATCCTCTGGTACCCGCCCGACGAGGACGACGAGGCCGTCATGTCCGAGGTCGAGGAGCACGTGCTGGCCGCCTGCCAGCTCGATCCCTGGCTGCGCGACAACCCGCCGGCGCTCGAGTGGATGCTGCGCTACCCGGGCATGTTCACGCCCTGGGAGCACCCCCTGCCTCAGGCGATGGCGCGAGCCTGGGAGGCGGTGACGGGCGAGGCCGTGCCCGAGCCGAGCCCCGCCTACCCGGTCAACTTCGGCGCCGCCATGGAGGGGACGTGGCTCGAGCGCGAGGGCATCCCCTCGATCGTGTTCGGGCCCGGCGACCTGCGCGTCGCCCACGCGAAGGACGAGTACGTCGTGCTCGAGGAGGTATTCACCGCCGCCAAGGTGCTCGCCGCGTGCGCGCTCGAGTGGTGCGGAGCAAGCGGCGCGTCACGCAACGCGGCCGTAGGCCGCAGCCGTGACAGGAAGCGGCCGCAGGCCGCGGTCACGAGGGCGCCAGGCCGCGAAGCGTCACCGAGCCCGGAGGGCTCGGTACAGATAAAGAGCCGAGAGGTGAGAAGAGCCTGATGCGGGTCGCCACAGTCGAGCCGATCACCGTCAGCGTCCCGTACAGGCACCGGGAAGTCAGCTCCGTGATTGCCCGCGACGGCGTCACGGACGTGCTCGTCAAGGTGACCACGGATGACGGCCTCGAGGGCTGGGGTGAGTCGTGCAGCGGGGCCGACGTCGTCTCGATCGAGGCCGCCGTTCGGGCGATGGGCCCGTTCGTCGTCGGCAGGAGCCCCTGGAACCGGGAGGCGATGCGCGCCGATCTCTATCGGCATGGCCTCTGGCAGCTCACGGCTCCGACCGGCAATTTCGCCTGGGCGGGCATCGACATCGCGCTCTGGGACATCTGCGGCAAAGCGGTTGGCGAGCCCGTCTACCGTCTCTTCGGAGGGCTTCGGCGTGCGCAGGCGACCTACTTCTACTACCTTGCGCGCGGCACGTCCGAAGAGCTCGCGAGCCAGTGCGCCGAGGGGCGGGAAGCAGGCTTCGACGTCTTCTACCTGAAGGTCGGGAGCGACCTCGAGCGGGAAGTCGAGATGGTTCGGGCGGTGCGGGAGGCGCTCGGATCCGGGCCCCGACTCCGCCTCGACGCGAACGGGAGCTGGAGCCTTCGCGAGGCGCAGCGGGCGATCGAGGCCGTCGCCGCGTACGACATCGACTTCGTCGAGCAGCCGGTTCGCGAGAGCCCGGTCGAACAGATGGCCGACCTGCGTCGTCGTTCGCCGATCCCGATCGCGGCCAACGAGGGGCTCTGGACCGAGGAGGACGTCTACGCTCGGATCAAGGCGAGGGCGGCCGACGTCTTCTGCTTCAGCCCGTACTGGGTCGGCTCGCTTGCCGGCTTTCACCGCCTGGCGCACGTCGTCCATCTGGAGGGCCTCGAGGTCTGCAAGCACACGCACGGTGAGCTGGGAATCGCGGCGACCGCGTGCCACCACCTCCTGCTGACGCTCCCGAACGTCGTCGACGGGAAACCAGCAGACGGCCCACCTGATGGTGCACGACGTGATCACGGAGACCCTCCCTATCGCCACGCGGCCTGTCTGGGGGGTGCCCGACGGCACGGGTCTCGGGATCGCAATCGACGACGATGCGGTGGCCGAGGCCTCCGCTCGCTACCGGGCCGAGGGCCAGTACCTCCCCTATCAACCGGAGATGCTCGGCCGCGAGGAGGGCGCAGATCGGTGAAGGCCGATATGGCGTCTGATATACGATGCGCCAACGACGCATGGCTCGAAGCAATCCGCCCCTCGCACCCCTCGAGAATCCCGCATCACGCGCCGACCTCGTCGTCGACGCGATCACTCGAGCCATCCTGACCGGCGATCTCCCGCCCGGGTCGCGTCTGGTCGAGCGCGATGTCGCCAGTCTGCTCGGCGTCTCCAAGACACCCGTTCGGGAAGCGCTCAAGGTGCTCGAGCGAAAGGGTCTGACGACCGTCAACGCGTTCCGAGGCGCCGAGGTCAGGATCGTCGACGAGACGCTCGCGCGCGACGTCTACGGTGTCCGCGTTCTCCTCGAGCCGGCCGCCGTGCGCCAGTCGATCGGGATGTACGACGATGGCGGTCTCGAGCTCGCACGCGGGGCACTGGAGGCGGCCGACGACGCGGCGTCGAGCGGGGACCTCGCCGAGCTGAGCCTGGCGAACCGGCGCTTTCACCAGCTGCTCTACGCGCCGTGCCCCAACCAGCTTCTGCGCAAGACGCTCGACGATCTCCAGGACCAGGTGGCGCTGATCTCCGTCGGGGGCTGGCGGCGCCGCTCGACCTGGGAGGACGAGTCACGGGAGCACCGCTCGATCCTCGCCGCCGTGGAGGACGAGAACGGCGAGCAGGCCGAGGACGAGGTGCGCGCGCACATCGCGAAGTTCCTCGCCGGCCAGGTCCTCGCCGGTCGGTAGGCCTACCGTGCCGCTCGGCGCGGAACTCTGACCTCTGCGCCCCTTCGCTCGGCCGACGCATACGCGCTGTACATGACCGCAACCGTGTCGCGTGCGAGCAGCGCCCCGCAGAGCGGCTCGCGATCCTCGTGGGCCGCTTCCATGAAGTCCTGGAACTGCTGCGGGTAGCCGTTCATCCAGTCTTCGTCCGGGGCGGGATGGCTCCACCCTTGCTTCGAGCCGATCTTCTCCGCGACGTAGACATCGCGGAGAAGCTCCTCACGCGGGTTGAAGGTCGTCAAGGCGTCGATCGGGTTCAGGCTGCACCTCGTACGGTGGTTGTTGGCGCGAACCTCGAGCCACGAGCTGATGCCGCCGAGCACGAGCTCGGCCGCGAAGATGTCCGCGAGCGTCCCATCCTCGAAGACGACGTGCAGCTGCGAGTAGTCCTCGACGTCGAGGTAGTCGGTGCGCAGGAACCCCTCGCTCCGGTACTGCGGCTGCCGCGTGATCTCGTGCGTCCGTGCGCTCACCGAGACCGGCCTGATCGGAAGGCCGCCGTTCGCTCGGCCTTCCTCCTGCTTCAGGTAGAGGGCAGCCGTCAGCGGGTGGCACCCCTTGCCCACGAGGGAACCGCCGCCGGCCTCCGCCCAGACGCCGTAGCTCGGGCTGTGCGAGCCGCTGTGCGACTCCTCTCCGATCATCCAGAGGATCTGAGCCCCGCTCTTCAACAGGATCTCGCGCTCCTTCTGGATCGCCGGCGCGTAGACCCAGTTCTCGGCGTAGAAGATCTTCGCACGGCCGCGTCGAGCCGCTGAACGGACGCGATCGCAGGTGGCCAGGGCCTCCTGCAGCATCCTGCGCTTCGGGGAGCGACTGCCTCGGAACGATGGCTTCCCCGTGCCGTAGTAGCCCGTGAAGGGCTTCTCGACGACGACGTGCCGGCCCCGCTCCAGTGCCTGGACGGCGAGCTCGGCGTGCGCGTACGGCGGGGTGCAGATGTCGAGCACGTCCACGGCGTCGATCAGCTCCGCCACGGTGTCGAACGCGCGCAGCCCGTGCTCGGCGGCGAACGCCTTTCGGCGGGCGCGCGTTCGGGACGTTACCCCGACCACCTCGACCGGCACGCCGTGCACTCGGCGATAGCCGTCGTAGTGGAACCGCGCGGCGAACCCGGCGCCGGCGATCCCGACTCGAATTGGCTCGTGGTCAGTCAAAGACCTGCAGACCCGCGGTCTTGCCTCCGTCGACGGGCAACGCGATTCCCGTCACGTACGAGGCCTCGTCTGACGCGAGGAACACGGCGGCGTCGGCGACTTCTTCGGCGGACGCGATGCGGCTCAAGGCGCGTCCGAGTGGAGCGGAGGCCAGAAGCCGGCTCTCGTGTGCCTCCCAGCCTCCATCGGCTGCGTCTCTCCGGACGGCGGGCGTGTCGACCGGCCCCGGGCAGATGGCGTTCACTCGGATCCGGTCACGCGCCAGCGAGAGCGCCAGGGAGCGGGTCAGCATCACGAGGGCTGCCTTCGTGGCGCAGTAGACCGGATCGTGGGCGCGCGCGACGAGTCCCGCGTTCGAGGCGTTCATCAAGATCACGCCGCCGCCTCGTGCCCTCAGCAGCGGGATCGCAAGCCTCGTCGTCAGATAGGCGCCGCGGACGTTGACCGCGAACGCACGGTCGAAGTCCCGTGGCTCGACCTGCTCGAGCGCTCCGACCATGTCGATGCCCGCGTTGTTGTACAGGATGTCGAGACCTCCGAAGCGCTCCTCGATCACGCTGAACGCTCGCGCGACGTCCTCTTCCCGCGAGACGTCGCCCACCTGAAACACGAACTCGGACGCCGGCGCCTGGAGGAGAGCCTCGACGCTCGCTCCGCTCTCGCGATCGAGCACGACGACCCGCGCCCCCTCCCGAGCGAATGCGCTCGCTGTCGCGAGCCCGATCCCGCTCGCGCCGCCGGTGACGAGGGCGACCTTGTCGCGCAGTCTCACGCTTGCTCGGCACCCCAGGTCGCGAGGATGGAGGCGAGCTCCTCCGCGTCCGCAGGCGACAGCGGAGCAAGAGGCGGCCGCACGGTGGCGCCGACGATCGCTCGAAGAGCCATGGCCTCCTTGACGACGGAGACGTTGTTGCCGTTGCCTTCCCGTGCCCGAAGCTCCTCGAAGGGAACGATGCTGGCCCATACGCGCATCGCCTCGTCATAGTCTCCGTCGCGCAGAGCGGCGAGCATGGCCAGCGACGCGTCCGGCGCGACGTTGACGAGGCCGGACGTGAAGCCGCGACCGCCGACGAGCCAGAAGAACGGCGCCCACATCTCGGCGAGGCCGCAGACCCAGACAACGCTGTCCGGATAGCGACGGACGAGCCGCGCGAACGAGAAGACGTCGGGTAGGGCGTACTTGACCGCGACGAGGTTCGGGATCGAAAGGACATCGTCGAAAACCTCCTCCGGGAGGCCGCGATCCCGCAGGTAGAGAACGACGGCGCCGTCGATCTCGCCTGCCACCTCGCGGTAGTAGCGCGCGAGCCCGGAGCCCGTCACGTACGGCGTCTGCGGATAGTGGATCATGACCCCGTCGGCGCCCTCGGAAACGGCGGCCTGGGCAAGGCGAACAGACGTCCGCACGTCCCCGCCGACCCCGGCGATCACGGTCGTTCCGGTCGGTGCTTCGGCGAGCGTGATCGACACGACCTGTGCAGCCTCGTCGGACGTCAGGCTCGAGAACTCGCCCGTGTTCCCGCACGGGACGAGGACGTCGAGGCCCGCCGCCACGAGCCGGGCGACGACGCGGCGGACGCCGGCCTCGTGCACGGCGCCGTTCTCGTCGAAGGGCGTGACCGGCACGGCCGAGATACCCTCGAGCCTCGTTCTCACCGTCTGGTACGACGCAAGCTCCTTGACCATGCGCGGCGCTGCCGAGATATATCAGATCCTCGTATACCATCCGCGCTCGTGAAGGCCTCCCCGGGACCCATGGACGTGGCGGGGACGGAGGTTGCGCCGGGTGTGTACCGGCTCGAGGGGCTCGATGGGAGCCGGCTCCTCTGCCAGTACGTGATCGACGGTGACGGCGCCCGGCTGGTCGTCGACGCCGGCTTGCCGGAGACGCCCGACCGGATCATCCTGCCGGCGTTGAGAGCGCGCACCGGCCACAGAGACGAGCCGGTGACGCTCGTGCTCACCCACCCGGACTCCGACCACTGCGGAGGAACCGCACAGCTCCGGCGGTCGCTCCGGCAGCTCACCGTGCTCGCCCACGAGGGCGATGCGGATCTGCTCGGCGATCCGGAGCGCACGATCGCCCGCCGCTATCGAGCCTGGTGGGAGAGCGACCTGGTGGGGCCGTCGGACGAGCGGCTCCGGAGCACCCGTCGCCGGCTCGGGCCGTCGTATGAGCTCGATCGCGTCATCGGCGCAGACGTCGACGTCGACGTCGGCGGGCGGCGCTGCATGATCCTCCATGTGCCGGGCCACAGCCCGGGCCACCTGGCGGTCTGGCTGCCCGTGGAGCGGGTGGCGATCGTCGGCGATGCGGCGATGGGCCGCGGGATTCCCTACCTCGACGGGTCGCTGATGTTCGCTCCCCAGTACCACGATCCCGAGTGGTACGTGGCAACCCTCGGCCGTCTCGCCCGCCTCGATCCCGATCTCCTCCTTGGAACCCATTTCCCGCCGCTTCGCGGCAGCGCCGTCGCCTCGTTCATCGCGGACAGCGCGGAGGCCGTGCGCCGGATCGACGCGGCCGTCCGGGAGGCGCTTCCTGCGGGCGGCTGCACGACGCTCGCCGACCTGTGCGCGGAAGTGCATCGACGCTACGGCGACCTACCCGTCGGGACCGAGCACGAGCTGGCAACCACGATCGCCGGTACGCTCGCGGCCATGGTCGCGCGGGGTGAGGCCGTCCTCGTGAGCGCTGGGCCGCCGCGATGCTGGCGCGCCACGCCGCAGCAGAGAACGTGAAGATCTCGAACGTCCGGACGACGGTCGTCGCGGTGCCGCAAAAGCGGGCCTACAAGTCGAGCTGGCGGCGGGGCTACCAGGGGAGCTCGCCGGCCCTTGCCGTTCTCGTCGAAGTCGAGACCGACGAGGGCCTCACCGGGATCGGCGAGTCGCCCGTCGTGTACGCGGGGCGTCCGGACGTCACGAGGTCCTGATCGACTCGGTCGTGCCCCTCGTCCTCGGGGCCGACCCGTTCGAGCACGAGATCCTGCGCCACCAGATCTACGCCGAGACGGGCATGGCCCATCTGGGGACGAGAGGCATGTCGTGGGCGCTCAGCGGGCTCGACATGGCGCTGTGGGACCTCGTCGGCCGGATCATGGGGCAGCCGCTGCATCGAGTCTGGGGCAGCGCCTGGCGCACGCACGTCCCCTTCTACGGCGACATACCTCCGGGAGAGCCGGCGCAGATGGCCGAGGGCGCGCAGACGTGGGTCGCGCGCGGCTTCCGGACCCTCTACCTGAAGGTCGGCTTCGGCGCCGAGCTCGACGTAGCCCGCGTAGCGGCGATCCGCGGGGCCGTCGGGGAGGGGCCGCGAATCCGGGTCGACGCCAACCAGGCCTGGTCGCCGGGCGCGGCGAAGACGATCATCCAGCGCATGGCCGAGTACGGGCTGGAGTACGTCGAGCAGCCGGTGCTGGCGAGCAACCTCGAGGACATGGCCGAGGTCCGGCGCGCCGTGAGCGTGCCGATCCTCGCCCACGAGGCGGCCTTGACGCTGTACGACAGTCTCAACGTGATCAAGCGGCAGGCGGCGGACGCGCTGCAGCTCGATCCCCGGTTCGATGCGGGATTCACCGGCGCACGCATCGCTGCCGGGATGGCCGAAGCGGCGGGCCTCCCGGTCGTGACGCACACGTTCGGCGAGCTTGGCGTCGCGACAGCGGCCGTCCTCCAGCTGCACGCCGCCCACCCGAACTTCATCCTCGACAACCAGACGTACTACTGGAACCTCGAGGACGACGTCATCGCAGGCGGCCTGCTGCCCTTCGACGGGCCCTACCTTCCGGTCCCCGAGGGACCGGGAATCGGCGTCGAGCTCGATCGCGACCGCGTGGCGCACTACGCCGCCTACTACACGCGCGAGGTCGAGGGTCGAGCTCCTCTGGTTCCCGAGGATCCGTACTACGCCCGCGACTACATCCTGCGTCCGCGCGCGTGACGTATCCGCGAGCGAGCCCGCCGCCCGGTACGGAGCCCGATCGTGTGCTGGTATATCATGTGCCGCTCCCGAGAGGAATAAGCCGGAGGAGGGCTGGTCATGAGTCCAGACGAGCGGCCGATCGAGAACCTGATCGATGACTACACGTCGCGTCGCATCGATCGGCGCGGGTTCCTCCAGCGCGCATTTGCGCTCGGCTTGTCTGCCGGCGCTGCCGGGAGCATTCTCGCCGCGTGCGGGGGCGATGAGGCTCCGGAGGCGGCCCCGCCGCCACCGGCTACCGAGGGCGAGACTCCGCCCGCGACGACGGCGGCCGAAGAGCCCGCCGCGACGACTGCTGCGGAGGAGCCGCCCGCCGCCCCGCAAGGCGGCACCCTTCGGTTCAGGATCAGGAGCGACATCCTCACCCTCGACCCGGCATTCGCCCCGGGCTCGAGCGAGGAGGAGACCGCCTCCGGGATCTACGAGGGATTGCTCGCGTACAAGCCCGGGACGTGGGAGCTCGCCAACCAGCTCGCCGAGACGTTCGAGCCGTCTGCCGACGGGCTGCAGTTCACGTTCAAGCTGAAGGAGGGCATCCCCTTCCACAAGGGCTACGGCGAGGTGACCGCCGAGGACGTCAAGTTCTCGTTCGAGCGCGTCGCCGGCCTCACGAAGCCGAACATCGAGTCGCCCTACTCGGGTGACTGGGTGGCGCTCCAGGAGGTCAGGGTCGACGGCACGTACGAGGGCACGATCATCCTCAAAGAGCAATTCGCCCCGCTGACACGCACGACCCTACCGGCCTACTACGGAGGCTCGATCCTCTCGAAGAAGGCCGTGACGGAGCTCGGCGAGGAGTACGCGCTCAACCCGGTCGGCACCGGGCCGTACGAGTTCGTCGAGTGGCAGCCGAAGCAGCGGGTGCTTCTGAAGCGCTTCGCCGAGTGGGGCGGGGCGTCGAGCGAGTTCGTGACGCCGCAGTGGGACGAGCTCGAGGCTATCCCGATCGACGAGGATGCCGCGGCCGATATCGCGCTCGAGACCGGCGAGCTCGACTTCGGCGAGATCGCCCTCCCGTCGGTGGAGCGGTTCGAGGAGAACGACGACTTCACGGTCGGGAAGTACGTCACCTTCGACTACAGCTGGATCGGGATGAACCTGAGGAATCCCGCCCTCCAGGACGTCAACGTGCGCCAGGCCCTCCGCTACGCGATCGACGTTCCGGCGATCATCGAGGCCGCCTTCGAGGGGCGCTGGGACCAGGCAACGGGACTGATTCCGCCCTCGATGGACATCGGCTACTGGGAAGACGCTCCCGTGTACGAGCGCGACGTCGCGAGGGCCCAGGAGTTCATGGCGCAGGCAGGCGTGGACTCGCTCGATCTGACCCTGACGATCGAGCAGGGAGGGCAGGGGACCAAGGAAGTAAGCGAGATCGTCCAGGCGAACCTCGCCGAGATCGGCATCAACGTCAACATCGAGGGTCTCGACTCGTCGGCGTACTTCGATCTCTCGAACGTCGAGGCCCTGCGCAACCGTCAGCTGTTCTACATCAACTACGTCTCGGCGCCCGATCCCTCGTGGTCGACCGTGTGGTTCATCACCGATCAGTTCGACCAGTGGAACTGGATGTACTGGTCCGAGCCGCAGTACGACCGGCTCCACGAGCAGGGGCTCGTCGAGCAGGACCCCGCGAGGCGAAACGAGATCTACATCGAGATGCAGCAGCTCTGGGACGAGGCCGTCCACACCGTCTGGGTCGCCTGGCCGACACGCTATTTCGCCTCGCGCCAGGGAATCGAGGCCACGATCCGGCCGGACGGACGGACCGTGCCCTGGGCGACGCGCTCGGTCTAGACGCGGCCGCGCAGACCGCCACAGAAGGGCGAGCTCGCCGGTGACCAAGGCTGTCAAGACGCGCTTTCCCCGCCCGGTCCGCGTGATCGAGAACGAGTGGATCCCTCTCTCGGACGGGTGCCGCCTCGCAGCGCGGATCTGGCTCCCCGAGGACGTCGAGGCCGACCCGGTTCCGGCGCTGCTCGAGTACATCCCCTACCGCAAGGGCGACAACACGGCCGGCCGGGATGCGACGCGGCACTCCTACTTCGCCGGCCACGGCTACGGGTGCGTGCGCGTCGACATGCGGGGGAGCGGCGAGTCTGACGGCGTCCTGCTGGACGAGTACTCGCCCCTCGAGCAGGCCGACGCCGTCGAGGTGATCGCCTGGCTCGCCGCCCAACCCTGGTGCACCGGGGCGGTCGGGATGTTCGGGATCTCCTGGGGCGGGTTCAACTCGCTCCAGGTGGCTGCGCATCGACCGCCGGCGCTCAAGGCGATCGTCACCGTGTGCTCGACCGACGACCGCTACGCAGACGACATCCATTACGTCGGCGGCTGCGTGCTCGGGGCGTACATGCTCTCCTGGGGCTCGACCATGCTCGCCCTGAATGCGCGTCCACCGGATCCGGCCGTCGTGGGCGAGCGCTGGCGCGACATGTGGCTCGAGCGGCTCGAAGGGAGCCCGCCCTTCGTCGATACCTGGCTGTCGCATCAGCGCCGTGACGCCTACTGGAAACAGGGCTCGGTGTGCGAGGACTACTCGGCGATCGAGTGCGCCGTCTACGCGGTCGGGGGCTGGGCCGACACATATACCAACGCCGTGTTGCGGCTCCTTGCGGGGCTACCGGGCCCGAAGAAGGGCCTGATCGGCCCCTGGGCCCATCAGTACCCACACGACGGGGTGCCGGGGCCGGCGATCGGATTCCTCCAGGAATGCCTCCGCTGGTGGGACCACTGGCTCAAGGGCCGGGACTCGGGCATCATGGACGAGCCCGTCCTGCGAGCCTGGATGCAGGAGCCGGTCGAGCCGGCGACGTTCCACGCCGAGCGGCCGGGCCGCTGGGTCGCGGAGCCGTCCTGGCCCTCCGCCGCGATCGAGAGCCGAGGCGTTCCGTTGGCCTTCGACGCGGCCGAGGTCACCGGAGCCCAGTCGACCGGTCTCGACTGCGCGAACTTCTTGGGCGGAGGTGTCGCCGGCGATTTCGCTCCTGACCAGCGTTTCGAGGATGGGGCTTCGCTCACGTGGACGTCGGAGCCACTCTCCGAGAGGCGTCGAGATCCTCGGGTTTCCGGAGGTCCACCTCACCCTCGCGGCCGACCGGCCGAACGCGCTCGTCGCTGCCCGGCTCTGCGACGTCGCCCCGGACGGCGTCATCGCTGCTCGTCACGCTCGGGCTCCTCAACCTCACCCATCGCGACAGCCACGAGCACCCCGCTCCGCTCGAGCCCGGCCGGAGCTACGACGTGACGGTGCGGCTGAACGCGATCGCGCACGCCTTTCGGCCTGGTCATCGCATCCGGGTCGCGGTGTCGCCCACCTACTGGCCGATCGCGTGGCCCTCGCCGGAGGCGGCCACGCTGAGCGTCTTCGCAGGTCGTCTCGACCTCCCGGTACGGGCCGAGCGCGCGGAGGACGGCGAGCTGGCACCGTTCGGAGAGCCCGAGAGCGCCCCGCCGCTCGACAGCGAGCTGCTCGCGAGCAGGGTGACGGAACGGACGCTCCGTCGAGATCTCGTAACGGGCCAGATCGAGCTCGAGTGGAGCCAGGACTGGGGGGGCGGCATCCATCGACTTGCCGCGACCGGCCTCGAGTTCGGCACCTGGGGCACCGACACGCTCGCGATCGTCGAGGGCGACCCCCTCTCTGCACGGGCTCGTTCGACGTGGACGTCGACCTATGAGCGAGGCGACTGGCGGACGCGCGTCGAGACGGAGAGCACCATGTCGGCGGACGCGAAGACGTTCTCGGTGACGAACGCGCTCAGCGCCTACGAGGGGAACGCGCGGATCTTCGCGAAGACCTGGCACTTCTCGACGCCTCGAGATCTCGTCTGAGGGCCGAGGATGCCCATGACCTCTCCGGAGCTCGAGGCGTTCCTCGGCCGCACGCGGCCGGCGCTGCTCGGCGTCGTCGGAACGCTCCGGGAGGACGGCTCGCCGCACGTCGTGCCGGTCTGGTACCGCTGGGACGGCCAGGCGGCCCTGATCTGGACCGACGAGCGGCGCGGGTGGGTGCGCAACGCCGTCCGCGATTCGCGGGTAGCGTTCTCCGTGCAGGAGATCCAGCCGCCCTTCGCGGCCGTCGTCATGCACGGCCGGGCGGAGGTGCGGACGAGCGACGACGACGCGACGGCGGCCGAGATCCGCAGGATCACCGCGCCGCTACATCGAGGAGGCCCACGTGGAGGAGTACATCGCCGGCTGGGCGCACCTGCGCACGATCGCCGACGATCCAGCCGAGCTCCATCAGCTCGTGGGGGAGAGGGTATTGAGCGCCGGCCAGGACGACGCGCGGCGACGCATCGAGCTGCGGGACGGCCGCACGCTCGCCTACGCCGAGGCCGGCCCGCCCGGACGGGTTCCCGGTGATCAGCTGCCACGGGACGCCGTCGTGTCGCCTTCCCGGCGGCTGGGCGCAGGCCGCGGACGCGGCCGGGGCTCGCTTCATCCAGCCGGACCGGCCCGGGCTACGGCCGCTCGGACTTCAACCCCGACCACTCGCTGCTCGAGTGGGCCCGGGACGTCGCCGAGCTCGCCGACTCGCTCGGCCTCGGCCGCTTCGCCGTCGTCGGCACCTCGGGCGGAGGGCCCTACGCCGCCGCCTGCGGCTACGCCCTTCCGGAGCGCGTTTCCGCGCTCGCGCTCGTGTGCGGCTGCGGCCCGTTCTGGGACGTCCCCGAGGTCGATGCCTGCGCGACGGAAGAGACCGGCTCGTGGATCCGCGAGCTCATCGATCTCGCCCGCAGCGATCCGGAGGCCGCCCTCGCCCACGCGCGCGAGGAGTGCGAGCAGGACGCCGCGATGGTCGCGCGCGACCCGGCCGAGTTCAGGCAGTTCTGGTTCGAGAACGAGGGCACGCCGGAAGCCGACCGGGAGATCGCGGCCCGGCCGGAGGTGCGCGCGTGGTCGTTCGCGGGCGTCGCGGAGTCCCTCCGCGGCGGGATCGAGGGCTACGTCCAGGACGAGCTCGTCCTGACCGTGCGCCCGTGGGGGTTCCGCGCGGAGGAGATCGCCGTGCCCACGTCCATCTGGCACGGGGAGCGCGACCCCCTGGCGCCGGTCGGCGGCGCCCGCTACCTCGCGGCAACGATCCCGGGCAGCCGGGCCCACTTCTTCCCCGAGGAGGGCCACAGCATCTCCTTCCGGCACGGCGAGGAGATCCTGCAGGCGCTCGCCGGAGCCGATGGCTAGGTCGAGACGGCCGTGGCCGAAGAGCGAGACGTCGTCATCGTCGGCGGTGGCATCGCCGGGCTCACGGCCGCGCTGCACCTGCGCGACCTGTCCCCGCTCGTGCTCGAAGCGGAGGAGCGCGTCGGCGGGCGGATCCTCTCGCAGCGGCGCGGCGACCTCGCTCTCAGCGTCGGCGCCCACATGTTCCCGCCGCCGGACTCGGTCGTCGGCCGCTTCGTCACCGAGTTCGGCCTCGAGGTGATGCCGATCACGGGGTCGATGCTGAACATCTACCACCGCGGCAAGCTCATCCGCGACACGAGGCCCGAGCTGTTCCCGTTCCTGCTTCCGCTCTCGCTGGCGGGGCGGGTCTCCTTCGCGAAGGCCGGGCTGCGGCTGAAGCGAGACGCGACGCGCTACATGGAGCTCATCCAGCCGCGGCCGGGCGACACCGACGCCGCCATCCGCCTGCGAGCGCTCCGCCACCGCGGCGACGAGACCTTCGCGCACTTCCTCGGCCCGCTCCATCCCGAGGCGTTCGAGATCTACCGGGCCATCGCGAACCGCTCGATCGCCGAGCCGGGCGAGATCTCCCAGTCGGCCATGGCGGCCCTGTTCGGGCACGTCTGGGACACGGGTGACCTCGGCCGCAACATGCGCGGCGGCTCGGGCCGGCTGCCGGAGACGCTGGGAGCAGTCCTCGGCGACTCGATCCGGCTCGGCGCCCGCGTCGAGGAGGTGGCGCTCGACGGCGCCGGAGTGTCGCGTTCGCTACGACGGGCGACGGAGGCAGCGGCGAGGTCAGGGCCCGAGCGGCCGTCATCGCCGTGCCGGCCCCCCTGATCCCGCCGCTGCTCCGCGACCTGCCGCCGGAGACCGCCGACGCGCTCGAGCCGCGTCACGTTCGGCCCCATGGTCGTGCTCAGCATCCTCACGGGCGAGACCGAGCCGATGCCCTGGGACGACCTCTACTCGATCCTGACGCCGGACAAGAGCTTCAACATGTTCTTCAACCACGCCAACTTCATGCGCTCGGCGCGACGCCTCCAAGCAGGGCAGCGTGATCATGGTCTACGCGGGCGGCGACCGCGCCCGGGCGCTGCTCGACCTCGACGAGGACGCGATCCGCGACCGCTTCCTCGACGACCTCGACGACCTCTACCCCCAGGTGCGCGGGATCATCGCCGAGACGATGGTGAAGAAGTGGGCGCACGCAGGGCCGTTCGCCGCGCCCGGTCGCTGGCGGGCCCAGGCGGCCCTCGAGCAGGGCGTCGGCGACCGCCTCTTCTTCGCCGGCGACTGGGTCAGCGAGTTCGTCTCCATGGAGACCGCCGCCCGCACGGCGGTCGACGCCGCCGCAGGCCGTCCGCCGGGCGCTGAGCGGAGCGTAGGCGCTCGAGCCACGCTAGATGTAGCGGTCGACGAGCCCCTTGATGAGCGGGTTCGCCTGCTCGTGCGTGTGCCCCCAGACGGAGCCGTGGCCCATGCCCTCGAAGAGGTGGTGCTCGGCCGTCGGCGCGAGGCGGGCGACCTCCTCGCCGAGCTGCGGCGGCGCCTGGACGTCCTCGTCGAACGAGATCACGTGCAGCGGCACGGAGCACTCCGGCAGCCGGTCGCGCACGTCGAAGTCGATGCACGCCTGCCACTGGGGGATGAGCGAGCGCTCGTTCTCCTCGTTGAAGCTCGGGCCGAGCACTCGCTGGATCTCGGCCCACACGGCGGGGTCGCCGAGCGCGCGCGCCGGGAACAGCTGGGCGGCGTAGTGGATCGAGGCTGAACATGCCGTCCAGCCGCCCGCCCTGCCGCCGCAGCTCGACCTCGGCGCGCATGTAGTCGCCCAGCCAGCCCTCGTGCCCGCACGGGGCGACCCCCATCACGATGCCGGCGCGGCAGAGGTCCGGGCCGGTCGAGGAGCAGCTGCAGGCCGATGAAGCCGCCCATCGACTTCCCGCAGACGACGACGGGCGGGTCGAGGAGCGCCTCGATGATCGCCGCGGCGTCGCGGGCCATGTCGGCGATCGTCCACGGCTCGGGCTCCCGGCAGACGGTTCCGCCGATGCCCCGGTTGTCGTAGGTCACGTTGCGGTAGAAGCGCTCGAAGTACGGCATCTGGTAGCGGATGCCACACGGCGCCGACCGCGCCGCCGCCGCTGAGCCAGAGCAGCTCCTCGCCGCTCCCGAACTCGTCGTAGTGGAAGCTGCCGGACGGGAGCTCGATCTGGGGCATGGAGGACCTCCGTTGCCTGAGGCTCGAGGGGCGACGCCGGCACGATAGGGGTCGTCGGCCACCGCCGCGCCGTTCACAGCTCGCGACGGCGAGAGAAACGTTCGTGAGGCGGACGGCAGGGACGGAACGGCCGGTCGATCAGAGACCGGCCGCGGCCGCCGTCCACGGAGGGCCGGCGCCGGCTTCGAGCAGGCCGCTTCCGGGGTCTCTGCGGACCGCGCCGACACGGGCGAAGTTGATGGAGCCGGGAGCCTCCGCCTGCACGACGACGTCGTGACCGAGCTCTGCCAGCCGGTCGCGCACCGGCTCAGGGATGCGGCTGTCGACGAACGTCTCGTTGCCCTGGCAGTACACCCGCGGCGCATCAACCGCTTCCTGGACGCTCATAGCGAAGTCGACGACGTTGACCAGCGGGTGAAGGACGCCTGTCGTGATCCGGTACCCGCCCGCCCCGGCGGCAGCCAGCACGCCCCTTCCCTCCCATGCGGCAACGAGCGTCGGCACGGCGAACATCGGCATCTTCCCGGGCGCGATCGAATTCGGGCGCCCGGGACGCGGATCATAGTCCTGCATGGTGTTGTTGAGGAAGATCCCGGTGCCCGGAACGAGCACGAGCGAGCCGAAGCCGGTTGTGAGGGTGGTGCAGAGCGCGGCGAGGTTTCCGTGCCGATCCGCGACCGCCATGTGGCTGGTGCTGCCGCCTTCACGGGCGGCTGAGCCCAGCACGGGCGCGCCTTCCCGCGCCGCCGCGTGCTCGTACGGCCATGGGTCTCCCGGGGCGACCGGCCGCGGCGCGGCGCGGTCGAGGCGGATAGCGGCAGCCCGCCCGGCAGCGAACTCGCGGCTCGAGAGGCCGTTCACCGGGCTGGCGACGACGTCCGGGTCTCCGTAGTGACGGATGTTGTCGGCGAAGGCGTGCCCGAGTGCCTCGGCCATGAGGTGCCGGTATTCGACGCCGTCGGGCCCGTAACGGGCAAGGTCGAAGCAGTCGAGGATGTTCATCGTCTCGTAGCCGACCGGATCGCTCGCCGTGGCGTACCGGTAGCCGCGGTATGACGCGGGCTCCTCGGCCGCGGTCTTCGGCCTGTAAGCAGCCAGGTCCGCCACGGTGACCAGGCCGCCGTGCTTGCGCAGCTCGCTCGCGATCGCCTCCGCGACCCACCCCGAATAGAAGCCTGCGACACCGTGCGCCGCGATTTCCCTGAGCGCCTGGGCGAGCTCGGAGGTATCGAGGACCTCCCCAAGCCTGGGCGGCCGGCCCTCGCGTAGCAGGAACGCCTCGGCATGAGGCATCGTCGCGATCTCCTCGAGCCGGTCGACGATGGTCAGGATCAGGCTCCACGTGACCGGGACACCGGCCTCGGCCGCCTCGATCGCCGGCTCGAGAAGCTGCGCGAGCGGCAGCCTGCCCCAGCGTTCGTGCGCCGCGCACAGCCCGGACACGGCGCCGGGAACGGCGACCGCGAGGTGACCCCATTCGTTACGACGGCCGGCGACGGCGACTCCACCGTAGTAGTTCGGTTGTGCCTCGGGATCGACCTCGAACAGATCTGCTCGCGCCGCGCCCGGCGCCCGCACGTTGTGGTCGACCGAGACGAACTCGCCGGTCTCGCTCAGGAAGAGGGCCAGATGGCCCGAGCCGCCAAGACCGCAGCTCGCCGGCTCGACGACGAACCCGGTGAAGGCGGCGGCAACGACGGCGTCGACCGCGTTGCCGCCGGCGGCGAGCACCCGGATGCCGGCCTCGGCTTCCCGCGCGTCGCCCGCCGCACAGACGCCGAGCTCGGAAACGACCTCTGCCTGGGTTCGGGAGTGCCCCACGCTCAGCTAGTGTCGCCCCGGCAGGTAGCTGCGAGGGCAGCCTGTCTTTGAGGGCGCGAATGTGCTGTGGCCGGATCCCGCAACAGCCGCCCACGAGCTGCACGCCCTGGGCTACCCAGCGTTCCGCCTCGAGGGCAAACATCTCCGGGGAGATGTCCGCGAAGATCCATTCCGGCGGCGCCCACTGCCCCGTCTCGGGATAGGCACCGATGGGTCCGCTCCAGTGCTGGCGGACCACGGCGAGAGCGGCGTCGATGATGCCGATCGGGGTGTGCATCACCGTAACCGCGACGACGTCGGGTCCGAGGAGGGCCTGAAGCAGCTCTGCGAGATCGACCGACGGGGGTCCCACCGTCGGAAGCCGCCCCGCTTCCGGCGCCAGGCAGCTGACGCCGAGCCACACGGGCAGGCCCGTCTCGGCAGCGGCCTGCAGCGCCGGCGCGCCGTAGGTGGGCGAGCCGATCATCTCGAGAGCGATCAGGTCGACACCCGCCTCGGCGAGCGCGGCCGCCTGCTCGCGGTAGCTGTCGAGCAGCTCGTCGCCCTCGAGGCTGGGGCGCCCTCGCATCATGACGTCGGCGCCTCCGGCGATAGACATCGAGCCCGCGATCGCGACCGAGCCATCTCCGACGCGGTCCCGCGCCTCGAGGGCGGCCTCGACGGCCAGCCGGTTCGCTTCGACGACTCGATCTCCGAACCCGGCTCTCGTGAGCGGCATCCTGACCGCCGCGTACGTGTTCGTGATGATGACGTTGGCACCCGCCCGGATGTAGTCCTCGTGGATCTCGCGAACGACGGCCTGGTGCGTGAGGTTTGCGACAGCGCACCAGGCTTCGTCGTTCATCGGCACGCCCCGAGCCTGGAGCTCGGAACCCATGCCTCCGTCGATGACGATGACCTCGCCCGCTCGGAGGCGTTGGCTCAAGCGATCGGACCGACTCATCTCCCTATCTCCTTCCCGAGGGCGCTCGCGCGGGGACACGCCTGAATTACCGCGCCTTCCGCCATCGCATCAGACGAGGTCTCGCGGCACCGAGAAGTGCCAGGTCTTGGCGAAGATCCGCGCCTCTCCCTCGTAGGCGTCGAGAGCGTTCGTGACGCGGAAGGCCTCGGCATCCGCCGTCATCCTGCTCGTGGTCTCGACCCGCGTGCGCCAGTCGCCGCGACCGACGGCGGTCGACCAGTCCGAGCGCGCCTCCGCCGAGAGCGGGTCTCCCTCGACGATCGCGAACGTGTCCCGTCCCCGTTCCCGAAGCTCGAGCCCGTCCCCGACGATCCGGACGGAGCCGAAGTAGACGAGGTCGGTGGCGAGCTCCCACCGACCGGTGGCGACGTCGTACCGAACCGTCCGCGTGGCGTCGCTGGGCTCGGCGACCTCGACGTCGAGCGGCGGGGGGCCCTCGGCGTCCTCGAAGGGAGCGAGCAGGTCGTCCTCCGGGCGCGGCGGCCGGATCGGGAGCAGGAGCGCGGAAGCGCCTCCCGTGGAGACGGTGAGGGTGACGGGCTCGGGCGAGGGCCAGGCCCACGGCCAGAACGTGGGGGAGAGGGCGAGGCGGATGCGGTGCCCCGGCGGAAAGGCGTACGCGGTCGCCTTCAGGCGCAGCGTCACCTCGACGGGGCTTCCCGGGACGAGGGGTGTCGGGTGCTCGTGGCTCTCGCGGTGGGTGAGGTTGAGGACGCCGGTCGTGACCAGCGTCGACGCGCCGTCCGGCGCCACGTCGCAGAGCCGCGCCGCCACCAGCGCGCACGGCCGGTCGGAGGCGAGCGTGAGGGCCACCTCCGGGAAGCCCAGCAGCTCGAGGCGCTCGTCGAGCGGCGCCGACGTGAAGCAGAGCGAGCGGCCGTCCTCCCCCCGCTGGTCGGGCGCGAAGTCGACGGCCGAGCCCCACGCGACCCAGGTGCCGCTCTCGAGGCCGTGCGCGTCGGAGCCGCGCAGCGCGAGCTCGACGGGGTCGCCGGGCTCCTGCTCGAGCCCGCCGGGGGTGAGCTCGAGCCTGCGTGTCGCGAAGCTCGGCGGAGGCCAGGCGGGCTCGGCCACCCAGCGGCCCGGCCGCTCCGCGTAGCTCGGGCGCGGCGGGACCGGGTCGTGCATCCAGGCCCGGAGCATCGGCTCCTCCATGATCCCGGTCTCCGTCCCCTTCAGCCACTGGTCCCACCAGCGCAGCGCCTCCTGCAGGAAGCCGATCGCGGGCCCGGGCAGCCCGTCGTGCGGATAGAGGTGTCCCCACGGGCCGATCAGGCCCTTCCGCGGCCCCTCGTAGCCGGCCAGGAAGCGCAGAATCGCGTTCGAGTAGCCGTCGGCCCAGCCGCCGACCATGTAGACCGGGCAGCGGATCGCGCCGTAGTCCTCGCAGACCGAGCCCTGCTTCCAGAACTCGTCGCGGCGCTGGTGCGAGAGCCACGCCTCGACGAAGGGAGGAGTCTGCTCCAGGCGCTCGAGCCACTGCTCGCGCCAGCCCTCCCCGACCACCGCCGGGTCGGGAGGCCGGGCGTTGAACGCGAGCATCGTCGAGGCCCAGGAGAGCATGTAGGCGCCGAAGACGCAGCCGCCGATGTAGTGGACGTCGTCGGCGTAGCGGTCGTCCGTCGAGCAGACGCTGATCACCGCCCGGAGCTCGGGCGGCGCGTGGGCGGCGATCTGGAGCGCGTTGAAGCCGCCCCACGACTTGCCGATCATGCCGACGGCGCCCGTGCACCACGGCTGGCCGGCGAGCCAGCGGATCACCTCGACGCCGTCCTCCTGCTCGCGCGGCAGGTACTCGTCCTCGAGGATGCCCTCGGAGTCGCCCGAGCCGCGCAGGTCGACCCGGACCGACGCGTAGCCGTGGCCGGCGAAGTAGGGGTGGATCCCCGCGTCGCGGACGGCCGTCGCGTCGTTCTTGCGGTACGGGATGTACTCGAGGATCGCCGGCACCGGATCCTCCTCGGCGTCCTCCGGCAGCCAGATCCGCGCCGAGAGGCGGACGCCGTCCGGCATCGGGATCCAGACGTGGTCGATCCGCCGGACGCGGCGCGGGAAGTCGCTTCTGAGCTTCATACTCCTGCGGGCATGACGGTATCGGTCGCGGACACGATCGGCGGGATCACGTTCGACGACCCCTACCGCTGGCTCGAGGAGGACACGCCCGAGACCCGCAGCTGGCAGCAGCGCCAGGACGCTGCTCGCCCGCGAGACGATCGGCGCCCTGCCCGCGCTCGAGCGCTCTCCGGGAGGCGACGGAGCGCCGGCGGAACGAGTCGCTCGTCTCCGTTCCCTCGCAGCACGGGCAGCGCTGGTTTCAGCTCGTCGCCGGCGAGCCGGGAACGGCGCCCGTCCTTGCGGTCGGCTCCACGATCGGAGACCGCGGCCGGACGATCGTCGACCCGAGCACCTGGCCCGGGACCGAGGTGTCGCTCGACTGGTTCTCTCCGGCGCCTGACGGCGCCCATGTCGCCTTCGGGCTGTCGCAGCGCGGCGACGAGCAGAGCGTCCTCCACGTCCTCGAGGTCGAGTCCGGACGCCTCCTTCCGGACCGCATCGCGCACGCGTCCTTCGGCGTCGTCGCCTGGCTGCCCGACTCGAGCGGGTTCTTCTACAACGCCGGGCTCGGCCCCGACACCGAGCGGCCGCAGAAGCACATCTTCCTCCACCGGCTCGGCGACGAGCAGCCGGCGCTGCCCGAGCCGGCCCCGGTCCGGGAGGACGAGGAGTACGTCTTCCCGCAGGTCTCGCCCGACGGGCGCTGGGTGATGGCCGTCTCGAGCGAGGTCGAGCCTCGCCCGGACTCGATCAGAGCCGTCGAGGGCGGTGAATGGCGCCCGTTCCTGCTCGGGCTCCCGGGCACGTTCGCCGGGTTCTTCCACGGCGACCGCTACCTCGCGGTCACCACCGACGGCGCTCCGCGCGGGCGGCTCGTGTCGATCCCGCTCGAGAGCCCGCGCGAGCGCTCGACCTGGCGCGAGCTCGTCCCGCAGGGAGAGGGCGTGCTGCGGAGCGCCTGCCTCGCCGCCGGCAGGCTCGCGCTCGTCGACCTCGTCGACACGCGGCTCGCGGATCCGGCTGTACTCCCTCGACGGGCGGCTCGAGGACGAGGTGCCCCTACCGGGCGAGGGCACGGTGGGGACGGCCTCTCCCGCGGCTAGCCAGGCGATGATCGAGCCGATGGTCTCGGCCACTGACGACGCGCTCCTCTTCGTCTTCTCGACCTTCTCGCGCCCCCCTGCCCTCTACCGCTACGCCATCGCCGAGCGACGACTCGAGGCGCTCAGCCGGCCCGCCCCGGAGCTACCGGACGTCGTCTCCGAGCTGCGCCGCTGCAGGAGCCGCCGACGGCGGCGACGTCTCCTACTGGCTCGTCCGCAGCGCGGAGGCGGATGCGGTCCGGGCCCGGGCCGGCGCTCCTCTACGGCTACGGCGGCTGGAACATCGCGTGGGGCCTCCCCACCTTCTCGGCGAGCTCGCCCCCTTCGTCGAGGCGGGCGGCGCGCTCGTCTTCCCGCACCTGCGCGGCGGCAGCGAGCTCGGCGAGACCCAGTGGCACGACGGCCGGCTCGAGCGCAAGCAGCACACCTTCGACGACCTCTACGCCGTCGCCGAGGCGCTCGTCGCCGAGGGCGTCACGGCGAGCCGACCGGCTCGGCCTCGTCGGCGAGAGCAACGGCGGGCTTCTCGCCGGCGCCGCCCTGACGCAGCGGCCCGACCTCTTCCGGGTCGTCGTCCCGCTCGTGCCGCTGCTCGACCTCATGCGATACGCGCGCGACCCGTACCTCGGCCGAGTTTGCGATCGAGTACGGCGACCCGGCGGATCCGGAGTTCGCTCCCGTCCTGCACGCCTACTCCCCGTACCACAACGTGCGCGCGGGCGAGCGCTACCCGGCCACGCTCGTCGTCTGCGGCGACTCCGACATCCGCTGCCCGCCCTGGCAGGGACGGAAGCTCGTGGCCCGCCTGCAGGAGGCGAACGCCTCCGGCCACCCGGTTCTGCTGCGCGTCCTCGAGCACGCCGGCCACCTGAGCACGACCGAGCGCTCGACGCCGGAGTGGCTCGCCTTCGTGATGGCCGAGCTCGGGATGGCCTTCCCTTGACGATCTCAGCCGAGCAGCGCGCGCGCGTTGGCGGCGCCGACCACGTGGCCCTTCTGCTCGTAGATGCGCAGCGCCTCGCGCGCGTGCTCGCGCGCAGCGGCGGTCTCTCCGACCTCGCGCAGCGCCTCGGCGAGGGTCACGTAGGCATCCGCACGATGAAATGACGTCCGTGCCGCGAAACGCTGCCGCTGCCTCCTGCGCGAGCCGGCGCGCTTCCTCCCGGTGCCCCTGGTGGGCGAGCACCCTCGTGCGAGCAGTGCGCCACCATCCTTGGTGCCTCGCAGATCGCGCCGGCGCGAGCTCCTCGCTCACGGTGGCCCAGTGGTCAGCTTCGCTCCAACGGTTCTGTAGGCAGAGCGCAAGGGCAATGCCCGCTGCGTTGAGGGGTTGCATGTATCGGTCGCCCGTCGCCTCGAGGAGCTCGTACCCCTCGCGCCACTCGCGCTCCGCCGCAGACGGGTCGCCTGCGAGCAGCTCGACGTAGCCCGCTGAGACACTTATGTGGCCGCGCCACAGCAGCAGGCCGAGGTCCTCGAGGATCGCTTTCGCCTCGACGATCTGCCGGCGGGCGCTGTCGAGGCGTCCCCGCATTGCGTCGCTGAGGCCGAGTGGGAAGCCAAGTGTGTTCGCCTCGAGGTACCGGTTGCCGTTGGCGCGGGCCCAATCGAGGGTTTGCTCGCCTTGCCTGGTGACCTCGTCGACGTGGGCTGGTCCGTACAAGAGTGCGGCATTCGCATAGTCGAGTATCTGCGCCTGCAGGCGCTCGTGTTGCGCTCGCTGCGCGTGCTCGAGTGCTCGTTCGAACGCAGCGTGAGCCCGGTTCATCTGTCCTCGCGCCAAACCCGATTGACCGAACAGACTCCACGCTCGGGCGAGGCCCAGTTCGTCCCCGGCCTCCTCGAAGACCGCCCGCGCGTCTTCTGCCACGCGTTGTGCCCGATCCGCCTCTCCCTCCTGGCCGGTCACGAGCCCCCAGTCGACGAGAACGACGAGCGCGTGAGCCCGCGTTCGGCGGTCGCCCCGGCGCTCGGCCGCCTCGATCGCCTCCTCGCAGACGGCCTGTCCCTGTGCGAGCTTCCCGGCCACGAAGAGCGCCTCGGCCAGCTCGGGCAGGATCTCGAGGCGGGCAGCGTCTCCGGCCGGCAGCAGCGCGGCCGCACGCTCGAGCAAGCTGCTTGCGACCGGCGTGTCGCGGTAGACCGCAGCCTGTCCGGCGGACGCGAGCCGGACAGAGGCGCGGCGCGCAAGCTGGTGCGTGCGCTCGTCTGACAGGCCGAGCTCGCCGTAGTGCCGGCAGGCCTGCTCGAGGTGGTAGCCGATCGTCTCCTCGAGCTCGCCGCTCGGCTCGCCGGCCGACTCCTCGAGCCAGCCGGCATAGCGCTCGTGCAGCTCCGCCCGCATCTCCTTCGGCACTCGCTCGTAGGCTGCCTCGCGGATGAGCGCGTGGCGAAAGCGAAATGCCTCCTCACCCGACGCGTGGGGTGGATCGGGGCGCAGGAGCTCCTTGCGCACGAGCGCGAGGATCAGTTGCGGCAGGCGATCTGCCGGCCCGGCGGGAAGGAGCGCGGCGACCGCCGCCAACGAGAAGCGCTGACCGACGACGGCCGCGCGCTCGAGCGTCTCGCGTTCCTGCGGCTCGAGGGCGTCGAGGCGGGCGGCGAGCAGCGCCTGGATGGTGGGCGGGATCGAGACCTCCCCGTCACCTGCGGCAGCCTCGCTCGCATGTGCGAGCAGCTGCTCGAGGAAGAGCGGGTTCCCCTCCGCCGTCTCGACGATCCTCCGCCGGACCGCTTCCGGCAGGTCGGAGCCGCCAAGGCCCTCGAGCATGAGCTCTGACTCGGGCGCGCCCAGCGGCTCGAGCAGGATCGAGCTGGCGTTCGCCCTGCCGCCGCCCCAGTGTGGCCGCTCGTCGAGGAGGTCCGGACGAGCGAGGCAGAGGAGAAGGATGGGGACCTCGCGCGCCCAATCGGCCACGAACTCGAGCAGCTCGAGCAAGGGCGGCTGCGCCCAGTGCACATCGTCGACGACGACGACGAGCGGCCGCTCGCGCGCGAGCTCCTCGAGCAGCCTGCGGAACGCCCAGAACGCCTCGCGAGTGTGCGCGAGGGCATCGGACAGGCCGAGGAGCGCCGGTAAGCGGTCCCGCGATCTGGGCGTCCTCACCACCTGCATCGCCGACGAGGGCGGCGATCTTCGTCCGCACCTCTTCCGGTGAGTCGTCGACGGCGATGCCCGCCGCAGCCTGCACGATCTCGGCCGCGGGGGCGAACGCTCCCTCGCCGTAGGCAAGGCAGCGCCCTCGAAGGACGAGGGCGTCCTCCCCGAGCCCGGTCAAGAACTCACGCGCGAGGCGCGACTTGCCCACGCCCGGTGACCCGAGCAGCGTGACGAGGTGACAGGCTGCATCGCCGCGGGCGCGCTCGAACGCCTGCTCGAGCACGCGGAGCTCGCGCCGGCGCCCGACGAACGGGGTCTCGGGACCCTCGGGGCGTCTCGGGCGAGCGACATCGAGCAGGAGGAACGCTCGACCGGCCGCACCTCGAAGGTCCGCTTCGGCCGTCGTCGTCCGGACCGAGTCGCGGACGAGCCGGTGGGTGGCCTCGCCGATCACGATCTCTCCGGCCCCGGCGGTCTGCGCGAGCCGGGTGGCCCTTCCGAGCGCCTCCCCGCTCACGAGCCCCTCGGGCGACGCCGGGTCGCCCTCGAGGACCTCGCCGGTGTCGATCCCGATGCGAACGTCGATCGCGACTGCTCGCTCCTGCCCGAGCTCCTCGTTCAGATGGGCCACTGCCTCCCGCAGCTCGAGCGCCGCACGCACGGCACGAAGGGCATCGTCCTCGTGCAGTCTCGGGACGCCGAAGATCGCGGCGAGGTTGTCGCCGAGCGGTCGTTCCAGGCTTGCGCCGTGGAGCGAAAACACCTGCGAGGCAGTCTCGAGATAGCGCGCGACGATCCGCCGGCGAACCTCGGGGTCGAGGATCTCGTCCGTGGGGCCCGTTCAGGCCCGCCTCGGCGAGAACGAGCGTGACCGTCTTGCGGGCCAGGCTGCCGCTCGGTGCTGTGCCGGCCGCCTGCTCGGTCTCCGGCGGGACGCTACGACGCGGCTCGGAATGCTCTTCGTCGGGCTCCTGCGCTCGGGCGGCGGCTTCGGGTAGCTCGAGCTCCTCGTCCTGGCGCAGGATCGCCGCCTCGAGGTCCCGCAACGCCGCCCCCGGCTCGATGCCGAGCTCCTCCGACCAGACACGCCGCGTCTCCCGGTACAGCTCGAGCGCCTCCACCTGGCGGCCCGACCGGTACAGGGCCAGCATCAGCTGAGCGCGCAGCCGCTCTCGCAGCGGCTCCTCGTGCACCAGCCGCTCGAGCTCACCGATGAGCTCGCCGTGCTCCCCGAGCGCCAGATCGGCCTCCACGCGCTCCTCGAGACACGCGAGCCGGGCTTCCTCGAGGCGGGCCGCCTCGGCCTGCGCGAACGGCTCGTAGGCGAAGTCGGCGAACGCCGGCCCGCGCCACAGCGCGAGCGCCCGGCGCAGCAGCGTCGCCTGCCTCTTGTGCCCGGCCACGCCGGAGAGCCGCTCGTCCCTCCATCGCGAGAGCGCCGAACTCCTCGCGATCGCACTCTCCGGCCCCCACCCGAAGCACGTAGCCGGGCGGGCGGGTCAGCACCCGCTCCGCACCGAGAGCCTTGCGCACCCGCGAGACCGACACGTGGACGAGCCCTATGTCTTCGGCCGCCGGGCCAGAGGTCATCGAGCAGCCGCTCGGTCGCCACGACCTCGTTCGCGTGCAGGAGCAGACACGCGAGCAATGCCCGCTGCCGTCGTCCGTGCAACTCGACAGGGTGGCCCTGCTCGAGCACTTCCAGCGGCCCCAGAACGCGAAACTCCAACGAGCCCTCCCCCGAAAGCTCAGCGGCGTTGACAGATTCTGACAGCAGGGCGGAAAGGGCGGAGCTGCGCTCGTCTCCCTGCGTTGGAAAGCGGCTGCAAGGCGATCGCAAGCGGGCTGCAAGCCGGGTACGCGCACCTTCCAGGGCAGACGAGCTCACAGCCGGCCCGAAGGGAGAACCGATGTACAGCTACCACGCGCTCACGCTCCTGGCGGACGCCCGCAGGGACGACCTGCTCCGTGCGGCCCAGCCCCGCCTACGCCCCGTCGCGCCGAAGCGCAGGCCCGGGGGCTCGATTCTCTCCAACGTGGCGGGTGGAGAATCCCCGAGACGCCGTCTGCGTTGGATCTCGGCCCCCGCAATCGATGTCGCGAGCGACAGGGACTTCTAGGTCCTTCAGGCCTGCTCGAGTCTCCTGTCAGGTGTGAGCGTCAGACGGAGCTGCCGGCGAAGATCGAGCCGACGACCTCGTGCATCCCGGCGACGACGTCGGCGCCGGTGCGGCACTGCGTCGCCGAAACGGTCGAGCCGGAAGGCGTCGCTGTCCGTGAGCGAGGCGGATCCGTCGACGATCAGCTCGGCGAGGAGCTTGCCCCAGCCGGGCCCGTGCGTGATGCCGGCCTCGTTGCAGCCCCCGAGGACGTAGAGGCCTTCGATCTCCGGCACCGGGCCGACGATCCCCCGCAGGTCGGCGGTGTAGCAGGGCGCGCCCTGCGCAACGGTCATGCTCCGGTAGCGCGCCAGGACGGGGATCGCCGTCGACGCCTCGAGACCGTCCCGCTGCACCTTGAACACCCCGTCGAGCGGCAGGTTGTCGAAGCGGTCCGGCGGAGCCTCGTCGAGGAACGCGAGCCGAGGGGCCTCCTCGTAGCTCGAGCCCCAGAGCAGACCGCCGTTCTCCTCGCGCAGCCAGATGAACGAGAACTCCTGCAGCATCAGCGTCGGCATCGTCGGCGGCACGCCCAGCGGCTCGGTCACGATGCGCGACTGGACGAGCGGGACCATCGGGCGCCCAGACCCCGAGCTGCCCGAGGAGCGCGTTCGTCCAGGCGCCCGCGGCGAGGACGACGATCTCGGTGTCGACCCGGCCGCGCTGCGTCTCGACGGCGACGACGCGGCCGTTCTCGACCACGATCCGCTCGACGGGCCGGCGCACGTCGACGCGGCCGCCCCGCCCGGCGAAGCGCGCGGCGACCGCCTCGCTCGCCTTCGGCGCGGAGACCTGGCAGCCGTTCGGGAAGAGCACGCCGCCGACCACCGCCGCGCGCCGGGATGATTCCGGTGACCTCCTCGACCTCCTCGGGGCCGAGGACCTTGCGCTCGGGCACGCCCTCGTGGCTCGCGATCCGCTCGAGGAACGCCCGCCAGGCGTCGTCGTTCGTGGCGGCCCAGAGGTTGCCGTTCTGCTTGTAGCCGAATTCGTACCCCTCGTCGGCGAGCCCGCGGTAGAAGTCGAGCCCGTAGCGCTCGACCTCGAGCTCCTCGTCCTTCCAGGCAGGCAGGTAGCCGTGTGCCCAGAGGCCGACGAAGCCGGCGCCCGCGCTCGAGGTCGCCTGCCCGACACCGTCGCGCTCGAGCAGGAGCACGTCGGCGACGCCGGCCTCGAGCAGGTGCGCCGCGGCCGACGCTCCCAGGATGCCCCCGCCGACGACGACTGCATCTGCGCGCTCGCCATCGGTACTTACGCCGAGCGGAAGGCCCAGGGCACGAAGCGCCCGTACGGCGCGATTGCCGGTTGGAGGCCGGCCCGGTAGGCAAAGAACTTCGTTCGGTAGGCGATCCACTGCGTGTGTGCGGCCTCGTCCCAGAGCTCCTGCATCCGGATGTACATGTCGTGGCGGCTCTGCTGGTCAGGCTCCTTGAGCGCGGCAAGGTGGAGCCGGTCGTATTCCTCGTTGCACCAGCTCATCCAGTTCCACTGCCCGATCTGATCGCAAATGAACCAGACCGTCGCCCAGGAGGGATCCGGGTTGTTCGAGAAGGAGACGTGGAAGAGCTGGAGGCCGAGGATCACGTCACCGAGCTCGTTCAGGACGGCAGAGTCGGTCGGCTTGATCTCGACCGTGACACCGATCTCGGCCAGGTTGGCCTGCACGACCTCGGCGATCTCCTTGCCGCCCTTCTCCGCGGTCGAGTACGTGTACGTGAGCTCGAGGCTCGAGACCCCGGCCTGGTCGAGGAAGCTCTTTGCCTGCTCGACGTCGCGCTCGTAGACGGGTGCATCCTCCCAGTAGCCGATCGGCATCCCAGGAGCGACGATCGCGCGCGCCCGCTCCCACTTGCCGTCGAAGCCGACCTCGATCAGCGAGGGGACGTCGATCGCCTGCCGGATCGCGCGGCGCACGTTGATGTCCTCGAGTTGCGGGTCCATGACGTTCATCCCGATCCAGCCGTAGTCGAGCGTCGGGCCCACCGCGGTGCCGAACTCGTCGTTGCCTTCGAAGCGCTCCGATCCCAACGGCGAGACCTCGCCGAAGTCGATCTCGCCGGTTTCGATCGCGATCTCCGCGGCGTTGTCCTCATCGACGGGGATGAAGCGGAGCTCGTCCCACTCGGGCGGCGCCCCGGCGTCCGAGCCAGCGCCACCGTAGTCGGCGAACCTCGTCAGGACGACCTCCTGCTTCGGCGCCCAGCTCACGAACTCGTACGGGCCGCTCCCGATCGGGTTCGTGCCGTACTCCTCGCCGAGCTCCTCGATCGCCTTCCTCGAGAGCACGAGCCCGCTCCCGACCGGGAGCGTCGTCGTCAGCAGCGGCGAGAACGGCTCCTTCAGGATGATCTCGCCGTCGTACGTCCCGCCGACCCTGACCTCCTGGAGCGTTGCCCAGTCGCCCGCATAGGGAGAGTCGAGCTTCGGCTGTTCAGGCCGGCGATCCGCTCGTAGGAGTACTTCACGTCCTCGGCGGTGACCTCGCCGAAGCCGCCGTGGAACGGGATGCCCTCCTTCAGCTTGAAGCGATGGCGCAGGCCGTCCGGCGACGACTCGAACTCCTCCGCGAGCACGTTCACGACCTCGACCGTGCCCGGCTTGTACGTGACCAGGCCCTCCGAGATGTTCACGAACACTTGGTCGTCCGCGGCTGACGTCCAGAGTGCTGGGTCCAGGTTCACGATGTCGTTGAGTAGCCGCATCGTCAACGTCCCGCCCGAAGGCGCGGCCGCCGTCTCGGCCGCCGTCTCGGCCGCCGTCTCGGCCGGAGCCGTCGTGGCCGCCTTGGTCGCCCCGCCCGCGGCGGTCGTGCCGCCCGTGGGCGCGGCCGCCTCCTCGTCGCCGCCGCCGCACGCTGCCAGCAGCGCGGCCGCGCCGCTCGCCGTCAGGCCGAGGGCGGCAGCGTGCTGGAGGAACTGGCGCCGGTCGATCCTGCGGGCGAGGTAGGCGCCCGTGAGGTCGTCGAGCCGTCGTTCGTGCCGGGTCATCTCTCCTCCTCGGGAAGCGGTGTCGAATGATTCGCGAGACGTTCGAGACACTGCACTAGACCAGGTCGCGTGGGACACTCAGGGTCCATGTCTTCGCGAAGACGCGGACGGCGCCTTCGTAGGCATCGAGGGCGTTGGTCAGGTGGAAAGCATTCGCGTCGGCCGACATCGTGCTGGCCGTCTCGACGCGCGTCTGCCAGTTCCCGCGCCCGAAGCTGTCGAGGCGCTCGCAGCGGACGAAGGCGCTCAGCGGGTCGCCGTCGACCATGGAAAAGACGTTCGGGCCGAATACCTCGAACTCGACACCGCTCGCCGTCAGCCTTCGCCGGCCGCCGTAGTCGATCGTGAAGCGGAGCTCCGTGCGCCCTGACGCGAGCTCCGTTCGTGTGCCGCGCTGGGTCGTGGGCGGGCGCAGGACCACGTGGGCGGGCGGGGGCGCCGCCTCGGGCGGGCCGAAGGCGGGAAGAGCGTCGTCCTCGTCGCGCGGCGGCCGCACCGGCAGCTCGAGGCTTCCACCGAAGACCGACAGTGTCACCGGCTCAGGGGAGGGCCAGACATGCGGCCAGTAGGTCGGGGAGACGGCGACGCGTAGCCGGCGGCCGGGATGGATAGCGTGCGCGATCGCGTTCAGCCGCACCCTGATCGGATATCTGTGATCCGCTATCAAGGGCTCGGGACGCGCGTGGCTCTCGCGGTGCGCGAGGTTGAGCACGCCGTAGGTGACGAGCGAGGAGACGCCGTCCGGCGCCACGTCGCAGAGGCGAACAGCGACGAGGGCGCGCGGGCGGTCGGACGCGACCTCGAGCGTCACCTCCGGGACGCCGAGGATCTCGAGCCGCTCCTCGCAGGGCTCGGACGTCCAGCAGAGCGAGAGCCCGTCCGCGGCCCGCTGGTCGGTCGGAAGCTCGGCGCCGCGGCCGTACGGGCACCACTCACCGTGGTCGAGCGCGGTGGGGTCGGCGCCCCGGATCCGTTCGGCCGGGAACTCGAGCGGAACACTGCGCCGTTCGATGCGCTCCGACGGCCAGTGCGCCTCGGCTACCCACCGCCCCGGCCGCTCGGTGCAGAAGGGAGCCGGCTCGATCGGCTCCTGCATCCAGGCGCGGAGCATCGGCTCGTCCATGATCCCTGTGTCGTCGCCCTTCAGCCAGTGGCCCCACCAGCGTACCGCCTCCTGGAGAAAGCCGATCGCCGGGCCGGGGACGCCCTCCTCCGGGTACGCGTGGCCCCACGGGCCGATCAGTCCCCTGCGCGGGCAGCGGAGCCGCTCGAGCAGGCGAAAGATCGCGGTCCGGTAGGCGTCGGCCCAACCGCCGACGGCGTAGACGGCGCACTCGATCGCGCCGTAGTCTTCGCAGACCGAGCCCTGCTCCCAGTAGCCATCCCGGCGCTGGTGGCGCAGCCACTCCTCGACGAAGGGCGGGCTCTTCTCAAGACGCTCGAGCCACAACTCGCGCCAGCGCTCGCCGCTGACCGCAGGGTCGGGCGGCCGCGCCTTTCGCGCGAAGAACGTCGACGACCAGCCGAGCATCTCGGCGGCGAGGACGCAGCCGCCCATGTAGTGCACGTCGTCGGCGTAGCGGTCGTCGGTCGAGCAAAGGGTGAGGATTGCCCGCAGTGCCGGCGGGCGTCGCGCGGCGACCTGGAGAGCGTTGAAGCCACCCCAGGAGATCCCGAACATGCCCACGGCCCCGCTACACCACGGCTGCGCCGCGAGCCAGGCGATCACCTCGACGGCGTCCTCCTGTTCCTGCGGCAGGTACTCGTCGTAGAGGACGCCGTCGGAGTCGCCCGTTCCTCGCATGTCGACCCGGACGGACGCGTAGCCCTGCGCGGCGAAGTACGCATGGCGCGTCGTGTCGCCGATCAGCGTTTGGTCGTTCTTTCGGTACGGGATGTACTCGAGCAGCGCGGGCACCGGGTCGGTGTCCGCCTGCTCCGGCATCCAGGCGCGCGCCGAAAGCCGGCAGCCGTCGGCGAGCGTGATCCAGAAGTTCTCGATCTCGCGGACGGCGCCCGGTGCCGCGACCTTGTCTTCGAGCCTCGGCACGCAGCTCCCTTCGATCGTGCCGGCGCTTACTGGTTCCCCGTCACACGTAGCGCTCGACGAGCCCCTTGATGAACGGGTTGAGCTCCTCGTGCGTGTGTCCGTAGATCGAGCAGTGCGCCATGCCTTCGAAGAGGTGGTACTCGGCCGTCGGGGCCGCATCCGCCACCTCGCGGCACAGCGCCGGTGGGGTCTGCAGGTCCTCGGCGAAGGCGACGACGTGGAGCGGCACGGTGCACTCCGGCAGCCGCTCGAGGCAGTCGAACTCGATGCACGCCTCCCACTGGTCGATCAGCGACGTCTCCGCCGCCGCGGAGCGCTCGGCATCGGTCATGCGCCGCTTGATCGTCGCCCACTTTTCCTCGTCTCCCAGCACGGAGGCGGGATAGCGGAAGGCCACGTTGTGGGTGAGCGCGAACATGCCCTCGATGGTCTTGCCCTCGCGACGCAGCTGCACCTCTGCCCGCATCCAGTCGTCGAGGAACCCGACGCTGCGGGCGGCCGTGCCCATGGCCACCACGCAGCGGAGCAGCTCGGGCCGGTCGAGGGCGAGCTGCTGCCCGATCAGCGCTCCCATCGAGAGCCCGACGACAGCGACCGGGGGGTCGCAGACGGCCTCGATCAGCCCGGCGGCGTCCGCTGCGAGATCGGCGATCGACCAGGGCGGCGGCGCGTGGCAGACGGTCTTGCCGATCCCGCGGTTGTCGAACGTCGTGTTGCGGAAGGAGCCCTCGAAGTACGGGATCTGATACTCGTGCCAGGTGCTGCCAAGCCCACCGCCGCCGGAGACCCAGACGATGTCGGGCCCCTCGCCGAACTGCTCGTAGGCCACCGTGACCTCGTCGAGGCGGAGCGTCGGCATCGAGCCGAACCCTAGCCTGCACCTTGATCCCGTGCGCACAGCGTCGTATCCTCTCGCTCTGTGCAGCGCCGGCGCCCCGCCGAGGGGGCTAACCGGACGGGAATGAACTCGTCGTACTAGCAGCAGCGGCGAAACGCCGCTCGGCTGAGAAGGAGGAGCGGCGATGGCCCCGGGGGATGAAAAGGTCGAGAAGCTCGTCGACGACTACCTGGAGCGGCGCGTCGACCGGCGCGGGTTCCTGAAGCGGGCCGGAGCGCTCGGAATCTCGCTGGGTGCCGCGAGCGCTCTCCTGGCCGCCTGCGGGGGTGACGAGGAGGCGGCGGCCCCGCCGCCTGCCGAGCCCGCACCCGCCGAGACCGAGCCGGCCGCGACGGAGCCGGCCGCGACGGAGCCGGCCGCCACCGAGCCCGCGGCGCCCGCCCCCGAAGGCGGGACGCTGACGATCCGCCTGCTCAACGACATCATCAATCTCGATCCGCCCTTCATCCCGGCTTCGGCCGACGAGATCGCCGGTCTTCGGGATCTTCGAAGGGCTGATCACCTACAAGCCCGGTACCTGGGAGGTCGTCAACCAGCTTGCCGAGACGTTCGAGCCGTCCGAGGACGGCCTCCAGTTCACGTTCAAGCTCAAGGAGGGCATCCAGTTCCACGGCGGGTACGGCGAGCTGACGACCGAGGACGTGAAGTTCTCCTACGAGCGCACGGCGGGCCTCACGACGCCCCCCATCGAGTCGCCGTACCAGGGAGACTGGGCTGCTCTCCAGGAGGTGACGATCGAGAGCCCGTACGAGGGCACGATCGTCCTCAAGGAGCCGTTCTCTCCGCTCATGGCGACGACCCTTCCCGTGTTCAGCGGCTGGATCGTCTCGAAGAAGGCGGTCGAGGAGCGCGGCGAGGAGTTCGCGACGAAGCCGATCGGGACGGGGCCGTACGAGTTCGTCGAGTGGAAGCCCAAGCAGCACGTGCGAACACAGCGGTTCGCGGACTACGGCGGCGCCTCGAACGACCTCCTCGGCACGGCGTGGGACGAGATGGTGTTCATCCCGATCGACGAGGACGAGGCTGCCAGTATCGCAATCGAGACCGGCGAGGTCGATTTCGGCGAGCTTCCCTACAACGCGATCAGCCGCTTCGAGGAGAACGACGACTTCACGGTCGAGCCGCGCACGTCCCTCGACTTCACGTGGATCGGGATGAACATGCAGAGCCCGAAGCTCCAGGACATCAACGTCCGGCAGGCGATTCGGCTGGCAATCGACGTGCCGTCCATCCTCGAGGCCGCCTTCGAGAGCCGCGGTCGAGCGGGCGACCGCCATCCTTCCGCCCGGCATGCCGATCGGCTACTGGGCCGATGCGCCGCTGTACGAGCGGGACCTCGAGGCGGCGCAGGCCCTGCTCGCCCAGGCGAGCGACCCGCCGACGGAGCTCGAGTTCAAGTTCACGGAAGAGACCGGCGCGAGGGAAACCGGCGAGATCGTCCAGGCGAACCTCGCGGAGCTCGGCATCAACGTCACCCTCACCCAGCTCGACTCGTCCGCCTACTACGCCCTCGAGAAGGAAGAGCTCCAGAGCCGCGAGCTCTTCTACGTCGGCTTCATCACGAACCCCGATCCCTCCTGGTCGACGGTGTGGTTCGTGTGCGACCAGATCGACGTCTGGAACTGGATGTACTGGTGCGACGAGGAGTACGACCGGCTCCACTACGCGGCGATCGCGGAGAGCGACCCCGCGCTGCGCAACGACATGTACATCGAGATGCAGCAGCTCTGGGACGCAGCGGCGCACACCGTGTGGCTCTACTGGCCGACGAGATGGTACGGCACGCGGGCAGGCCTCCAGCCGGGACTTCGCCTCGACGGGAGGGTCATTCCGACCGCGTTCACCGCTGTGTAGCCTCCACCCGGCGTATCCAGAGCGGCAAGGTGCAGCAAATTATGCTCTCGCTCAATCGAGACGGCCCGCCGGGAGCCTCGGTAGGACAAGGGGCTAGCCAGACCGCAGAGACCAACGTCCTAGTACCCACGATCGAGTCCAGCCTGTCTCGGAAGGAGGCACGGGGATGACCGCGGAGGACGAACGGGCGCAAGAGCTCGTGAACGACTTCGTAGAGCGCAAGATCGACCGGCGCCAGTTCCTGCAGCGGAGCGCCGCGCTAGGACTCACGATGAGCGCCGCCAGCGCGCTCCTGGCTGCGTGTGGTGGCGATGAGGAGGCCGCAGCGCCTCCGTCCGCCGAGGCCCCACCGGCCGAGCCCGCACCGGCCGGGACCGAGCCTCCGGCGGCCGAGCCGACGGCTCCGGCGGAGCCCGCCCCAGCACCGGAAGGCGGGACGCTCAGGATGCGGCTCACCATTGACATCATCAACCTCGACCCCCCGTTCCTCCCCGGCACATCCGAGGAGATCGTCGACTTCGGGATCTTCGAGGGGCTGATCACGTACAAGCCGGGGACGTGGGGGTCGTGAACCAGCTTGCGGAGACCTTCGAGCCCTCGGCCGACGGTCTCCAGTTCGCCTTCAAGCTCAAGGAGGGGATCCAGTTCCACGGCGGCTACGGCGAGCTGACCGCGGAGGACGTGAAGTTCTCCTACGAGCGCACCGCCGGTCTGACGCAGCCGGCGATCGACTCGCCGTACAAGGGCGACTGGTCGCCCGCGCTGCAGGAGGTCAGGGTCGACGACACGTACTCGGGCACGATCATCCTCAAGGAGCCCTTCTCCCCGATCATGGCGACGACGCTGCCCGTCTTCTCCGGCTGGGTCGTCTCGAAGAAGGCGGTCGAGGAGCGTGGCGAGGACTTCGCGACGAGTCCGATCGGCACCGGCCCGTACGAGTTCGTCGAGTGGAAGCCGAAGCAGCAGGTGACCATCAAAAGGTTTGCCGACTACGGCGGCGCGTCGACGGACATCCACGGGACCGCGTGGGACGAGATGATCTTCGTTCCCATCGAGGAAGACGAGGCTGCCAGCATCGCGATCGAGACCGGCGAGGTCGACTTCGGCGAGCTTCCTCTCAATGCAATCAGCCGCTTCGAGGAGAACGACGACTTCACGGTCGAGACGCGCACGTCCGTCGACTACGAGTGGATCGGCATGAACATGCTGAACCCGAAGCTCCAGGACATCAACGTGCGCAAGGCGATCCGCTCTGCGATCGACGTGCCGTCCATCCTCGAGGCCGCCTTCGAGGGCCGGTGGAGCGCGCGTCCGCGATCCTGCCGCCGGGCATGCCGATCGGCTACTGGGCCGACGCGCCGCTGTACGATCGGGACATCGAAGGGGCGAAAGCCCTGCTCGCCCAGGCGAGCAACCCGCCGACGGAGCTCGAGTACAGGTACACCGAGCAGACCGGCGCGAGGGCGACCGGAGAGATCGTCCAGGCGAACCTCGCAGAGCTCGGCATCAACGTCACCTTCAAGCAGCTCGACTCGTCCGCCTACTTCGCCCTCGAGAAGGAGGAGCTCCAGAGCCGCGAGCTCTTCTACGTCGGCTTCATCACGAACCCTGATCCCTCCTGGTCGACGGTGTGGTTCGTTTGCGATCAGATCGACGTGTGGAACTGGATGTACTGGTGCGACGAGGAATACGACCGGCTCCACTACGCGGCGATCCAGGAGACCGACCCGGCCGTGCGCAACGACATGTACATCGAGATGCAGAAGCTCTGGGACGCGGCGGCGCACACGGTCTGGCTCGCGTGGCCGACCAGGTGGTTCGGCGCCAAGCAGGGGATCCAGCCAGTCCTGCGGCCGGACGGACGGGTCCTTGCCCACGGCGTTTACGGCTGTGTAGCCTCCTGCCGAGCACCATGCGCATGAAGCGGGGAGGAGTCGCGTGGTCACATACCTCCTGAAGCGGCTCGGCATGGCCGTCATCGTCGTGCTGCTGCTCATGGTCTTCCTGAGCGTCATCGTGCACCTGATTCCGGGCGACCCGGTGAGGACGATCATGGGGCCGCGGGCGAGCGAGGACCTCTCCGAGACCGTTCGCGCCGAGATGGGGCTCGACGACCCGGTGCCCGTGCAGGTGTACGACTTCGTCAAGAACGCCGCTCAGGGCGACCTCGGGCAGGACTTCGTGAGCTATCTCTCGGTGATGACGCTGATCGGCGAGGCGCTGCCACACACCCTCATCCTCGCCGCGGCCGGGCTCGGCCTCGCGGCGATCATCGGGATTCCGCTCGGCGTCTTCGCCTCGACGAGGCCGAATTCGCTCGGCGACCGGATGGCCGGCATCGTCT
>CAWIQC010000004.1:0-28588 GCA_963838105.1 uncultured Thermoleophilia bacterium | reverse complement strand
GCGGGTAGAGGCTCGTGAGGTGGCCGAGCGGTTCGGCGACGTGCGCGCGCTGCGCTGGCTCGACGCCGAGCACGCGGGCGAGCTCTATCTCGCCGGCAGCTTCGACGAGGCGTACGCCATCACGGAGGAGTTCATCGCGGAGTCCGAGGAGGGCAGGCGCCACTACCAGGAGTCCTACGCCCGCATGACGCGCGGGCGCATCCTGCTCGCGCGAGGCGACCTCGCGGGTGCCGTCGAGGACGCGCACCAGGCGCTCGCCCTCGGCCGGGCGGTCAAGGACCCGCAGTCCCTGTTCCCGTGCCTCGCCTTCGACGCCCGCGTGCTCGTGGCGGCAGGAGAGCGTGAGGCGGCGGGCGAGGTGGCATCGGAGCTGCTCGATCTCGTGGCCTCCACGGAGAAGACGCCGGTCGCCTACCTCTGGCTGCACGACCTGGCGCTCGCGCTCCTCGAGCTCGAACGGGGCGACGAGCTCGCCGCCGCGACGACGAAGGTGCGCAAGCGGACGCCGTGGCTCGACGCGGCGCTCGCGCTCACGGGCGGGAGACGCTCTGCGCGCGGTCGAGCTCTACGCCGGTCTCGGCGCCCGTCCGAACGAGGCCGATGCGCGCCTCCACGCCGCCGCCGCGCTCACGGCGGCCGGCCGCACCGAGGACGCGCAGGCCGAGCTCGACCGCGCCGAGGCCCTCTACGCGGCGGCCGGGGCCGCGCCCGAGCGGGCGGCCGTCACGGTCGTCGACGCAGAGGTCGGCGACGAGTAGACGCGCTCGGCGACGTCAGGTCGCCGGCGACAGCGCGACGAGCAGTCCCGCCGTCGTCGTCGTAGGCGGGAAAGAAGTCCCCGATCATCGCCCGGCTCGAGCCCGAGCGCATGCGTATGGTCAGCCGCTGCCCCATCCGGCGCACGCCCCACTCCACCGCCGTCTCGGCCGGATCGGCGCCGTTCTCGGCCGAGAGCCCGAACGCGGCCATGACCTCGTGTCCCAGCAGGTCGGGCTCGCGGTACCCCGGTGAGCTCGAGCACGCCGCGACCGACCGCGATGACACGTCTATCGTGGTCGCAGACGACGAAGGCGGTGTTCGGGCCCGGGTAGTAGTCCTCGAGCAGCTCGAACAGGAACCCGAAGCCGCACTTCGTGCAGCCGACCGGCTGGTGACTCAGCCCCTCGCGGCGATCGTCGTCGATGACGCGCCGCTTGCAGTTCGGACAGATGAAGAACGGCACCCCGCCGATTGTAGGGCCCGCGCTGACCGGCCAGGCAGAGGCTCCCGGCACCGGCCGTTTCTCCGCCGCCGCTACCTCGACACCCACCGCATGGACCCGTCCCGTCACGGTCCGTCCGGAAGCGGCGTCTAGGATCAACGCCGTGACCAGTGCCGACCAGATCCTCGCAATGCCCCCGCAGCCCGAGGAGGAGCGCGACCTCGAGCAGCGGGCACGGCCTTTCCGCGCGCTCTACGAGCACTGGGAGGCCAACCAGTGGTCGCCGCTGGACATCGACCTCGACATCGACGCGGCGAGCTTCCGGCGCGCTGCAGGAGGACGAGCGCCAGGGCTTCGCGTGGTTATTCGCGCACCGGTTCCAGGCGGAGTTCAGCGTGGCGACGGTTCTCGCCCCGTTCGTGACGCGCGCACCGGACTACGAGCTGCAGGCCTGTCTCGCCACGCAGCTCGCCGACGAGTTTCGCCACCTGCAGTGCGTACTGCGCGTGTACGACGAGGTGTTCGGCATCCGCGGCCTGCAGCGTGTACAGGCCGTCGCAGACGCGCACCGCGACCCGGTCGCCACGAGTCTGTACGAGCGGCTCGAGCACTACGCGCTGCCGCTCGAGACCTCGGCGGACCCGGATGTCTTCCTGCGGGCTGTCGTCGTGTACCACCTGATCGGCGAGGGCGTTGTGGCGCGAACCGCGCAGAACCTCGCCGGCGACCAGTACACGCGCTACGGCTCGTTCCCCGGGCTCGCGGCGGGGCAGCGGCGTGTCGCCCGGGACGAGGCACGGCACATCGGGATCGGCGTCTCCTACGTCCGCCAGCGCCTGGCCGACGATCGCGACCAGGCGGTCGCGGTCATCGACGAGGTCGTCGAGGAATTCGCAGCGCTCGCCGACGCGCCTGCTCGAGACGGCCATGGCGGACGGGATGGACACCCAGGTGCTGGCCGGCTACGGCACCGACGCGCGGGGGTTCTACGAGGAGGCCATGCGTCTCTGGCAGCTGCGCCTGCGCTCGGTCGGCTACCTGGACGAGTAGCGTCTCTCCCCCGCGGTGCCGGCACAGGACCGGGCATGAGCTACGGTCACGTGGATGCTGCTCCTGCTCTTCGGATCCAGCGCGGCCGGCAAGTCGGCGGCGCTCGACGGACTGCGCCGGCGGATGCAGAGCCTGGCGATTCACGACTTCGACGAGATCGGCGTGCCGTCGGGAGCGGATGCATCCTGGCGGCGGCACGAGGGCGAGGCATGGGTTCGACGGGCGCTCGGCTACCAGGCCGAGGGCATCGATCTTCTGCTTGCCGGCCAGACACCATTTGGCGAGCTTCTCGCCACCCCGTCGGCGCCGCTCCTCGACGCGATCTCGGGGTGTCTGATCGACTGCGACGACAAGACGCGCCTCGCGCGGCTGCGCCGGCGCGGGCCAGAGTGGCTCGCCCGGTCGGCGGGCGATCTCCAGGACTACCTCAACTGGGCGGACTGGATGCGTCGCCACGCGAGAGACCCGAGGTGGCGTCCCGAGGTGATCGTCCCGGGAGATGGCGGGAACGGGATGCGCTGGGAGCGTTGGAGCGACTGGGGAGCCGGAGACCCGAGGTGGCGCGTGCACGTCATCGACACTTCCCGCTGCACGGTCGAGCAGCTTGTCGACGAGCTCTCGATGTGGATCGACGAGGAGCGAGCGCGCGTCAGGGACGGGACACATCCGCTCCTCCACTGGGCCGGCGGCGACGCAGCCGGTAACGTCGTGCCCCGCTGCTTCCTAGGGCTCGCCGGAGCGGCGCATCTCCTCGATCGCGCCGTGCGCCTCGTCGTGGACGCGGCGGCGCGCGGCCTCGGCATCGACCTCGGGCATTGGCGGCGCGGCCACCTCGCCGGTCTCGGCAAGCTTGCGGCGTAGCTCCTCGGCGCGGGGATCGGCGTCGGCCCGGGGCCGCCCACGCGCACGACGCGGCGCCGGCGGAGTCAGGCGTGCGACCGCGAGCCCGGCCAGGATCCCGGCGACCAGCGCGGCGGCGCGGCGAGTGCTGGCCGGCTACGGCACCGACGCGCGGGGATTCTACGCGGACGCCATGCGTCTCTGGCAGCTGCGTCTGCGCTCGGTCGGCTACCTGGATTAGGAGTCTGTCAAGGGGCCAGCGCGAGCTCGACGGCGGCGTCGACGGAAAGCCGGCGGCCCTCCTCGAGCGCTCGTTCGAACCCTGGCCCGGCACGAGCGAGGACCGGAGCAGCGTAGCTGGCGCGCTCGTCCTCCCACTGGCCGATCGTCCCACGCTGCTCCTCCCGCTCCAAGGCGCCCCAGAGCCGTCCGGCCCGCAGCTCGTCTCCCCGCTGGGCGGCGAGGCGCGCCAGGAGCGCGAGCGCGTAGACCACGTGCATGCGGCTTTCGATACGGTGGGCGAGCTCGAGCCCCTCTCGAAGCCAGCGCTCGGCATCGTCGTGCCGGTCGAGCGCGAGCGCGCATTCGCCGAGCTCGCAGACCACGCCGGCCTGCCACCAGACGAAGCCCGCCTCGCCGGCGAGCTCGGCGCTTTGTCCCAACAGCTCCAGCGCCGACTCGCCCTCGCCCGCCCGGACGGCGATGGGCCCGAGCGTCCCGATGGCGACTGACTCGCCTTTCCGATCGCCCAGCCGCCGGTAGGCGTCCAGGCTCTCCCGCGCCAGCGCGCCAGCGGCGCCCAGATCACCACGGACGAGCGCGGCCATCGGCATCCGGGCGAGCGCGTGGGCGGCGCCCGCGTCGTCTCCGAGCAACCGGCACTGCGCGAGGCTCTCCTCGTAAAGGCGCTCTCCACGCTCGAATTCGCCGACGATGAACAGCAAACCGCCGTACGTGCGGAGCGCGCGCGCCCTCAGCCCGGGTGGGACGCTGGCCTCGAGTAGCGCCGCGCACCAGCGCGCGCCCTCGAAGGGGTCCGCCGCGACCCAGTAGTGGTCGAGCGCAACGGCCAGCCGGAGCCCGAGCTCTGTCTCGCCTGAGCCGAGGCACCACTCGAGCGCGGCCCGAAGGTTGTCACGCTCGGGTGTGACGAGCGCGTAGTTCATGTCGCCCTCCGCCTCGTTCGTGAAGTTGCCGGACTCGGCTAGGGCGAGGAAGATACTCCGCATGCCGCCGCCGCCGTTCCTCCGCGTCTCCCGAGTCCTCGAGGCGCTCGGCGGCGTACTCGCGGATCGTCTCGAGCATCCAGTAACGCGCGCCGTCGTAGCGGAGGAGGCTCTTCTCGACGAGCGACTGGAGCGTGTCGAGGCCGGCGTCGGCAGACGTGCTTCGGCCGCCTCGAGCGTGAAGCCGCCGGCGAAGACGGCCAGCCGGCGTGAAGGCACGCTGCTCGTCCGCGTCGTCGAGCAGGTCGTAGCTCCACTCGATCGTCGCCCGCAGCGTCTGCTGGCGCGCCGGGCGCGTCGCGCGGGCCGCCGGTCAGCACGGGCAGGCGTTGCTCGAGCCGCGTCGAGCAGCTGCTCGGGCGGACAGCGCCCTGAGGCGGGCGGCTGCCAGCTCGATCGCGAGCGGCAGATGGTCGAGCCGCCGGCAGATCTCCGCGACCGTCGCGGCGCGGCTCGAAGTCCGCGCCTCGCCGCGCGCCCGCGGGCGAGGAAGAGCTCGACGGCCTCCGTCGGGGGCCAGCGGCGAGCACCGGCGTACTCGCTGCTCGCCGCCGAGCCGCAGCGGCTCGCGGCTCGTCACGAGCAGCCGCAGCTTGGGGCACGCGGCGAGGAGACGCGCCACGCTCGGCGCCGCGCTCGAGCGAGCTGCTCGAAGTTGTCGAGCACGAGCAGCAGCCGCCGGTCGCGCAGATGTGCTCGGCGAGCGTCGCCCCTCGCCCCGAGCGTCGCGCCGATCGTCGGCAGACCCGAGCTCGGGTCGCGCACTGGCCGCGAGCGCCACCCACCAGACGCCGTCCGGGTATCGTCTCGACGACCTCGGCGGCCGCCTGCAGCGGCGAGCCGCGTCTTGCCCGAGCCGCCGGGGCCGGTCAGCGTCACGAGGCGGGTGCCGGCGGCGGGCGAGCAGCGACAGGACGCTCGGCGAGCTCGCGCTCACGGCCGAGGAACGGCGTCGTCTGGACCGGGAGGTTCGTCTGGTGGAGGCTCTTGAGCGGCGGGAAGTCGCCGGCCCCGAGCTGGTAGAGCGCGCTCGGCGCCGGCCAAGTCCTTCAGACGGTGGACACCGAGGGCACGCAGCTCGAGCTGACCGGCGAGGAGAGCTGCGGTCGCCTCCGAGACGAGCACCTGCCCGCCGTGGCCAGCGGCGCATGATTCGCGCCGCCCTGTGGACGTCCATGCCGACGTACCCCTCCTCGGCGACGACGGGCGCACCGCGTGTGGAGGCCCATCCGTACCGCGATCGGGCCCGGCAGCCGAGGCGCCTCCTGCGCCTCGCGCGGCCGCAGCCGCGGCCGCCATCGCATCGGGAAGGCGACGAAGAAGGCATCGCCCTGGGTGTCGACCTCGATGCCGCCCTGCCGCTCGAACGCGGCCCGGAGCACGCGCCTGTGCTCCGCGAGCGCGCCGGCATACCGCTCCGGCCCGAGCTCGCGCAGGAGCAGCGTGGAGCCTTCGACGTCGGTGAAAAGGAGCGTCACCGTGCCCAGCGGGAGCTCCGGCACCGCCCGTGACCTATCCCCGGGCACCGCGCTACGGTTCGCCCGCGCGCTCCATCCCCTCGATCGCCGCACGCCCCTCCTCGTGCACCAGGCGACGCGCCGCGTCGACGTCCGGCTGGGGCTCTGGCGGGGGCTCGGCAGGCTCGGCGTCACAGCGAGCTTGCGCCGCAGCTCCTCCGTGCGGGGATCGGGATCGGCTCCGGGGGCCGAGCCGCGCGCGGCTCGGCGCCGGCGGAGCAGCTGCGCGACCGCGAGCCCGGCCAGGATCCCGGCGACCAGCGCGGCGGCGCGGCGAGCGCTCGTTCCTGTTCCGTGCGCGTTCGTCACGAAGACGACACGATACTGCGGCTATACTCGCTGCACTTCCTGCTCCGCCCGGCGCCGACGTTCCCGAGAGGCGCGCGTGACGGTGGGGCCGCCTGAGACCAAGGGAAGGAGGAACTCGGGAACGTGAATCCCTACGAGGTGTTGCTCATGCTCGACCCCGAGCTTGCCGACGAGCGCCAGAACGAGATCCTCGGACGTGCCGAGGAGATCGTCACCCGGGGCGGAGGCGTCTGGCACGGGAACGAGCCCTGGGGGCGGCGCAAGCTCGCCTACGAGATCGACAAGAAGAACGAGGGCCTCTACCACCTCTTTACCTTCGACTGCGAGCCGGCGACGCTCGACGAGCTCAGCCGTGTGCTCAGGATCACGGACGGAGCGATGCGGCACATGGCGGTGCGACGACCGAAGCCGACGCAGCCTCCGACGGCCTCCGTCGAGGCGACCGAGTAAGATCGAACAGACGTTCGAATGAGAGGAGCAGGCCATGGCAGGTGACATCAATCGCGTTGTGCTCGTCGGACGCCTCACGCGCGACCCCGAGCTCAGGCATCTTCCCTCCGGCTCGCCCGTGCTCCAGCTCGGCCTTGCGGTCAACGGCCGCCAGCAGGATGGGTCGGGCAACTGGGTCGACAAGCCGAACTTCTTCGACGTAAAGCTCTTCGGCAACCGGGCGGAGTCCCTCGCCCAGCACCTCGCCAAAGGGCGGCGAATCGGCGTCGACGGCCGCCTCGACTGGTCCTCCTGGGAGGCGCAGGACGGCTCCAAGCGCTCCAAGGTCGAGGTGGTGGCCTTCGACATCCAGTTTCTCGACAGCCGGGGAGACGCCGAGGCGCAGCCCCAGTACGTGCCCACCTCGGATGTCGCCGCCAACCAGGACGACTTCGCGCCGGCCGGCGTCGACGACGACATCCCGTTCTAGACCGCCCCACTCGAACTCCCACCACCCCACCCCCGACCGAAGCGGCCTCCGGCCGCCCCACGAGGAGTCATGGATAGAGACAAAGATCGAGGCATGCGGAAGCGGAAGGGGCCGCCCGGCGCCCTCGGGCCCGGCAAGCGCAAGAGCTGCTACTTCTGCCGCGAGAAGATCAGCGAGGTCGACTACAAGAACACGAACCAGCTTCGGCGCTTCGCGTCGGAGAAGGGCAAGATCCGGTCCCGCCGGATCACGGGGGCGTGCCGCCGCCACCAGGAGCAGATCGCCCTGGCGGTCAAGCGGGCACGAGAGATGGCACTCCTTCCCTACGTCGGGGTCTAGGCCATGGAGGTCGTGCTGCTCCAGGACGTGGAGAAGGTCGGCCTCCGAGGCGAGGTCGTGTCCGTCGCGCGCGGGTACATGCGCAACTACCTGCAGCCGAGAAGGCTCGCCGAGCCCGCCAGCGCCGCGGTCGTCGACGAGCTTCGCCGCCGCGACGCGGAGCGGGCGCGCCACGAAGCCCGCACCCACGAGCAGGCGAAGACGATCGCCGAGACACTGACGAAGACGGTCCTCCGGTTCGAGGTCAAGGCCGGCCCGCAGGGCGTCCTCTTCGGCTCGATCACACCCACCGACATCGCAGACGAGCTCTGGCGCGTCCGCAAGATCCGGGTCGACCGCCGCAAGATCGAGCTTGCGGATCCAATCAAGCGGATCGGCCGCTACACCATCCCGATCGAGGTCTTCCAGGATGTCACGGTCGAGGTCAAGACCCTCGTCGTTCCCGAAGGGGGCGACCTCGACGCCGAGTGGCCCGAGGAGGACGCCGGTGCGGGGGAGTCGGCGCAGAGCGACGGCACCGAGGCCGTCGCCGCGGACGAGGCGGTCACGGCACCGGACGAGGCGGTCACGGCACCGGACGAGGCGACCGCAGACCGAGGCGCCGGCCCGACCGACAACTCGTCGGCCGACCCGAGCCAGCCCGAGTCCGGCCTCTAGCGGCCGCGGGAACAGATCGGCTCCGACGTAGGGGCCGGATCTCATCCGGCCCGTCGATCCATAGGGGTATACGCGCTCTGTGCCGCTCGCGCTGGGTCGCCGGCCCGCGGGCGGCGGCCGCCAGCGGGCGGCCGAGCGCCGGCCCCCGGGGCTCGTGACGCCCGCCACTGCCCGTGAACAGATGCCTCCACAGGCGTGTGGACGGCGACACGAACTTCCCGCTCCGTGCAGAAGGAGCGCCCACAGGGCCTGTTGCTCCTCGGATGCCTTCCGTCCGCCGCGCCTGCGAACATGGGTTCTCTTTCGCCTGCTCAGGGCTGTCTTGGCAGCCCGCGAGGCCTGTGGGAGCGTCATTTGAAGCCGCTCGACGTAGCTGGTCTACTCGCCCGGTCAGACATGACCCAAGCAGTCCAGACCGCCCCGGTACCGCCCCAGTCCACCGACGCGGAGGAGGCCGTCCTCGGCGCGATGATGCTCTCGCCCGGGGCGATTGCGGTCGTCAGCGAGATCCTCGAGGGGACGGACTTCTATCGCGAGAGCCACTCGCGGATCTACCGGGGTGCGCTCTCGCTCTACGGCAGGGGCGAGCCGGTCGACGCGATCACGCTCGTCGACGAGCTCGAGGGGCGCGGAGAGCTCGAGGACGTCGGCGGACGGGCGCGGATCCATGAGCTGGCAGCGCTCGTACCGGCCTCTGCGAACGCCGGCCACTATGCCCGGATCATCCGCGAGGCGGCCACGCTGCGCGGGCTCATCCGGGCCGGCGGCGAGATCTCGCGGCTCGGCTGGGACGGGACGGGCGAGGCCACCGAGCTCGTCGACCGCGCGGAGCAGATCGTCTTCGACCTCTCCCAGCAACGCGTCTCCGGCGACTTCGCGCACATCGAGGAGCTGCTGAAGGAGAGCTTCGAGCGCATCACCGCGCTCTACGAGTCCGGCGTCGACGTGACCGGCGTCCCCTCGGGGTACCGCGACCTCGACCGGCTCACGTCGGGGTTCCAGCCCGGCAATCTCGTCGTCGTCGCCGCCCGGCCGAGCATGGGGAAATCGGCGTTCGGCCTCGGCGTCGCCGCCAACCTGGCCGTCCGCCACGGGATCCCCGTGGCCGTCTTCACGCTCGAGATGTCGAAGGCCGAGGTCACCCAGCGGCTGATGTGCAGCGAGGCGAAGGTCGAGTCCCAGCGGCTACGAACGGGGCGCCTGGCGCCGGAGGACTGGCCGCGGCTGACGGCTGCGTGCGACAAGCTGGCGAAGGCGCCCGTGTTCGTCGACGACACGGGCTCGGTGACGATGATGGAGATCCGCTCCAAGGCCCGCCGGCTGAAGTCGAAGCAGCCCGACCTGGGGCTCGTGGTCGTCGACTACCTCCAGCTCATGACCTCCGGAACGACGGCCGAGAACCGCGTGCAGGAGGTGTCCCAGATCTCGCGCAGCCTCAAGCTGCTCGCCCGCGACCTCGAGCTCCCCATCCTCGCCATGTCGCAGCTGTCGCGCGCGGTCGAGCAGCGCCACGACAAGCGCCCGATCCTGTCCGATCTGCGCGAGAGCGGCTCCATCGAGCAGGACGCCGACCTCGTCGCCTTCCTCTACCGCGACGACTACTACGACGAGGAGTCGCAGCAGCCCGGGATCGCCGAGGTGATCCTGGCGAAGCACCGCAACGGCCCGACCGACACCGTGAAGCTATCGTTCCTGAAGCGGTACGCGAAGTTCGCGGACCTGGCCGCCATGTAGGCGGTCCCACGACCGGGCTCGAGTGAAGCGACTCGAGAGAGGGACGTACGAGCATGCCTGCAACCGTGATCGTGGGCGCCCAGTGGGGGGACGAGGGCAAGGGCAAGATCGTCGACCTGCTCGCGCGCCGCTCCGACCTCGTCTGCCGCTACCAGGGCGGCCCGAACGCAGGCCATACGATCATCGCGGACGGGCAGACGTACAAGCTCCACCACATCCCTTCGGGGATCCTCTACCCGGGAACGCTGTGCGTGCTCGGCGCCGGCTGCGTCGTCGATCCGGAGGTGCTCATCCAGGAGCTCGACGACCTCGAGGCCCGTGGCGTCTCCACCGAGCCGATCAGGGTGTCGGGGAACGCGCATCTCGTGATGCCCTGGCACGTCGCCCTCGACCAGGCCAGCGAGCGGCGACTCGGCAAGCTCCAGATCGGAACGACCAGGCGAGGGATCGGCCCCGCCTACGCCGACAAGTCCGGCCGGCTCGGCATCCGCGTCCAGGACCTGCTCGACGAGAAGATCTTCCGCCAGAAGGTCGAGATCGCGCTCGCCGAGAAGAACGTCTGGCTCGAGCGAGTGTACGGCGCGGATCCGCTCGACCTCGACGACGTCGCTCGGCGCTCGGAGCGCTGGGCGTCGAGGCTCGGCCCCCACGTCGCCGACACGTCGCTGCTCGTCGACGAGGCGCTGCGGAAGGGCTCGCGGGTGCTGCTCGAGGGAGCACAGGGCTCGCTGCTGGACGTCGACCACGGGACGTATCCGTTCGTCACCTCCTCGAACCCCATCGCGGGAGGCGCGGCGACGGGCGTCGGCATAGGCCCCACGCGGATCGACGAGGTGCTCGGAGTCGCGAAGGCCTACGTGACCCGCGTCGGCGAGGGGCCGTTCCCGACCGAGATCGCAGGGACCGATCAGGCACGCGTACGCGAGCTGGGCGCAGAGTACGGAACGACCACCGGCAGGGAGCGGCGCTGCGGATGGCTCGATCTCGTGGCGCTGCGCTTCGCGTCCCGGCTCAACGGGCTGACCTCGCTCGCGCTGACGAAACTCGACGTCCTGTCGGCCTTCGAGGAGCTGCCGGTCTGCACGGCCTACCGGCTGCCTGACGGCTCGACGACGCAGGAGTTCCCCGCCCATCAGAGCGACTTCCACCACGCCGACGCCTGTCTACGAGACGCTGCCGGGCTGGCTCGAGCCGCTCGACGGGGTGGCCGCTCCCGACGACCTGCCTGCGATGGCACGGCGCTACGTCGAGCTCGTCGAGGAGCGGCTCGAGGTACCGGTGAGCCTGGTCGGCACGGGCGCGGAGCGCGAGCGGGTCCTCGCCCGTCACCCACTCGCCGCGCTGCCCCTTGTCGCGTAGCCCTGGCCCGCCGCACGCCGGGCCGGTTCCGGCGTTGCGCGCCGTGGGCGGCGGCAGCCGGAGCATCGGTCCTGGCGCTCGCGCTGGCGGCGTGCGGAGCCGACGATCGCGCAACAGGCTTCACCAGCCCGCAGACGACCCAAGCGCCGCTGACAGAGACGGCCACCGCGACGGGCGCGGCAGAGACGGGAAACGGAGCGTCCGGTCAGGGCTCCGACGCTCCGAGCGCCGACCCGGCCGAGCTCGAGGCGATCGTACGCGCCTGGAGCGCCGCCCTCAACGCCGGAGACAACGAGGCCGCCGCCGAGCTCTTCGCCCGCGGCGCGCTCGTCATCCAGGGCGGGATCTCCTTTCGCCTGCCGGACGCGGCCACCGCGGCTCGCTGGAACGCGGATCTCCCCTGCTCCGGCACGATCACGAGTATCGACGTCGATGGAAACGTCGTGATCGCGGTGTTCGCGCTCGGCGACCGGCCGACGAGCTCGTGCGACGCACCGCCCGGGACGCCGGCCGCCGCGGCCTTCCTGATCGAGGGAGGCAAGATCGCCGTCTGGCAGCAGATCCCCGTGCCCGAGGAGGCCTCGCCCGAGCAGACAGCCGCGCCCGGGGGCTCGCCGGGAGGCACTGCGGGGCTCTGGCGTCCGCCCGACGGCGTACCAGGCGCGCGCCGTGAGCCGGAAGGCGCCCGAGGGAGACCCGAGCCGGCGCCTCCACTCGTCGAGCAGCGCTTGGCGGGTGTCCTGTCCGAGGGACACGACGTAGGCGCCTGACGGGCCCACGCCGGACTCGAAGGGCTCCCAGAGATCCTCGAAGCTCTCGTAGTCGGCGGCGACGGTGAGCGCACCCGCTCGGATGGACGTGAGACCGGCCGCCTCCCAGAGGCCCGAGAGCCCACCCTCGTCGCAGTAGCGCATGACCCGTCCCTCGTCGCGCGAGAGCGCCCCCTCGGGGTCCACCGCGTTCGCCGCGTCCCAGAACGTCCGCAGGAGCGTCATCCCGCCGCCGTAGTCCCACACCGCCGAGGCGACCGTCGCACCCGGCCTGGCCACACGCCGCATCTCGTCCACGCCGGCCCGCGGGTCGGTCATGAAGTTGATCACCAGCTGCGAGAGCACGGCGTCGAACGAGGCGTCGGCGAAGGGCAGCGCCTCCGCGGCGCCAACCCGGACGTCGGCGCCGGGCACGCGGGCCCGGCACGCCTCGACGAACGGCTCGGACGGGTCCACGGCGCTCACGCGGCCCGTGCCCACGAGCCCGGCGAGCACGGCCGTCAGCGCGCCCGGGCCGCAGCCCACGTCGAGGACGCTCTGCCCGGGGCCGACGGCGGCGGCAGCGCACAGCCGCTCGGCGAGCTCCTTCCCGTACCGGCCCACATGGCGGTCGTAGGCGGCGGCCGCCACCCTGAAGGTCGCGGCACCCTCGGCATCCACGTCGCCATCCTTGCAACGCCGCTGCGCGCGGTCAAGCGCCTGAGCCGGCGAGAACGCGGTCGGAATCCATCGCCGGCCGACACGTAGCTCGAACCAGAGACAACCGCGATGATTGATCGTGATTGTGGTGCCGGCGAGGACGGCGAGAGCCATCCCGTGCCACGGTTACCGGTCAATTGGCGATCAATCAACTAGGGAGGTTCCCATGAAGCGTCCAGTCGTCATCTCCCTCCTCGCGGCGGGCGCCGTCGCGCTCGCGGCGGGCGGCTATGCGCTCGCTGCGGCCCCAGGCGAGAGCGGCTCGGCGTCCGATGACGTCGTCGTCCGGTCGAGCACCGTTACCGTCCCTGCCGCGGGCGGGAGTCGCTTCGCGAAGAGCTCGTTCTCCGTCGCCTGTGGGGCCGGCGAGACTGCGATCGGCGGCGGCTTCCGGGCGGCGCGGAGCATCGTCCTCCTCGCAGGCTCCTACCCGGACGGCGCCTCACGCTGGGTCCTCGCGCTGGCGAACGCCGGCACGAGGCGGACCCAGGCGACCGTGTACGCCATCTGCCAGCGCAGCGCCGGGGGAAGCACGACGGGGACGTCGACCGGCGGCACCACCGGCGGAACGAACGACGGCGGAACGACCGGCGACGGAACGACCGGGGGGACGACGGGATACTGAGAGCAGCCAGGCGGGGCCGAGGACGGCGGTATCATGTGGCTTTGCGGCGACGCCGTGCCGCAAAGCGACTCTGAAGGGAACCGATGAGCGCAGCCACGAAGGGCCGCCTGACCACGCCGCTCGTGCGCGACGGCGGCGGCCTGCGCCCTGCCACCTGGGACGAGGCCCTCGACCGAGCCGCCGAGGGCCTGCGCCGCGCGAGAGCCACGGACGCGACGACGTCCTTCGGGATCTTCTGCTGCTCCAAGGCGACGAACGAGATGAACTTCCTGGCGCAGAAGTTCGCGCGCCAGGTGATGGGCACCAACAACATCGACAGCTGCAACCGCACCTGACACGCGCCCAGCGTCGTCGGTCTGGCGACGGTGTTCGGAGCGGGCGGCGGCACGTCGTCCTATAAGGAGATCGAGGAGACGGACGTCATCCTCCTCTGGGGCTCGAACGCCCGCGAGACCCACCCGATCTTCTTCCACCACGTGCTCAAGGGCGTCCACGCGGGCGCGCGGCTGTACGTCGTCGATCCGCGGCGCACGTCGTCGGCGGCCGTGGGCCGACCTCTGGCTCGGCCTCGACGTCGGCTCCGACATCGCGCTCGCGAACACGATGGCCCGGGAGATCATCGACGCGGGGCTCGCGAACGAGGCGTTCATCGAGAACGCCACCGAGGGCTTCGAGGAGTACGCGGCCGCGCGTCGAGCCCTTCACGCTCGAGGAGGGCGAGCGGCTGACCGGCGTGCCCGCCGAGCGTCATCCGCGAGGTGGCGCACGCCTACGCGAAGGCCGACCGGGCCCAGATCTGCTGGACGCTCGGGATCACCGAGCACCACAACGCCGTCGACAACGTCCTCGCGCTGATCAACCTCGGCCTGCTCACCGGCCACGTCGGCCGCTACGGGTCGGGCCTGAACCCGCTGCGGGGCCAGAACAACGTGCAGGGCGGCGGCGACATGGGCGCGATCCCGAACAAGCTGCCGGGCTTCCAGGACGTCGAGCGCGACGCGGAGGCCCGCGCACGCTTCGAGGCCGCCTGGGGCGTGCCGATCCCGCCCGCACTACGGCTGGCACCTGACGCAGATGTTCGAGGGCATGGACCGCGGCGAGCTGCGCACGCTGTACGTGATCGGCGAGAACCCGGCGCAGTCGGAGGCCGACGTCACGCACGCGCGCAAGCTCCTCGCCGGGCCTCGACTTCCTCGTCGTCCAGGACATCGTCATGACGAAGACCGCCGAGATGGCCGACGTCGTCCTGCCCGGCTGCGCCGCCTGGTGCGAGGCCGAGGGCACGGTGACGAACTGCGAGCGCCGCGTGCAGCGCGTGCGCAAGGCGCTCGACCCGCCCGGAGAGGCGCGCGAGGACACCTGGATCATCGCCGAGCTCGCCCGCCGCCTCGGCCACGACTGGGGCGAGCCGACCGCGGAGGAGATCTGGGACGAGCTGCGGTCGCTCTCGCCGATGCACCGCGGCATGAGCTACGACCGCCTCGAGGCGCGAGGGCGGCCTCCAGTGGCCGTGCCTCGACGAGGACCACCCGGGGTCTCCGTTCCTGCACGGGCGCCTGTGGGAGAAGCCGCGTCAGGGGCCGGCGGCGCCGTTCAGCGCCGTCGAGCACCAGCCGCCGTTCGAGGCGCTCGACGCCGACTTCCCGATCCGGCTGACCACCGGCCGGCGGCTCGACTCCTACAACACGGGCGTGCAGTCGAACCTCTATCGCTCGCCGCTCCACCGCGGCGAGTCGCTCGACCTCTCGCCCGAGGACGCCGAGCGGCTGCTGCTCGAGGACGGCGAGATCGTCAAGGTCTCCTCGCGGCGAGGCTCCGTGGAGGCCCCGGTGCGCATCGACCCGTCGCTGCGTCCGGGGCTCGCGTTCATGACGCTCCACTTCCCGGACGAGGTGGACACCAACGTGCTCACGATCGACGCCACCGACCCGAAGTCGGGCACGGCCGAGTTCAAGGCGGCCGCGATCCGGGTCGAGAAGCTCGTCGGCGACGTCGCGCAGGAAACGGCCGGCGGATCGAGGAGCCCGCGGGCGTCTCGGGCGACTGACCCGGGCCGCCGCCGCTTCCTCACAGGCTAGGATCGGTTCGTGGATCTTCGCCTGCTCGACGCCCAGCCGACCGAGGCCGAGCGTGCCGCGGTCGACCACGTGCTCGGCCCGCCGCGGCTCCGGCTGGGACGGGGGCACGCGCGACGCCGCGGTCGACGGGCGGGTCGCAGTCGCGCGCGGGGCGCACGGCGCGCAAGGCCCGCCGCGACCTGCTGCTGCCGGCGCTCCACGCGGTCCAGGAGCACGTCGGCTGGATCAGCCCGGGCGCGCTCAACTACGTCTGCCGGAGGCTGACGGTGCCGCCGGCCGACGCCTACGGCGTCGCCACCTTCTACGCGCTGTTCTCCCTCGACTGGCGCCCGCCGCGGGTCGTCCACGTCTGCGACGACATCGCCTGCCGCTGCCACGGCGCCGACGAGCTGATCGGCGAGCTCGAGCTCCGCTTCGGGCCCGAGGGCGGGGCCGGGCCGGACGCCTCCGCGACCTGGTTCCGCAGCCCGTGCCTCGGCCAGTGCGAGCGGGCGCCCGCAGCGCTCGTCACCACCGCCGGGCCGCACCCGGCCGAGCACGTGCTCGCGCCGGTCGGAGTGGACGCCGTGATGAGCGCGCTCGCCGGCGAGGCCGTCGAGACGCCGACCGCGCCCGTGCTCCCGCAGCACGGCGAGCCGGGCCTGCGGCTCCTGCGCCGCGTCGGGGGTCGTCGACCCGGCGAGCCTCGACGACTACCGCGCCCACGGCGGCTACCGGGCTCTGCGCCGGGCGCTCGAGCTCGGCCCGGAAGGCGTCATCCGCGAGGTGAGCGACTCGAAGCTCGTCGGCCGCGGCGGCGCCGCCTTCCCGACCGGGCGCAAGTGGGAGGCGGTGGCTCGCCAGCCGGTGCGACCGCACTACCTCGTCTGCAACGCCGACGAGTCCGAGCCGGGCACGTTCAAGGATCGGGTGATCATCGAGGGCGACCCGTTCGCGCTGATCGAGGCGATGACGATCGCCGGCTACGCCACCGGCTGCGAGCGCGGCTACGTGTACCTGCGCGGCGAGTACCCGCTGGCGCTCGCCACGCTCGAGCACGCGTGCGCGGAGGCGCGGGCGAAAGCGTTCCTCGGCGACGACGTCCTCGGCCACGGCTTCGCGTTCGACGTCGAGATCCGCAAGGGCGCGGGGGCGTACATCTGCGGCGAGGAGACGGCGATCTTCAACTCGATCGAGGGCTACCGCGGCGAGCCGCGCAACAAGCCGCCGTTCCCGGTCGACGCACGGCCTCTTCGGCAAGCCGACCGTGGTCAACAACGTCGAGACGCTCGTCAACGTGCTCGACATCGTGCTCGAGGGCGGCCCGGCCTACGCGGCGATCGGCACCGAGGGCTCGACCGGCACGAAGCTGTTCTGCGTCTCCGGGCACGTGGAGCGGCCGGGCGTCTACGAGGTCGAGTTCGGAACGACCGCCGCCGAGCTGCTCGATCTGGCCGGCGGCGTCCCCGGGGACCGCGCGCTCCAGACGATCCTGCTCGGCGGCGCGGCCGGCGGCTTCATCGGCGCCGGACGAGCTCGACCTGCCGCTCACGCTTCGAGGCCGCGCGGGCCGCCGGCACGACCCTCGGCTCGGGCGTCGTCCTCGTCTTCGACGACACGGTCGACCTGCCCCGGATGCTGATGCGCATCGCGGCCTTCTTCCGCGACGAGTCCTGCGGGCAGTGCGTGCCCTGCCGCGTCGGCACGGTGCGCCAGCAGGAGGCGCTGGCACGCCTCATCGCCGGCCGGCCTCGTGGCGACCGTCGGCGACGAGCTCGCCCTCATCGCCGAGGTGGGCCAGTGCATGCGCGACGCGTCGATCTGCGGCCTCGGCCAGACCGCGTCGAGCGCGATCGAGTCGGCGATCGGCCGGCTCGGCGTCTTCGGGAACGGGCGCTGACGTGGGCATGACCCCGCTCGCCGCGCCGGCGCGCATGGTCGAGCTCGAGATCGACGGGCAAGCCGTCCGCGTCTTCGAAGGGTCGACGATCCTCGACGCCTGCACGGCGCTCGGCATCGACACGCCGACGCTCTGCTACGGCGAGACCCTGCGCCCGCCAACGTCTGCCGCGTCTGCGTCGTCGAGCTGGAGGGCGCCCGGGTGCTCGCGCCCGCCTGCTCGCGCAAGGTCGAGCCGGGCATGGTGGTGAAGACCGACTCCGAGCGCGTCCGTCTCTCCCGCAAGCTCGTGCTGGAGCTGCTCGCCTCCTCGGTCGACCTGTCCATCGCGCCGAGCGTCCCCGAGTACCTCGAGCGCTACGGTGCGCAGCCCGAGCGCTACGGCCCGCCGGCACCGCCGGATCCGGACCGCGACCGCAAGCGCACCGGGCATCACGTCGAGCCGGACGGGCTGACGGCGGCGACGGTCCACGCGCCGGCGAAGGTCGACAACGAGCTCTACGTCCGCGACTACTCGAAGTGCATCCTCTGCTACAAGTGCGTCGACGCCTGCGGCGAGCAGTACCAGAACACGTTCGCGATCGCCGTCGCCGGACGCGGGTTCGACGCCCGCATATCCACCGAGTACGTCGACCGAGCTCCCGGAGTCGGCCTGCGTCTACTGCGGCAACTGCATCGCCGTCTGCCCGACCGGCGCGCTGATCTTCAAGAGCGAGTACGACATGCGCGCCGACGGCACCTGGCACGAGTCCGAGCAGACCCAGACCGACACGATCTGCCCCTACTGCGGCGTGGGCTGCAACGTGACGCTGCACATGCAGGACAACCGCATCGTCAAGGTCACCTCGCCGGACGACCACGACGTCACCCGCGGGAACCTCTGCATCAAGGGCCGCTTCGGCTTCCAGCACGTCCAGGCACGCCGCAGCTAATCTCGGAAGCGGCATGGCGACGAGAGAAGCAGCCGGCGATCCGCCGCCCGACGGCGCGTGCGCGCATCACGGCGGTCGACGACGGGCGGGTGACGACACGGCGCGATCGCCTCGTCACCGAGGAGCCGCTCGAGATCCGCGCCGCCGGGCCAGGCCAGGAGCCGATCAGCGTCGCCGTGACCATGCGCACGCCCGGAGACGACTGGGAGCTCGCGGCCGGGTTCCTCTACACCGAGGGCCTCGTCTCCTCGCGCGAGGAGATCGCCGAGATCCGCTACTGCGGGCTGGAGGTGCCGGAGGAGCAGCGGTTCAACGTCGTCACCGTGCATCTGCGCAGGCCCTTCGACCCAGGCTCGTTGCAGCGGAACTTCTTCGCGACGTCGAGCTGCGGGGTCTGCGGCAAGGCCTCGATCGACCAGCTCGAGGTGCGCAGCGCGCCACTTCCCGAGGGGCCGGTCGTGCCGGGCACCGTGATCGCAGAGCTCCCGGACGCCCTGCGGGCCGGCCAGCGCGTGTTCGACGAGACCGGCGGCCTCCACGCCGTCGGCCTCTTCGCCACGGACGGGACGCTCGTGCTGTCGCGCGAGGACGTCGGCCGCCACAACGCCATGGACAAGCTCGCGGGCCACCTGCTGCTGGAGGACGCGCTCCCCGGGCACGACCGGATCGCGCTCCTGTCCGGGCGGGCGAGCTTCGAGCTCGTGCAGAAGGCCGCGGTCGCGGGCATTCCGATCCTGTGCGCGGTGTCGGCGCCGTCGACGCTGGCCGTCGAGACGGCCACCCGCCTCGGGATGACGCTCGTCGGCTTCCTCCGCGGAGGGCGCTTCAACGTCTACACGAGCCCGGAGCGGCTGGCGCTCTCCTGACGGCGGCGCAGCGCCGCCCGGTACTCGGCCGGCGTGTTGACGTTCACGAGCGAGTCGAGGGTCGGGTCGGCCGCGGCGAGCGCGGGGTCGACGAGCAGCTCGGCCTGGCCGAGCCAGCGGACGCGGAGCTCGTCGAGGAGCGAGCGCGCGCTCAGCACGTCGCGAGCCAGGAGACCCTCGACGACCCGGAGAACGTCCACCCGGTAGACGGCCGACAGCGGGTGCGTCCGGTCGGCGATCCTGGGCACGGCCGCGTCCTCGTCGGCCGGGAGCGCACCGACGACGGCGCGGACGAAGGCCGGCGCGAGGAACGGCACGTCGACCGCGGAGACGAACGCGGTGTCGGCGCGGCCGCCGACCGTGTGCAGCCCCGCCGCGATCCCCTCGAGCGGGCCACGAGCAGGACGCGCGTCCTCGGCGGTCTCTACCCCGGACGGGAGCTCGGGAAGCAGCTGCCCCTGCGCGCGCACGACGACGACCGGGCCGTCGGCCACGTCGGCGAGCACCGCGGAGACCTGCCCGGCGAAGGACGTGGCTCCCCAGTCGAGGTCGGCCTTCGGCCGGCCCATGCGCTCCGACCCGCCGCCGGCGAGCACGATCCCGGCAACACGTGCCACGCGGCCATGCTACGCGCGCCGCCCCGGCGGGCATAGGCTGCGGCCATGAGCCTGTACCACGAGGTGGCAGGCGAGGGGGAGCCGCTCGTGCTGCTGCACGCAGGCCTCGGGGACTCCCGCATGTGGGACGGCCAGTGGGACGCGTTCGCAGCCGGCTACCGCACGATGCGCTGCGACCTGCGCGGCTGGGGCCGCTCGCCGATCGAGCCCGGCCGCTTCTCGAACGCGCGCGACGTCTCCGAGCTCTGCGCGCAGCTCGGGATCGAGCGAGCGGCGTTCGTGGGCATCTCGACGGGCGGGAGCGCGGCGCTCGAGCTCGCGCTCGAGCGGCCCGAGCTCGTCTCCGCGCTCGTCCTCGTCGGCGCGGGCCTCCCCGGTCACGACTGGTCGGACGCCGTACGAGCCTTCCAGGCCGAGGAGGACGATGCGCTCGCGCGCGGCGACGTCGACGCGGCGATCGACGCGAACCTGCGGCTGTGGCTCGCCGGCCCGCGCCGCGGGCTGGACGATGTCGACCCGGGCGCCCGCAGCCTGGTCACGGAGATGCTGCGCCAGGCGATCACGAACTGGCTGCCCGTGCTCGAGAGCGCCGAGGAGGAGCCGTTCGCCGCCGACGTTTCCGGGCGGCTCGGCGAGATCGCCTGCCCGGTGCTCGTCCTCGTCGGCGAGGACGACGTCGAGGACATGCACGGGATCGCGCAGCGGCTCGCGCGGGAGATCCCGGGCGCACGCTACGCAACGATTCCCGCCGCCGCCCACCTGCCACAGCTCGAGCGGCCCGCCGAGTTCAACGAGCTCGTGCTCGGGTTCCTCGAGGAGGCGCTCTGACCGGGATGTCGTAGGGGGCTCTGATCCGGCCCGATGTCGTAGGGGCCGGATCTCATCCGGCCCGTCGCCCACCCTGCCGGGCCGTTCAGCCGTACGAGATGAGCTCGAGCAGGCTGCCGTCGGGGTCGCGGAAGTAGACGCTCATCCCCTTGCCGCGTGCTCCGGTTCGCGGCACCGGCCCGAGCTCCGGCTCGACCCCGCACGAGCGCAGGTGTGCGATCGCCTCCTCGGGCGGGCCCTCCCAGACGAAGCAGCCGTCGAAGCCGCCGGGCCAGGCCGGGCGGGCGGCGACCGGATGCGGGGTCGACGCCGGACCGTGCAGGTTGAGCTGCTGCTCCCCCAGCCGCAAGGCCCGGCGTCCGTACTCGAGCTCCAGCACCTCGGCGCCGAGCACCCGCCGGTAGAAGTCGCACGTGCGGTCGAAGTCGCTGCAGCGCAGCACCACGTGGTCGAGGCGAATCGGCATCGCCCGTAGCATCACACGTCCATGACCTCTCCGACTTTCTTTGCCCCGCTGCCGCCGTCGGGGCAGCGGTCTCGCAGCGCCCGCCAGGGTCAGAGGCTCGTCACCGAGATCCGGAACGCCGCCTGGAACGTCGCGCCCGGCTCGACGAGTCGAAGGCCATCGCCGCTTTGGAGGGCGTTCGCGGGCGCCGTCATCGGCTCGATGCACACGAAGTCCTTGCCCGGCGGCGCAAACACCTGCCCGTACGGGTAGCCCTCGAGAAACGTGACCTCGATCCGTCGCTCCCCGGCCTCGAGCGCGAAGCGCACGCCATTGGGCAGGCCGGCGAAGCCGTCGTCGTAGTCGCGGTCGAGCGGGCCTGCGAGGCCGGCGAAGGCCTCCTCCTTCCCGCTCGGCACCTGACGCTCGTCCAGGAGGAGACGCCGCATCGCGGGCAGCTCGACCCGCCAACCCTCGCGGTCCAACCCGGGCAGGCGCAGGTACGGGTGATAGCCGAAAGCGATCGGGACGGCGTCGTCCCCTGCCGGCGTGAGCGAGGTCGTCACGGTGAGGCCGCCGGCGTCGAGCGAGATCTCCTGCCCAAGGGCGTGCGGGAAGGGGAACGCGGCGAGCAGGTCCTCCGTCGTGTAGGGGAAACAAGTTTCCCTTAGGGAATGCTCCGCATTCCCCGACTCGAGCCGGGCGGCGAGCATGGCACCGCCGGGAGTCGCGCGTTGCTCACTGTATCCGCCAGGGCAGCCGCGGGCCGACGACGCCGTGGATCGCAAGCCCGTGCTCCTCGAGCTGCAGCAGCGGCGAGCCGAGATCGAGCTCGACCGAACGACCTGCCGCCCGGTACGTGGCTCCGCCGAGACGGTTCGCCCACGGATGGAGAAGCGGGATCCCGAGCGTCGAGCCTTTCGACGCGTAGCGTGGCACGTCGTCGGTGAGACCGAGCAGCTCCTCACCGCGGTGCCGGAGCGACGCACCGAGCATCCCGAGCGTCGGCAAGAAGACCGCCTCGAGCTCGCTTGCCGTGTCGGCAAGCCTGACGGCCTCGTACCCGGCATGCGTGGCGACCTGTACCGAGAAGCGCATCGGCGCCACAGCTTGGCAGAGGCTGGGGGCGTCACGCGCATCGGGAAACCTGAGAAATCGCCGGAGAGCGCTACGCTGCGCGGATCGCTTCGCTGCCGACCACCGAATCCCGCGTCCTCTCCGAGATCATCTCGACGGTCGCCTCGTCGCTCGAGCTCGAGGAGGTGCTCGGCGCGGTCGTTCGCCTGCTCTCGAAGGCGAGCTCGGTCCACGCGTGCTTCGTGTACCTCGTCGAGGACGGCGGCAGCCGCCTCGTCATGCGGGCGGCGTCCGAGCCGTACGGCCACCTCGTCGGCCACATCGCGCTCGAGCGCGGGGAGGGGCTCGCCTGGTGGGCGCTCGAGCACCGCGAGCCGGCGTTCATCCGCGAGGACGCGCTCTCCGACCCGCGTTTCAAGTACGTCGCGGAGCTCGGCGAGGAGAAGTTCCAGTCGCTGCTCTCGGCGCCGATCGTCGGAAGGGACGGAGCCGGGATCGGAGCAGTCTCCCTGCACACGGAGGCGCCGCGCGAGTTCACCGAGGCCGAGGTCGACTTCCTCGTCTCGAGCGCGTCCCTGATGGCGGGCGCGATCGAGAACGCCCGCCTCTACGAGGAGACACGGCGACGAGTCGCAGAGCTGGAGCAGCTGACGGAGCTGGGCGAGGAGATCGCCCGGGCCGAGACGCTGGCCGAGCTGCTGCCGGCGGTCACGGCCCGTACCGTGGAGCTCCTCGGCGGCCGGTCGTGCCACCTCTACCTGCTCGACTCCGGCACGGAGGAGCTCGGCCTCTGCGCGTCGGCTCCGCCGGACGCGGAGGCGCGCCCGACGCTGACCCTCGCGGGTCTGGGACCGGAGATCGCGCGGAGCGGGCGGCACGCCTCCGTCGCCACGCCGCTCGTCGCGGGGGACGAACTGCTGGGCCTGCTCCTCGTGGAAGGCACGAGCGCGGTCGACCTGGCCCGGGCCGTCGCCAGCCAGACGGCAGTCGCGATCAAGAAGATCGAGCTGATCGAGCGCCTCACCGAGAAGAACCTGATCAAGGACTTCTTCGAGCAGCTCGCCGGGGGGTCGCCGTTCCGGGATGTCGAGGGTCGGGCCGCGCGGCTCGGCTGCGATCTCGACGAGCGCTACGTCGTGCTGGCCGCCGCTCCGCCCACGGACAGCCTCGAGAAGGCCGTGCTCGCCGTGTCGCCGCGGTCGCTCTTCGACCGGCGAGACGACTCGATCCGGGCGCTCGTGCGCATTCCGCCCGCCGGCGAGGAGCGCTTGCTGGCCGACCTGCGGCGAATCCAGCACCAGCTCGACACGGGCCTGACGATCGGCGTGTCGAACGCCTGCAGCGGGGCCGCCAGCTTCCGGGCCGGCTTCGAGGAAGCGAGGCACGCGCTTCTCGGCTCGAGCGTGCTGCTCAGGCAGCCCGGGGTGATGGCCTACGAGGAGCTCGGCCCGTACAAGTACCTGCTGCGGATGTCGCTCGACGCCGACGTGCGCGACTCCCACCGCGACGCGGTCGCGCGGCTCGCCGAGTACGATCGCCTGCGCTCCACCTCGCTGCTGGCCACGCTCGAGGAGTTCCTGCGCCGCCGCGGCAACATCTCCGCGACCGCCGAGGCGCTGTACGTGCACCCGAACACGCTGCGCCAGCGGCTCCGGCGCATCATGGAGCTGTCCGGCATCGACCTGCGCAAGGACGACTGGCTGATGGTCGAGATCGCCGTCAAGCTCGTCAAGCTCGAGCGCGCCGCGAGCGGTTGACCCCTGCCCCGGCAGCTCGCGTGACGGTCACCCTCGACCGGGACTGGCCCGGGCTGTAGATTCTGGCGGCACTCACACAGGAGGAGGACGCCCGGATGGCGACGATCGCCGCCCCTACGGTTGACGAGATCCGCGCCCGGTCGGAGAAGCTGGGCATCGAGTTCTACTTCGCGCAGTTCGTGGACATGTACGCGCGGCCGAGCGCGAAGCTGATCCCGGCCGCCCATCTCGACGATCTCGTCTCCGACGGCGCCGGCTTCGCGGGCTTCGCCGCCGGCGAGATCGGCCAGGTGCCGAGCGATCCGGACATCGCAGCCATCCCGGATCTCGCGAGCTTCACCCCGGTGCCTGGCAGCCGAACCTCGCGCGCTTCGCCTGCGACGTCACGGTCGAGGGCGAGGAGTGGCCGTACTGCCCGCGCACGATCCTGCGCCGGGTGCTCGCACGGGCCCGCGAGAAGGGCTTCGAGTTCAAGATGGGGCTCGAGCTCGAGTACTTCCTCGTGCGCCAGCGGGAGGACGGCTCGATCGAGCTCGCCGACCCGCTCGACACGCTCGAGAAGCCCTGCTACGACATCACCGGCCTGACCCGGCAGTACGAGTTCCTGACGACCGTCTCGAAGTTCTGCAACGAGCTCGGCTGGGGCAACTACGCGAACGACCACGAGGATGCGAACGGCCAGTTCGAGCAGAACTTCCACTACGACGACGCCCTCATCACGTGCGACCGCGCGATCTTCTTCCGCTACATGGTCCACACGCTCGCCGAGCAGCGCGGCATGATCGCGACGTTCATGCCGAAGCCGTTCTCGACCCTCACCGGGAACGGCTGCCACTTCCACATGTCGCTGTGGAACGGCGAGACGAACGTCTTCCTCGACGAGGCCGACCCGAGGGGGCTCGGCCTTTCCGAGACCGCCTACAGCTTCATCGGCGGCCTGCGCAAGCACGCACGCGCCTACAGCGCCCTCACGGCGCCCACGGTGAACTCCTACAAGCGGCTCAAGCTGGGCACGACCGTGAGCGGCGCGACGTGGTCGCCGGTGTGGATTACGTACGGCTACAACAACCGCACGCAGATGCTCCGCATCCCGGGGCCGGGCCGGATCGAGGATCGCACCATCGACGGCTCCTGCAACCCCTACCTCGCCGCTGCCGCCGTGCTCGCCGCCGGCCTCGACGGGATCGAGAACGGCCTCGAGCCCGGCGAGCCGAACTCGGAGAACCTCTACGCCATCCCCTACGACGAGCTCGTCGCCCGGGGCATGCAGACCCTCCCCACGAACCTCCTCGCGGCAACCTGCGAGCTCGAGCAGGACGACGCGCTCCGGGAGGCGCTGGGCCGCGGCCGTGACGAGGACTACGTCGACTACTACATCCGCGTCAAGCGCGACGAGTGGAATCGCTACCACGAGCAGGTGACGCCCTGGGAGATCCGGGAGTACCTGACTCGCTTCTAGCGATCAGGTACTCCGCGATCGGCGTGGGCGGCGCAGCCGGCCGCGCCTGTCGCCGTAGCGATCTGATCCGGCTCGCGACCGGTCCGCCTGTCGCAGGGTCAGCTGGGGTCGGATATATCCGATCCTACATATCGACGCCGAACAGTGTGCCCTCGATCTGCGACGCAAACCGCTTCTACACGTACGATTAGCAGGAGCTCCGGCGAGCGCTCGCGTCGCCTGAGCATGTAGAACCCTCCATAAGGACGGAAGCCATGTGCGGAATCGCGGGGATCCTCTACAAGGCAGACGGGCTCGAAGGCGCGATCGGGAGGGACCTGATCACCATGCTCGACGGCTGCCAGCACCGGGGCCCCGACTCGACCGGCTTCGCCCTCTACCACGAGACGAACGGCGCCCGAATCCTGCGGCTTCGCTTCTTCGTCGGCGAGGGCGCCGAGGCCGAGGAGGCGATCTCGCGCATCGAGGAGCGCTTCGGCGAGTTCGCGGCGGAGATCGTCGAGTCGGAGCGAGTCGGCACCACGCAGGCGTACACGGTTCGATTCGCAGGCGACCTGCGCTCCTTCTCGTACGCGATGGAGCACGCCGCCAAGGTGAGCTCGATCGGCGAGAGCCTCGACATCATCAAGGACGTCGGCAGCGCCCACGACGTCGACGACACCTACCGGGTGGCGGAGTTCACGGGCACGCACGGCATCGGCCACGTGCGCCTCGCGACCGAGTCGGAGGTCTCGCCCGAGGCAGGGCATCCGTTCTGGGCGACCGGCTTCGCCGACGTCGCGATTGTCCACAACGGCCAGATCACGAACTACTGGAAGATGAGGCGGCGCCTCGAGAAGCGCGGCATGGAGTTCAACACGGACAACGACTCCGAGCTGATCGCCGTCTACCTCGCCGACAAGATGGCTCAGGGCATCCCGCTCGCCGAGGCGCTCGAATCCTCGATCCAGGACATGGACGGGACCTTCTCGTTCCTCGTCTCGACGAAGGACGAGATCGGCTACGCGAAGGACAACCTCGCGGCCAAGCCGATGGTCATGTACGAGGACGAGGACATCGTGGCCATCGCCTCCGAGGAGGTCTCCCTCAACCGCCTGTTCCCGGGCAGGTCGCTCGAGACCTCCGAGCCGGCCCCCGGCACGTTCCGCACGTGGCGTCGATCGATCTAGCCGACGTCTCGGTCACCGACGCCAACCGCCTGCTGCTCGAGTACGGAGCAGCCGGCGAGGACGTCGACATCATCGACCCGGACGCCCGCCACCACATCGGCGTCGGCCTCACCCACCCGATCACCGTCCGCGTCCGCGGCTCGGCCGGCTACTTCTGCGCGGGCCTGACCGACGGGCCGCGCGTCGAGGTCGACGGCAACGTCGGCTGGGGGCTCGCCGACAACATGTACGAGGGCTCCGTCGTCGTCCGCGGCAACGCGGGGGCGATCGCAGGCGTTGCGATCCGGGGGGCCGACGTCGTCGTGCGCGGCAACATCGGCTCGCGCGCCGGACAGGTGATGAAGGCCGGCACGCTCTGCTGCGGCGGCAACGCCAGCTTCATGGCCGGCTACATGATGTACGGCGGCCGCCTCGTGATCTGCGGCGACTCCGGCGAGAAGGTCGGCCAGGACATCCACGGCGGCACGATCTACGTAGGCGGCACCATCGTCTCGCTCGGCACGGACGCGATGGAGGCAGAGCTCCCGAGCCCGGCGAGGAGGACGGCTGCTCGAGTTCCTCGAGCGCTACGAGCTCTCGTTCGAGGGCCGGCTGAAGAAGATCGTCAACGCCGGCAAGAACCTCCACTACCCGCGCACCGAGCCGCGCGTCCGGGTGATCCCGTTCTTCGTCGGCTCGGAGCGGACGGAGTACTGGAACGGGAAGGTGCAGGAGGACATCGCCGTCAAGGCGCAGATCGGCCGCTATCGCATCCGCGGCTACGGCGCCGGCCGGCCGCTGCCGCACCTGAACGACCTCGCGTTCAGACGCGACCTCACGACGGTCGCGCCCGATCCGGACGTGGTCTCCAAGGTCGACCTCGCCACGTCGCTCGGCGGTCGTTTCGGAGCGAAGCCGATCGACCTGTCCATGCCGGCCATGATCGCGCCGATGTCCTACGGCGCCCTGTCCAAGTCGACGAAGATCGCGCTCGCCAAGGCCTCCGCCCTGTCCGACATCTGCGACAACTCGGGCGAGGGCGGCCTCATCCCGGAGGTGCGCGCCGCCGCCAAGCGCGTCGTCGTCCAGTGCCTCGGCGGCAGGCTCGGCTGGAACGTCCACGTCATGCGCGAGGCCGACGGCGTCGAGATCTACATCTCGCAGGGCGCGAAGCCGGCCTCGGCGGCCAGCTGATGGCGAAGAAGGTGACCGAGGACATCGCGCGCCTGCGCGGCATCCCGGCCGGCATCGACCTCCGCTCGCCCTCCCGCCACCCCGACGTGCTCGGCGCCGACGACCTCGTGATCAAGGTCGAGGAGTTCCGCGAGGCGACGTCCTGGCAGAAGCCCATCTCGGTCAAGCTCGGCGCCGGCCGGTTCGCGACGACATCAAGATCGCGTTCAAGGACGGCTTCGACTACGTCTGCCTGGACGGCGTCCAGGGCTCGACGGGCGCGGCGAGCAACGAGGTGCTCGAGTTCGTCGGCATCCCGACGCTCTCGGCGATCATCGAGGGCCTCGATGCCCTCGCCGAGATCGGCGCCACGGGCATGCAGGTCATGCTCATGGGCGGGGTCAAGGACGGGATCGACGCCGCCAAGGCGATCGCGCTCGGAGCGCACGGCGTCGCGCTCGGTACCTCCGCGATCATCGCGGGCGGCTGCATCGCGTGCCTCCAGTGCCCCGTCGGCCATTGCGTCGTCGGGATCGCGACCCAGGACCCGGAACACGAGAAGCGCTACGACATCGACGTCGAGACCTGGAACATCCACCGCTACCTCGAGGCTCTGCGGTGGCAGCTGGCGACGATCGTCCACACGCACGGCTACGCATCCGTCTACGAGCTCTCGCGCGACGACCTCGTCGCGCTGACGCCCGAGGCCGCCGACATCACGCGTCTCCCGTACGCGCCGGAGTACGCGGGCAACACGCTCGCCAAGGTGGCTGCCGCCTCGTGAGCGAGCGCGAGTTCACCAGCCCGCCGGAGCCGGACGTCTACGGCCCCGATCGGGTCACCTGGCCGCCCGTGCCGGAGGAGTCCGTGGAGGCCGACGACACGGGCGACACCAATTTCGTACCGGCGCCCTGCCAGGTCGCGTGCCCGATCGGAACCGACGCGCCTTCCTACCTCGCGTACATCTGGGAAGGGAAGCTCGAGGAGGCCTTCGAGGCGATCACGGCCACGAACCCGTTCTCGTCCGTCTGCGGCCGCGTTTGCGACGCGCCCTGCGAGCCGGCCTGCCGGCGCGCCGACTGCGA
>CAWIQC010000003.1:0-35719 GCA_963838105.1 uncultured Thermoleophilia bacterium | reverse complement strand
CCTGACTGCCGGTGCGAACGCGGGCGAGGAGAGGCAGCTCCCCGTCCTGTGTAGAACGGAGCGGCGTGACCGGCCAAGAGACGAGCCGCGCCTGCGGCAACGCGCGGAAGAGACGGGGCAGCCCGGGGGTGCGCAACCGTCCACGTAGCGCTGGCTCAGCCCGCGATCCGCGGGCCACTCGGGCATGCGACCGTTGAATGACGCGTCCCGTCAGGGCGATATTACTTGTTGACATGGCGCGACCGCAGCTAGGCTACCATCTCAGAAGCGGCATGGAGAGTACTGCCTGCGGCAAGCTCTTCTCCTTGCGTCCGTCGTTGGCGCCTGCTGCTCTTGTGTGCTTCGTGGCCGCGCCGCGTCCGCCAGGACCTTGACCCGGCAACGGCCCGTTCCCGCGGAGCCCGGGGGCAGCGGCGGCAACATCTGAGTCCCGATCCCGCACCCGAGCAGCAGCCTCCGCCCCCTGCGGCCGAGCCGAGCTCGCCACCCCCGGCCGCGCCGAGCACGCCGCCCCCGGCGCCGCCGCCCGCGGCGTCGCCCCGCCGCCTTCCCCCCTACTACGGCGGCCGGCCCGACCCCCGAGGAGATCGCACGCCAGGAAGCCAGGCAGCGGGAGCGGGAGCGGCGCAGGGCCGAGGCGGACGCCGCCGAGGCAGGCGATCCGGGAGATCCGCGCGGTCGATCACGCGCAGGCCCCCAGGGCTACGCATTCCCGCATACGTCTGTCTGGCCCCTGGGTGCCGCACAGCCTGAGGACACGCCGCCGGTAGAGCCTGCCGCGAGCCTCGGCGCCGAACTGTCGCAAGCCCGCCCTGGAGCCGGTCGCGCCGGTCGCGAGCTCAGCAGGCGCCTCCTCGTCGGAGTCGATGCTCAGGAGCGCCGGCCCGATCCTCGTCGGGCTCCTCTTCCTCGCCGTCGTCCTGCTCGGGCTCGCGGCGATCCCATCCGCAGCGTGTCGGGCAGCTTCACCGCTCTCGTCGACCGGCGGCGACTCGAGATCGGCCTGATCGGGACAACGGTCCTTGCCGCCGCCGCCATCGGCCTACTCGTCGCACTCATCGCCCACTGATGCGCCTCCGTCGCCTCATCCTGCTCGGTCCCCTTTCGTCGTCGCCGCGCTCGTGACCGTCAGCATCGCGACCGGTGTGCCCGGCGACACGACGCCACCTGTGTTCAGAGCGCCGGCCGGACATCTTTCGACGCGGGCCACGGTTGAGCGGCGCAGTCGTTCGTACACGGCGACCCCGACGCCGTCGATGCCGCCGACCCTCCTCCGGCAGTCGCTCCGAAACGGTCCCCGTCACGTGCGATCAACCTAGGTACACGCCGCGCTGGAGTCACCGGCTTCGCTCAGTTGAACGGCGACGGTCACGGGGGTGACCTCGTCGATGACGTCGATTGGTTTCGAGTCGCTGTCCTGGTAGACCACTCCGTCTTTAACTCGACGCCGGGTATTCCCGTCACGATCTTGATAGCCGGGGCAACGTTCGTTACTACGCGACGACAACGAGGACTCCGCCGTCGATATCGGTTGCCGTGTCCTGTATTTCCGGGCTCGCCGGTCTCGGTGACCGCGGACCGCCGACGACCGTCGAATCACGGCAAACGCGGCTCGAACACGGCCACTCAGAGCTCCCCCTCGGTCACCCCGCCGGCGCGCCCTCGTCGACGTCAGCACCTATCCGAAATGGAGGCAGCGGGACAGACGGGGCACGCGTGTTACTCGTCCGGCTAACGACGCCGAGGCAACTCAGATGCCGGCGCAACTTGCGCCCGGTCTCTGGCTGGAGTTCCCGCTCGGGTCACGCGATCGAGTGCTCCGCAACTGACGCGGCGGGCCAGACCGGCTTCAGTCGGCAGTTCGTGACCGTCCGTGACTCGACGGCGCCGGTTGTCACCGTGCCGGCGAACATCACCGTTCAGCCAACCGCTCCCCGGTGCGACAGTGACGTACCCAGCTGCGACGGCGACCGACCTCGTCGGCGTGGTTTTCCACCGCCGCGGCTGTGCTCGCCCGGCTTCGGGCACCTTCCCGGGTCGGGGGGAACCAGACTCGTAACCTGCACGGCGAGCGACGGGGCGGCAACACCGGCTCCAGCTACGCTTCTCGATCTCCGTTCAAACCCCCATGCGCCGGTAGTCACGGTGCCCGCGAGCAGGACGGTCGAGGCGAACGGGCCGAACGGGTCGATCGTCAATTACGAGACGCCGACGGCGACCAGCGTCGACGGGCCGCTGCTGGCAACGTGCACGAAGGCGTCTGGCTCGGTTTTCCCGCTCGGCCCCACCACGGTGACCTGCTCGGCGACGGACAACGGCGGCCGTACAGGCAGCGCCGCGTTCACGATCGCCGTGGTGGAGACGACCCGCCGGTGCTCACCGTTCCGGCCACCTCGCGATCCAGTCGAGTTCGACGGTCGCGGCGAGCAATTCGGCGATCCAGGACTCCTCGGGGGCGCGAAAGCCACGGACATCGTTGACAACAGCGACGAGATGAGCCACAACGCGCCGGCAATTCCCCTTCGGCACGACCACCGTCGTCTCCACCGCCGAAGACGACGCGGGGAATAGACGCAGAAGAGCGCGGTCGTGACGATCACGACCCAGCCCGTCGCGCCTCCGGTGGCGGCGGACACGACGCCTCCGGACAACGTCCGTGGGTCAAGGCAATCGCGGGCAACCTGTCCGTCGCGATCGCCTGGCGCGCGCCCCGCGCAAAGGACTTCCATCACGTCACGATCACGCGCGCGCCTGGGCGAAACGGCGTTCCCGAGAGCCTCGTGTATCGAGGGCGGAAGAAGACGTTCGTCGCGCGGGGGCTCCAGGACGGTGTCGAGTACCGGTTCGTGATCGTCGCCTACGACGAGGCGGGGAATCGCTCCGCCGGCGTCGCGGTCGTCTTCTTCGCCGAGCGGCAGAACCTGCTGCTACCGGCCAACGGAGCGACCGTCACCGCGCCGAGGCGCTTCGCCTGGAGGCCGGTCCCGGGCGCGGACTACTACAACGCCCAGTTCTGGCACGACGGCAAGCAGCTCTCCGTCTGGCCCGTCAAGGCCAAGTTCACTCTGCAAGGAAGCTGGCGCTTCGAGGGGAAGCTGCACAGGCTCGTTCCCGGCACGTGGCTGGTCTATGTGTGGCCGGGGTTCGGGACCAAGGCGGAGGCCAACTACGGCGACCTCCATGTCGACGCCACCTTCGTGGTCAGGAGGCGCTGAGCCGGGGCGGGCGCCCGACGTCCTCGTCGTCGGGCGGCTGCTCGCGGACTTCTACCCGAACCAGCTCGAGACGCCGCTCGCCGAAGTCGAGAGCTTCACGCGCCTCGTCGGGGGCTTCGCCGGCAACGTCGCAACCGGGCTCGCCCGGCTCGAGATTGTGCTTCACGGTGCGAGCGGGGCTGGCTACCATCTGAGGAGGGCATGGGGAGACGTTTCCTGCCGCGGCCCCTTTTTGTTGTGTTCTTCATCGGCGTCTGCTGCTTTGCGCTGTCGGCGGCAGCGCCCGCGTTCGGCCAGGACCCTGACCCGGCAACGACCGTTCCCGCGGAGCCCGGGGGCGGCGGCGGCAACCCGAGTCCCGATCCCGCTCCCGAGCAGCAGCCTCCGCCCCCTGCGGCCGAGCCCAGCTCGCCACCCCCGGCCGCGCCGAGCACGCCGCCCCCGCCGCCGGCGGTTGCCACCCCTCCGCCTGCCCCGCCTACAACGGCGGCCGGCCCGACCCCCGAGGAGATTGCGCGCCAGGAGGCCAGGCAGCGGGAGCGGGAGCGGCGCAGAGCCGAGGCGGAGCGCCGCCGCAGGCAGGCGATCCGGGAGATCCGCGCGTCGATCAAGCGCGAGGCGGCCGAGGGCTACGGCATTCCCGGCACGCTCGTCTGGCCCCTGGCTGCCGCACAGCCTGAGGACACGCCGCCGGTAGAGCCGGCCGCGAGCCTCGGCGCCGAATCTGCCGCAAGCCCCGCCCTGGAGCCGGTCGCGCCGGTCGCGAGCTCAGCTGCCGCCTCCTCGTCGGAGTCGATGCTCAGGAGCGCCGGCCCGATCCTCGTCGGGCTCCTCCTCCTCGCCGTCGCCCTGCTCGGGCTCGCGGCGATCCCATCCCGCAGCGTGTCGGGCGGCTTCATCTCTCTCGTCGACCAGCGCCGGCTCGAGATCGCCCTGATCGGGACAACGGTCCTCGCAGCCGCCGTCATCGGCCTACTCGTCGCCCTCATCGCCCGCTGATGCGCCGCCGTCGCCTCATCCTGCTCGGTCCGCTTGTCGTCGCCGCGCTCGTGGCTGCGGTGCGACGGGTTGACACGCCCGGGCCTGGTTTCGCGCCGGACCAGTCACACGCAGGCCACCAGCCCGAGCGGCGCATCGTCCTACTCGGGGCCATACGACGATGACGATCTGATCCGACTCCGAGCTGCTCGCCTTCGAGTGTTCGAACTTCCCGGTCGGACCACGATCGTGACCTGCAACGCACTGACGCCGGCGGTCTGACGGCATCGACGGGTTCAGCCCGTGCACTTGGTCCTGGCACATCCAGGCCGACCTCAATCGACGCCACGCCACACGTGTCGAGGGTGCGCGCGGTCCTGGGTGTGACCGTTAGCTACGGACGGCACCGCAGCGACACCGTTGACACTCACGGACGCGCAGCTGCTGCCCGCCTCCGGATCCCCGTTCTCCGCCCGGAGACCACGATCACGATCACGAGCGACGACGTTCGCCGACGATCCCGGCGGTAGCCATCCTCATCACTACAGCGTCACCGCAACCGACATCACCGACCCTACCGCGAGCGATCGACCGCGGGACATCCCGCCACCTACTCGGTCACGCGAACGATCCGAGGTCGGTCAGCCGAACCGTCATCCCGATCTCCTGCTGACGTTCCGCCGTACCACGCCGGTCAACAGCCGACGACGACAGCGGAGCACAGGTTCGCACAGCCGTAGCGAGCATCCGTCCAGGACACCGACGCCCCCTGGTCACCCCTGCCCGCGAGCAGGACGGTCGAGGCGAATGGGCCGAACGGCGCGATCGTGTTCTATGAAAGGCCGACGGCGATCGACGTCGTCGACGGGCCGCTGCACCCGAACCTGCACCTGCACGAAGCCGTCGGGCTCGTCTTCCCGCTCGGCATGACCGTCGTGACCTGCTCGGCGACCGACAGCAGCGGCCTACGGGCAGCGCCTCGTTCACGATCACCGTGGCGGACACGACGCCGCCGGTGCTCACCGTTCCGGCCGACCTCGCTATCCAGTCGAGCTCCGCCGTCGCGGCGAGCAATTCTGCGATTGAGGACTTCCTCGGCGGCGCGAAAGCCACGGACATCGTCGACAGCAGCGTCGAGATCAGCCACAACGCGCCGGCAACCTTCCCGCTCGGCACGACCACCGTCGTCTTCACGGCCAAAGACGACGCGGGCAACACCACGCAGAAGAGCGCGGTCGTGACGATCACGACCCAGCCCGTCGCGCCTCCGGCCGCGGCGGACACGACGCCTCCGGACAACGTCCGCGGGGTCAAGGCAATCGCGGGCAACCTGTCCGTCGCGATCGCCTGGCGCGCGCCCCGCGCGAAGGACTTCCATCACGTCACGATCACGCGCGCGCCTGGACGAAACGGCGCTCCTGAGAGCCTCGTGTATCGGGGCAAGAAGAAGACGTTCGTCGCGCGCGGGCTCCAGGACGGTGTCGAGTACCGGTTCGTGATCGTCGCCTACGACGAGGCCGGGAATCGCTCCGCCGGCGTCGCGGTCGTCTTCTTCGCCGAGCAGCAGAACCTGCTCCTACCGCCAACGGAGCGACGATCACCGCACCGAGGCGCTTCGCCTGGAGGCCGGTCCCGGGCGCGGACTACTACAACGCCCAGTTCTGGCACGACGGGAAGCAGCTCTCTGTCTGGCCCGTCAAGCCCAGGTTCACGCTGCCGGGAAGCTGGCGCTTCGAGGGGAAGCCGCACAAGCTCGTTCCCGGCACCTGGCTGGTCTACGTCTGGCCGGGGTTCGGGACCAAGGCGGAGGCCAACTACGGCGACCTCCATGTCGACGCCACCTTCGTCGTCAGGAGGCGCTGAGCCCGGGCGGGCGCCCGACGTCCTCGTCGTCGGGCGGCTGCTCGCGGACCTCTACCCGAACCAGCTCGAGACGCCGCTCGCCGAGGTCGAGAGCTTCACGCGCTTCGTCGGGGGCTTCGCCGGCAACGTCGCAACCGGGCTCGCCCGCCTCGGCGTCCGGGCGCGCATCCTGAGCCGGGTCGGCGACGACGGCCACGGCGAGTTCTGCCGCGCGTTCCTCGAGCGGGAAGGCGTGGACACGAGCTGGCTGGGCGTCGACGCCACGTACCGCACCGGGCTCGCGTTCTGCGAGGCGTGGCCGCCCGACCGCTTCCCGATCACGTACTACCGCACGCCGACCTGCCCGGACTGGGAGATCGCGTTCGCCGACTTCTCCATGGACGACGCCCGGGCGATCCCGTGGTGCCTCCTGACCGGAACCGGGCTCGCGCGCTCGCCGAGCCGGGACGTCCACTTCGCGCTCGCCGAGGAACGAGCCGACACCCAGACCGTGCTCGACCTCGACTGGCGCTCGATGCTGTGGGACGGGACGAGCACGTACCGCACGTACGTGCGCTCGCTCGCTCCGTTCGTGGATCTCGTTATCGGCAACGAGAGCGAGTTCGAGGCTGCGTTCGGGCGCGACCCGCTCGAAGCGGCCCGTGGCGTGCTCGCGCTCGGCCCCGCGACCGCGATTCTGAAGCGCGGCGGCTCCGGCGTGCGGGCGATCACGGCGGAGGGAGAGGAGGACATCCCCGGCCTTCCCGTCGAGGTCGTCAACGGCCTCGGCGCCGGGGATGCGTTCTGCGCCTCGCTGCTCGACGGGCTCCTGCGCGGCGTTCCGCTCGAGGAAGCCTGCCGCCGGGGAAACGCCGCCGGCGCGATCGTGGCCAGCCGCCTCTCGTGCTCCCTCGCCATGCCGACCCGAGACGAGGTCGACCAGCTGCTCTCGACGGGCGTCGTGCCCTCGGAGCGGTAGCGCTCAGGCGTAGGCGAGCCGGAGGAGGTCGGCGTACGTCGAGAAGGCGCCGCGGCCGGCCCGGGCGCAGCTCACCCGGACTCGCACCTCTCCGTCGCCGGACGTCCGGCTCACGTACTCGGAAGCGGCGCTCGCAAGCGTTAGGCCGATCTCACGCACCGTCTTGCCGACGCTGCCGTCTATCGAGGACGACCCAGCTCCGTCGGCCGAAGCTCCACAGTGCGACCGTCTGAGCGCAGGCATGGGAGCTCGAGACCCGGTAGGTCAGCCTCAGCGTGCCGATCGAGTTCGGCACCGGGGCGAAGGTCGCGATCCAGGCTGTCCGGCGCGACCGGGAGCGAACGGCGAGCCGGTCCGAGTCGTCGTGCGGCGAGGCTGGCAACGCCGCCGGCCTGCAGGCTGCCCACGCGTATCGCGAACGACCGGGGACGCAGCTGGGCCGGCCCAGCCTCGGGCGGAGCCGGTTCCTCGGCGGGCGCTTCGGCGGGAGGCGAGGGTCCCGGTGCAGGCGCTGGGGTCGGGGCCGGGGCCGCGGGAGGCTCGGGCGGCGCGGGAGAGGGAGTTGGCGTCGGGGAGGGCGAGGGAGGAGGCGCCGGCGAGGGAGGGGGTGACGGCGACGGAGGGGTACTCGACCCGCCGAGGGTGCCGAAGTTCTGGGCCCAGTACATGGTGCCGCCGGAAGCGGCCGCAGCACCGACGCCGATCGCTGTGAAGCCGGGGCTCTCGATGTTGGCGCGATGGCCGGGCGAGGCGAGCCAGCCGGCCACCACGGCCTCCGGAGTGGGATAGCCGTAGGCGATGTTCTCGCCCCACCCGCCACTCGCGTATCCGCACGCCTCGAGTCGCTGGCCGACGCTGCGAGCGACAGGCGGAGCCGGGTCGCTGTGCTGCATGTAGCCGTAGTGCGCCATGTGGCGTGCCTTCCAGTCGGCGGAGCTCGCCAGGGACCCGGACACCCCCAGAGGGGCGAGCCCGAGCTGGCTGCGATGCTCGTTCACGAGCTCGACGACGCGTGCGGCCGAGCCCACGTCGGAGCCCGGCCAGCCCGGCGCCGGCGAGCAGTCCCCGACAGCGCGCGCGGGCTCGGCCCGGCGGCGAGAGCGCCACGAGTGTCGATAGAAGCGCGAGAATGCGAATCGCGATTGCCACGGCCCTGCCCAACGCATCGGCCCGTTCTCCGCCGGCGCCAGCCCTCGCGGGAGGGTCACTCGCACGAGTGAGCGCGGACGGGCCGGATGAGATCCGGCCCCTACATACGAACGAGCATGCCACCGCGCACATGCGGGCCGGATGAGATCCGGCCCCTACAGACGATGAACGGCCGGCGGGCTTTGTAGGGGCCGCATCTCATGCGGCCCGTCCGGCCCCTACAGCGCTGCGAGCGCGTCCTCGGCCGTGGCGTCGCGCGCCACGAGGCCCGCGTAGCGCCCGCCCAGCGCCATCAGCTCGTCGTGCGTGCCACGCTCGACCGGCCGCCCGCCGTCGAGGACGACGATCTGGTCGGCGTTGCGGACGGTCGAGAGGCGGTGCGCGATCGCGATCGTCGTCCGTCCCTCCTCGAGCCGCTCCAGCGCTTCCTGCACGAGCCGCTCGGTCTGCGTGTCGAGCGCGCTCGTCGCCTCGTCGAGGACGAGGATCGGCGGGTTGCGGAGAATCGTGCGGGCGATCGCGATGCGCTGCTTCTCGCCCCCGGAGAAGCGGTAGCCGCGCTCGCCGACCACCGTGTCGTAGCCCTCCGGAAGGGCCGCGATCACGTGGTGGATCTGCGCCGCCCGCGCCGCCTCCTCGACCTCCTCGTCGGTCGCGTCGGGCCGCGCGAAGCGGAGGTTCTCGCGCACCGAAGCGTGGAACAGGTACGTCTCCTGCGAGACGACACCCACCAGCCGGGCCAGGGCCTCGAACGAGAGCTCGCGTACGTCGACTCCGTCGATCGTGACCGCACCGTGCTCGGCGTCGTAGAGTCGGGCCACGAGGTAGCCGGCGGTCGTCTTGCCCGAGCCCGTCTCCCCCACGATCGCGGTGGTCGTGCCGGGCGGCACGGTGAACGAGACGTCCTCGAGCGTCCACGGACCGCTGTCGCCGTAGCGAAACCAGACATCCTGGAACGCGAGCTCGCCCTGTGGATCATCCAGCGTGCGAGGCCTCTCGGGCTCATCGATGTCGACCTCGAGATCGAGATACTCGAAGACGCGATCGAAGAGCGCGAGCGACGTCTGCACGTCGAGCTGGACGTTGAGGAGCCCCTGGATCGGCCAGAAGAGGCGCGTCTGGAGCGTCGTGAACGCGACGACCGTTCCGACGGTGATGGTGGGACCGATGAAGCTCTGGCCGGCGAGCCAGTACACGGCGGCCGGCATGATCGCGAAGCTCATCTGGATCGACGCCATCATCCAGCGGCCCGCCATGCGCTGGCGTACCTCGAGCTCGGCCAGCCGGCCCGACTCGCCCTCGAACCGCTCGGCGAGCTCCGTCGAGCGGCCCATCGTCTTGCCGAGCAGGATGCCGGAGACGGAGAGCGACTCCTGCACGAGGCTCGACATGTCCGCCATGGTCGCCTGGCGGGTGGAGGCGATGCGCTTGCGCTCCCTGCCGACCCGCTGCGTGAGCCAGACGAAGAGCGGCAGGAGGCCGAGCGAGAACAGCGCCAGCCGCCAGTCGAGCGCGAACATCGCGATGACCGTGGCGAGCACCGTGGTCACGTTCGAGACGATCGACGTCGCCGTCGACGTCACCACGGTCTGCACGCCGCCGATGTCGTTCGCGATCCGCGACTGCACCTCTCCCGTTCGCGTCCGCGTGAAGAATGCGAGCGAGAGCCGCTGCAGATGGCGGTAGACGGCTGTGCGCAGGTCGTGCATGACCCGCTGGCCGACCTGGTTCGAGAGCAGCGTCTGGTAGACGCCGACGACGCCGGTTATGACGGCGGCCCCGATCATCCCGAGCACCAGCCAGGTGAGGGCGGCCGAGTCCCGGTTCGGGAGCGCGTCGTCCAGGATCTCGCGGAGCAGGAAGGGAGAGACGACGCCGACCGCCGCCGACAGCAGGATCAGCGCGCCGACGGCGGCGAGGCGTGCCCGGTAGGGGCTGAAGAGGCGAACCGCACGCCGCAGGTTCGCCTTGCGCACAGCCGGGTCAGCCGGCCGTTTCGCCAGCTGCTCGGGGTCGTCAGGCGGGGAATAGCGGGCCACGAATATCGTTTTCCATGGTACAGTCCTGGTATATCGCACAGAAAACCTGATAGGGAGTGACTAAAGCTTGACTCCACTTCTGCTCGTTCCGCTCGAAGACGTCATCGTCTTCCCGAACATGACCGTCACGCTGCCTGTCGACGTGGGCAACGAGGAGCGCGTGCTGCTCGTTCCCGTGCACGACGGCGAGTACGGAAGCGTCGGCACCGTCGCCGAGGTCGCCGATCGCGTGCGACTGCCCGGCGGCGCGCAGGGCGGTCACCCTGACAGGCCTCCACCGTGGCGTCGCCGGCGCCGCCCATGCCGATGCCGAGGGCAAGCTGCGCGTCCAGGTCGAGGAGCGACCCGACCCGGAGGACGTGCGGGACGGCCGCGTCCGCGAGCTCGAGCGCGAGTACCGCGCCGTCGTGGAGGAGCTCCTCGAGCTGCGCGGCGACGACGGGCGCATATCGGCATTCGTTCGCTCGATCACCGAGCCCGGCGCCCTCGCCGACACGACCGGCTACGCGCCCGACGTCTCGTTCGAGCAAAAGTCCCAGCTGCTCGCGACGCTCGACGTCCGCGAGCGACTCGAGCTCGCCCTCACCATCCAGCGCGAGCGCCTGGCCGAGATGCAGGTGCGCCGCCGCATCCGCGAGGACGTCGACTCCGGCGTCCAGCAGCAGCAGCGCGAGTACATCCTGCGCCGCCAGCTCGACTCGATCCGCAAGGAGCTCGGCGACGACGACGCGTCCGTCGTCGATGAGTACCGCGCCAAGATCGCCGAGGCCGGCATGCCTGAAGCCGTGACCGAGCAGGCCGAGCGCGAGCTCGGCCGCCTCGAGCGCATCGGCGAGCAGTCGCCCGAGGCCTCCGTCATCCGCGGCTACCTCGACTGGTTGCTCGCCGTGCCGTGGTCGAAGCGCTCGGAGGAGCGGCTCGACCCGGCCCACGCGCGCGCAGATCCTCGACGAGGACCACTACGGCCTCGAGGACGTGAAGGACCGCGTCGTCGAGTACCTCGCCGTGCGCAAGCTGCGGCAGGAGCGCGGTATCACCGAGGACAAGCGCTCCGGCGCCATCCTCACCCTCGTCGGCCCGCCCGGCACCGGCAAGACGTCCATCGGCGAGTCGATCGCCCGAGCGCTCGGGCGCGAGTTCGTCCGCATGTCGCTCGGCGGCGTCCGCGACGAGGCAGAGATCCGCGGTCACCGGCGCACGTACATCGGCGCGCTGCCGGGACGGCTCGTCCGGGCGCTGCGCGACGCCGGGACGATGAACCCCGTGATCATGCTCGACGAGGTGGACAAGGTCGGCGCCGACTGGCGCGGCGACCCCTCCTCGGCACTGCTCGAGGTGCTCGATCCGGCCCAGAACCACTCGTTCCGCGACCACTACCTCGACGTGGAGCTCGACCTCTCGGAGGTCGTCTTCATCGCCACGGGGAACCTCACGGACACGATCCCGGGCCCGCTGCTCGACCGCATGGAGATCATCCGCTTCGACGGCTACACGGTCGACGAGAAGGTCGCCATCGCGCGCGGCTACCTGTGGCCGCGGCAGCGCGAGCGCAACGGCCTCCTCGAGGACGAGGTCGTAAGCGACGACCTGACCCTGGAGACGATCGTGGCCGAGTACACCCGCGAGGCAGGCGTCCGGCAGCTCGAGCGCGAGATCGGCAAGGTCCTGCGAAAGGTCGCCACGAAGGTGGCCGGAGGCACTGCCGCGACCCCGGTCACGATCGATCTCGACGCTGTCCGCGACGCGCTCGGGCGCCAGAAGTTCTTCCAGGAGGCCGCCGAGCGGACGGCCGTGCCCGGCGTCGCGACCGGCCTGGCCGTGACCGGCACCGGCGGGGACGTGCTCTTCGTCGAGGCGACGGTCATGAAGGGGACGGACAACGGTCTCGTCCTGACGGGCCAGCTCGGCGACGTGATGAAGGAGTCCGCGCGCATCGCCCTCTCCTATGTCCGCGCCCACGCGCATGAGCTCGGCATCGACGAGTCGGCCTTCGAGGACGCGACGTTCCACGTCCATGTCCCGGCGGGCGCGATCCCGAAGGACGGGCCCAGCGCCGGCATCACGATGGCAACCGCGCTCGCGTCGCTTCTGACCGGCCGGCCGGTGAAGCACACCGTCGGCATGACGGGCGAGGTCACGCTCCAGGGTCGCGTGCTGCAGATCGGCGGGCTGAAGCAGAAGGTGCTCGCCGCCCACGCAGCCGGGCTGACCGACGTGATCCTGCCCGAGCGCAACCGGGCCGATCTGGACGACGTGCCCGAGAAGGTGCGCGAGGAGCTCGCCTTCCATCCCGTGATGAGTCTCGGCGAGGTCCTCGAGCTCGCGCTCGAGTCCCAGCCCACGTCGAACGTCACGCTTTCGTAAGGGCCGGTCACCGACCGGCCCTTACGGCAGACCAGCGGCCGTCCGATCCGGCTCACTTGTCCGCCACAGCATGTAGTGCTACAAGTAGCACTATGAGATCCATCGGCATTCGCGAGCTCCGTCAGCAGGCGAGCAGGTATCTCCGGGAGGTCGAGGCCGGTACGTCGATCGAGATCACGGATCGCGGGAGGCCGGTGGCGCTCCTCGTCCCGGTGCCCACCGAGGGCGCCCTAGCGCAGCTCGCAGTGAGCGGGAGGCTGGCTTCCGCCCATCCGATATGTCGCGGCCACCGAAGCCGCGTGACATCGGCCCTTCTAGGCGATCTGCTCGAGATCGGAGAGCCGCTCGAGCCGGCACCGGGGATTCCCCTGCCCAGCGAGGAGCTGGCCAGGCTGCGGGAGTCCGAGAGGTAGCGGTGCCGGCCGTCTACCTCGATTCGTCCGCCCTCGTGAAGCTCGTCGTCCGCGAGCCCGAATCCCGCGTCTTGCGCCGGTACCTGGCGAGCCGCCCGACGCGGGTGTCGAGCGCGCTTGCACGTGTCGAAGTGCCGCGCGCTGTCTGGCCTCATGGGCGGGCAGCCGTGGAACGGACGCGGCGCTTGCTCACCCGGGTCGGTCTCCTGCGTCTCGACGACGTTCTGCTGGACGCTGCCGGTGCAATCGCGCTCCCCGGTCTTCGTAGTCTGGACGCCATCCACCTTGCGAGCGCGCAAGCTTTCGGCGAGGAACTGATCGCGGTTGTCACCTACGACGCCCGGATGATCGCGGCGGCGCGGTCTCTCGGCCTGCCGGCCGCCGCGCCGCGCTAACGTCGGGAAGGCCTACCGGCACGACGCCCAGCCGAGCCGCACCGCGTACCGCCTCGACGTAGGCCTCCGCGACGGCGGGGGTATGACGATGCATGGGCGCGGCGACACCGATCGACGCCAAGGGTCGGCCGTCGTCGTCCAGCACCGGCGCCGCCACGGCCCAGGCGCCGTCGAACGTCTCCTGCCAGCTGAACGCGAAGCCGCGCTCCCGGGTCAGGCTCGAGATCGCGGCTGATCGCGACCGGATCGAGCATGGTGCCCTCGGCGAGCCGAACCGGCTGCTCGGCCAGCACGGCGTCGATCGCCTCGGTGCCCAGGAAGGCGAGCAAGAGCCTTCGCGGTCGCGCCCGCCGTCAGCGGTACGGCCGTGCCGACCTCGGCGGTGACACGCAGTCGCTGGGGCGAGTCGATCGCCGCCGCGTAGCGGGCATGCCTGCCGTCGGAGGCCGGCACCGCCAGCAGGACGAGCTCCCGCGTCTCCGCGGCGACGCGCTCGAGCGCAGGCCTCAGGGCGACGGCGGCGTCGAACGTCGCCGCCGCGCGACGCCCGAGCCGGATCGCGGCGGGCCCAAGACGGTAGCTGCCCGGAGGGCGAGCGGAACAGGAAGCCGTGCAGCTCCAGAGCACGCACGATCCGGTTGACGGTCGTCGTCGGGTAGGCCGAGCTCGCGGGCGAGGTCGACGTCAGAGCGCTCGGGGGCGCTCTCGGTGAACGCCTCGAGCACGCGGATCGCCTTGTCGAGCGACTTCGGCGTCTGCGGCTGGGCGCCGCTTCGCGGACGGGCCATCAGCACCGCACGCTGCTCGCTCGTGTACGATGGCCAGCATTATCGGGAAAGTTAACCTATTAGTGGAAAATCGAGAACGCGACGTGATCAGGACGGGCGAGGAGTACCGCGAGTCGATTCGCGACGGGCGGGAGGTCTGGATCGACGGCGAGCGGGTCGAGGACGTGACGACCCACCCGGCCTTCAAGCCGATCGTCGACGTCCGCGCCAGGATCTACGACCTCGCCCACGAGGACGCCACCCGCGAGACGATGTCCTACGTCGACCCGGAGTCCGGGCAACGCTGCCCGACCGGCCCCCGATTACCGCTGACGAAGGATGACTGGCACGCGAAGCGAGCCGCCGTCGACGCCGTGCTCGACGACGTCGGCGGGATCGTCACGCGCGTCGGCGACGAGACGGTCGGGGAGATGTGGTCGCTCTACGACGGCCAGGACGTGCTGAACGAGATCGACCCGCGCTTCTCGGACAACATCCGCCGGCACGTTCGGCGCGCTGCCATCCTCGACCCGTTCCACGTGTCGGCGAACACGGACCCGAAGGGCGATCGCGCGAAGCGCCCCCAGGAGCAGGACCCGGACGTGCTGCTGCACGTCGTCGACGAGACGGACGCCGGCATCGTGGTGCGCGGGGCGAAGTTCGAGACCGCCGCCGCCTACGCGAACCAGGCGTTCGTGAAGCCGACGATCGGCGACTGGGGCGACGCGGAGCTCTCCGACTACGCGGTCGGCTTCCTGGCCGACATGGCCGCGCCGGGTGTCAGGCATATCTGCCGCTCGAGCTTCGCCGGACGGCTGCCCGCCGCTGACTACCCGCTCGCCGGCCGCTTCGACGAGGTCGACACGATGATCGTCTTCGACGACGTCGAGATCCCCTGGGAGAACGTGTTCTTCTACCGTCACACCCGCGCCGCCGCGTACATCCGGGCGACGCTGCACCGCTACAGCATGTTCCCGTTCGTGCAGCGTCATCTGCGCTTCGCCGACCTGCTGCTCGGGGTCGCGTACACGAACGCCGTGCAGACCGGCGTGCGGATGCATCAGGGCGTCCGCGAGAAGCTGGCCGAGCTCGCCTGCTACCGCGAGAGCATCAACGCGCACCTCACGGCGGCGATCGAGCTCGCGGAGGTGAGCCCCGGCGGCCTGCTGATGCCGAGCCCGGCCCTGCTCTACACGGGGCGCGTCGTGGCGTGCACGCAGCTTCCGGCGATGATGCACCTGGCGCGCGACCTCTGCGGCGGCCAGCTCTGCGTCACCCCGGACGCGGCCTCGTTCCGCGGCCCCGAGACCGGCCCCTGGCTCGAGAAGTACTACCGGGTCGGCCGCTGGGAGGCCGAGGATCGCCGCCGTCTTTTCGCCTTCGCCCGCGACCTGCTCAACTCGGACTACGCCGGCCACCGGCTCACGTTCCAGCTGTTCGCGCAGTCGCCGCCGTTCGCGCACCTGCTCGCCGTCTACAACAACTACGACTTCTCGGGGCCGTTCGACCTCGTCCGGCGCTTCGCCGGGCTGTCCGAGCCGGCGGCCCTGATCGAGGAGGCTGGATGAGCGACCGAATCACGGTCGGCGGCCATGCCAGAGTGCGGCCGTTCAACACGCGCGACACCTATCCCGAGCAGCAGCTCGGCAACGACCTCTGCCAGGCCGTCATCGCGGGGAACACGATCTACCTGCGAGGGCAGGTGGCGCAGGATCTCGAGACCCGCGAGAGCGTGGCGATCGGAGACCCCGCCGCCCAGGCGCACAAGGTCGTCGACAACATCGAGCTGCTGCTGGCCGAGTGTGGCGCAGCGCTCGAGCACATCGTGACCTGTCACGTCTACCTCACCGACATCCGCTATCGCGAGCCGGTGTACCGCGCGCTCGGCGAGCGCCTCGAGGGCGTGTTCCCCGTCTTCACCGGCCTCGTCGTGGAAGGTCTCGCCAGGCCGGAGTGGGTCGTCGAGGTGACGGCGACGGCAGTGCTGCCGTGACGTTCTCGCTGGTCGGGCGCTGCGACCGCACCGGGATGCTCGGGGCGGTCGTGACGTCGTCCAGTCCTGCGGTGGCGGCGCGCTGCGCCTGGGCCCGCGCGCAGGTGGGCGCGGCCTGCACGCAGAACGTCACCGACCCGGCGCTCGGGCCGCAGCTCCTCGACCGGCTCGCGGCGGGTGCCGCACCCGCCGAGGCCATGGCGGCCGTGCGCGCCTCCACGTCGCAGATCGAGTACCGGCAGCTCAGCGTCGTCGACGCGCAGGGCGGTACGGCGGTCTTCTCGGGAGCCCACACGCTCGGACGGCATCGCAGCTGTGAGGGCGAGCAGTGCTCGGCGGCCGGCAACCTGCTCGCGACCGACGACGTGCCCGCCGCCATGGTCGATGCGTTCGTTCGCACGGCCGGTGACCACATCGGCGACCGACTGGTTGCCGCGCTGACGGCCGGCCGCGACGCCGGCGGCGAGGAGGGGCCGGTGCGTTCCTGCGGGCTCGTCGTCGTCGACCGGGTGCCGTGGTACGTGACCGACCTGCGGGTCGACTGGTCCGACGACGATCCGATCGAGGAGCTCGCGCGGCTCTGGGAGCGCTGGAAGCCTCAGGCCGACGATTACGTCACGCGGGCGCTCGACCCGTCGACAGCGCCGAGCTACGGTGTCCCCGGCGATGAGTGACCGCCACCCGCTCGACCCGCTCGACGCCACCGAGATCGCCCGCGCCGTCGCGATCGCCCGGGCCGCGCCCGGGCTGTCCAACCGGATCGTCGTCGTCTCCGTCGAGACGCGTGAGCCCGAGAAGGCCGACTACCTCGCCTGGAAGTCCGGTGGTCCGGCCCTGCCGCGGGAGGCGTTCCTCGTGCTGCTCGACAACGGCCGGCGGCGAGGCGTCGAAGCCGTCGTGTCGCTGGACGACGATCGCCTCGTCTCGTGTGCCGACCTTGCCGAGGGCGTCCAGCCGGCCATGCACGGCGACGAGTTCGCGGCCGTCGCCGCCGTGCTCCGCGCCGACGAGGGCTTCGTCGAGGCGCTTCGCCGTCGCGGGATCGACGACCCGGCCGTCGTGCACGTCGAGCCGTGGTCGAGCGGCACGTTCGAGCCCGGTCCGGCTCGGCAAGCGCGCGCGATCGCCTGGGTGCGGCGCGACGACAACGGCGACAACCCGTACTCGCGCCCGCTGTACGGCCTCGTCGCCGCGGTCGATCTCAACGACATGACCGTGCTCCGCATCGACGACCACGGGCCCGGGACACCCCCGCCGAGCGGGGCCGGCGGCGACTACCGCGACGGCGGCGGTCGGCCGTACCGGGACGACCTGCGGCCCATCTCGATCACGCAGCCGGACGGGCCGAGCTTCGAGCTCGACGGCCATCACGTCGCCTGGCAGAAGTGGGATCTGCGCGTCGGGTTCCATCCCCGCGAGGGCCTCACGCTTCACGACATCGGCTACACGGACGCCGGCGAGCGGCGCTCGATCTGCCACCGCGCCTCGATCGCGGAGCTCGTCATCCCCTACGGCGACCCGAACCCGACGACCCACTTCAAGAACGTGTTCGACATCGGCGAGTACGGGCTGGCGCCGCTCACGAACTCGTTGGCGCTGGGCTGCGACTGCCTCGGCGAGATCGCGTATCTGGACGGCGTCACCAATACCTGGAGCGGCGAGCCGCTGACGATCCCGAACGCGATCTGCATCCACGAAGAGGACGACAGCATCCTCTGGAAGCACACGGACGACCACTCGGGCCGTGTCGACCGGGCGCGGTCGCGCCGCCTCGTCATCTCGTCCATCGTGACCGTCGGCAACTACGAGTACGGCTTCTTCTGGTACTTCCACCAGGACGGCTCGTGGGCGCACGAGGCGAAGCTGACGGGAATCGTCCACACCGCCGGCTGGGTGGCGGACGAGCGCTCGCCGTATTCGCTGCCGATCGGGGACGGCGTCGTCACGAGCAACCACCAGCACTTCCTCTGCGCCCGGCTCGACCTCGACGTCGACGGCACGGCGAACGTCGCCTACGACACGGAGGCGCTCTGCGAGCCCTGGGGGCCTGCGAACCCCGACGGCACGGCGTTCCGCCCCGAGCGGCTCACCTACGAGCGGGAGTCGCAGGCGCGCAGGCACATCTCGCCGCAGACGGCGAGGCGCTTCCGGGTCGAGAACCGCTCCCGCCGCAACCGCATCGGCGATCCCGTCGCCTACGAGCTCATCCCCGGCGAGAACGTCTCCCCCATGCACCAGCCCGACTCGTCCGTACGCCGGCGCGCGGGCTTCCTCGACTACCACGTCTGGGTCACCCCCTACCGCCGCGACGAGCGCTACCCGGCCGGCGAGTATCCGAACCAGCATCCCGGAGGCGACGGGCTGCCGCGCTGGACCGCCGCCGACCGCAACCTGCTCGACGAGGACGTGGTGCTCTGGTACGTCTTCGGGTCGCACCACTTCCCGCGCCTCGAGGACTGGCCCGTTATGCCGGTCGTCTCCTGCGGCTTCCACCTGAGACCGGTCGGCTTCTTCGACTACAACCCCGCGCTCGACGTGCCTCCGCCGCACCCGGCTGGGTGTCACGACACGTAGAGGGACGGCGGGGCCTGCTGCCCCGGGCCGGGCATAATCGAGGCCATGGCGCGAACGTTCGAGCCCGCGCTCGAGGCCCCGACCGCGCTCGGCGGTACCCGGCTCTGGTTCTGCGTTCGCGGCGCCGAGCTGCTCGTCGTCGAGAACGGCGAGACGGCCGAGTTCCCGCTCGCCGACGACCTCGGGACACTCGGGCTCCAGGCCGACACGAGCCACTTCCTCGGCCTGCTCGACGGAGTCGGCTGCATGGCGGCCGGGATCGACGACGCGGCCGAGCCGCCCGCGGGAGCCGCGTTCACGGAGTTGCGCCCGCTTGTGGACACGTCTCGACGAGCAGCTCTTCGCCCTCGCCGGCCGCGCGCTTCAGATCGTCGAATGGGACCGGACGCACCGGTTCTGCGGTCGCTGCGGGACTCCCACCGAGAGCACGCCCGGCGAGCGCGCGAAGCGCTGCCCGGCCTGCGGCCTGCTCGCCTTCCCGCGCGTCTCGCCGGCCGCGATCGTGCGGGTGACCCGCGGCGACGAGATCCTGCTCGCTCACGGGCAGCGCTTCCCGAGCCGCATGTACAGCGTGCTGGCGGGCTTCGTCGAGCCCGGCGAGTCGATCGAGGAGGCAATCCACCGCGAGCTGCACGAGGAGGTCGGCATCGAGGTGACGGCGCTGCGCTACTTCGGCAGCCAGCCCTGGCCCTTCCCGCACTCGCTCATGATCGGCTTCACCGCCGAGTGGGCGGGCGGCGAGCTCGCGCCCGACCCGGAGGAGATCGCGGACGCCGGCTGGTTCCGCGCCGACGACCTGCCCCCGATCCCGCCCGGTCTGTCGATCGCGCGCAAGCTGATCGACGACTGGCTGGCGTCGCAGACCCGGGCCGGATGAGATCCGGCCCCTACGGTCCGGGACGGGCGGGCCGGATGGATCCGGCCCCTGCGATCCGGGGCGGGCGGGCCGGATGGGATCCGGCCCCTACGGCATCGCGCAGGGGCCGTGATCCGGCCCCCAGGCTCGCCGCCGCCGGCCGGCGCCCCCGCGCGGAGGTCGTGGGCAGCCTGCTGCGCCCGGCAGCGCTGCGCGCGGCCGTCGAGGCGGTGTACGAGCCGGGCCATCACGCCCTGCTCGCGGAGGAGCGGGGGAAAGACCTGACCGCGCTTCATCGGGTGGAAGACGACGCCATTCGCGAGGCCGTCAGACGCCAGATCGAGCTCGGCCTCGACGTGGTCAGCGACGGCGAGTTCCGGCGCTACATGTTCACGAACTCGTTCTACGACGCTGTCGACGGCGTCGTGACCGACAATGTCGTCGCGTTCACGAACGCGCGCGGCGAGAGCGTGGAGCTGGCAGTCCACTCGGTGCAGCGCCGCCTGCGCAGAATCGGCAGCCCCGCCGCGCGGGAGGCGGAGTTCCTCGCCGGGATCACCGACCACCCGTTCAAGGTGGCGCTCCCGGCGGCCTCGCTGTTCACCCATCCGTTCGGCGTCTTGCCCGATGCGTACGAGAGCGTCGAGGAGTTCGCCGCCCACGCGATCGCGATCGAGCGCGAGCTCGTCGCCGAGGCGATCGCGGCAGGCTGCGGCTACATCCAGCTCGACTTCGCCCTCTACCCGTACCTCGTCGACGACGCCTGGATGAGCCGCTTTCAGGCCGCCGGGCACAGCTTCGAGGCTCTCCTCGAGCGCGCGCTCGCCGCCGACAAGAGCATCCTCGAGGGCATCCCGGACGGCATCACGACCGGCCTCCATCTCTGCCGCGGCAACTACCGCTCGAGCTGGCTCTGCACCGGCTCGCTCGATCCTCTCGCCGAGCGGCTGTTCTCCGAGCTGCCCTACGACGTGTTCCTGATCGAATGGGACGACCTCGGTCGCGACGGCGGCTACGAGCCGATCCGCTTCGCGCCGCCGGGCCCGATCGTGGCGATGGGGCTCGTCAGCTCGAAGACACCCGAGCTCGAGAGCGAGGACGACCTGCTGAGACGCCTGGACGCCGCGTCGCGATACCTCGGCGTCGACCAGCTCGCGATCTCGACCCAGTGCGGCTTCGCCTCGGTGATGGAGGGCAACGAGGTCGACGAGGAGACCCAGTGGCGCAAGCTCGAGCTCGTCGCGCGCGTGGCCGATCGCGTCTGGCGACGATGACGACCGCTCGTAGCCAACTGGTGGAGATCCGGTAACAGCGCGGTGGCCGGCTGGTCGCCGGCGGGTGGCCTCCCCTAGTGTCGGGACGCCCAGCCGAGCGAAGGAGCCGAACGATGAAGCCAGACCCTGCCCGCCTGGCCATGTTGCCGCTGTTCGACGGCCTGTCAGCCGAGGAGCTCGACCTGCTGGCGAGCTGGACCGAGGAGCACGAGGTGTCGCGTGGACAATCGCTCGTCAGCGAGGGAGCGGCCGGCTACGTGTTCTTCGTCATCGAGGAGGGAACGGCCGGCGTGGAGCGGGACGGTGAGTTCCTCCGCGAGCTCGGGCCCGGCGATCACTTCGGCGAGATCGCCATCCTCGACGGTGGCAGGCGCACGGCCAGCGTCGTCGCGACGTCGAACATGAGGATCCTTGCCATGTTCGGCACCGAGTTCCGTCGGATGGAGTCCGAGCTTCCAGACCTCGCCGAGCGGATTCGGGCGACGATGCGCGACCGCCTCTCGCCGCGATAGAACGGGCCGGATGAGATGCGGCCCTGCAGCCCCTGCCACGATCCTGCGGCCCCTACGGGACCCTCGCCATCGTCAGACGGTGTAGGGGCCGGATCTCATCCGGCCCGCCTCAAAGGTGTTTGCGCAGCATGCCGAAGACGCCGCGGATGATCTCGCGCCCGAGCGCCGTGCCCTCGCGGGACCCGAGGAAGTCGGTCAGCGCGTCGCCGCCCTTCTCGGAGGCGCGCGCGGCCTCCTTGTGGCGGCGCTTCGGCGTCGGGGCCTGCGCCGGCGGCGCCGGCTGCTCGAGGCGGGCAGCGAGGCGTTCGCGGGCGCTCTCCCGGTCGGCCCTCGTCCCGTAGGCGGCCCAAAGGCTCGAGGCCCGCGCGGCCCCGTCCACGTCGTCGGCGGGAGCCATGCGGGAGGCGGGCGCGCGCATCCTCGTGTGAACGACAGGGGTCGGCACGCCGTTCTCGGACAGGATCGTGACCGCCGCCTCGCCGATGCCGAGCGACGGCAGCAGCTCCTCGAGGTCGTAGAAGTCCGACTTCGGGTAGGTGGAGATCGCCGCCTTCAGCGCCTTCGCATCCTCCGGCGTGAACGCCCGCAGCGCGTGCTGGATCCGGTTGCCGAGCTGCGCGAGGACGTCCTTGTGCACGTCCTTCGGCACCTGCGTGCAGAAGAAGACGCCCACCCCCTTGGAGCGGATCATGCGTACGGTCTGGACGACCGAGTCGAGGAACGCGTCGGTCGCGTCCGCGAAGAGCAGGTGCGCCTCGTCGAAGAAGAAGACGAGCTTGGGCTGCTCGAGATCGCCGACCTCCGGCAGCTCCTCGAAGAGCTCGGCGAGCAGCCAGATGAGCGCCGTCGACCAGAGTCGCGGCTTGTCCTGGACGGCCGGCAGCTCGAGGCACGAGACGATGCCGCGTCCGTCGGGCGCTACGCGCAGGAGATCGGGCACGTTCAGCTGGGGCTCGCCGAAGAACTCCGTGCCGCCGCCGTCCTCGACCGCGACGAGCTTGCGCAGCAGGACGCCGATCGTCGCGGAGGAGACGCCGCCGATGCCCTTCAGCGACTGCTTGCCCGCATCCGAGTCGAGGTAGGTGAGCAGCGCGCGCAGGTCGGCGAGATCGAGCAGCGGGAGGCCGCTCTCGTCCGCGAAGCGGAACACGAGCGCGAGGCTCTGCTCCTGCGTGTCGTTCGCCTCGAGCACCTTCCCGAGCAGCTGCGGGCCGAAGTCGGAGACGGTTGCACGAATGGGCACGCCCGGGCCGATGCCGCCGAGCGAGTAGAACTCGACCGGGAAGCCTTGCGGCTCGTAGGCGAGGCCCAGCTCGGCCATCCGCTCGGGAGCGGGCCCGTCGGCTGCGCCGGGGTGCGCCAGCCCGGAGAGGTCGCCCTTCACGTCGGCCGCGAAGACGGCCACGCCGGCTGCGGACAGCTGCTCGGCGATGCCCTGCAGCGTCTTCGTCTTGCCGGTTCCGGTCGCCCCCGCGATGAGGCCGTGGCGGTTCATCATCGCGAGCGGCACGCGCACCACCGCCTCGGACGCCACCGCACCGTCGTGAACGCCACGGCCGAGATCTATCGCAGCGCCCTCGACCGCGTAGGCTTGCGCGATCGTCTCACCGAACCCGGCCATTGGCGGACTGATGATAGATGTGCGCACGCTCACCGATGGAGGCCAGAGCGCGCTCGACATGGCGCGGCACGTCGCCGCGTTCCTCGCAGCTTCCAGGCGCACGCTCGACCTCGCGCTCTACGACATCCGGCTCGACGGTCCCGAGGCTGAGCCCGTCGCGGCGGCGCTCGACGAGGCGCTGGCGCGCGGCGTCGCGATCCGCATCCTCTACAACGTCAACCATCCCGGGCCGATCCCGGTGCCGCCGCCGCCCAAGTCGGTGCCCGACCTGATCGAGGCGCTCCCCTTCCCGACGAAGGGCATCTCCGGCATCCCCGACCTGATGCACCACAAGTACGCGATCCGCGACGGCGAGGCGGTGCTCACCGGCTCGGCGAACTGGACCGAGGACTCCTGGTCGCGCCAGGAGAACGTCGTTGCCGCCGTCGGCTCCCGCGAGATCGCGGCCGCCTACCTTGCCGACTTCGAGCAGCTATGGACGCGCGAGCTCGTCGAGGTCACCGGCGACGTCGACCCGGCCCCGACCGACATCGGGGCGCGACGGTACGCGCATGGTTCACGCCGGGTCGTGGCACGTCCCTCGCCCACAGGATCGCCAACCGCATCGACCGAGCACGCCGGCGCGTTCGCGTCTGCTCGCCGGTGATCACGTCGGGCCCGATCCTCGGCACGCTCGCTCAGGTCGCGTCCGACGGCAAGCTCGACGTCGCGGGAGCCGTCGACGCCACCCAGATCACGCAGGTGATCCACCAGTGGCGCGCGAACGGCAACTCCGCGTGGAAGATCCCCCTGCTGACCGCAGTCCTCGAGCGCGGGGACTTCACCGGCAAGCGCTCGATACCCTGGCGGCCCGACTCGGTGCACGACTTCATGCACGCCAAGGTGACCATCTGCGACGACACCGTCTTCCTCGGCAGCTTCAACCTGTCGCGCTCGGGCGAGATGAACGCCGAGAACGTGCTCGAGATCCGCGAGCCGGAGCTGGCCGACCGGCTGGCCGCCTTCGTGGACGACGTGCGGACCGGTACGAGCCGGTGATCCGAGCCGGTCGTCAACCTGCCGGAACGCCTGACGGCTCGACGGGACCTGCCGCACGAGCTTCTTCTCGTCGTTCACCTGGACGACCTGCGGTGCAGGTTCCGGCGTTGCGTGGCAAGCTCCACGACCGTGTCCACCGGCGCCTCGAGCAGGTCGGCGTACTCCTCGCTGACGCCGCTGATGCGAAAGAGATCGACGTGGTTCACCCACTCAGGACCGGGACCGGTACCGGCGATGTCCTTCCGCCGGGTTCCCCGGACTCCAGAAGAGCTCGGTGGTCCCGACGCCTGCCGCCTTCAGCTGCTCGGCGTATGCAGGGCCGACTCCCTCGATCTGGCTGAGCTCCGCCACTTTGGCCTCCCTTACGTCGCGTGGCCGAGCGAGTCTAGAGCAGTCGCGGAGTCAGAACACCTCGGGAAGGCCGAGGTCGGTCGCAACGGCGACTGCGCCCGGACCTCGACGCCGCGACCGCGCAGGAACTCGACGAGCTGGCGGTAGTGGTACGCGGCATGCCAGCGCTGGGAAGCGACGAGCGCCGAGAGCTCGAGCTCGCCGCGCGGCGTCGAGACCACCATGCGGGCGGGCACCTCGGCGGAGCTCAGCAGGAAGTCGTGCCAGACGCCGGCGACCCCGCGGGCGTAGGCGTTCAGAGCCGACGCGTCCGTGAGCCGGCGCTCCCGCTCCTCGTCGAGGTCCGGATCCCAGTCGAAGCGGCCGGTCTCCCCCGCGCCGGCGAGCAGCTCGAGAGGATGGAAGACGTTGACGGTGAGGTTCCGCAGAGTGCGGCCGCGGGAGGGCGTCGGTTCCAGGGCGAGCTCGAAGCCGGCCTCGTGGAGGTGGTCGCACCAGGCTCGCAGGATCGACGCGATGTCCCAGCCCGCGGCGATCCACTCGCCACCCTCGGGACCGGGCAGGCCGAGCGCGACCGAGATCTGCGAGACGTGGAAGAGCGGCGTGACCTCGCCGTCGACGACGAGCGCCGGTAGCGGCGGCCGGCCGAGCTCGTCCCAGCGGCGCGACCCCACCTGCTCCGTCGCGTCCCAGACCCGGTGCTCGACGTCATGCTTGCCAAGGAACTCCCTGGCCGCGGCGCACGTCGCTCAGGACGGCCGCAGGTAGAGCTCGACGCTCATCCGGGAAGCCTACGGGGCGCGGCGGGCCGGTCGGGGACCGGCCCCTACGGGTCTGGCCACGCCACGGCGGGCCGGATGATATCCGGCCCCTACACATGCCTGGCCGCGGTACGGCGGGCCGGATGAGATCCGGCCCCTACACATCCCGACGCGGCGGTTGGCGGATCGAGCGCCTGCCGCGAGGGCTTCGTAGAGGCCGCATCTCATGCGGCCCGTCGCGGCTGCAGGCGGCGGATGTATCCGGCCCTACAGGTGCCCGGCCGCGCGAAGGTCGAGCACCGCGCCGTCCCCGAACCGCTCGCAGAAGCGGGCCGATTCCGGGTAGGGGAAGAAGTCGACGACTTCGCCCCGGGCCACCTGCCGCTGGCAGGCGCGCCAGAACTCGGGCTCGAGCAGCTCCGCATGGTGCTCGAGGAAGACCCCGCGTACCCGCGGCTCGCCGAGCAGGAAGGACTCGAACTCCTCGGGGAACACGTCGCGCGGCCCGACGGGGTACCAGACCTCCTCCGCCAGCTCCGCCTCCGGGTTCGGAGGGGGAGGGATGGCGCGGAAGACGCAGTCCGTCAGGTACTCGATCTCGTCGTAGTCGTAGAAGACGACGCGGCCGTGGCGGTTCACGCCGAAGTTCCGCCACAGCATGTCGCCGGGGAACACGTTCGCGATCGCGAGCTCCCGGATCGCGTCGCCGTACTCGTGCACGGCGTGCTCCAGCTGCTCCGGCGTCGCGCTCTCCAGGTAGACGTTGAGCGGGATCATGCGGCGCTCCACGTAGCAGTGCTTCACGAGGAGGTCGTCGCCGTCCTGCTCGACCGACGACGGCGCCAGCCGTTCCAGCTGGTCGAGCAGCTCGGGGGCGAAGCGCTCGAGCGGCAGCGCCAGGTTCGTGAACTCGAGCGCGTCGACCATGCGGCCGACGCGGTCGACCTCGTGCGCCATCGTGAACTTCCGTTTCACGGTCTCGCGGTCCACGTCCTTCGACGGGCCGAACTCGTCCTTGATGACCTTGAACACGTAGGGGTAGGACGGCAGGTTGAACACGTGCATGACGAGCCCCGGGGTGCCAGGCGCCTCGACGAACTCGTCCTGGGAGTGATGCAGGTGGTGGAGGAGGTCGCGGTAGAACAGCGTCTTGCCCTGCTTCGCCAGGCCGAGCGCCGTGTAGAGCTCCGACCGCGGTTTCGCGGGCATCAGCGTCCGCAGGAACTGCACGTAGCCCGAGGGCACGTCCATGTCGACCATGAAGTAGGCGCGCGAGAGCGAGAAGACGGTGCTGATCGAGTCCGCGTCGAGCAGGATCGTGTCGAGCACCAGGCGGCCGTCGCCGTCGTGGAGGACGGGGACGACGAACGGGGTCTCCCTGTGGCCGTCCACCACCTTGCCGACAACGTGGGCCGCCTTGTTGCGGTAGAAGGCGGAGCTCAGCACCTGGATCTGATGGTTGGGCTCCCGTGCCGGCCACGTCCCGCCCTCGTGCTCGAGCAGGGACCGGACGACGTGGTCGATGTCGCGATCGAGGTCGGCGAACGGCCGCCGCCAGCCGAAGTCGGCGAACAGGCGGCGAAGGGTCGCCGCCAGGCCCGTCGCGGCCGGGTAGTAGCTGCGGTAGCTGGGCGGATCCGACTCGATGTACTCGGTCGAGACCGCGGCGCGCACGAAGATGAAGTCGTTGTGCGCGTAGGTGCGGTGCAGGATCCGGGTGATGACGGAGTTGAAGAACGTCTCGGCGAGCTCCGGCCGCTTGTGGTCGACGAGCAGGCCGATGTAGTGCAGCTTCACCTGCTGCCAGGTGGCGCCGTCGAGCTCCTCGGCCGCGAGGTCGCCGCGAAGCCGCTCGACGCACTCCCTCACGCGCTCGTCGTAGAAGCGGATCCGCTCTCTCACCGCCTGCTGCGCGTCGACCCAGTCGGCGAGCTCGAAGCGCTCCTTGGCCCGCGCGCTCGTCTCGCGAAAGAGACGGTAGTGCCTGTCGAACCCCTCGACGAGCACCTCCGCGATGCGAGTCACGAGTGCCGGCGCTGCGGGCCTCTCCGTCATCCCGTCCAGAGCGTAGACCACGACCGGGCCCGGCTCGACGCGGCGCCGGTAGCTTTCCGGATACACGACGCAGAGCCAGCAAAGGGAGCAGCATGAGCACCGTTTCCCCGATCACGGTTCCCGAGGGCGGAACGCGGATCGTCCCCGGCGAGCCGGTGCCCGACAATCCGATCATCCCGTTCATCGAGGGCGACGGGATCGGTGTGGACATCACGCCCGTCATGAAGGCCGTCGTCGACGCCGCCGTCGCGAAGGCCTACGACGGCCGGCGCGCGATCCACTGGATGGAGATCTACGCGGGGGAGAAGTCGACGCGGCTCTACGGCGCCGACGTGTGGCTGCCCGGGGAAACGCTGGAGGTCGTCAAGGAGTTCGTCGTCGCGATCAAGGGCCCGATGACGACGCCGGTGGGCGGGGGCATCCGCTCGCTGAACGTCGCCCTCCGGCAGGAGCTCGACCTGTACGTGTGCCTGCGCCCGGTGCGGTGGTTCCGCGGCGTGCCGAGCCCGCTCAAGGATCCGTCGCAGACCGACATGGTGATCTTCCGGGAGAACACCGAGGACATCTACGCGGGGGTCGAATGGGAGGCCGAGTCGGAGGGCGCGCGCGAGGTGATCGCGTTCCTGCAGGAGCGGATGGGCGTGCGCAAGATCCGCTTCCCGGAGACCTCGGGGATCGGCATCAAGCCCGTGTCTCGCGAGGGGACCGAGCGGCTGGTACGCAAGGCGATCCGCTACGCGATCGACAACGAGCGGCGCTCGGTGACGCTCGTGCACAAGGGCAACATCCAGAAGTTCACCGAGGGCGCCTTCCGGGACTGGGGCTACGAGCTTGCCGTGCGGGAGTTCGGCGCCGCGCCGCTCGACGGTGGGCCCTGGATGACGCTGCCGAGCCCGGCGAGCGGCGGCCAGATCGTCGTCAAGGACGTGATCGCCGACGCGTTCCTGCAGCAGATCCTGCTGCGACCGGCCGAGTACGACGTGATCGCCACCACGAACCTGAACGGCGACTACATCTCCGACGCGCTCGCCGCTCAGGTCGGGGGGATCGGCATCGCCCCCGGGGCCAACATGTCGGACGACGTCGCCATGTTCGAGGCGACGCACGGCACGGCCCCGAAGTACGCGGGCCAGGACAAGGTCAACCCCGGCTCGCTCATCCTCTCGGCCGAGATGATGCTGCGCCATCTCGGCTGGCGGGAGGCCGCCGACCTGATCGTCTCGTCGATGGAGGCGGCGATCGTCGACAAGCAGGTGACCTACGACTTCGCGCGCCTCATGGAGGGCGCGAACGAGATCTCCTGCTCGGCGTTCGGTCAGGCGATGATCGAGCGGATGTGAGCCCTCCCCACGCTCGCACAGCCGAGTGAGCGTGGCATCGAGGTCGAGGGCCTCGTCCGGGAGTTCAAGGGCGGCATCCGCGCAGTCGACGGCATCGACCTCCGTGTCGCTCCGGGCGAGATCTACGGCTTCCTCGGCCCCAACGGCGCCGGGAAGTCGACGACCGTCCACGTCCTGACGACGCTTCTCCCTCCCACCGCCGGCCGCGCGCGCGTCGCGGGCTTCGACGTCGTCGCGGAGGGCCCGCGGGTGCGGGAAGCGATCGGCGCCGCGTTGCAGGAGGCGGCCCTCGACCCGCTGCTCACGGGCCGCGAGCATCTGCGACTGCAGACGGCCCTGCACGCGCTACCGCGCGGGGAGCGACAGCAACGAGGTCAGGAGCTGCTCGACCGCGTCGGCCTCTCCGAAGCGGCCGACCGGAAGGTGCGGACGTACTCGGGCGGCATGAAGCGGCGCCTCGATCTCGCGCTCGCGCTCGTCCACCACCCGCGCCTGCTCTTCCTCGACGAGCCGACGACCGGGCTCGATCCCCAGAGCCGGACCGCGCTGTGGGAGGAGGTCGGCCGCCTCGCCCACGAGGACGGCGTCACCGTCTTCCTGACGACGCAGTACCTCGAAGAGGCGGACGTCCTGGCTGACCGGGTGGGCATCATCGACCACGGCCACATCGTGGCCGAGGGAACTCCGGCGGCGCTGAAGGCGGAGATCGGCCGGCCCCGGCTCGAGGCGGTGCCGGCTGACCCGGCCGAGCGGGAGGCGATCGCGAGCGTTCTCGCCGGCTTCGGAGAGCCGTGTGCCGGCGCGCCTCGCACCGTCGCCGTGCGGCTCGCCCACGGCGCGGAGGACCTCGCCGGCGTCGTGCGCGCGCTCGACGCCCACACGCTGCGCGTCGCCGACCTGCAGCTCCATGCGCCGTCGCTCGACGACGTCTTCCTGGCCAAGACGGGGCACACGCTGGAGGGGCCGGCGAGGAGCCGACCGGAGGCCGTCCGTGGAGCCGACGGGCCGGATGAGATCCGGCCCCTACGTTCCCGCTGCGCGGACGCCCGGAGGTCGGGCCGGACGAGAGCCGGCATGCCCTGTCGACGTGGGCGCCGGACGGCGGCGGACCGGTCGCCCGAAGCGTCCGCGAGGGCGCGCGTGAGCTACGCGATCGCGCTCCAGGTGGGAAGCGTCGCACGCCGCTCCGTGCTGCGCACGCTGCGCCAGCCGCTGAACGTCGTCCCGGCGCTCGGCTTCCCGCTCATCTTCTTCGCCGTCAACAGCGCCGGGCTCGACTCGATCACCCAGCTGCCGGGATTTCCCGGCAGCTCGTTCGTCGACTTCTTCCTCGCCTTCGCCTTCCTCCAGGGCGCGACCTTCGCCGTCCTCGGCTCGGGGCAGGACCTGGCCCAGGACATCCAGACCGGCTTCTTCAACCGCCTCTCGCTCACGCCGCTGCGAGGCGTCGCCCTCGTCGCCGGCCAGCTCGGCGGGGTCCTCGTGCTCGGGCTCGTGCAAGCGATCGTCTTCCTCGGCGTCGGCTACGCGGCCGGCGTGCGCCTCGAGAGCGGCATCGCGCGGCGTGCTCGTGCTGATCGCCTTCTTCCTGCTCGTGTCGGTCGCGTTCGGGGCGGTCGGGACCGCGCTCGCGCTCTATGCGGGCACGACCGAGTCGATCCAGGGCGCCTTCCCGATCGCGGTCGTCTTCCTGTGGTTCTCCTCCATGTACCTGCCTCGCAACCTGATCGAGGCCGACTGGTTCCAGACGCTCGCCACCATCAACCCCGTCTCGTACCTGATCGAGGCGATCCGGAGCCTCATCCTCGTCGGCTGGGACGCGCAGGCGCTCGCCCTCGGGTTCGGCTTCGCGACCGGGATCCTCACGCTGGGCCTCGCGGTGTCGGCCTACGCCCTTCCGAGGAGGCTGACGCGGACGTGAAGACGAGCTACGTCTCCTTCGCGCTCGCCGTGACCTGGCGCAACCTCCACAACTACTTCACGAACCCGGGGATGATCCTTCCCGGCCTCTTCTTCCCGTTGTTCTTCTTCATCGCGTTCGCCGGCGGGCTCTCGGCCGCCCGCCAGATCCCGGGCTTCGACTTCCCGTCCGGCTACACGGCCTTCCAGTACGTGTTCGTGTTCCTGCAGTCGGCGGCGTTCTCCGGCGTCTTCAACGGCTTCTCGATCGCGCGGGATTTCGAGAGCGGCTTTGCCAAGCGCTTCCTGCTCGCCGCTCCGAATCGGTCGGCCATCATCGTCGGCTACACGATGGCGGCAATGTGCCGCTGGGGCTTCAACGCTCTCGTCGTCACGGTCGTCGCTCTGGTCGCCGGCATGGACGTGGACGGGAGCGGTCTCGAGCTGTTCGGCCTCGTCCTCCTCGGGATCCTCTTCAACCTGGCCGGCACGCTGTGGTCGGCCGGGATCGCGCTGCGCGCCCGCACGGTGCAGGCGGGGCCGGCCATGCAGACGCCGGTCTTCCTCCTCCTCTTCATCGCGCCGGTGTTCGTGCCGCTCAGCCTGCTCGCGGGCTGGATCCACGCGGTGGCGCGCTACAACCCCGTGACCTACCTGCTCGAGGCCGGGCGCGGCTTCATCTCGGGCCACCCGGTCGAGGTCGGGCTCGCCTTCGGCCTCCTCTTCGCGCTGCTGGCGGCGCTCACCGTCTGGGGTCTCCGCGGCCTGCGCAAGGCGGAGACCGCCGGGTAACGCGTAGGGGTCGAGCATGCTCGACCCCTACGACGTGCGGATGGTCGGGCGATCAGCTGTAGGACACGCTGATCGAGTACCACCACTTGAAGTGCGGGTCGCCGTCGCCCTGCTGGACCTCGAGCGTGAACCGTGCGTCCACTCCTCGTCGAGGGCCCGTTCGAGTCGAGGCCGACGTTGTGCGGTGGTCTCCTCCTCGGCCCACTCGCCGTAGGCTCTTGACGTCGTCCCAGTCCGGGCGGGTCGAAGTCGATGTAGACGGGCAGCGCGGTACGACGCAGTCCTAGTCGTCGTCGACGCCGAGAATGTAGACGTGATCGTGTCGGTCTTGACGTCCTCGAGCTCGACCACGACGTCGGCACGGATTCCACGTGTACGGCCAGCTCGTCGTCGCAGATCGAGACCTCTCGTCCTGGTCCAGGCAGCCATCGTCCGTGACCAGCTGAGGGCCGGCGCAACACCTGGAAGCCGAAGCGGAAGTCGCCGCAGCTGCCGGGTCGCCGTCGTCCTGCATACCGCCGACCTCCTGGAACGTCGATCGTGACATGGCGCTCGAGCGTCTTCACGGTCTTCGGATGCTCGTAGAGCTTGCCGAGCCGCGTGGATCTGCAGGATGTGCTCGGTCCCGGGCGTGAGCTCCGTCGACGATCACGTCGTTCCACTCGTCGTGGCCGGACTCGCGGGTATGCCTCCGCGATGTTGCCCGTGTCGACCTCTTCGAGCGTCACCATCGACGAAGTCGTCGTGGGACGACGGTCTTGAAGTCGACGATCGCGAATGTGCCGTGCATCTCGACCTTGACGTCGTAGGGCTTCTGCTCGTCCTGCTCGTCCGGGAGGACGATGCCCTTGAAGACCGAGCCCCAGTCGGCGGCGCTCTCCTGCGCGAAGCCGGTGTCGAGCTGCTGCTCGTCCATGGTCGTGGTCGCGTTCTTCATGTGCATGAGCTCGCCGTCCCGCTCGAACACGAGCTCCTTGCCGTTCGGCGACGGGGCCGGGCCGCGCTCGTCGGCGCGGGTCGCGCCGACCGGCACCGGGCGCCTGCGTGATCTCACTCTGCTTGTTCAGCTTCAGCCGGTAGACGTTGCCGTCAGCCGCGTAGTAGAGACCGGCCAGCGAGAAGTTCAGGTCGGACTCGTCCGCGGCGGTCAGGTAGCAGCTGCGGGAGCCCACGGACTCCTTGACGCACTTCTGGTTCTGCCCGGCCGTGCCCATCGTCCACAGATCGCCGTCCTTCACGTAGCCGATCCGGTAGTTCGGCAGCCACGTCGGATCGCTCTCGCTCGCGCCCGGCGTGTTCGTCCGGTTCGACCGGGCTGTCCGCCAGCTTGCCGTCCGCGCCAACGTGCACGGTGTAGATGTCGCCGCCGGCCGCATACGCGATCGTCGACCCGTCGATCCAGGTCACGTCGCTCGGTGTCAGTCCGGTCGACCCCATAACGTCGGCGTCGACAGCGGCTCTGCCTGCGTGTCGACCGCGTACAGGGAGTTGGCACCGCCGCTCGCGACGAGGACGACGAGCCAACGGCCGCTGATCGGCTGCAGCGCCACCTCGCCGGCCCAGGGCGCATTCACACACCGCGGCGGGCTCCCGTCCAGCTGCTGAACGCACACCTTCGCCGACGCGCCAGCTGCCGGCCACGAACGCGACACCGCCAGAACCGCCCGGCAGCGTCGCACGCGCCGAGCCCGGGATGAGCACCGCCGCCAGCATCGAGCACCGCCGCCGCGACAACGATCGGGGCCATAGAACGGATGAGGGTCGTACGGGTCATCGCTTCTCCTTGTTGAGTGACGACCCTGAAACCCCCGACAGCCCATTCCTTACGGCGTCACAGGGCCGGATGAGATCCGGCCCCTACCTCACCCGGAGGCCGCCGCGCTCGGAGGCGCCCGCGAGGAAGTCGAGGAAGTCCTCCCACAGCTTGGCGTCGCTCATGGCGGCCGGCTCGCGCGAGGCGACCGCGAGCGCCTCGTCGATCTCGATCGGCGACACGAACCAGTTCCGCGGCGTCTCGAGCTTGTGGATCGGGATGCCGCGCCCGCCTTCGGCGCCGCAGGCCATGCCCTGGCGGGTGAGCTCCTCGCGCAGGTCGCGCATCTGATCCTCGAGCAGGAAGACGTGCCCGCTCATGCCGTCGTGGCGCTGGTGCCAGAGATGGAACACGCGGCTCGAGTCTAGGTCGTGGCGGCGGCCCGATCGCGCTCGAGCTCGCGCAGCTCGACGCGGCGGATCTTGCCGCTTCTCGTCTTCGGCAGCTCGGCCACGAACTCGATCTCGCGCGGGTACTTGTAGGGCGCGGTCACGCGCTTCGCATGCTCCTGGAGCTCCCGGACGAGCGCCGTGCCGGCCTCGTGGCCGGGCCGCAGCACGACGAACGCCTTGACGATCTCGCCGCGGTCGGCATCGGGCTTGCCGACGACGGCGCTCTCGGCGACCGCCTCGTGCTCGAGCAGAGCGCTCTCGACCTCGAACGGCCCGATGCGATACGCCGCCGAGAGGATCACGTCGTCCGCGCGACCGGCGAACCAGAGGTAGCCGTCCTCGTCGCGTGACGCTCGGTCGCCGGTCACGTACCAGTCGCCGCGGAAGACCGCTGCGGTCTGCTCGGGCGCGTCCCAGTAGCCGGTGAAGAGGGTCGGCGGCCGGCCTCGCAGCGCCACGTCGCCCTCCTCGCCGGCAGGCAGCTCACCGCCGTCCTCGCCGATCACGGCGACCTCGTGCCCCGGCGTCGGCAGGCCCATCGAGCCAGGCCGGATCTCCATGCCCGGGAAGTTGCCGGCGAGGAGCGTGTTCTCCGTCTGCCCGTAGCCGTCGTAGATGGTGAGGCCGAAGGCGTCCCTGAACGACCGGATCACCTCGGGGTTGAGCGGCTCTCCGGCGGATACGAGGTGCCGGATCCGGGAGAGGTCGTAGCGCTCCAGCCCGTCGAGCTTCGCCATCAGCCTGAACTCGGTCGGCGCCTGGCAGAGCACGGTGACCCCGAGCCGCTCGAGCAGCCCGAAGCGCTCCGCCGCGTCGAAGCCGCCCTCGTGCAGGATGATCGCCGACCCGCGGCTCCAGGGGCCGAGCAGCACGTTCCAGATCGACTTCGCCCAGCCGGTCCCCGCGGTGCACCAGACGAGGTCGCCCGGGCGGGCGTCGAGCCAGCGCTCGGCCTGGAGCCGCTTCGTGAAGCACCAGCCGTGGGTATGGGTGACGCCCTTCGGGTCCTTCGTCGTCCCTGACGTGTAGAGCACGAAGGCGGGATCGCCGGCCGCGGTGTCGGCGGCCTCGGCGCGATCCGGCTCGTCCGCGAGCCGCCGGGCCGCCTCGTCGAGGTAGAGGACGCCCGTGTCCGCGCCGACGAGCTCGCGCATGACGTTCACCTCGGCCTCCGCGGCGCGGTCGGCCACCAGCAGCCGCGCTCCGGAGTGCCGAGCCCGGAAGGCCAGGTCGCGACCGCGCAGCATGTCGGAGCACGGGATCGCCACCGCGCCGGCGCGCAGCACGCCGAGCATGACCGGGTGCCAGTCGAGCGTCTTGCCGCAGAGCACGAGCACGCGGTCGCCGCTCGACACTCCCAGCCTCCGCAGCAGGTTCGTCCAGCGGGCCGCGCTCGCGGCCACCTCGGCGAAGGTGACGTTCTGCTCGGCGCCGTCCTTCGTCAGGAAGCGGATCGCGAGCCGATCCTGCTCGACCGCGAGCACGTCGACCACGTCGCGGGAGAAGTTGAACCGCTCGGGCACTTGCCAGCGCCCGTCCTGGAGAGCCGGCGCGAACACCGCTCGCGATTGTACGGCCGCGGCGAAGCCCGCCACAAACACGAGGCGGCTCGTCTCCGAGCCGCCTCGCTGGTCGAAACGTGGGCTCTAGCTGCCCCACGTTCTCCGCGACCCCCCGCACTGACGATGGGCGATCCGGCCCGAAGCCGCGTACCCCAGGTAGGTGAACCCGTCTCCCCCGGGAGGACGATCAGGCCTCGGCAGCATCTACGCTGAGCGGCACGAGGGCCGTTAGCTCAGCTGGTAGAGCAGGGGACTTTTAATCCCAAGGTCGCTGGTTCGAATCCAGCACGGCCCATCGGAATCCCGCTAGGCATGCGCGAACCCGCGTTCCTCCACGGGGCAGGTGTGCCGGGAATGCCGGGGAAGCTCAGATCGCGCTCCCACCGGTGCTCCCACGTCGACAGACCTGGATCATGCGCCTGTGACGACGCGAGCGCCCCTGCGCGGACGTCCCAGGTCTCGTAGACCTATGAGAACAGCTTGCGCCCCTGAGGCTCGAACTCGCATGTGGCTTGGCTTTATGCACTAACCGCGGGATGCGCCGTTGCCTTGGTAGCAAACGGGCGGGATGTGCGCGGGGATGAGGTCGGGCCCCGCCCTTGTGGCCCACTCACAAGCTGCGTCAACGACTCGAACGTCCTGAGGGTGTCGTGAACCACTAGTCCGACGCCGGTGTAGGGGGCTCGCTGGCGTGCTCGCGCAGCGCCGCTATTGTTCGTGGCACCGTTCGCTGGTGTCGAGAATC
>CAWIQC010000002.1:0-124312 GCA_963838105.1 uncultured Thermoleophilia bacterium | reverse complement strand
TGGGTGCGCGCCGCCCAGGTCGACGTGCGGCCGGTCGCGAACCGGATCGTCGTCTCGATCCGCCGCCGCGTCCTCGAGGTCAGGCGGGTAACCAACGGCCGCGTGCTGTTACGAACGGTGGTCGCGGTCGGCTCGCCGGCGGCTCCGACCCCGCGCGGCCGGAACTTCTTCGTCCGGTCCGGGTTCGTGCCCCTGGAACCGTTCTACGGCTCCTATGCCCTCGAGACGAGTGCATACGCCAGCCTGTCCGACTGGCCGGGCGGCGGCATTGTCGGCATCCACGGGACGAACCAGCCCCAGCTCCTCGGCCAGGCTGTCTCGCATGGACTGCGTCCGAGTCGCAAATTCCGCGGCGTTGCGGCTTCGAAGGCTCGCCCCGCCGGGCACGCCGATCGACATCATTCGCTAGTACGGCCACCGTCGACCTGTACGGGAAGCCGCCGTCGACGGCGATGCCGGGCTCGTCCACCCTCGATTCCGTCGACGAGCACAGGCGCCCACGAGCGCCTCCTTCGACGCCGGCGACCGACTGCTCGGTGCGGGTGCGCCGACCCGGCGGCGACCTCCAGGTCGCCTGTGGCGTTTCCTCGGTCGACGACTCTCTCGTCGCGCCGTTCGAGAAAGAAGGAGCCCCGTCACCGGGGCTCCCCTCGATCGTGATGCGGTCGTCGGCTCAGCGAAGCGAGACCGCGACCTCCTCGAGGAGGTCCATGGCGTCCTGGAGCCCGGCCTCCATCCCGGACTCGATGATGGCGTCGCGGGTCACCTTGCTCGGGGCCTGCACGAGGAGCGTGACGGTCGTGCGCCCGTCCATCTCCGTAAACGTCGCCGTGTTCACCGTCGAGCCGTCCTCCTCAGACACGCCTTCCGGCAGGCCCTCATAGGTCTCGGTCGAGACGATTCGCTCGTTGGGGACGATCTCGCGGTACTCGCCGTGGAAGCCGACCTCGAATCCGCCCTCCGCGATCATCACGTAGCGCCACTTGCCGCCGACGCGCAGGTCGATCTCGGCGATGGTCACCTCGCCACGCTTCGCGTTCCACCAGCGCTTGACCAGCTCGGGCGTGGTCCACGCCTCGTAGACCAGATGCTTGGGCGCCGCGAACTCCCGCGTGATGAGGATCTGCTCATCCGTGGGCAATGTCACCGTCGCCGTCCCGCTACTCGTCGCTACCATTTCCTGCCTCCTTCTGCTTGAGCTCTTCCAATACGACGTCCAGCCGGTCGAAGCGCTCCGACCACGAGTCCTCGTAGTCCTTTACCCAGTCGTGGATGGGCTTGAGCGCGTGGCCGTTCAGCCGGTACAGGCGCTGCCGTCCTTCGTCACGCACGTCGACCGCCCCCACTTCTCGGAGCACCCGCAGGTGCTTGGACACCTGTGGCTGGGCCAGCCCGAGCACGCGCACCAGGTCGTTCACGGGGCGCTCCCCGCCGGCGAGGACGTCCAGGATCTGCCGCCGCCGGGGCTCGGCGACCGCGTTGAACGCATCCGCCGTGGTCGCTGCTCGTGCCATGCGCGAGATTATATACCTATATCGGAATATGTCAAGCCGGTCGGCTCCGGCGCGTCGGGTGAAGCGATGACTTCGCCGCTCGGGGATGGTCTACCAACCAGTCGAGAGCGAGAGGAGTAGCTCATGAGTCCAGATGCAACGGGGAGAGGAGCCGTGATTGATGCAGAGGGGTCCTCCGGGATCGAGGCGGAAAACCGCATGCTCGTCGGGAAGTGCGAGTGCGGCAGCGTTCGGTACAGGGTCGCGGATGCGTTCCTGTACGCCGCCAACTGCCACTGCTCGAACTGTCGGGCGGCGACAGGCTCGGCGTTCAAGGCGTTCGCCGGCATCGAGCGGGAGAAGCTCGAGGTCACGGACGGCCCGGACAGGCTCCTGGTCTTCGGCGAGGAAGACTCGAATCACACCCGATGCGGGGCCTGCGGCTCGCTCCTCTTCTCCGTGGTGCGGGACGGGACATTCGTGCACGTAGCGCTGGGATCGCTCGTGGACGCACCCGGCATTCAGCCGACCAAGCACATCTTCGTCGGCTCCAAGGCACCGTGGTTCGAGATCACCGACGACCTGCCGCAATTCGAGGAGTACCCGACCTCGATGCGCTCGAGGCACCGCACCCGGAAACGCCGTAGGCTCGCCTCAGTGTCATCCTGGTTCCCACGGACCGGCTGTACCGACGGCCGGTTAGGCTCGGGTCGGCGGCGGGCTGACCCTTAGGCTCGGTGTCGGCCTGTCGGCCTGACCTGCATGCGATCTGTCGCCCGCCGCCGTCCGAGGAGCGCCAGCGTGACCTGATAGGAGCGTGGCTACGCCCCCACTGAGGCCTGTCCGCTGGCGCTCCGCTGTCATGGCCACCTCAGGAAAGGGACCGGAGTGATCGTATCGGGTGACCCCACAAGCAGACCCACACCGCCGTCGTCGTCGATGCGGCGTCGGTCGAGCTCCTTCGAGCGACGGTGAAGGCGCGCCAGGCCGGGCACGAGCGAGCTGCTGGCCTGGCGCGCGCGCTCGCGAGGAGCGGTGTGGCGCTCGAGGACTGCCGGCACGTCTCCATCTCGCTCGAGCGCTTCCTGCTCGGCTCGCGGCGAGCGGTCGTGCGCGTGCCGCCCAAGCTGATGGCCGGGGCGCGCCGCGGATCGCGCGAGCGGCAAGTCCGACGCGATCGACGCGCTCGCGTCGCCGCGCGCGCTGCGCGAGCCGCGAGCTGCCCAGGCGCGTCTCGAGGGCGCCGAGCGCGAGATCCGGCTCCTCCTCGACCACCGCGAGGATCTCGTGCCGAGCGCACGCGCATCCAGCAGCGCCTGCGCTGGCACCTGCACGAGCTCGAGCCCGAGCTCGAGCTGCCCGCCGGCTGCCTCGACCGCCGCGTCTGGCTCGAACGCCTCGCTCGCCGCCTCGCCCGCCGCGAGCAGACGCGCAGGTGCGCATCTGCCGCGAGCTCCTCGGCGCTGCCGCGAGCTCACCCGGCGCGCGACAGAGCTCGAGCGCGAGCTCGGCCGCGCTCGTGCGCGCGCAGCGCGGCGCTGCTCGCGCTCCCCGGCTGCGGCGTCTTGACCGCGCCAAGCTCTCGGCGAGACCGCCGGCGCCGAGCGCTTCCCCAGCGAGCGCAAGCTCGCGATGCACGCCGGCGCGCACCACTTCCCGCCTCCAGCGGCGCCAAGCACGCCACCGCCTCAACCGCTCCGGCAACCGCCAGCTCAACTGCGCGCTGCACCGCATCGCCGTCACTCAGGGCCGCATGCACCCACCCGCGCAGGCCTACCTCGCCCGCAAGCAGAGCGAGGGCCACACCCGCAAGAAGCGCTCCGCTGCCTGAAGCGCCACCTGCCCGCGTCGTCTACCGCACGCTCACGATCAGAGGAGAAGATCACATCCACCACGCGCCGGTCCTCATCCGGCCTTGACATAGAGCATCGCGTGACCGAGGCTACCGGTCGAGCGTTACCTCCGGGTGGGGCTGCAGCTCGGGCGCCATGTCGAGGGGATGGTCGATGCCTACTACGGCCCTCCAGAGCTGGCGGCCGCCGTCGACGCGGAGCCGCCGGTCGATCCGCGGACACTCGTCGTCGAGACGGAGACGCTGCTCGACGAGCTCGAGGACGGCTGGCTGCGCGACCAGGTAGTCGGCCTACGCACCTACGCGGGCGTGCTGGCGGGCGAGTACGGCTCCTACGCCGACGAGGTGGAAGGATGTTACGGCGTCCGGCCGACCTACACCGACGAAGCGGTCTTCGCGGCGGCGCACGAGCGGCTCGAGGAGCTGCTCCCGGGCGAGGGCACGCTGGCCGAGCGACACGAGCGCTGGCAGAGCTCGAGCCTCGTGCCTGCCGACCAGGTCGAGCGCCTGCTGGCGGCCGTCATCGAAGAGGCGCGTGCGTGGACGGGTCGCCTGGTCGAGCTGCCGGACGGCGAGGGCATCTCCTTGGAGATCGTGCGGGACGAGCCATGGTGGGCCTTCTGTTGCTACCTCGGAGCGCTTCGCAGCCGAGTCGCCGTCAACGTCGATCTGCCGTTGTCTGCCATCGACCTGCTCACCCTGGCGATCCACGAGACCTATCCCGGGCACCACACGGAGCGAGCCAGCAAGGAGCACTCGCTCGTCCGCGGACGCGGACTGCTCGAGGAGACGCTGGTGCTGGTGCCCACGCCACAGTCGCTCGTCTCTGAGGGGATCGCCGTGCTCGCGCCGGAGGTGCTGCTCGGAAGCGAGGCCGGGCCGGCGCTTGCCGCGGTCGTGCACGACGCCGGCATCGAGCTCGATCTCGCTCACGCATTGGCCGTCGAGCGGGCCCACGAGCCGTGCCGGTGGGCCGAGGTCAACGCGGCGTTGATGCTGCACGAAGAGGGAGCGAGCGAGGCCGAGACGCAGGCGTATCTCGAGCGCTGGGGGCTGATGACGCCGAAGCTTGCCGCACACATGATCCGCTTCTTCACCGAGCCGACCTCGCGCACCTACATCATCACCTACCCCGCCGGCGGCGAGCTGTGCCGCTCGTACGTGGCGGGTGAGCCGGAGCGCTTCCGCCGTCTGCTGACCGAGCAGGTGCGTGTCCGCGACCTGCTCGAGGCACGGGACGCAGGCGCGCCGACATCCCCCGGTCGGTGAGCGCGGCCGCGCCGGTACGCCTCTGAACTACGAGTAGTACCGAGCTCGTGGGCGGCGGACCGGTCGAGGTCGGGTTCCTCGGCGAACCAACTCGACTCCCTCCTTACCGTGACGCTCTCACCGCATGCGGTCGCAATCCGCGGCAACGGTTCTGGCTTCCGCCGTTCCGAAGCTTCCGCAGTCGCCACCGGTTGCCGCTGAATTGCGCCCGGCTGGGGCTCGACGCGTGTTCGTGCTGTTACCGCCGCCCTACCGGCCTCTTAACCGAGCCCCAACCGCGCCCGTGTTTACTCGCGACATCCGATCCGGCAGACGGCCGGACTTCCGAGAAGGAGGATCGAATGAGACCGGTTGTCACGCAACGACGACAGGAGGGAGCCACAGTGGTCGCTCACCGGACAGCCCAGGTGGACGGACTCTCCGTCTTCTACCGCGAGGCCGGGGACCCGGCCAATCCCAAGCTCCTGCTGCTCGGCGGCTTCCCCGCCTCGTCACATCAGTTCCGCAACCTGATCCCGGTTCTCGCCGACCGCTTCCACGTCCTCTCGCCCGACTATCCGGGCTTCGGCAACACCGACATGCCCGACGACTACGAGTACACCTTCGACCGGCTCTCGGAGATCGTCGAGGGCGTGCTCGAGCAGACGGACTTCCGCCCCTTCGGGCTCTACATGCAGGACTACGGCGGGCCGATCGGCAATCGCATCGTCGGTCGTCATCCGAACTGGCTCGAGTGGCAAGTGATCCAGAACTCCAACGCCTACGAGGAGGGCTTCACTGCCATATGGGACGGCATCCGCGCGCTTTGGCTCGACCGAAGCCCCGAGACCGAGGCGCCGCTCAGTTCATTCCTCGAGCCCGAAGGGGTGAAGCTCCTCTACCTGCACGGGCACAGCGACCCGGAACGGATCAGCCCCGACAACTGGAACATGGACCTCCACTTTCTCGAGCGTCCCGGTGCGCGCAAGGTCCAGCTCGACCTCCTGTACGACTACCGCACCAATGTCGAGCTGTATCCGGAGTGGCAGGCCTTCCTCCGCGAGCACACGCCGAAGACGCTGATCCTGTGGGGGGAGAACGACATCATCTTCGGGCCCGAGGGCGGTCGGGCGTACCTGCGCGACCTCCCGGAGGCCGAGCTGCACATGTTGGACAGCGGGCACTTCGCCGTCGAGGACTCGCTCGAGGCGATCGCCGCGCACATCAAGCGGTTCCACGCCGAGCAGATCGTCGGCCGCGCCGGCGCGAAGGCGGTCGAGCCGGCGGGGAGCGCGAGGTGAGAGTGCTCTCGGTCAACGTCGGCCTGCCGCGCGAGGTGGTCTGGAGGGGAAAGCCGGTCACAACGGGGATCTACAAGGAGCCGATCGCCGGTCGCGTGCTGCTTCGCAGACTCAACCTCGAGGGCGACCGTCAGGCCGATCTGCGCGTTCACGGCGGCCCGGAGAAGGCCGTCTACGCCTACCCGTCGGAGTTCTATGAGCTCTGGTCGCGCGAGCGGCCGGAGCTCGACTTCGGCCCGGGCAGGTTCGGCGAGAACCTGACCACCGAAGGCCTCCGTGACGGCGACGTGAGCATCGGCGACCGCTTCCGGTTCGGGACGGCCGAACTCGTCGTGACCCAGCCGCGGATTCCGTGTTTCAAGCTCGGGATCAGGATGGGCCGCGACGAGTTCGTGACCGAGTTCCTCGAGCGCGGACTGCTCGGTTTCTACCTGGCGGTAGTCCGCGAGGGTGAGGTCGCGGCGGGCGAGCCGATCGTCGAGTTGCAGCGCGACCCGCGCGGTTTCGGGGTGACGGAGGTCGCGCGGCTCTTCGCCAGCGACCGCGACGACGTCGAGGGCATGCGACGCGCGGCTGACCTCGACGTGCTTCCGAATGCGTGGCGCGACTACTTCCGGAAGCGGCTGGACGCTCGAGCGGCGTGAGCCGTTCGACGCCCGCAGAGTTCGCGGATCAGGCGGAAGCGGCGAACAGGCGCCATGTGCCGGGTACTCGTGCCAGCTCGTGCTCGCCGCGCTCCTCGAAGACGATGCGCGAGCCGGCGACGATGTCCTTGACTGTGCTCGAGACGAGCACCTCGCCGGGAAGGGCGGCCGCAGCGATTCGCGCGCCAATGTCGACCGCAATTCCGCGGATGCCCGTGTTGGTCTGCTCGACCTCGCCGGTGTGGATGCCGGCTCGCAGCTCGAGGCCGAGGTCGCGAGCGGAAGCGACGATCGCCGAAGCGCAGCGAACGGCGCGGGCGGGGCCATCGAAGATCGCGACCAGTCCCTCACCGCCGGTGCCGACCTCACGGCCGCGAAAGCGCTCGACCTGGGCGCGCACGACCCGGTCGTACCGCGCGAGCAGCTCGCTCGAGGCGTCGTCGCCCGCGTTGGCCCCCGTGACGATGTCAGTGAAGAGCAGGGTGGCGAGGACCCGGTCAGGCTCGCGGTCGTTGCGGAGTCCGGAGAGGAATCGTTCGATTTCGTCGAGCAACGGTTCAGGGTCGCCTTCCCATGGCAGGTGGTCGTTGCCCGGCAGCTCGACCATGCGCGCGCCCGGGATGTGCTCGCCCATGAATCGAGACCCATCGCGCAGGCTTTCGTGTGCGCGGTGGAGCACGAGCGTGGGGACGTTGATCGTCGGCAGCAGGTCGCGGATGTCGATCTCGGCGTTCATGAGTCGGATCGCCTTGTTCGCGCCGGGGCTCGCTCCGCGTCGGACGTACGACGTGTACCACTGAAGCGACGCCGGATCGCGCAGCACATCGGGGGCGACGTTTCCGAGCCAGGCCGTCGTGGTCGCGGCCGCCCAGTCGTCTTCGTCGAGCAGGGCCAAGCGGCGCCCGAGACCCTCTTCGCTGGTTCCTGACGGGTAGTCGGCCGCCCGCATCTCACGGGGAAACGTGCCCATGAGGATGAGCCCCGACGTCCGCTGCGGGTGCGTCGCGGCGAAGAGCGCCGACATCGCTCCTCCTTCGGAGATGCCCAGCAGTGCCGCCCGCTCCGTGCCGGCCGAGTCCAGCACTGCCCGAACGTCGTCCATACGCGTCTCGAGATCGGGCAGTCGCTCGGTGGAAACACGATCGGAGAGGCCGGTGCCGCGCTTGTCGAAGAGGATGAGCCGCCCCATCGACGCGAGCCGCCGGTAAAAGGCCGCCAGCTTCGGGTATCTCCCAGCCGGGCTGAAAGGTGCAGACCAAGCCGTGGACGAGGACGAGGTCGACCGGCCCGTCGCCGACGACCTGGTATGCGATCCTGATATCGCCGCTTCGCGCATAGGCGACATCGCCGGCGGGAGCCCCGCTCGCGGCTCTGCCGGTCGGCGCGCGCGCCCCTCCGCGTGCGTCGGCGGCTCGAGGGAAGGGTCCTGCTGCAGCATCTGCCGCTCGAGCTCGCGAAGCGAAATGGAAGGCTGGATCCCCATCTCGTCGGCAAGCGTCCGCCGAAACGCCTGGTAGCTGGCGAGCGCCTCCGCATGCCGGCCGGACCGGTAGAGCGCGAGCATGTGCTGCAAGCGGAGGCGCTCGCGAAGCGGGTGCTCGGCGATCAGCGCTTCGAGCTCACCGACCACGTCGCGGTGATGGCCGAGCGCGAGGTCGGCCTCGATCCGCTGCTCGAGCGCTGCAATGCGGAGCTCCTCGAGACGCGCGCCCTCGTGCCTGGCGAACGGCTCCGAGATCTCGGCCAGCGCGGGCCCGCGCCAGAGCGCAAGCGCGTCACCCAGCAACTCTCTCGCCTTCGGGGCATCGCCTTCCGCGAGCGCCTGGCGAGCGTCGGCGACTGCACGCTCGAACCGGGTCAGGTCGAGCTCGTCCTTCCCTACCTGGAGCAGGTAACCAGGAGCGCGCGTGTGCAGCCGCGGTTCGGGAAGCGCCTTCCGCAGCTGCGAGACGTGGATCTGCACCATCTTCTGAGCCGAGTCCGGAACGTCCTCGGCCCAGAGAGCGTCGATGATCTGCTCGCGGGCGACGGTGCGGTTCGCGTTCAGGAGCAGAATCGCGAGGAGCGCCCGCTGCTTGCCTGCAGCCATCTGCAACCGCGCATGACCACTGCGCACCTCCAGCGGGCCGAGGAGCCGAAAATCCATACGAGACGCGCTTGACGCTACCACCGTCACACCGTCCGGCAGGGCGACGGAGCGGCCAACCTCGCCAATGCGTACGCGTCCCTGTAAGGCCGACCGAGACGTCGGTAGACCGGCGCTCCGCCAGGACGCCGTCCGGTGCCGCCCGCTGCTGCCACCGTCGCCATGTTCAGCGATAGGCGGCCCGTCACCGCGGAGCCTCGTCCGCGAGGACGGAGGGCCGCTCGGCCCGGAGGCATCGACTCGCGCTCCTGCTGCTACTGCGGCTTTACCGGCGTCTCAACCGGGCGTCAACCGCGCTCGTGTTTTCTAGGGCTACGACCGCTCCGGCAGGGGCCGGACTATCAGCAAGGAGGGATCGAATGAGTACAACCGCCGAGACGATCCGCAACGGCGTCGACACCGAGCAGCTGTTCGGCACGCTCGACCTACATCTCGTCGCCGACCCGACGCCTCTGCCCGCGCCGATCACGGAATTCGCCGCCGCGATGAGCGCACTTGCGAGCAGCGTCGTGCTCGTCACCTGCTGGGTCGGCGACAGGCCGTGGGGGATGACCGTCACGGCTTTCGCTTCCGTCTCGATCGATCCGCCCACGGTCCTCGCCTCGCTCCGATCAGAAGCGACGAGCGCCCGCGCGATCTCGGACACGCGAAGCTTCGGGGTCAGCATCCTGGCGGCCGACCAGCTCGCCGTGGCCCGCTACGGCTCGGCGCCGGGGACGATGAAGTTCCTCGAGCCGTTCACCGAATCCGGCGCCGGGGAGAGTGCGAGCCCGGTCGTTGCGGGAGCGCTCGCCCACCTCGATTGCGAGCTCGCGGAGGCCGTACAAGTCGCCGACCACTCCGTCCTCTTCGGCCGCGTTCGGGCGGTACGCGCCTCCCGCGCCGGGACGCCGCTCCTCTACCACCGCCGCGCCTACCGGACGCTCCTCGACCCCGACAGGACACCAATCGACTGGAAGGAAAGTCGGATGCCGGCTTGCGAGGAAGGCACGCAGGTGGGTCACCTTCACGACACCGAGGTCACTGATGCGCGAGCTCGAGTGCTTGCTCCCCCAGCCGGGCGCTGAGATGTCTGGGAGCGGCACTTCCCGGGTAAGGCGGAGCGCGACCGCCTGCTGCTCGCGCTCATGGCCTATGCCGGGCTTCGGCGGAGCGAGCTGCTCGGGCTCGACTGGGACGACGTCGACCTCTCCCGGCGGCTGCTGCGCGCCCGCAAGGCGAAGGGAGGGCGGCAGCGGACCATTCCGATTTACTCGGCGCTCGTGCCGCTCTTCGCCGGGTACTACGCCACGCGCGTGCCGCTGACCGAGCAGGCGGTCTTCGTCGGCGTCCAGGGGAACCGGCTCCACTACAGCCAGCTCGGGCAGGTCTTCCGCCATTACGTCGACGCCGCCGGCGTGAACGAGCGCACGCGTGTCACCCCGCACACGCTCCGGCACGTCTTCGCCTCGGAGCTCCTTCGTGCGGAGTGAACCTGCGCCAGATCCAGGAGCTCCTCGGCCACAAGCACCTCGACTCGACGCAGCGCTACACGCGGGTGAACGCGCACGAGCTCAGAGGCGCGATCAGCGGCTCCTCTCTCCGCAACAAAGCTTTCGAGTCGTCGTCCATCGAGCACAGAGCTCCGTGGGAGCGGTCAAGCGGGGCCCGCTGGGTCGGCTAGTTGCGCAAAGTTGTGTCACTAACATTGGGTAGCGAGCGGCAGAGCCCAAAGTTGGGCCGCGATTCGCCTCTCCAAACTTAATCTGCTAAGTTTGGATATGAGCGATGGCAACCAAACTTAGGGAACAGTCACATCGAGGCCGTCTGGTCGAGCGCAATTGGGACGCGCGCCCGGAGCCCTTGGGGGCCGCAGTGCGAGGCGGGGCTTCACCTATCGCGCCTACGTGCCGGAAGAGATCGCCGATGATGACTTCCTGCTCAGCTCACACGTCGCGGCTGCCGCCGCGAATGCCGAGAAGGCGTGCCGCGACCTGAACGAAGACCCGCCCGCGCTGGTCAACCTCGAGGCGCTCGCCCGCCAGCTCCTCCGCGCCGAGTCGGTCGCCTCGTCGCGCATCGAGGGCCTCGTGCTCTCGCACCGCCGGCTTGCGAAGGCCGCCTTCTCGGCCGATGCACGCGACCTTACTGCCCAAGGCGGTACTCGCAAACATCGCAGCGCTCGAGCGCGCTGTCGCTCTTGCGAGCGAGGTGGACGAACTCACGCGCGACCACTTGCTCGAGGTCCACCGTGTCCTCTTCGCCGGTACCCGCGACGAGCACGCTCGGCGGGCTGCTCCGCGAGGAGCAGAACTGGATCGGCGGCGCCGCGTCGAGCCCGCGCATCGCCGAGTTCATCCCTCCGCCGCACGAGCTCGTTCCCGAGCTGCTCGACGATCTGTGCGCGTTCTGCAACCGCGAAGACATCCCCGCCGTGATCCAGGCGGCGATCGCCCACGCCCAGTTCGAGACGATTCACCCCTTCCACGACGGCAACGGCCGCGTCGGGAGAGCCCTGATCCTGACCATCCTCCGCCGACGCGGGATCGCACCGAGATACTTGCCGCCCGTAAGCCTCGCCCTTGCCGGCGAAGCCGACCGATACATCGCCGGACTGACGAGTTGGCGCAACGGTGACGAGGAGGACTGGTACACGGTCTTCGTCGACGCCGTCCACCGGGCCGCGACGGGTGCTCGCGCGTTCGCCGGTCACGTCGCCGAGCTGCAGGGCGGCTGGATCGAGCAGGCCGGGAACCCACGCCGCAACTCAGGCCCGCTGCGCCTGATCCAGCTCCTGCCGTCGCAACCGATCATCAACGTGAAGACTGCAGCGCAGTTGCTCGGAGGTACCGAGGAGCGTGCACGTCAGACGGTCCTCCGCCTCGAGCGCGCAGGCGTCCTTCGGCAGATGGCCGTGGGGCGGCGAAACCGCGCCTGGGAGTGCGTCGGCCTCTTTGACCTGCTCGACCGATTTGAGCGTGAGTTCGGGCCAGCCGAGCGCACTCCACGACCGACACACTGACACGCGGCCGCGGGTACGCTCGCAGCAGGTGCGAACTCGGCTAGTTACGCTGGCGGCTGACCGTCGGACTTCCTCGACGAGATCATCGACGAGCGAAGAAAGCGGAACCCGGATTTCCCCGACCTCGTTCAGGCCGCGCTCGAACGTCGAGCGCCGCATCCCGAACGTGAGGTAGTGACCGGGGCTTGCTGCGGACCCGACGCGCCTCGGCGAGACCGGCGACTGACGAGCCGCGTCGAGTCGATTCCGGCTGACGGGCTTATCCTCTATCCGTGGCGATCGACGCTTCGAAGCTGCGCCACGGTCGGGTTCGTGGGCGCTACTTCCGCGAGAACTTCGCGCAGGCCGGGATCGATCTCTCGCAGATCATCCCCGAGCTGGTGACGAACGCGGACGCGGCGATCGACGCCGCCGGACGTGAGCGCGGCCGCATCCAGCTGCGAATCGGGCCCGCGGATCCAGAGTTCCTGCAGGCGTGGAAGACCGCCCTTCGCAGCCTCCGGCTGCCGGCGCTGCGAGCCTGGCGCTACGAGCTCGTCTGCTCCGACGACGGCGAGGGCGTCGATGCCGAGGTCGTCGATCAGCGCCTCGGCGCGCTCGGCGTCGTTCCCGAGCGGGAGGGCCAGCGCGGCCTCTTCGGGCGAGGCCTGCGCGACGTCTGGCTCGCCCAGGGCGGCGGGCGGATCCAGGGCGTGCGCGGCGACCGCGCGGTCGAGTCGTGGTTCCTGCCGGCCGACGGCGACGAGCCCTACGTCTACACGCACGTGCTCGATGCTCGCGCGACGCGGGCGATTCGCCGCGAGCTCGGGATCGCCCACGAGGGCACGCGGGTGACGGTGCCGCTCGCCGACGGGCGGCTGCCGCCCACCGCCCGTCTGCGCAGGCTGGTCGCCGACCTCGTGCAGCTGCGGCCGATTCTCGAGGACGAGCGGCGCGAGTTGCTGCTCGAGCTTCCCGGCGAGCCGCTCCAGCTCGTCCACTACACGCCGCCCGAGCCAGATCCGGAGCGGCCGGTGCTCTTCGACGACGAGATCGAGCTCCAGCGCGGCGTCACCGCCCGTGTCGTCGTCCGTCGAGCTGCTCAGCCGATCCCGCTCAGTCCCGCGCGCGCCGCGCGCCGTGGCGGCCTCGTCGTCCTGTCGGGCCGAGCCGCGCACGAGACGACGCTCGCCGGCCTCGAGGCGCGCCCGGGCGCCCGGCACCTGTACGGAGAGGTCCGGTGCGAGGCGATCGAGCAGCTCCAACGCGAGGCGCTCGACGCGCCGCGGCCGCAGGTGGTCGTGCGCGTCGACCGGAGCGGCCTCAACGACGCGCACCCGCTCGTGAAACGCCTGTACGCGGCGATCGAGCGAATCGTCCGTCCGATCATCGAGGCCGAGGAGCGTCGGGCGGGCGCGCGGCTCGTCCGCGCCGGCAAGGAGATCACGGCCCGCGACGAGGTTGGGTTGCGCGCGTTGAACGATGCGCTGCGCGCCGCCTTCGACGCACCCGGACAGGCCGGCTTCGCCCGAGGCGGCGCCGACTGACGCAGCGGCCCGGTCGAGGAACCGGAGCGGCAGTCGGTTCCGCCGCAGCCGCCCGCGAACGGCTCCGCCCGCCCTCCCGCTCGACGCGGCGATGCGCTTCAAGCAGTCGCCGATCCGCGTTCACCCGGGCGAGCAGCGGACCGTCTCGCTGCTCTTCGATCCGACACGAATCCCGCCGGGGACGCCGATCGAGATCGCGACCGATCCGGGACTGTCGCTCTCGCTCTGGCGCCAGGAGGTGCCCGAGCCTGGGGCGCGCGGCTGGTCGCGCATGAGCGGCAGTCTGCGTGCGCTCGTTTCCGCCGAGCCGGGATCGCAGCTGTCCGTGTTCGCCGAGGCCGGCGGATACGTCGCCGAGCTGTCCGTCCTCGTCGTCCGTCACCACGCAAACGGTTGGGTGCGCGAGATCGCCCGCAAGGACGAGGACTCTCCACGTCGAGGCCGAGTTCGAGCCCGAGACCGGCATCGTCACCGTCTACGAGGGCCGGCGCGAGTTCAAGGCGCTCGAACGCGCCGCCCGTCAAGCAGGCCTGGCGCGCTCGCGCGTGCGCGAGTACGTCCCGTACCGGATCCTCGAAGTCGAGGTGGCGGCGAACGCGGTCTACTGGTGGGCGGCCGAACGGATCCTCGAACGGCGGCTCCCCGGCGAGCGGCCGGCCGACCCGGTCGAGTATGCCGCCGCCACGCGCATCGAGGCGCAGATGCTCCGCCACCGCTCGCACGACAAGCTGATGAAGGCGTTCCTCGGGCCGGAGGTGTTCGAGGGCACGGTCGTCGTCGCGCCACGGCTCACGCCCGCGAGCGAGCAGCTCCGACTCGACTGAGAGCGGCTCAGAGCCGCTCTCCGCTCCCACGTGGCGTGCGCAACGGGTCGTGAGCGGCGTCCAACGGGCCGATTTCGCCGTTTCACACCCTCGGCCGCCGAATTCGGATCGCTGAGAGCCGTTCTGCGGCCCTGGGAGCGTCGAGCGCGACCAGTGAGTCGCCGGCTGCGAGGCGCTTGGCGGCTCAACGGCGCCCCCGCCTCCGGCGACGGCGGCGCCGACGGCGCGGCTGATCCGACCCGCTCGCTGGAGCGTCGCGGTCTCGCGGGTTCCGCAGGCCGGTCCGGCGCCGCACGCTCCTCCGAAGGAGCGGCGAGCTGCTCCAGCCGGCCCGCGGCATCGAAGAGCTCGTCGCGGTCGACGTGCGCGTAGCGAGCCACGGTCGAGAGGTCGGCGTGGCCGAGGTACTCGGCGACGAGGCGGGTATCGCCGCGCTCCTGGCGCAGCCAGGTCGCGGCGGTGTGGCGCAGCGTATGGGCGGTGACGTGCTTCTCGATCCCGGCTCGCGTCGCGGCGCGCCGGATGATGTCGGCGAGGATCGTCTCCTGCAGGCGTCCGCCGGCGAGCCCGCAGAAGACGGGATCGGTTGGCCTGGGCTGCCGGGCGTCGCGCACCTTCCGCAGCTCGCGGGCGAGGCGAGCCGGGATCGGTTGACTCCGGGACTTGTCGCCCTTCCCATGGCGGACGAGCAGCGACTTCTTGCGTCCGTCGAGCTCGAGGTCCTGCCACTCGAGCGCACACAGCTCGGAGCGACGAAGGCCGGTCGTGACGAGGGTGAGGAGCGTGAGCTGGTCACGCTCCGCGAGGCCAGGCAGGTTCCGGTCGGGCTTCCCGGCGGCGTCGAGCAGCCGCCGGAACTCCTCGCGTGTCAGCCAGTCGCGCTCCTGCCGCGGCTTCGGCGGCGGGTCGAGGTCGCGGAACGGGTCGGGCGCGCCGACGCGTTTGCTGACCCAGCGGAGGAAGCGGCGCAAGAGGAGGAAGCGGCGGTAGTAGGTCGCCTGCGCCGGGTGTGCCCGCTGCTCGTAGGCGCTCAGGTAGTCGACGATCGTCGCTTCCTCGAGGACGCTGCGATGACGCGGCTCCGACCAGTCGAGCAGGTCGTCGATCGCCACGCGGTATGCCACCAGGGAGCTCTTGCTCTTTCGCGAGGTCTCGAGCCGCCGCAGCCAGTCATCGCGCGCCTGCCGCAGCGAGGCGCTGTCACAGGACGCGACAGGAGGCGCGGAGACAGGCGAGCCGTCGAACTGGCCGAGACACGAGGCAAGCACGACCAGCGGCGGCCGGTCGTCCTCCGATGCGCGAGCGTCGACCAGCGCTGCCTGGAGCGCCGCGAGAGCTGCCTGGTCGGCCGAGTGCGACACCGAGCCCGCCGCCCCCACCTTCGGCGAGGATGTCCTCGGAGCAGGTTCCTCGACCGCTTCCACATCGGCGAAGGAGAGCTGAACGCTCGTCGCCATACCGGGTACTGTAGCAAATACGGGTCGTGAGCGTGTAACGGGCCAGGCGACTTATACTCGGCCGACGGTGTGGAGCGCGACGCTCATTCGAGAGGCTCGCCTACGAGCCGGCCTCACGCAGCAGGAGCTCGCGGACCTCAGCGGCCGCCAACGCTCGGTCATTGCACGCTGGGAGCAAGGCGCGATCGAGCCGAGCCTCGAGACCTTCCTCGAGATCATCGCCATCTGCGGCTTCGAGTTACCGATCGAGCTCGTGCCGCGGGACGAGTCCGCCAACGAGCGCCTGCAGAAGAACGCGCTCCTCTCGCCCGAGCGCCGAGTGCAGCGAGCGCTCAAGGCGTCATCGACCGACTCGCCGTTCGACCCGTACGCGATTCTCGCCTGCTTGGAGCGCCAGCAGACGGTCTACGTCGTCATCGGCTCCTTCGCACGCATCGTCCAGGGCGCGGAGGAGACGACCGACGGCGTCGACATCGCGCCGTCCCTGCGCAGTGACAACCTCCACCGGCTCGCGCTGGCACTCGGCGACCTCGGCGCTGTGCGACCGGACGGTCAACCAGCCGCTCTTGACGAGATGAACAGCCACGGCGCGCCCAGCGAGTTCAGCAGCCCGAAGGGCAAGCTCCAGGTCGTCCCCGAGCCCGCAGGAACGCGCGGGGGCTACGACGACCTGCGGCGCGCCGCCACGCGCGAGCCGATCGGCAAGGGCCTCCGCGTTCCGGTCGCGTCAACCGCCGACCTCGCGCGCATGCTCGCCGCCCTCGGACGTGAACCGGACGTCCCGAAGCTCATCGCCCTCCGTCGCCTGCAAGCGATCGAGCACACGCTCAGTCGTGAGCTCGCGCTCTGAGCCCGACGCGACCCTCGATCGCGCAAATCGCAGCCGCTACTCACCGCGATAACAGGCGAGACATAGATGCACTTTCACGAAGTGCGGCACCTGCAACCACTGACGACTCGCCGGGCAACTCGTCAGGCTCGACCGGGTCCGGCATCGAAGGATGCATCTGTGTCTCGCTCGCTATTCAGCCCAGTTATCCGCGTCACAGTCCCCACGCGATCAGGATGGGTCGGCCTGTCACGCCGGAGGTGCGCAACTCGTCCCGTTGCTCCCGTCGCACTTTGCAGGAGCTCCAAAGGCTTAAGAGCTCCCGCGCGAGCGGCGGACCACACCGAGGACCGCACCGGCTCGTCCCGGCCGGCCGCAAACGCGGGAATCCGGCGATGAGCCGCGAAGTCACCCGCTGGCCGAGACCTCCGAGCTCCGGCTCGCTGCTTAGCGAGCTCGTCTCCGCGCTCGACGACGCGTGGCGCCGGTGGGAAGCCGGCGACCTCGCCGCAATCCAGTCGGACGCGCTCGCCACCTACGGCAAGCGTGCCGGGGCGTAGGCCACCGCGCGCGCCCCGAGCCCGCGGTCTTCGGGAGCCGACGATGAAGCGGACTGCGGTGTCAGCGCGGGCTGTCTGCTAGGGGATGTCGATCAGCGTCTCGCAATTCTTCGCGCTGTCCATGCCGGTGCCGCCGTCGCAGCGATCCTTGCCCAGGCCCCCCGTCGATGATGTCGCGACCGCTCAAGGTGGAGATGTCGTCGTTTCCGCCACCGCCCGTGCCGCTGTTGTCACCAACCACGGCGATGTCGCCCTTCGGCGTGCCGATGATCGTGTCGTTCCCGCCCGTGCCGGATGTCTGGCCGCTGAACGAGATGTTGTCACCGATGCAACCACGACAGCCTTCCATCGTGTCGTTCCCGCCGTCACCCGAGGCCACGCCGCCCGCGCCGTTGTCGGCAGTCGAGCGCTCGCATCCGGACATAGTGTCGTCTCCGCCGTTGCCGGAGGCGTTCCCGTTCGGCGCAAAGTTGTCACCGCCACCTCTGTCGTCGGTGCCCCTCGCCGCAAATGATCGTGTCGTTCCCCCCGTCCTCGATCGCGTCGCCCGTCGCCGAAAAGGAGTCGCCCCTCACCTACGTCGATTCCGTCCCCACCGTCGAGCATGTCGTCGCCCACGCCCCCGACGACGAAGTCCTCGCCGTCGCCGCCGCAGACGGTGTCGTTTCCACCAGTCCGTCGAAGAAGTCGTCGCCGTCAAGGAGCACGACAACGTCGCTGCCTGCTGTGCCGGTGAGCGAATCGTCGTGGTCGGTGCCGACTATCGTCGCCGGGCTGCCGTGGCAGGTAGCGGGCGCGGCGGACTACGTAGAGCCTGCCGCAAGGAGCGCCGTCATAAGCGCCGCCGCTAGAACGACGAGCCCCGGCAGTGTGGCGCGTGTAAGCCGAATCCTCATCTCTCCCCTCCTATTTGCCGCTAGGGCATGAAGTCTTACGCTGAACGCGTACAGGGTCAACCCGAGCGAAAATGCGGCCCCAGCGGACAGGATCCGCTTGGTGAGTTGTTGTGAGTAGAGCCGGGAAAGGGGGGATCCGGCCCCCTTAGACGGGGGCGGGAAACGGCTCAACGTCCCCTCTAGTCCCTCTGAATCCCCACCTCTCACGGCGCACGCATCCGGGCGTGGCCTGCGGGGCGCGCAGCGCTCACCCGAATCCACCGCAAAGCGGGCTACCGCCCCCAAGGCGGTGATGACACGTCGCGAGTGATCGGCCTCGAGCCCTTCGCTGCTTAGCGTAACGCCGTGTTGCGGTTTCGCTCGTGACGCCCGCCTTTTGTCTTTGAGGGACTACGTCGCAATGGGGGCGCAAGGATGGGGCGGAACCTGCGTGGCTATTCGGGCTCTTCCGAGTCATGTCGTGGGGGATCGTGGCGCGGCGCGCCTGGCCTGTCACATCGGAGGTCGTGTACGCTTCGATTCGCGGAGCGGCTCGTAGCCGGCACGGCCCCCGAGGCCACGCCGGGCGACCGCGCCGAGCGGTTCCACGGAGACCGCAGTCAGCCCGCCGCGGGGCGAGCCTGACGAGTCGCCGGCGAATCGCAGGCATAGAAAAAGCCCCGTTACCAGGGCTTTTTCCGTAGCAGGCCTGTAAGCCGGATTCTGTCTTGGGTGACCATCCATCTAGGCCACCGGTTCCCCGGTGGCTCGAGCGGCTACCCGGCTCCTCGGCGGGCCACCTGCGAACGGAGCCTGTTCGCCTTGCACCGGGCGGGGTTTGGCGAGCCGCCGTGTCGCCACGACGCTGGTGGGCTCTTACCCCACCGTTTCACCCTTACCGGCCGGCGCCTCCGGAGACGCGCCGGCAGGCGGTCTGCTCTCTGTTCCACTTTCCGTCGGCTTTCACCGCCTGGGGTTTCCCCAGCGCCCTGCCCTTCGGTGTCCGGACTTTCCTCGGACCGCCTGCGCGGCCCGCGGCCACCCGGCCTGCAAGAGACAGTGTAGCCCGCGGCAGGCGGAACCATCGGGGCGGCGCCATGGTCCAAGATGGGACGATGCCGCGGAGTCGCCTCCTCCTCGCGCTGGTGGCGCTTCTCGCCGGCGCGGCGCTCGCCGCCTGCGGCGGCACGGCTCCGGCCGCAGAGCCGGAGGCGCCACCGTCCGATCTTGGCGCGCCGCCGGCCGAGACGGGCGGCGTCCGCCGAGACGAGCGGATTCGTCGAGACCGGCAGCGGCGAGCCGGCGACCACCTCGGCCGAGCCCGAGCGTCCTCCGAGCTCCGAGCCGAAGCCGCCGCCGATCGTGCTCGTGACCGAGGCCGGCCGTCAGGAGGCCGTCCAGGGGAGCTACTGCGTCACGCAGGTGAGCGAGAGCGGCGAGGGCGCAGGGCGCCTGCGCCGACGCGGCGTTCGTCCATCCGGCCGAGCTGAGCATCGTCGCGCCCGGCGAGCCCGTGACGATCGAGGTCGTCGGATGCGACGCTCACCGTCCCCGAGGGCTCGTCCGGCGTGCCCGTCGACCGTCGTCGTCTACCCGCTCGGGTGCGGCCCCGATCGGGCCGTGGCCGACTTCGAGCTCGAGAGCGCGAGCATGTCGTGGGCTGTCGATCTCGAGCCCGGCGCCTACGAGCTCGGAGTGTTCGCCTACTTCGAGACCGAGGACGGGAGGAGCGGCGACACGTCCGGCGTTCTCGGCTTGCTCGTCGACCCGGAAACCGGCCCGGCGATCGTGCCGGTCGACAAGAGCCTCGCGGTCTGCCCGCATACCCCGAGCTGCGCCCTGACCGACCGCCCAGCCTCGCGTACGATTCGCCGCCGGATGTCGGCTCACTTGGAGGGCGGGCGCGACCAGTACTTCCTCGGCCACGCGTCAGCCGAGCAGCAGCGCCTTCGGCAGCAAGCCGAAGAGCTCGCGGAAGAATCCGCGTGGCTCTTCGATCGGATCGGGATTCGACCTGGGGCCCGCGTGGTCGAGGTCGGCTGCGGCCCGCAAGGCTGCCTCGAGCTCCTTTCCGAGCGAGTCGGCGTCGAAGGATCCGTGGTGGGCATCGAGATCAGCGACGAGGCCGTCGGGCTCGCTCGAGTGTTCCTCGACGAACGCCGGATCACCAACGCCCAGGTGCTGCACGGGGACGCGAAGAGCGCCGCCCTCCCCCACGAGTCTTTCGATCTCGCAACCGCGCGCCTCGTGCTCGTGAATATCCCGGAGCCGGATGCTCTCGTTGCCGAGATGGTCGCTCTCGTCAGGCCCGGAGGCACAGTGGCGCTGCACGAGGCCGACTGGCGCGCCCATGTCTGCGACCCGCCCCTACTCGAATGGGATCGCCTGATGGCCGCGCTCGAGGCCTACGCCACGACGGAACGGCATCGACCTCTTCGTCGGACGCAGGCTCCCTCGCATGCTGGCGGCCGCCGGTCTGTCCGATGTTCGCGTCAACCCACTGATCCACGCCTACGGACCGGGTCACAGCCGCCGGCCGATCTTCCTCCAGTTCGTGAACAACCTTCGCGAGCGGATCGTCGCGGAGGGCTTGATCTCGGAAGCCGAGTTCGTGAACTGTACGGCGGCCTTGTCGCGGCATCTGGACGATCCGATGACCCTGGTTCTCTCCCACGTGTTCGTCCAGGCCTGGGGCCGTAAGGCGTAACCGCCGCAGGGTCAGCCGTCGATCAACGTCATCTGCCCGGGAATCACCTCCCTCGGCGCCGGCTCGAGCACCGACCCGCAGGCGGAGCACTCGACGCGCTCCTCTTCGCCCTCGACCGGCTCGCCGCACACGAGGCATGCGTCCGTCTCGCCCTGGAGCAGCGCGAGCAGAGCCTCGTCCAGCGTCCGGGTGAGGGAAGCCACGGTCATAGCCGACGGAAGAGCCCCACGACCTTTCCCAGGATCTGGACGTGCTGGGGGTACAGAGGCTCGAGCTCGTCGTTCTCCGGCTGCAGACGGATGCGGCCGTCCTCGTGGTAGTACGTCTTCACCGTCGCCTCGGACGCCGACTCGTCCTCGCCCACGAGCGCCGCCACCACGTCGCCGTTCGCGGCCGCCTGCTGGCGCCGGATGACGACGTAGTCACCGGACATGATCCCGGCCTGGATCATGCTGTCGCCGCGCACGCGCAGGAGGAACTCGTCCTCTCCCCGCGCGAGCGGCTCCGGCACGGCGACGTATTCCTCGACGTTCTCCTCGGCGAGCAATGGCGAGCCCGCGGCGATCTCACCCACCAGCGGCAGCAGCGGGACGACACGGCCGTTCTCCGGCGCCGGATCTTCCCCGCGGCCGACCAGCTCGAGCGCGCGTGGCTTCGTCGGGTCGCGGCGCACGTACCCGGCCTGCTCGAGCTTCGCCAGATGGACGTGCACGGTCGACGGGGACGCCAGACCGACGCGCGCGCCGATCTCCCGCACGGTCGGGGGGTAGCCGTGCTTGCGCGCGTAGACGACGATGAAGTCGTAGATCTCCTGCTGGCGCTCCGAAACCATGGCCCCTCCGTGGGTCGCGAACGTATGTTCGTATCTGAGGGTAGCGCGCCGAGCGGACGGCGTCAAACCCTCTTGATGGTTGATTCCACGAGATCCGCCTCCGCCGGGGCGTCAGCTGGCCGCTCTGGGACACGAGGCCGGGGCGCAGGCGAGGCTGGACGCCTCGGCAAGCCCCGGCCTCGCGAAGCGCACGACCCTGTCTGAGAGGCCGCACGGCCTCGCAGACAGGGACGGAAGCGGCCCAGACGCGCCAGATGTCGCATCCGGCCGCGCGTGGATCGTGGAATCAACCATCTAGGCCTGCCTCGCTACAATGGCGCAGCCAGCGCTGGTGGCGGAATTGGTAGACGCGCAAGGTTGAGGGCCTTGTGGGGGCAACCCCGTGGAGGTTCAAGTCCTCTCCAGCGCACTTTGGACGGGGCCGGAGCGATCCGGCCCCGAGCCTACTGAGGCTCCGGGCCTACAGCCTCACCATTCGACGAGCTTCCAGATCTCGACCTGAGCCTCGCCGGCGTCGCCGCCGATCTCTGCGAAGATCGCCACGGCCTGCTTGAGCTCCGCCATCGCAGCGTCAGGGTCGCCGGCTGCGTGCAGGAGATCCGCGAGGTTGTTGTGCAGCGCCGCCTCGCGATGACGATCGCCCTGGGCCACGCACAACGCAAGGGCCTCCCGCGTGAGCCGCAGCGCCTCGGCGAGATCCCCCTCCGTTCGCTCGAGGAGCGCGAGGTTGTTCAGCGCCGCCACGCGCGCACCGGGGTCGCCGAGCGCGCCGGCGAGCTCCAGGCTCTGGCGGAGCTCCGTGCGGGCCTCGTCGAGCGCGCCGCCGCTCGAGGCCAGGATGCCGAGGATGTTGTGCGCCTGCGCGAGCGCTGCGGTGTCCCCGGCCCGCTCCGCGAGCTCGAGCGCCCTGTGCGCCAGTGCAGCGGCGGCCTCGCCACGACCCCTCCGGTGCTCGTTGAGGCTGCGGTCGGCCTCTATGCGCGCGAGCTGCCCCTCGTTGCCTTCGAGCGCGGCCGCGGCGGCCTCGTAGCGTGCTGCGGCGAGCTCCCACTCACCCTGCCGATGACGAACGGCGCCGAGCTCGTGCTCGATCCGGCCGAGCTGTGCTCGATCGGTCGCCAGAGCGGCGGCCGCTTCGAGGCTCGTGAGCGCCGGCCCGTACTCGCCCATGAGCATGAGCAGCTCGCCGACTGCCTCGTGCAGGATGGCCTCGTCCGCGTGGCCGAGCGCGAGCGCAGCCCGGAAGTGGGCGAGCGCCTCCGAGGGCGCCAGCAGCTCTCGGGCCCGCTCACCTGCCAGGCGGTGATACTCGGCCGCGTCGGCATCTCGTCCTGCCAGCCGGTACTGCTCGGCGATGACCGCCGCACGCTCGACGCGGTCGCGCGGCGGCCTCGCGGCGAGCGCCTCAGCGGCACGCCGGTGGAGCAAGCGCCTCCGAGCGAGGCTCGTGTCGGCGTAGATCACGGACCGCATCGAGTCGTGCGCGAACGCGTAGCTCTCGCCGTCCTCGCTGAGCAGCCCTCGCGCTTCGAGCTCCTCGAGGGCGGCCACGGTCTCCTCGTCGCTGCGCCCGCTCGTCTCGCGGATCGCCTCCAGGTCGAAGGAGGTCCCGAGCGCCGCGGCTGCCGCGAGCACCTGGCGAGCGCCCTCGCTCGCCGCCGCCGCACGGTGACGCAGGAGCTCGGCCACGCCCTCCGGCACGTCGCCACCTGCCGTCTCGCCGAGAGCCGCGAGGTACTCGACGACGAAGAGGGGCAGGCCGGCGGTCTGGGCGTAGAGCCGATCGATCTCCGATACGGCGCCCGCTGCCCGTGCCAGCTCCGTTACGGCCGCGCGACCGAGGCGTCTCGGAGCCACGAGGAGCCCGCGTCTCGAGCGCCGCGCGTCTGCCAGCAGCTCGCGGAGTGCGTGGCCCGGCGGCAGCTCCTCGGCTCGCCACGACAGCAGGATGCAGAGCGCGCGGCCCTCGAGGCGGCGGACCAGGAAGCTCAGCACCTCGAGCGACGCGGCATCGACCCACTGAGCGTCGTCCACGACGAGAAGCCCGGGCGCGCTGCCGGCGCTGCAGGCCGTGAGGACGTCCGCGAGCGCGCCCAGGAAGCGGCTGCCCGCTCCGGGGCTGTCCGTCGGCGGCGCCGGTGGCAGGCCCGGGCGCAGGTCTGCCACCTCCGGCGCGAGGCGTGCGGCCTCCGCTGCGATCAGGGCTGGGACCGTCGCAATTCGCTGCGCAGCGTCCGGCCGATCGCTGAGCTGTCGCATCGCGTCGAGCACGGCGGCGTACGGAAGCTCCGCCTCCGCTTCGGCCGCGCGCACGACGACAGTCACCGCTCCAGCGGCGCCGGCCCGAGCCGCGAGCTCGTCGGCGAGCCGCGTCTTGCCGATGCCGGCCTCGCCCTCGATCACGATGAGGCGGCCGTCGGGCGCGGCGCCCTGCCAGGCCGAGATCAGGCTCGCGAGCTCGGCGTCGCGGTCGACGAGCGGGAGCGCGACCGGAGCGTGCACAGGCGTCGCCGCTGCCGGCGGCCGCGGGGCCGGCTGGACGATCTTGCCGGCGCTGACCTGCTCGTAGAGCTCGGTCGTCTCGGCGAGCGGGGCGACGCCGAGCTCGCGATGCAGCGCGCGGACGCAGGCCCGGTACTGCTCGATCGCGGCGGCACGATCGCCTGCCCACGCATACAGCTGCATCAGCAGGCGATGGCCCGACTCGGCGAGCGGATCGAGCTCGAGGCGCCGGCGCGCGTGCACGATCGCCGCCTCGAGATCTCCGGCCTCGGCCCGCTCGAGCGCCACCTGTTCGAGGCCGGCGCCGAGCTCGCGGCGCAGCGCCTGAGCCTCGGCGATCTGCCAGTGATCGAACTCCGCGCTGTCGCGTAGGTCGAACCCCTCGAGGAAGTCGCCGCGGTAGAGCACGACCGCCTCGTGCGCCCGGCCCTCGACGAGCAACCGGCGGAAGCGATCGACATCCAGGTCGACGCCGTGCTCATCGAGGCTCACGATGTCGCGGGATGCCGAGAGCCAGCGGGCGCCCAGGGCGGCGCGAAGCACCGACAAGGTGCGGCGTAACGCCGCACGCCCGTTGGCCGGCTCGTACTCGGGCCAGAGCAGATCGGCGAGCAGCTCGCGCCGAGCCGGCCGGCCGGTGACCGCCAGGTAGGCCAGCAGCGCCACCGCCTTGCGCGTGTCGACGCGTAACGGCAGGCCGTCCACCTCGATCCGCGGCGGCCCGAGGAGCGAGATCGTCAAGCTGCTCACGAGCGCAACGTACCTCGACCGCGTTACGGTCGCCGTAACGGACCCGGAACGGCGCCGCTGCACGCTCCGACCATGGGACGTCGTCGAGCCTTGGACTGGCGCGACGCGTGCGCGTTGGCGGAGAATCCGTTGATCGCCGCGACGCGGCTCTTGCCCACCTGAGCGCGCCGTTCGCCTGGGTGCCCTCTGCGGCTCTCGCTCGCCTTGGCTCGGCGGGCACGCTCGCCGCTCGGCGCATATCGACGATCGCTGGGACGACGCCGTCGTCCTCATCCCGGCCAGTCGCGTTCGCCGGCCGTCGGCATCGATCGATCGCGAGGCGACGACCCGGAAACCCCATCGGCTGGCTCTTCTGCGTCGTCGGCGTCGTCCTCGCCGTCGCGGTGTTCGCCACGGCGTACGGCCACCACGCGCTCGTCGCGGAACCGCGGCTCCCTTCCCGGAGGCGCGTACGCGGCATTCGTCGGCGCCAACATCTGGGCCGTGGCCTTCTTCGCGGGGGTGCTGATCCTGCTGCTGTTCCCGACGGGAAGGCCTCCCTCGCGCCGCTGGCGGCCTCTCGTGTGGCTCCAGGCCGTCGGTCTCCTCGCGCTTCTGCGTCGGCGTTCTCGCGCCGGAGACGCTCACGGAGCCGTTCGAGCACGTCGAGAACCCGCTCCGCATCGAGGGAGCGCCCGAGGTGCTCGGGAACGCCGCAGTGGCCGGCTGGTTCATTCTTCTCCCGAGCCTCGCGATCGCCGCGGCGGCGCTCGTCGTGCGCTTCCGGCGCTCGGGAGCCGTCGAGCGTCAGCAGCTCAAGTGGGTGGCGAGCACGGCGTGTTCTTCGCCGTCGTCTTCTTGGTAGGAGGGCTTCGTCCGAGGACACGGGGTCGGCCGTTTTCGAGGAGCTGGTCCTGGCGCGCTGGCGGTCGCTGCGCTCACCGCGATCCCGATCGCCGCCAGCTTCGCGATCCTCAGGTACCGCCTCTACGAGATCGACGTGATCATCCGCCGGACGCTCGTCTACGGCGTCGCGACCGCCGCGCTGGCGGGCCTCTACTTCGGCATCGTGCTCGCCCTGCAGCAGGTGTTCTCGTCGTTCGCCGGCGGCTCCGACCTCGCCGTCGCCGTCTCGACCCTCGCCGTCGCCGCACTGTTCGGGCCGGCGCGGCGACGAATTCAAACCGCGGTGGACCGCCGCTTCTACCGGCGCCGCTACGACGCCCAGCGCACGCTCGAGAGCTTCTCCGCCAGCCTGCGCAACGAGATCGACCTGCACGCGCTGCGAGATGAGCTCGACCGGCGTCGTCGAGGAGACGATGCAGCCGGCACACGTCTCGCTCTGGCTCAGGAGCGGTCGGTGAGCGATCTTCGCACCAGCCCCGTGGCAAAGCTCGGTTCGTCGCCGCGAACAACGAGGCGACGATTCCACTGGAGGCCCCAGCGACGCGCAGCCCGGACCCTTCATTGGATCTTCGTCGTCGCGTTCCTCGCGGGGCTGGTCACCCAGTTCTTGCTCGCAGGCCTAGCCGTCTTCGATGGGCAGAGCTTCGGCGCCCACCGGATTCTCGGCAGCGTGCTCACGTTCATCGCCGCGCTCATCCTGCTCACGGCGCTCGCTGGCGAATGGGTCGCGGGATCCTCTGGCCATCTGCGCTGCTCACGGGCCTGACGATCGTCCAGGGCCTGCTCGTCCTCGCGCAGGACAACGTGCCGACGTTGTCTGCCCTGCACGTCGTCAATGCGCTGGCCATCGTCCTGATCGCTCAGCTCGTGGCCGTCCGAGCTTGGCGGTTCGACAGACTGAGCCGTAGCTGTGGCTAGGAGCCGGCCGATTCGCATGGGAAGACCGGGGGCTACCACGATCTGGGTCCGGGTGGCCCTCGGGCTCGCCGGGCTCTCGCTCGTGCTCACCGCGCTCAGCCTCGCGTTTCTGGCCCTCAACCTCTCGACGCCGCTCCCGGACGGCGAGGAGGCGCACGACGAGGCGCTCTTCGCACTCGTCTTCCTTCCTTTCTCGGCCGTCGGAGCCCTCATCGCCACGCGCCAGACCGGCAATGCGATCGGCTGGATCCTCATTGCCGCCGGGGGTGCTTTTGCCATCTCCGGCTTCGCCCAGGGCTACGCGATCTACGCCATCTTCACAAACCCCGGCTCGCTGCCAGCAGGTCAGGCGTTGGGTTGGCTCTGGTCGTGGACGCCTTACGTCGGACTGGGTATCACCGCAGCGTTCCTCCTCCTCCTCTTCCCGGACGGTCGGTTGCCCTCGCGGCGCTGGCGACCCGTCGCGTGGCTCGCAGCGGGCTCCCTCGTCGCCCTCTTCCTGGGCTCGTTCTCGCCCGGGCCCGCTGGGCGGCTTCGATGACATCACCTCGATCGAGAATCCGTTCGGGATCGACCGCGCCGGACGGTTCTTCGACGTCGCTCGAAGGGCTCCACCGGCTGGACGCTGCTCGTCGTCAGCATCCTCGCCTCGGCGAGCTCGTTCGTGCTTCGCCTTCACCGTGCCAGGGGAGACGAGCGCCAGCAGCTCAAGTGGTTCGCCTACGCGGCCACCCTCCTCGCAGCTGGATTCATCACGCTCTCGGCCACGAACGGGGAGTCTTGGATCGGCGCGGCGCCGTTGGTCGCCGGCCTCGTGGCTCTCCCGCTCGCCATCGGCATCGCGATCTTCAGGTATCGCCTCTACGACATCGACGTGATCATCCGCCGGACGCTCGTCTACGGCGTCCTCGACCGCCGGCCTGGCCGGCCTCTACTTCGGGATCGTGCTCGCCCTGCAGCAGGTCTTCTCGTCGTTCGCCGGCGGCTCCGACCTCGCCGTCGCCGTCTCGACGCTCGCCGTCGCGGCGCTGTTCGGGCCCGCGCGCCGGCGCGTCCAGCACGCCGTCGACCGGCGCTTCTACCGCCGCCGCTACGACGCCCAGCGCACGCTCGAGACCTTCTCCGCCCGCCTCCGCGACGAGGTCGACCTCGACGCGCTCGGCACCGAGCTACGTACCGTCGTTCGCGACACCATGCAACCCTCCGACGTCTCGCTCTGGCTTCGTCCTGCTCAGGAGAAGCGGTGACGAGCGGCCGCGTAGCCTGGTCGCTCTTCGGGCTCTCCGTCGCGTTCGCCGCCGCGGGGCTCGCGCTGTGGGTGCCCACGCGCTCACTCGAGGTCTCCGACCTCCCGCGGGCGACCGACCCGGCCCTCATCGTCTCGATCCTCGCCTACTCGGCCGTCGGCGCCTTGATCGTGTCACGCCGGTTCGGGAACCGGGTCGGCTGGATCTTCCTCGCGGCTGGGACTCGGAATTCAGATCGCGCTGTTCTGCCAGGAATACGCGATCTACGCACTTCGAGAGTCGCCGGGCTCGCTGCCGGGCGGCTCCTGGGCAGGGTTGGCGGCAGATCTGGCTCCTGTCGCCGCGCTCGCGCTCGGAACGTTTCTCCTCCTGCTGTTTCCGACCGGGGAATTGACCTCCCCACGATTCCGTCCCGTCGCCTGGCTCGCCGCTGCCTCGCTGTTCGTGATGGGGCTGGGAACCGCCCTCGGGCCGGGCACGCTCTCGAGCGTTACCGGGGCAGACAAGCCCATCGAGATCGAGTTCCCGTTGTTTTCCGGCGGCGACTGGGCGTGGCTCGGGACAATGCTCGCGCTGTTGCTCGCAGTAGTGTCCGTGTTCGTCCGATATCGCTCTGCAGGGGCGGACGAGCGGCAGCAGCTCCGCTGGTTCCTCGCGGCGGCACCGATCTTCATCGCCTCGTTCTTCCTCATCGACTCGGGCGAGGTGCTGTCCGTGCTCGGAGCTCTGGGACTCTCGAGTCTGCCGATCGCGGCAGGCATCGCGATCTTCCGCTACCGGCTGTACGACCTCGATCTCGTCCTCAAGCGAACCCTCGTCTACGGCGTCGCCACGGTAGCTCTGGCCGGCCTCTACTTCGGGATCGTGCTCGCCCTGCAGAAGGTGTTCTCGTCGTTCGCGGGCGGCTCCGACCTCGCCGTCGCCGTCTCGACGCTCGCGGTCGCCGCGCTGTTCGGCCCGGCCCGACGACGCATCCAGCAGTTGGTGGACCGGCGGTTCTATCGCCGTCGCTACGATGCTCAGCGAACCCTCGAGAGCTTCTCCGCCAGCCTGCGCGACGAGATCGACCTCGACGCGCTCGGCGAGGAGCTCCGCGGCGTCGTGCAGGAGACGTTGCAGCCCGCACAGGTCTCGCTCTGGTTACGGTCGCCCGACATACGAACGTGAGCACGCGCACAACAACCCGCCTCGCCTGGTCCCTCTGGGCCCTGTACCTCGCCCTCACCGGGCTCGGGATCGCTCTCGCCGTCTACGGCGCGTCTGCGGCGGAGGAGGCTGACATCGAGCCGCTCTGGCTCACGATTCTCGGTGACCTCGGGCTCGCCGTGTTCGCGACGACCGGCGCGCTCGTCGCCGCTCGCCGGCCCGAGAACGCCGTCGGCTGGGTCATGTGCTGCACGTCGCTCGTCTGGGCCTTCGAACGGCATCGTCGAGATCGGCGGCGAGATCGCCGCCGTGCGGCCCGACGCGGTGCCCGCGCCGCAGTGGCTCGCGTGGTTCTACGAGTGGAGCACCTGGCCCGCGTTCGCGCTCAGCGCGATCTTCCTCGCTCCTCTTCCCTGACGGCCGGCCGCTCACGCCTCGCTGGCGCCTCGCCATCTGGCTGGCTGCGGGCGCGATCGTGCTCTCGATCCTGGGTGAAGGCCTGCACCCCGACCCTCTCTACGGGGGGTTCGCCAAACCCGCTCGGCGTCGACGCGGCCGGCCTGCTGGAAGCGACTGCGGCTGGCCGGCGCAGCGCTTGCTCGTCGCGAGCCTCGCGGCGGCAGTTCTCTCGCTCGCGCTTCGCTTCCGGCGCGCCAGAGGAGTCGAGCGCCAACAGCTCAAGTGGCTCGCCCTTGTCGTTGCCGACCCCGATCGCCCTGGTCCTCCCGTTCGCGGCAGTGGACTGGGAGCTGGCCGGGGACGTCCTCTGGGCCGCCACGCTGTTCGCCCTGCTCGTGGGCATCCCCATCGCGACCGCCCTCGCGATCCTGCGGTACCGCCTCTACGACATCGACCTGATCATCCGCCGCACGCTCGTCTACGGCACGGCGACCGTGGCCCTCGCCGGCCTCTACCTCGCGATCGTCCTACTCTTCCAGCAGGTGTTCTCGTCGTTCGCCGGAGGCGGCGATCTCGCGATCGCGGCGTCGACGCTCATCGCGTTCGCGCTCTTCCGTCCGGTCCGGGGCCGCATCCAGGCCCTCGTCGATCGCCGCTTCTACCGGCGCAAGTACGACGCCCAGCGCACCCTCGAGGCATTCGCGAGCCACGTGCGCGAGGAGGTCGAGCTCGCCGCGCTCGAGACGAAGCTCGCCGCCACCGTCGACGAGACGATGCGGCCGGCGCACGTATCGGTCTGGCTCCGGGAGCGTGCGACATGACGCCACAGGTCGACACGCGCTACGCCCGCAGCGGCGAGGTCACGATCGCGTACCAGGTCGTGGGCGAGGGCCCGGTCGACCTGATGCTCGTGCCGGGCTTCCTGTCGCACGCCGAATGGAGCTGGGAGCTGCCGGCGTCCGCCCGCTTCCTGCGCCGGCTCGCGGCCTTCTCGCGCCTGATCGTGTTCGACAAGCGCGGCACCGGCATGTCCGACCCCGTGGACGGCCTCCCGACCCCGGAGGCGCGGATCGACGACATCGGCGCGGTGCTCGACGCCGCCGGCTCGGAGCGCGCCGCTCTCCTCGGCGTGTTCGACGGCGCTGCGCTGGCCGCGCTCTTCGCCGCCGAGCACCCCGAGCGCGTCGCGGCGCTCGCCCTCTACGCCGGCCTGGCGAAGTTCACCCAGGGCGACGGCTACGACCTCGGCTGGTCGCCGGCGGCGATCCAGCTCTACCTTTCGGCGACCGAGGAGGGCTGGGGCACCGCGCGACGGCGCCGCGCTTCTCGCGCCGAGCCTGGCAGACGACGAGGCCTACCGGAGCTGGTTCGCCCGGCTCCTGCGGCTCGGAGCGAGCCCCGGGCGCGCGGTCTCGCTCATGCGGATGAACACCGAGCTCGACGTGCGCGACCGGCTCGACGGGCTCCGGGCGCCCACGCTCGTCCTCCACCGGAGGGGCGACCGGTTCGTCGACGTCGGTCACTCCCGCTATCTGGCCGATCACATCCACGGCGCGCGACTCGTCGAGCTTCCCGGCGACGACCACTGGCCGTTCGCCGGCGACGCGGAGACGCTCGTCGGCGAGGTCGAGGAGCTCGTGACCGGTGCGCGCCGGACCGCTCCCGAGCCCGAGCGGGTGCTGACGACCCTGCTCTTCACCGACATCGTCGGCTCGACGGAGCACGTGACGAGGCTCGGCGACAGTCGCTGGAAGGAGCTGCTCGAGCGCCACAACGAGCTGGTGCGAAGGGAGCTCGATCGCTTCCGCGGTCGCGAGCTCCGGACGACAGGCGACGGCTTCTTCGCAGCCTTCGACAGCCCGACGCAGGCGATCCGCTGCGCCGCCGCCGTTCGCGACGGCGTCCGGCCGCTCGGTCTCGAGCTCCGCGCGGGTGTCCACGCAGGTGAGTGCGAGCTCCACGGCGACGACCTGGGCGGCATCGCGGTGCACATCGGAGCGCGGGTCGCCGAGATGGCCGGCGCCGGCGAGATCCTCGTCTCGAGCACCGTCCGCGAGCTCGTGGCCGGCTCCGGGGTCCGCTTCGAAGACCCTCGCACCCGTGAGCTCAAGGGCGTGCAGGGCGAGCGTCAGCTCTTCGCCGCCGAGGTGGAGCGGTGAGCAGCCGCACGGCCACCGCCTCGCCTGGGGCGCCTGGGTCGGCGTCCTCGGCTGATCTCAGCCGGCCTGGTCTCGTCGTTCTACGGCTCGAGCACCGGAACGGGCTCGGATGCCGACTCGGATCGCAGGTCGGGCTGTCGTCGTCCTGGGTCGCTATCCTCAGCGTTTTCGCGACCGTGGGCGCGCTCGTCGCCTCCCGGCGCCCGGAGAACCCGATCGGCTGGTTCTTCTCGCCTGGCGCGGCGTCCTCGATCTCGGGCTTCGCGAACGTGTCCGGCGGCTACGCCGAGCTCGCGACCGAGCGCGGGCTCGCTGCCGGCGGCGCGTGGCGTCGCTCTGGCTCGTCCTGGCTGGACCTGGATCCGCTCGTCCTCGGGCGTCATGGCGGTGATCGTCCTCCTGTTTCCCGACGGCCGTCTTCTCGTCGGCGCGCTGGCGTCCGTCGCTACTTCGCGGCCGCCGTGGCTGATCGTGCTGGCGCCCGCTCTCGTTCACGTTCCGGGCGGGCCCGCTCGAGGTAGCCGCTCGAGCACCTCGACGAACCCCAGGTCGGCGTGCCGGCGTCCTCGAGATTCGTCGCCGACGTGGCTTCGGCCTGACACGCCTGGTCGTGCTCCTGATCGCCTCGGTGACCTCGCTCGTTCCTGCGGTTTCGCCTCGCGAACCGCGAGCAGCGGCAGCAGATCAAGTGGGTCTCGCCTCGGTCGCCGCGCGCTTGCTCGTCATCGTGCCGCTGAACGATCGGCCGCTCGCCTTCTCGCACGAGCTTCGACGGGCCCCCCGATGCCGGTTCGGCCTCGTCGCGCTCGGCACCATCCCGGCTGGCGACCGGGCTCGCGATCCTCCGCTACCGCCTCTACGACATCGATCGCATCGTCAACCGGGCCCTCGTCTACGGCGCGGTGACCGCGCTCCTCGCCGGCGCCTACTTCGGAATCGTGCTCGGCCTCCAGGAGGTGTTCTCGTCCTTCGGCGGCGGCTCCGACCTCGCCATCGCCGTCTCCACGCTCGCCGTCGCGGCGCTCTTCCGGCCCGTGCGGTCCCGAGTCCAGCGGGCGGTCGACCGGCGCTTCTACCGCCGCCGCTACGACGCCCAGCGCACGCTCGAGGCCTTCACCGCCCGCCTCCGCGACGAGATCGACCTCGCCGCGCTCCAGGGCGAGCTCACCGCCGTCGTGGGGCGAACGCTGGAGCCCGCTCAGGTCTCGCTCTGGCTCCGAGACGCAGGAGGCGAGCCGATGAGCCGGCCCGCCGACGACACGCCTTGCCTGGGGGGTCTGCGGCGCTCGTCCTTCGCCCTGACGTTAGCCGCTCTCGCGTTCGCTCGTTCTCAACCGCTCGAGCCCCGATGAGAGGGGGATGAGCACGATCGGATCGCAGGTCGCGACCGTCTTCTTCGTCGTCGCTCTGCTCACGTTCTCGACCGTCGGGGCGCTCGTCGCCTCCCGCCGTCCGGGGAACCCGATCGGCTGGATCTTCGTCAGCCTCGGAGCGATGTTCGCGATCTCGGCCTTCGCGAACGAGTACGCCTCCTACGCGCTCGTCACCGAGCCGGGGTCGCTGCCCGCGGGCATGGCGATGGCCTGGCTGCAGTCCTGGCTCTTCCTGGCTCCGCTCATCCTGAGCGGAACCCTGGTCTTCCTCCTCTTCCCCAACGGCCACTTCTCTCGCGGCGCTGGCTGCCGGTCCTCTGGGCCGCCGGGGGCGGGATCGTGCTGGCCCTGCTCGCGGAGATGTTCTTGCCCGGCCCGCTCGAGGGCTTCGAGTCGATCGAGAACCCGTACGCAGTCGCAGGTGCGGCTGCCGACGCCCTCGAGATCGTCGCGAACGTGGCGTTCGTGCTGATGCTCGCAAGCCTTATCGCGTCGGCCATCTCGCTGATCCTGCGGTTTCGCCGCTCGACGGGCCTCGAGCGGCAGCAGCTCAAGTGGGTCGCGAGCGCCGCGGGCTTGGTGGCCGTGGCATGGGCCAGCGGCCCGCTCGCTCTTCTGGTGGATCGACGACGGGCCCTGGGAGCCGGTTCTGCTGCTCTCAGTCGCCACCATCCCCATCGCGGCCGGGATCGCCATCCTCCGCTACCGCCTCTACGAGCTCGACCGGATCGTCAACCGGGCGGTCGTCTACGGCGCGGTCTCTGCGCTCCTCGCCGGCGCCTACTTCGGGATCGTGCTCGGCCTCCAGGAGGTGTTCTCGTCGTTCGGCGGAGGCTCGGACCTGGCCATCGCCGTCTCCACGCTCGCCGTCGCCGCGCTCTTCCGTCCCGTGCGGGCCCGAGTCCAGCGAGCTGTCGACCGGCGCTTCTACCGCCGCCGCTACGACGCGCAGCGCACGCTCGAGGCCTTCTGCCGCCCGCCTCCGCGACGAGGTCGACATCGCGGCGCTCCAGGGCGAGCTCACCGCCGTGGTGGGGCGAACGCTGGAGCCCGCTCAGGTGTCGCTCTGGCTCCGAGGACCGAAGGTGCAGCGATGAGCCGGCAGTGGCACGACCCGTCTCGCCTGGGCGGTTTGCGCGATCGCCATCGCGCTGACGTTCGCCGCGCTCGCATTCCTGATCCTCAACCGCTCGACGCCGGGCGTCGAGCAACTTCGGATCGTCACGCTCGGCGATGCCCTGTTCGGGATCGTCGTCCTGGCTTTCCGACCGTCGGCGCCCTCATCGCCTCTCGCCGCCCCGAGAACCCGATCGGCTGGATCTTCGTCGGCCTGGGAAGCCTGTTCGCGCTCGCCGCTTTCGCCAACCAGTACGCCCTCTACGCGCTGCTGACCGAGCCCGGCTCCCTTCCGGCCGGCGAGACGATGGCCTGGCTGGGGTCGTGGCTCCTTCTGCCACCGCTGTTCCTCGCCGCGACGCTGCTCTTCCTCCTCTTCCCCGAGGGTCGACTGCTGTCGCGGCGCTGGGTGCCGGTCGTCTGGATCGTCGTCGGCGCCATCGTGCTCGCTCTGCTCGGAGAGATGTTCAGCCCCCACACGCTCGAGGACTTCGAGCCTCTGACAGAACCCGTACGCAGCCGGAGGCGCGCTCGCGGACGCGCTGGAGATCGTCGCGAACATCGCCTCCATCCTCATGTTCGTCGGCATTCTCGTCTCGGCAACCTCGCTCGTCCTCCGCTTCCGCCGGGCGACAGGGCTCGAGCGCCAGCAGCTCAAGTGGGTCGCGAGCGCCGCCGGCCTCGTGGGCGCCGCCTTTGCGAGCGGCCCGCTCCTCTTCTGGTACATCGACGACGGCGCCGTCTGGGAGCCGCTCCTGCTCCTGGCCATCGCCACGATCCCGGTCTCGGCCGGGATCGCCATCCTCCGCTACCGCCTCTACGAGATCGACCGGATCGTCAACCGGGCAGTCGTCTACGGCGCGGTCTCGGCGCTGCTCGTCGGCGCCTACTTCGGGATCGTGCTCGGCCTCCAGGAGGTCTTCTCCTCCTTCGGCGGCGGCTCCGACCTCGCCATCGCCGTCTCCACGCTCGCCGTCGCCGCGCTCTTCCGTCCCGTGCGGGCCCGAGTTCAGCGAGCGGTCGACCGGCGCTTCTACCGCCGCCGCTACGACGCCCAGCGCACGCTCGAGGCCTTCTCCGCCCGGCTGCGCGACGAGATCGACATCGCCGCGCTCCACGGCGAGCTCACCGCCGTCGTGCGGCGAACGCTGGAGCCCGAGCGGGTGTCGCTCTGGCTTCGTCCCGCCGTAACGGATGCCGTAACGCCCGCCGGACGGCGTCGGCCGTACAACAGGAGCAGAGCAATGACGCGTTTGTCCCACATCTTCCGTCGAGCGCAGCCGCAGGATCCCGCGCCTCCGCCGGACGAAGCGAGAGATCTCGCCGCGCACACACCGGCGAGCCCCGCCGGAGCGCTCGACCTCGACATCGCTCCCAACGACCCGCTCGTCGCGTACTTCGAGAGCGCCTCCGGCGCAATCGACGTCGACAGCCTCGAGCTCGACTCGCCTGCGCTCGCGGCGCTGACGACGACGGGCGTGAAGCTCGTCGTGCCGCTCGTCAGCCAGGGCGAGCTGATCGGCCTGCTCAACCTCGGGCCGCGGCTCTCCGATCAGGACTACTCGACCGACGATCGCCGGCTGCTCGACAACCTCGCCGCCCAGGCCGCGCCGGCGCTCCGGGTCGGCCAGCTCGTGCGCGAGCAGGAGATACCAGGCGCGTGAGCACGAGCGGATCGAGCAGGAGCTCGAGGTCGCCCGGCTCATCCAGCAGAACTTCCTTCCGCGCGAGCTCCCCGACCTCGCCGGCTGGCAGGTCTCGGCCCACTACCGGCCGGCCCGAGAGGTCGGCGGCGACTTCTACGACGTCATCGAGCTCGACGGACGGCCGGGTCGGCCTTCGTGGTCGGGCGACGTGACCGACAAGGGTGTCCCGGCCGCGATGGTCATGGCGGCGACGCGGAGCGTCCTGCGGGCTACGTCGCAGCGGCAGGCCTCGCCCGCGGCGGTGCTTGCGCCGAGCGAACGACCTGCTGTGCCCCGACATGCCGCCGAAGATGTTCGTGACCTGCCTCTTCGCGGTTCTCGAGCCGTCGACCGGCGTGCTCCGCTACGCGAACGCCGGCCACAACCTGCCGTGCGTGCGCACGGCGAGCGGCTCCGTGGAGCTTCGCGCGACCGGCATGCCGCTGGGCCTGATGCCGGAGATGGACGTACGACGAGAAGGAGGCCGTGCTCGAGCCCGGCGAGAGCCTGCTCCTCTACTCGGACGGCCTCGTCGAGGCGCACGACCCGGGCGGCGAGATGTTCGGCTTCCCGCGCCTGCGGGAGCTCATGGGGCTCTCGCCCGCCTCGACCTCACCGGTCGACGGCCTGCTCGCAGAGCTCGACCGCTTCACCGGCTCGGCCTGGGAGCAGGAGGACGACATCACGCTCGTGGCGCTCGAGCGGGCGCCGCAGCCGGTCGACCTCCGCGAGGCGGAAACGGCACGGTGCTTGCCGCGTTCGAGCTGGCGAGCGTGCCCGGCAACGAGCGGGAGGCCATGGAAGCGTGTCACGACGGCAGTCGCGCGGCTCGCCGTTCCCGCGACGACGCTCGAACGGCTGCGGACAGCCGTCTCCGAGGCTGCCATGAACGCGATCGAGCACGGCAACGACTCACGGCCCGAGCTGCCTGTTGCCATCGAGGTGCTCGCCGACGGCGAGCGGCTCCGCGTGCGGATCACGGACGGCGGCGGAGCGCGCCCGATGGTCGAGCCCGAACGACCCGACCTCGAGGCGAAGCTCGAGGGCCGAGCAGAAGCCACGCGGCTGGGGCCTGTTCCTGATCGAGCACATGGCTGACGGCATCGAGACCTGGACGGAGGGCGAGAGCCACACGCTCGAGCTCGCGTTCCGGTTGAGAGGAGACGTGGATGCAGACGAGTCGCTTTGAGGCGCGCGTGCAGCCGGCGGCCGAGGCGGCTGTCGTCGAGCTCGAGGGCGACGTCGACGGTGGCGCCGAAGCTGCGCTGGAAGCCGCCTACGCGGAGGCGACGGGCACGGGGCGCGGGTCGTCACGCTCGACTTCAGCCGCGTCGGGTACATCAACTCGACCGGCATCGCGCTCCTCGTCGGGCTGCTTGCGAAGGGACGCCGGGACCGCGTCGAGCTCGAGGCCCGAGGCCTCGCCGACCACTACCGCGAGATCTTCGAGATCACCCGCATCGCGGACTTCGTCCGGATCATTCCGGACGAGGACGCGAGCTGAGGAAGGAGGACACATGCAGACGACGCTCAACCTGGAGGTGCGGGACGCCGGCCACGGCGCCTGCGTCGTGGACGTGCGCGGCGAGATCACGGCCGCGAGCGAGGACGCGCTGATGGACGCCTACGCCCGCGCCGGCGGCGAGGAAGTGCGCGCGCTCGTGCTCAACTTCAGCGAGCTCGAGTACATGAACTCGAGCGGGATCGGACTGCTGGTCACCCTGCTCGTGCGAGCGAACCGGGCGAAGCAGAAGCTGCTCGCCTTCGGCCTCAACGAGCACTACCGCCAGATCTTCGAGCTCACGCGCCTCGACGAGGCGATCGGAATCTACGACTCGGAGGCCGACGCGCTCGCAGCCGTCGCCTGACCGAAGGAGGAGACGATGAACGAGACACCGCGCGACGCGGGGCGCTGGGCGAAGCCGGTCTCGACGCTCCACGTCGAGTCCGTGCCGGAGGGAGCCGCCAACCTCGTCGAGGGCAAGCGCCTCGCTCGGCCCGCTCCAGGGCTTCGGGAAGATGTGGCAGAAGACGTACCGCGTCCGGCTCGAGGGCTCGCAGCTCACGCCGGCCGAGGTGATCGCGCGTCTGGAAGGAGCACTTCGCCGAGTTCTGGCCGGAAGGAAACACGTTCTACCCGCCGCTCACCGGCATCGAGCCGGGCGAGGTCGCGCTGATCAAGGCGGCCGGGCCGGCCGGGCTCAAGCTCTCGACCGGCGTGATGACACTCCACGCCGACGACGTGTCGTTCACGGAGATGACGCCCCAGGGCCACATGCTCGCCGGCTGGATCACGTTCAGCGCCCACGAGGAGGATGGGGAGACCGTGGCTCAGGCGCAGCTGCTCGTCCGGGCGCAGGACCCCCTGACAGAGCTCGGGCTCGCTCTCGGCGGGCACCGGGTGGAGGACCGCTTCTGGGAGCAGACGCTGGCGAACCTGGCCGCCCACCTCGGCGTCTCGGCCGCCGTCGAGACGCAGGTCGTCTGCGTCGACCGCCGGCGCCAGTGGTCGAAGGCCGGGAACATCAGGCACTCGGCGCCCATCCGCTCGACCCTCCATGCAATGCGCCCGCGCCGCGGGAGGAGTCGGGCCGCGCGGCTAGATGGTTGATTCCACGAGATCCGCCTCCGCCGGGGCGTCAGCTGGCCGCTCTGGGACACGAGGCCGGGGCGCAGGCGAGGCTGGACGCCTCGGCAAGCCCCGACCTCGCGAAGCGCACGGGCCTGTCTGAGAGGCCGCACGGCCTCTCAGAAAGGAACGGAAGCGGCCCAGACGCGCCAGATGGCGCATCCGGCCGCGCGTGGATCGTGGAATCAACCTCTAGATGCACGACGCGGTCGTCGTCGGCTCCGGGCCGAACGGCCTCGCCGCAGCGATCGTGCTGGCACGAGCCGGGTGCTCCGTGCTCGTGCTCGAGGCGGCCGCAACGGTGGGCGGCGGCGTGCGGACGGCGGAGCTGACGCTTCCCGGCTTCCGCCACGACGTCTGCTCCGCCATCCATCCGCTCGGGCTCGGCTCGCCGTTCCTCCAGACGCTCGAGCCTCGAGCGGCACGGCCTCGAGTGGATCCAGCCGCCGGCGCCGCTCGCTCACCCCTTCGACGACGGGACGGCCGTGCTCCTCGAGCGCTCCGTGGAGGAGACAGCGCAGGGGCTCGGGGCCGACGCGGACGCCTACCGACGGCTCATGGCGCCGCTCGTCGAGGACTCCGCCGATCTCCTTGCCGACATCCTCGGCCCCCTCCGCGTCCCGCGGCATCCTGTGCCGCTCACCCGCTTTGGCGTGCTCGGCGTCCAGTCGGCCGTCGGCCTGGCCCGCCGTCGCTTCGAGGGCGAGCGGGCCCGCGCCCTCTTCGCGGGGCTGGCTGCGCACTCGCTCCTTCCCCTCACCAGCTCGCCGAGCGCGGGCTTCGGCCTCGTGCTCGGCTTGCTCGGCCATCACATGGGCTGGCCCTTGCCGCGGGGCGGCTCGCAGTCGCTCGCCGAAGCCCTTGCCGCCTGCCTGCGCTCGCTCGGGGGCGAGATCGAGCTCGGCCGACGTGTGGAATCCCTGGCCGAGCTGCCGCGCGCGCGCACTGTGCTCCTCGACGTCACGCCGCGCCAGCTGCTCCGCCTCGGCGGCAGCCGCCTGCCCGCCGGCTACCGGCGCCGCCTCGCAGGATTTCGCTACGGGCCCGGCGCGTTCAAGCTCGACCTGGCCCTCGACGGCCCGATCCCGTGGCGTGCTCCCGAGTGCGCCCGCGCCGGCACCGTCCACCTCGGCGGAACGCTCGAGGAGATCGCCGCGTCCGAGGCCGCGGTGGCCGCCGGGCGGACATCGGAGCGGCCCTACGTCCTGCTCGCGCAGCAGAGCCTCTTCGATCCGAGCCGGGCGCCGCCCGGCAAGCACACGGTCTGGGCTTACTGCCACGTGCCGAATGGGTCCCCCGTCGACATGACCGGGCGCAGATCGAGGCGCAGATCGAGCGCTTCGCACCCGGCTTTCGCGATCGCGTCATCGCAAGCCACGTGCTCGGGCCGCAGGAGCTCGAGCGCTACAACGCCAACTACGTCGGCGGTGACATCAACGGCGGCCTCCAGGACCTGCGCCAGCTCGTCACCAGGCCGGTGGCGAGGCTGGTTCCGTACGAGACACCGCTGCCCGGCGTCTTCCTGTGCTCGTCGTCCACGCCGCCGGGCGGAGGGGTCCACGGCATGTGCGGCTACTGGGCCGCGCAGGCGGCGCTGCGGCAGCTGGACCGGTAACCCTGACGGTTCCTTACAAAGCGCCAAAGCCTCGCCGCTACCGTGAGGGCTGACCCCCCGGACCGATACGGAGGAAAAATGCTGAAGCTGCTCGGCATCGGAGTGCTGGCCGCCGTTCTCGCGGCCTGTGGCGCGAGCCAGGCCCCGGCCAACAGGGGAGGGAGCGACGGTTCCGCTGACGGGACGGCGGCTCCGGGATCGGCCGCCGGCGAGCCGAGCCTGCGCCTCGTCACCGTGGCCAAGGGCTTCGAGCACCCCGTCTACGTCGCCACGACGCCGAGCCAGCCGAGGCGGCTCTACGTCGTCGAGCAGATCGGCCGCATCCGCATCGTCGAGCGGGGACGCGTCCTCTCGACCCCGTTCCTCGACATCCAGGGCCTCACCGAGGACCGGGGCGAGCAGGGCCTTCTCTCGATGGCGTTCCACCCGAGCTACGCCACCAACCGGCTCTTCTACGTGAACTACACGGACAACAACGGCGACACACGTGTCGTCGAGTACCGAGCGCGACCGGGCCGCAGCCCGCAGCAGGTGCGCGAGCTCCTGTTCGTCGACCAGCCGTATGCGAACCACAACGGCGGGCAGCTCCAGTTCGGTCCCGACGGGTTCCTCTACGTCGGGATGGGCGACGGGGGCTCCCGTGCCGATCCCGAGGACAGGGCCCAGAACCTCTCCTCGCGCCTCGGCAAGCTGCTGAGGGCCGACGTCAGCAAGGCGCGTCTCGACTGGCAGATCGTCGGCCTCGGCCTCCGAAATCCCTGGCGCTTCAGCTTCGACCGGCGCACCGGCGAGCTCTACATCGGAGACGTGGGCCAGAACGAGTACGAGGAGATCGACTACACGCCCCGACCGAGCCCCGGCCTCGAGAACTACGGATGGGACCTGTACGAGGGCAACCACGAGTTCGAGGACACGGACCAGGGTGGCGGCGAGCTCGTCTTCCCGATCCACGAGTACTCCCACAGCGACGGCTGCTCCGTGACCGGCGGCTACGTCTACCGCGGCTCGCGCATCCCGGCCGCCGAGGGCAGGTACTTCTTCGGCGACTTCTGCTCCGGGACCGTCTGGAGCCTGGTCGTGCGAGGCGGCGAGGCGACCGACGTGCGCACGCCACAGCTTCCGGGTGGAGGCGCTGAGCTCGTTCGGCGAAGGCCCCGCCGGCCAGCTCTTCCTGGTCAGTCACGAGGGCACGATCTACCGGCTCGCGCGCGGCGCCTTGACTTCCTCGTAGGCAACGCCGAGGATGTCGCCGGCGCGGCAGCTGGGGAGCGTGCCGTGCGCCGGAAGGACAGCCGAAGGAGGGGACATGAGGGCAGTGCGGCTCGTCGTCGCCGCCGCGGTCGCAGCGCTTGCCGTCGCGGGCTCGGCGCACGCCGGATCGCTCGGTCGGAGCCGGTACCGCGGCCGATACCGGCGCCGACTACAACGGCGGCAAGGCGCTTCCGTTCGCCCCCGGGACGAGGGCGACGGCACGGGCCGCCGCGCGAGCGGTGCACGGAACTGCGTCAGTGGCCGCAGTCGGCGACGAGCGCCTGTGGCTCGCGGCCGACGACGTGCTCGGGACGATCTACCTGAAGAACTACACGCTGCGCGCGATCGGCGACCACATCGAAGTCTGGGTGGCAAGCGACTCGGACGAGGTCTCGACGGGCACGCAGTTCCCGGCCGGCGACTGCCGCAACGACAGCGTCGAGGTGAAAGACGAGCAGATCCAGGCTCTGATCGGCGAGTTCGAGCGCAGAATCCTGCCGGCCGAGAGCGAAGCGTTCAGCGTCGCCCCCGCCAGAGACGGCAGCCTCGCGCTGACCGCGGACGTCGGGCTTCCCGACGGCTACTGGGCCGGGGAGGGCGACAACGTCGTCGTGCTCGTCGACAACGTCCGCGACGACAACTTCTACGACCCGAACGATCAGACCGGGTACGGGTACATCCTCGGCTTCTTCTACTCCGTCTTCAACGAGCTCGCCGACCGGAACGTGATGACGGTGGACGCGTTCGACTGGCTCCACCGCCTCGGCGCCAACCCGCCCGACGAGCCGTTCCCGGACGATCCCTGCCTCGACCGGCCGGCGATACCGCACCTCTTCGAGGCGACGTTCGCGCACGAGTACCAGCACCTGCTCCACTACTACACCGACCCCGACGAGACGACGTGGATGAACGAGGGGCTGTCCATGTACGCGGAGTCGCTGCTCGGCTACTTCGACCTCGAGACGCCGATCGACGAGATCGGCTTCAGCTTCGAGATCCAGTGCCTGCTCGGCAACATGGGCGAGCCCGGGAGCACCGGGCTCGGCGGGCCGGAGAACTCGCTCACCCTCTGGGGAGACCAGGGTGACTCCGAGCTCTCCTGCGACTACGGCGCCGCCCAGTCGCTCATGGTCTACCTCGCGACGCAGCGAGGGCCCGACGTCCTGTCGGCGCTCCACGTCGACGAGGCGAACGGGCTGCCGTCGCTGCGAGCGGTGCTGCGGGAGGACGGCGCGTCCCAGCGTGCCGCCCGCGAGATCCTGCACGACTGGGCTGCGACGCTCGCCCTCGACAGCGCGATCGATCACGGCTGGTCCTTGGGCGGCGGCCCGTACGGCCGCTACCGGGCGAGCGAGCTCGACGCGGCGATCAACTGGGACGCCGACGACGCCTTCGCGGATGCCGGCGCACCGCCCAACGGCTCCGACTACGTGCGTCTGCGCGGCGGCTCCGGGAACTACCTGCGAGCGAGCCAGATCCGCTCGATCGCGTTCGACGGGGCCGAGACGCTCCCGAAGCTGCCGGTCGAGTGGGTGGTCGACCCGAGCCCGCCCGGGCACGAGGGCGATCCCGCCCTCCACTCCGGCTCGGGATCGAACTTCGACCGGGCAATCATCTTCGAGGTGACGGTCCCCGAGGCGGAGCCGACGCTCAGATTCGAGACGCAGTACGACACCGAGGTTCTGTGGGACTACGGCTTCGTGCAGGTCTCGACCGACGGCGGCGAGACGTTCACGAGCCTTGCCGAGCGCCCTGACCACCGAGGAGTACGACCCGGGAGCCATTCCTACCGTGGTCGAGAACCTGCCAGGGCTCACCGGGATCTCGGGCGGCGGCGAGCAGGCGAGCTTGGGTCGACAGCGAGTGGGACCTCTCCCCCTACAGAGGCGAGACGATCCTCATCGCCTTCCGCTACGTGACCGACTCCAGCGTCGACCTGCCCGGCTGGTGGATCGACGACGTGAGCATCGGCGACCAGCCCATCTCGGACGGGAGCTCGCTCGACGGCTTCCGCTCGGCGTCCCAGGTGCGACCGACGAGGGTGAGCGGATTCACGGTACAGCTGGTGGGCTACGGCTCCGACCGGCCGCGGCAGGCGTTCATCCACCGGCTGAAGCTGGACTCCCGGTTCGAGGGCCGGCTGGCCGGGGCGGCTCTTCGACGAGTGCTGGCGGAGGGCTACGACGTCGTCGCGGCGATCGTCACCTACGACGAGCCCACCGAGCAGATCCTGCAGTACGCCCCCTATCGCCTGTGGGTCGCGGCGGCGGATGTCACGCAGCCAGGCGGTGAGCGCCGCGTGCTGCAACGCGGCGGCTGAGAGCCCGTGCACTGTAGGGGTCGGAGGCGCCGGCCCCTACAGTTTGCCGTGATGCGTGACCTCGCCCCGGACTCGATCGACCCCGTCGTCGGCTGGCGCGTGTGGGACGTCGTGGAGCTCGACGGAGCACTACGCCTGTGCTCGCTCGCGTTCTGGTCGATCTGGCTCCCGCGCTGCGAGGCGACGGCGACGTGCCGGCGGAGCTGGGTCGAGAACCCGGGAGCTCTCGCTCCGCACACGGCGCCTGCCGAGGAGTGCACCTGCGGCCTGTACGCGACGCGTACGGTCGCTCACACCCTCGCGTACTCGCGCGGCGTGAGCCGTAGGGCCGACACGGTGCACCGTGTGGTCGGCCGGGTGACGTTGTGGGGACGCGTGGTCGAGGCGGAAGCGGGCTGGCGCGCCTCGCACGGATACCCGGCAGCGCTCTACGTCCCGGCCGGGCACCGGGGACGCTGGCGTCAGGCCGCTCGCCCGGCGGTCCCGGCCGAGAAGGTGGCCCGGGGGCTGCACGACTACGGCGTTCCGATCGAGCTCGTGAACGCATCGACGGATCGCCAGCTCGCGGCAGCGCTCGAGCCTCGCCGCCCGAAGCCGTAATGCTCGGGGCTGTCGGGGCCTGATCCCATCCGGCCCCTGCCTCTCGCCATCCGTAGGGGCCGCATCTCAAACGGCCCCGCCTCTCGCGATCCGTAGGGGCCGGATCTCATCCGGCCCGCCGGCGCCAAGGGCAGGCTCAGAGCAGGTAGTAGAGCCCGATCGTCGTCACAACGAATGCGATCGGCCACGACGACGGTCAGCCGCGTCAGGTTGCGCTCGACGATGTGCTGGCCTCCGTGGGAGAACGGGGTGAACCCCATCCCGCCGAATCCGGTGTCGCGCCCCGAATGCATGAGCACGAGCACGATGAGCGCGATCGCGAGGAGGACGCACAGAACTGCAACGGCGGCGAGCAAGGCCCAAAGGATAGCTACTGGAGCGGCTTCGACCGGCCTCCTAGGCTCCCGGAACGCAGGAAACTCGGGGGGGTCTGACCCATGGGGTCAGACCCCCTACACGTGTGTGTCGGACCGTGCCGATTCACGCGCGCGCGTGTGACGAAAGCGCCACCGACCTCCTAGAGGGGTCTGACCCATGGGGTCAGACCCCCTACACGTGTGTGACGGACCGTGCCGATTCGCGCGCGCGAGTGTGACGAAAGCGTCACGGGCGCCGGCTGGGGCGGATCTCGAGACCGCTGGCGGCGCCTACGTGCTCCACCTGGAGCGTCGTGTGCTCGAGGCCGTAGCGGTCCCGCAGCATCGCCTCGAGCTCGAGACGGATGCGGTGACAGTCGCCGCGAGGCTCGACGAGGACGTGGGCCGAGAGCGCCGGGAAGCCGCTCGTCACCGTCCAGACGTGGAGGTCGTGCGTCTCGACGACGCCGGGGTGCGCGGCGATCGAGCGGCCCACCGCCTCGGGCGGAGCGGACGACGGGCGCACCCTCGAGGAAGATCTGCGTCGTCTCCCGCAGGAGCTCGTAGCTTCCGCGGGCGAGCAGCACGGCGACGAGCATCGACGCGATGGGGTCGAACCGGTCCCACCCGGTCAGGACGATCAGCGCGGCGGCGATCCCCGTGCCCGCGAAGGCGACGACGTCGAGCACGACGTGCAGGTAGGCGGCTCTGATGTTCAGGCTCTCGTCCTGCGCGCGGGCGAGCAGGACGGAGATCGCGATGCTGACGAGAACTCCGGCGAGCGCGACCCAGCCCATGAGCTCGGCGCGAACCTCGGGAGGATCGATGAGCCGACGGACGCCCTCCACGAGGATCCAGACGGCGAGGCCCGCCAGGACGAGGCCGTTCGCCTGCGCCGCCAGGATCTCGGCGCGCTTGAAGCCGAACGTGTAGCGGCCTCGTGGCGGTTTCGCAGCAGCCCACGACGCGAATAGTGCGAGGCCGAGCGCAACCGCGTCGGTGAGCATGTGGCCGGCGTCGGCGAGCAGCGCGAGCGAGCCGGCGATAGCCCCTGCCACGACCTCGGCGGCCATGGTCGCGAGCACCAGCCCGAGCGAGACAGCGAGGATGCGAACGTTCCGGATGCCGCGCAGCCCGTGCGAATGGCCGTGCCCGGGCAGATCGTGGCCGGCGTGGTCATGCCCCCGGCCGACGTGCTCGTGTCCCTCCGTCATCGGCTCTTTCGGACGGCCCGCTCGAGCACGCCGGCCACCTTGCGCGCCTGCGCGCGCACGTCGTGCTTCTCCGCGGCGCGCCGCGCAGCCACGTTCGGGGACGGCAGCTCGGCGGCTCGGCGCAGGCCGTCCGCGATCGAGTCCACGCTCAGCGGGTCGACGAGGACGCCCGCCTCGGGAACGACGAACTCGGGCGGGCCGCCGACCCGCGTCGCGACGACGCTGCGCTCGCTCGCCATCGCCTCGAGAATCGCCTGCCCGAACGGCTCGACGAGGCTGGGCTGGACGAGCACGTCGCACGCCGCGATCCAGTCGGCGACGCGTGGGTGCGGAACGCGGCCGACGAGGCGAATCCCCTCCCGCCCCGCAAGCTGCGGGAGCAGGGGGCCGTCACCGATCAGCGCCAGCTGCCCGTCGCCCAGGCGCTCGCGCGCGGCAGCGAGGCGCAGCGGGTTCTTCCGCTCGTCGAGGGTGCCCACGAACAGGAAGCGAGGCCCCTCGCCGTCCCAACCGACGGCACGTCCGCGCTTCCTCGGGATCGCGCCCGCGAAAGCGCTTGAGATCGACGCCGCAGTCGACGACTTCGATCTTGCCGTCGAGCTCCGGCAGCTTGGCGAGAAGCTCCCGGCGCAGGTAGTCCGAGACCGCGATCACCGCGCCGGCGCGCCGGCATGCGGCGCGGGTCGCCTGCCATGCCCCCGGGATGGCCCCGATGTTGCGGACGTCCCGTCCGTGCGCCGTCACCACGAGCGGCGCCATCCCTGCGAGCGACGCGAGCGCGGCGAGCGCCCCGGCCGGGGCGAGGAAATGCGCGTAGACGACGTCAGGCTGGAATCGCCACGCCACGCGGACGGCGTCGGCGCCCAGGCGCACGTACTTCGTCCGCGACCCGCCGCGGTGGTCGATCACAGCGCGCTCGAGCTCGTGGCCCTGCGCGATCAGCTCGCGCTCGAGCCCGGCCACGAAGATGCCGAGATCCGGGTCGGCCGGGCCCGGGTACATCTGCGAGACGAGCAAGATGCGCATCCGCTGGATTGTCGCTCGGAGAGCGGCGGCCCCGCCGGCAGCGGCGGTGGCCCGTCCGGGTGGGCGGCGCCGCGCAGCGCAGGTGCCGCCCACCCAGTAGGAATCTGGCGAGAGAAGCTCAGTCCCTGGCCGGCGCCGGCACCGCCTCGAAGGGCTGCTCGGCCGGACGCGGCGGCCGGCCGAGCAGGAGCAGGGAGACGAGCAGGCCGAGCGCGGGGAAGACGATCGCCGCCGCGAACCCTGACTGGAAGCCCTCGGTGAGCCCGAGCAGCGGGTCGGCGTCAGGATTGGCCGCCATGAAGGCCTCGCTTCTCGAGACGAGCACGGTCGACACGATGGCTGTGCCGAGGGCAGCGCCGATCTGGAACGCGGTGTTGTTGAGGCCCGACGCGAGCCCGGCTTCGCGCTCGTGAACTCCTGCGAGCGCCGCGATCGTCGCCGTCACGAAGGCGAGGCCCACCCCGGCCCCGAAGACGACCCAGAGCAGGGAAGAGATCGCCGAAGTAGTGCCGTCCACGGAGACCTGGGTGAGCAGGGCACAGCCCCCGATCATCAGCGCCATCCCGATGGAGGCGACCGGCCGGAAGCCAACCCGCAGCACGATCGCCTGGCCCATGATCAGCCGATCGCCGCTGACGGTCAGAGCGCCAGCAGGGTCGAAACTCCGCCGAGCTGTGGAGTCTCGGCTCTCGCGGATGAGCATCGGGACGAGCAGCAAGGCGCCGATCCCTAGGGGGACATTGATGAAGAAGATCCATCCCCAGCCGGGGCCGTCGACGAGCGGGCCGCCGATCAGCCACGCCGCTGTGGCGCCGATGCCACCCAGCTGAGCCCCAGATCCCGAGCGCCTTGTTGCGCTCCGAGCCCTCCTGAAACGTCGTCGTGATGATGGACAGCGCCGTCGGCGTCATGATCGCCGCACCGACACCCTGCAGCGCGCGCGCCCCGATCAGCGCCTCGGCAGACCACGCCAACCCGCACAGCAGCGAGGCCAGCGTGAACAGAACCAGACCGACCATGAGCATGCGCCGGCGCCCGAGGAGGTCGGCCGCTCGGCCGCCCAGCAGAAGCAGGCCGGCGAACGTCAGAGCGTAGGCGCTGACCACCCACTGCAAGCCCTGGCGCGAGAAGTCGAGCTCCTGCTGGATCGACGGCAACGCCACGTTCACGATCGCCGCGTCGAGGATCACCATGAAGAACGCACCGCACAAAAGCGCCAGGGCCCACCACCGCCGGGGATCGGGGCGAGCGGCGGGGTAGCGCCGGAAGTCAGCTGCAGGTCGTCGGATGCCGTGCTCATGCTGCGCCTCCTAGTTGTCTTAACGAAGCGTAGTTGTTATATACAACTACAGTCTGTCTCTGCAAGTTGTCACGCTAGAATGGTCTAATGCGAGGCCGCGACTACGGCCAGATCTGCGGGCTGGCGCATGCGCTCGAGCTCGTCGGCGAGCGCTGGGCGCTGCTCGTCGTCCGGGATCTGATCCTCGGACCGAAGCGCTTCACCCGACCTGCGGCGCGGGCTGCCTCGGATCCCCACGAACGTCCTCTCGCTCGGCTCAAGGAGCTCGAGCGCGGCGGGGTTGTCCGGCGCTCGCTCTCACCGTTACCGGGTGGCCCGGTCGTCTACGAGCTCACCGACTACGGGCGCGAGCTCGAGGACATCGTGTTGCGCTTGGGCCTCTGGGGCGCCAAGATGATGGCGAGCCCCGCCCCGGAGACACGCTGAACGGCGACTCGCTGCGCCTCGCATTGGGCGCGATGTTCAAACCGGATGGCGCAGCCGGACCGCCCGTGCGCTACGTGCTCCGGGTCGACGACGTCGTCGTCAACCTCTCGGTCGGCATCGGCGAGCTCGAGATCGGGGCGGGAGAGCTGGCCGATCCCGACCTCGAGCTCGAGACGGACGCGGCCGGCCTGCACGCGCTGCTCAGCGGCCGGCAGAGCCCGGCAGCCGCGGTCGAGAGCGGCTCGGTTCGGATCGCGGGCGACCAGGAATCGCTCGAACGCTTCGTCGGGTGCTTCTCACTGGAGACGATTCCGCCCGTGGAGGCGGTTCCCTGAGCCGACTGCTGGGCGACCTCGCCGGCGACGGGTGAACATGGTTCTTCCGCGCCCAAGCCCGCCGGCGCTAGTGTCAGACCGATGCCGGCTCGCCGCACGCACTGGACCACCTTCGCAGTCGTGGCCGCCGTGGCGCTCGCCGCCGACCAGGCGACGAAGGCGGTCGTGCGCGCCACGCTCGACCTGGGGGAGGCCGTGCCCGCCGTCGGCCCGTTCTCCATCCACCACGTTCGCAACAGCGGCATCCTCGGAGGGCACCTGCAGGGCAGCGCCGTCCCGATCGCGGTCGCGAGCGCGCTGGCCCTGGCCGCGCTCGTCGTCTACGTCCTCCGCCGGCGTAATCCGGGGCCGCTGTCGGTCATCGGCTTCGGGCTTCTGCTCGGAGGCGGCCTCGGCAACCTCGTCGACCGGCTTGCGGCTCGGCTACGTCACCGACTTCGTGGACCGGGGACAGGGTGGCGCCTTCAACGTCGCCGACCTGGCCGTCACGCTTGGCCTGCTCACCCTGCTCGTCGCGCACCTGTGGCGGAAGCGCAGCACGGCGACCAGGCTCGAGCCGCGGCCGGATACGCAACGCGGCGACTGACGGGCCGCGCTCGAGGCGCCTCGTGGGCGCAGGAAGAGCGGCTCCCTCGGCTACGGTGCGGGCGTGGAGATCCGCTCGCTCGCGCAGGCCGAGCCGTTCACGACGAAGGACGGCTCGACGATCCGGGAGCTGCTCGGGTTGCCCACCTCGTCGGCGCGCAACCAGAGCCTCGCGGAGGCCACGCTGCCGGCGGGAGGCGCGACGGAGCGCCACTACCACCGCGAGAGCGAGGAGATCTACTACCTCGTCGAGGGCTCGGGCGAGATGGAGCTCGACGGCGAGCGGCGTCGCGTCGGGGCCGGTGACGCGATCCTGATCCCGCCGGGCGCCCGGCATCAGATCCGCGCCGATGAAAGCGGGGAGCTGCGTTTCCTCTGCTGCTGCGCGCCGCCGTACCGCCACGAGGACACGTTCTTCGCCTGACGCCGCGGGTCGGCGATCGGCTTCGGCGCGATCGCAAGCCGGAGGCGGGACTCGAACCCGCGACATCTCGCTTACAAGGCGAGTGCTCTGCCAGCTGAGCTACTCCGGCGACGCCGGAAATGATACGGGCCGACCCGAGCTCGGCTCTCGGTGCGCCCAACTCAGGCCGGACGGCGCGGGAGGCCTGGTGCGCGAGCACCTTGCGCTTCACACGCTGCAGCGCGTTGTCGATCGTCTTCGTGTCGCAGTCGAGCTCTTCCGCCATCTGCTCGTAGGAGAGCCCCTCGAGGTAGAGGCGCAGCGCGTCGGCCTCCAGCTGGGAGAGACCCGTGCCGAGCGCGAAGACGAGGCTCTGCAGCTCCTCGGTCGAGATCACGCAGATCACCGGATCGTCGACGCCGGGCCCGGCCAGCGCGTCGCCGAGCGTCACGTCCGAGTCCTCCTGGCCTGCCGGCGTCTGGCTGAAGGAGACGTACGTGTTGAGCGGCGAGTGCTTGTAGCGCGTCGCCGTCTTGATGGCCGTGATGATCTGGCGCGTGATGCAGAGCTCGGCGAAGCTGCGAAACGACGTCTCCTTGTCGGAGCGGAAGTCGCGCACGGCCTTGTAGAGCCCGATCAGCCCCTCCTGGATCAGATCCTCGGACTCTCCGCCGGCGATGAAGTACGAGCTCGCCTTCAGCCGCACGAAGCCCGTGTAGCGGCGAATGAGCGCGTCGAGCGAGACGTCGTCGCCGTTGCGGGCACGCAGCACGAGGTGTAGATCCTCGACTTCACGTTGAGCCTTAGCCTGCTGCTGAGCCGCTGTGAGGAGCCGTGGCGGCACAATCCCTCCCGATTTGCCCGCGAACGTGAACCTCTACTTGAGGTCACGGAGAGTAGCACCTCATGCAATGAACTTCAAGGGGTTTTGCAAAATTGCAGTTTGATCGTCTCAAGCGGCTGCGGAAGGCCCCCGATGGACCTGTCTCTGACCGGCGCCGCCCGCGTCAGACGGGCGGGCGGCGGTGCGCCCAGGGACGAGACCCGCTCCAGCGCGGCCCCGATTCGCAGCGCCAGGTCGTCCTGGTAGCGGCGGGCGACGATCTGCAGCCCGATCGGCAGTCCGTCGGCGCTCCAGCCCGACGGGACCGAGAGCACCGGGCACTGGCTCACGTAGTTGAACTGACTCGTGATGTCGAGCGCGTGGTAGAGGCCGTCGCCCCGGTCCTTGTAGAACTCGAAGTCGTCCTTGTCCACCGGCGGCGCCGGGACGCGACATGGTCGGGCACAGGAAGGCGTCGTGACGCTCGAGGATCGGGGCGAGCTCCTGCCAGGCCCGCGTGCGCACGAACTCGAGCCGCTTGAAGTCGACCGCGCTCATGGCGAGCCCTGCGTCCATCAGCCTGACGACTCGCGGATCCATCCTGTCGCGGAACTCCGGCAGCGTGTGCCCGAAGATCGCCGCGAGGTAGACGCCCCAGTGCTCGACCCAGGCATCGGCGAGCTCTCGCGTCCAGCGCAGGTCGACCTCCTCGACCTCCGCGCCCGCTTCGGCGAGGGCAGCCGCGGCCTCGCGGGTCGCCGCCTCGACCTCGGGATCGATCGCGTAGTGGCCGAGATCGACGTCGAGCGCAAGGCGAAGACCCTCGGCCGAATCGTCGAGCGGCCCGGACAGGTCGAGCGCGGGCGCGAGCGACATGATGTCGCGCTCGTCAGGCCCCTGGGCGCACGCGACGAAGAGCCTCGCGTCGGCGACCGTGCGCGCGAGCGGCCCCACGTGCTGGATCGTGTCGAACTGGGTCGGCAGGAAGTCGAGCGGGATACGGCCGAAGCTCGGCTTCAGCCCGACGGTGCCCGACCACGCCGCCGGGATGCGGATCGATCCGCCCATGTCGCTTCCCTCGGCGAGCGGCACACAGCCCGAGGCCACGGCAGCGCCGGCGCCCCCTGAGGAGCCACCCGGCGTCCGCTCCGGATTCCACGGGTTCCGCGTGATCCCCCACAGCGGGCTCTCCGTGAAGCTCGAGTAGGCGAACTCCGGCGTGGTCGTCTTGCCGACCATGATCGCTCCGGCCCCGAGCAGCCTGTCGACGATGAGCGCGTTTCGGTCGGGGACGAAGTGCTCGAAGGCGTACGAGCCCATCGTCGTCGTCTTGCCCGCCGTCGGCGTCAGATCCTTGATCGCGATCGGAACGCCGTGCAGCGGCCCCAGCTCGCCGCCGGCGGCGGCCGCCCGATCCGCCTCGCCCGCCCGCTCGAGCGCCTCGTCCGGATAGACGAAGCAGAAGCAGTTGAGCGTCGGGTTGACCTGCTCGATGCGCTCGAGGCTGTTCCGCACCGCCTCGACCGCAGAGAGCTCGCCTGCCCGGATGAGCCGCGCAAGCTCCGTCGCGGGCGTGTAGCTGAGGTCGAGGTCGACCACGGGCGGTGAAGTCTAGTTCGGCCTCCCAAGGCCGGCACCGGGCGGAGGAACGATGTAGGGGCCGGACCTGTCCGGCCCGAAAGACGGCGGCGTCACCGATACAGGAACGCGGCCTCGAGGGACAGATCCGGCGAGCCTCAGCCGCCGCTCTGAGCCTGGATGGCGGTGATCGCGACCGTGTTGACGATGTCGGCGACCGTGCAGCCGCGGCTGAGGTCGTTCACGGGCTTGCGCAGGCCCTGCAGGACCGGCCCGAGGGCCAGTGCGTGCGCCGAGCGCTGCACGGCCTTGTAGGCCACGTTCCCGGTGTCGAGGTCGGGGAAGATGAAGACGGTCGCGTGACCCGCGACCTCGCTCCCCGGGAGCTTCAGCTTCGCGACGCTCGCGTCCACGGCGGCGTCGTACTGGATCGGGCCCTCGACCTTGAGGTCGGGCCGGCGCTCGCGGACCGCGTCCGTCGCCGCACGGACGGCCTCGACGTCCTCGCCGCGGCCCGATTCGCCGGTGGAGTACGAGAGCATCGCGATCCGCGGCTCGATGCCGAACGCGGCCGCGGTCTCGGCCGAGCTGATGGCGATGTCGGCGAGCTGCGCGGTATCCGGCTTGGGGTTGACGGCGCAGTCGCCGTACACGAGCACCCGGTCGGCGAGGCACATGAAGAACACGCTCGAGACCACGGAGACGCCCTCGCGCGCCTTGATGATCTCGAACGCAGGCCGCACCGTGTCGCCGGTCGTGTGCGCGGCGCCGGACACCATGCCGTCGACCGCATCCGTCTGCACCATCAGCGTGCCGAAATAGCTCGGATCGGCGACCACGTCGAACGCCAGCTCCTCGGTCACCCCCTTGTGCTTGCGCAGCTCGAAGTAGCGGTTCGCGTAGTCCTGGCGCAGCGGTGAGTCGGCCGGGTCGACGAGCGCGGCGCGGTCGAGATCGAGGCCGAGCGCGGCAGCCCGCCCACGGACGTCCTCGACGCGTCCGAGGATGGTCAGATCGACGACGTCACGCCTGAGCAGGATCTCCGCGGCGCGGAGAACGCGCTCGTCCTCGCCTTCCGGCAGGACGATGTGCGTCCTGCGGGCCTTGGCGCGCTCCATCAGCTCGTACTCGAACATGATCGGCGTCACCCGCGCGGGCCGGTCGAGGGCGATTCGCCGCTCCAGCTCGCCCGTGTCGACAGAGGCCTCGAAGAGGCCGAGCGCGGTGGCGACCTTGCGTTCGTCCTCGGGCCCGATGACCGGCTGAACCGACTGCACCGCGGCCGCCACCTCGTGGGTGAGCTGGCGTGGCCTCGAGCACGGGGAACGGCGCGCTCGCGAGCAGCCGGCGGACGGTCTCGCTCGGCGGGTATCCCCCGGTGAGCACGACGCCCGAGACCGTCGGGATCGCGGCCGAGATCGTGGAGGCGAACGCCGTGACGAGGATGTCCGGCCTGTCGCCGGGCACGATGACGAGGGCCCCGTCCACGAGATTGTCGATGAAGTGCTCGACGCTCATGGCCGCGACCCTGACGTCGCGCACCTCCCGCTGGAGAGCCTCGCGGGGGTCGAAGAGGATCGTCGCGTCCAGCTGCGCCGCGATCTCGGCCACGGTGGGGTAGGCCAGCTCCGGGCGCTCCGGAAGGACGTAGACGGGCTCCTCTCCGTCCGCCCCGGCGAGCCTGGCGGCCACGTCCGCCATGTTCTCCGGGTCGACCCGATTCACGACGACTCCGAAGATCGCGCAGTCCTTGTGGCCGAGCGACCCGCGGGCGGCGCGCACCGACGCGACGGTCTCCTCCGGCGTGCCGCCGCGGACGACGACGAGCACCGGAGCGCCCAGCTCGTTGGCGAGGTCCGCGTTTCGGCCGAAGGCGAGCGCGGCCGCACCGCCGAAGTCGGTGCCCTCGCAGACGACGAAGTCGCAGCGCTGCTCGAGCGCCTTGTACGCCTCGACGACGCGCTTGCGCAGCTCCTCGTACTCGATCTCGCTCGCCTCGTCCTCGGCGAGCGCATGCATCTCCTCGTAGGAGGCGTCGAGCTTGTAGCGGCGGCGAACGAGCTCGAGCTGGGGATCGCGCTCGGTCCTCGAGGGCACGATCGGCCGGAAGAAGCCGAGCCTCTCGACCCGGGCCGAGAGCAGCTCCATCACGCCGAGGGCGACGACAGACTTCCCGCAACGCGGCTCCATGCCCGTGATGTAGAGGTTGCGAGCCATCGTTACACCTAGGAGGCCATGGTGGGCGAAGGCGGGGCCGGCGTCAACCGGCCGCCCTCCCCGCTCCCGCCGACCACTACCGGCCCCGCCGCAGTCGTTCGAGCCTGTCCCGCGTCTCCGGATCGAGCGCGCCCTCGACCTGGAAGCGGCCGGCGGGGCTGGGAGGGGGCGGCCGCTCGCCCTCGAGCTCGCGCATGAAGCTCCGCGAGGAGCGCCGCTCGACCCATGGGCCCGCCGTCTCGCGAATCGCGGCGTCGGACGAGACGACGGCGACCCGCTCGCTGCCGCGGCGCTCGGCGGCGAGGCGCTCGACCAGCGCGTCCGCATGCGTGGCGAAGCGCACCTCGAGCGGTCCGACGCGCCGTTCCTCGCCCTCGCCGTCGAACACGACGACGCCGCGCGCGCCGCGAAGCGCGACGAAGCCGGCCAGCCTGTCGACGAGCTCGTCGCGGGAGTCGGTCGTCCCGGCGTGCAGCAGGTTGTAGCCGTCGAACACGTAGAGCGTCGGCTCGGGCATGCGCCGGCCTACCGCGTCGAGCGGCAGCGTGCGCCGGGCCACGGGAGCGGAGTGGACGATCGACGTGGTCGTGCGGCCGTAGAGCACGAAGCGATCGAGGATGGCCTCGAGGTCGTCCATCGAGCGGAGGTGCAGCTTGAGGAAGAAGCAGTCCTCGCCCGTGATCCGGTAGCACTCGACCACCTCGGGCGTCTCGCGGGCGATCTCTGGGATTCGTTGCAGCTGCCGGCTGGCGGGGGCCACGCGGACGACCACGGCGATCGGGAAGCCGATCGCCTTCGGATCGACCTCGGCGCGGTAACCGGTGATCACACCGGCCTGCTCGAGGCGCTGGACCCGCTCGGCCACCGCCGGCGCCGAGAGGCTCACGCGCCGGCCCAGCTCCGCCATGCTGAGCCGGGCGTCGGCCTGGAGCTCACCGAGGATCCGCCGGTTGACGGCGTCGAGCAGATCGCGTTCGTAGGCGATCGGGCGGGTCTTCCTCTGGTACGTAGGCACTTGGCTGCGAATACCTTGGATCGGCTCTGTCGGAATCGTACCCCGACTCGGACAATGAGGTCGTGGCGTTCTCCCCGGCCGCCGGCTCAGCGACGACAGGGCTCGCCGGCCGTGCCGGTCACCTCGCGGCTTCGACCCCGCCCGCGGCCTTCTTCGTCGGCAGCGCCGTTTTCCATTACCTCGGCCCGGCCTTCGCCGTCCTCCTCTTCGCCCGCGTCGAGCCGCTGGGCGCGGCATGGCTTCGCATCGTGTGCGCCGCAGCGATCTACGCGCTGTGGCGCCGGCCGTGGCGTTGCTTCGCCACGCTCGACGGCGGCGGTCGCCGCTTGTTGGTTGCACTGGGCGCCGTGCTGGCCGTCATGAACGCGTGCTTCTACGCGGCGATCGACCGGCTGCCGCTCGCCACGGTGGCGGCGATCGAGTTCCTGCCTGTCATTGCGCTCGCGGCGGCCGGTGCGCGCACGGCCCGCAATGCCGTCGCCCTGATCGCCGCCGCGGCGGGCGTCTACCTGCTCGTCGACGTGCGCATCGAGGGCAACGTGGCCGGCATCGTCCTCGCCTTCCTGAACGCGGCGCTCTTCGCCGTCTACATCGTCCTCGCCCACCGAGTCGCGCAGCGGGGCCCGACCGGCGGCATCGACGGCCTGGCCGGAGCCATGCTGGTGGCTGCGGTCGTGGTGACGCCGATCGGCGGCTGGAGCGCCGCGCCGTCGCTGATCGACCCTGTAACCCTGGGCGCCGCGGTCGGGGTCGCCGTCACCTCATCGGTCATCCCGTACGTCTGCGACCAGCTGGCGATGGCGCGCATGGCACGGGCCACGTACGCGCTGTTCGTGGCCCTGCTGCCGGCGACCGCGACCGTCATCGGGATCGCGGTGCTGCTTCAGCTGCCGACCTGGGTCGAGATCGCGGGCGTCGCGCTCGTCGTGCTCGGCGTCGCGGTGCACCGCGAGCGGCAGCCGGCGACGCGATCTAGGCCCGCCTGACCCAGCCCCGCTGCGTGCGCGTGAGCTCCCGAAAGCCGACGGACTCGAGCAAGGCGATGTAGTCCTCCTCGCTCGGGCCAGGCGTAGGCGAGCAGGCGCTCGACGCGCGCCAGCCTCAGCCAGTCGGCGGCCTGCCCGATCAGCCAGGTCGCAAGCCGCGACGTGGGACTGTGCTCCACGACCTCGAGGTTGCCGATGTCGGCCCAGCCGCCGTGGCGCGGGAGCCTGCCCGCATCCTCGAGCGTCTCGACCTCGATGTAGCCCACCATCTCGTCGCCGCGCACGGCGGTGAGGCGCGTGCCGTTGATACCGAGCGAGCGCCGCAGGCCAGCCCCGCGCATCGGCTGGCTCAGGGTCGCGGCAGCTCCTCGACCACGGCGAGGTACACGATCTCGACATGTCCCTCGTGGGCGAACCCGCCGCGCTCGTACATGGCCCGGACGTGTGGCCACTGCTCGGGCACGCCGAAGACACCCGGGCGCGGGAAGCGTCCCGTCCGCGTACTGGCGCGCGACACCCCACTGCTCGAAGGTTCTGACGCACGCGCCGATGAGCGCGCTGGCGGCCGCCTCGGAATCCGGCCAGAACGGGCCTCCGGCCAGTAGGCGAACCAGCGGATCTCGCCGGCGTCGCGGTAGGACTCGCCGACGTCGTCGGAGCTCGCGTAACGCAGCAGGTGCGCGGCCGCCACGACACGGCCGCGCTGCTCGGCCACGAGCGTCGCGCGCTCGCTGACCCAGGGATCGACGATGAACTCGCCCGGATCGCGCTCGAGCTGGCTCAGCACGGCGTTGACCGAGACGGACACGCCCGGCACGACCGCCTGGACGTGCGCGTTGACGAGAGCGGTGACCTGCTCCCGATCGTCGCGTCTGAAGGGACGTACCTCGACCGACATGGGCCGACCTCCTGGTACGCGATCTCGCGCGTTGCTCTGGAGGCCGCTACCGGTGCGGCACGCCTCCGATGCTAGCGAGTCAGCCCGGAGGGGGTGCGGTCACAGGAGCCTGGCCCGGCCGCGTCGAAGGCCGCCAGCTCGACGGCCGCGGCCGGGCTCGCCGGATACTCGTCGGCGAGCAGCGCCCAGACCATCGCGTCACGCGGAGAGCCGTCCGACTCCTGTGAGCACCCGGCGCAGCGTCGCCTCGTGCCTGAACCCGAGCTTCGCGGGCACCCGCGCGCTCGCGGCGTTCGCCGGGTCGCAACGGATCTCGACCCGAGACACGCCGTCGATCTCGATCGCGACGCGGGTCAGCGCTCCGGCTGCCTCGGTCGCAAGACCCCGTCCGACATGGTCGGCGTGGATCCAGTAGCCGATCTCCCGCGACGTCGGGCCGCTCCTCAGGTGGAGCCCCGTGCCGCCGAGGACGCGGCTCTCGCCGCGATCGAAGACGGCGTAGACGAACTCCTCGCCGAGATCGAACCTGCCCCGGAACGTGCGAAGCAGCTCGACTCTGGCGGCGAGATCGATGGGCTCGTCGGCCGCCCAGGGCATCCAGGGACGAAGGTGGTCGAGGCTCTCGACCACGGCCTGCTCGAGCAGCTCGGCGTCCGTCCGGTCTCCAGCAGCGGAGCACGAGGCGAGCTGTCTCGACGCGGTAGGCCGGACCGGGCATCACGTAGGCCGGCCGCGCTGGCGAGCGGCCTCGAAGAGCACGATGCCGGCGGCCACGCTGACGTTCAGCGACTCGACGTGACCCGCGAGCGGGATCGCGAAGGCGCCGTCGCAGGCGCGCCGCACGCCGGGCCGCACGCCCTTTCCCTCCGCGCCGAAGACGAGCGCGGTGCCGCCGGCGAGGTCGGCCTCCCAGACCGGCTGCTCGGCCTGCTCGGTCGCCGCCCACGCCCACAGATCGCCGCGCTTGACCTCGCCGAGGTAGCGGGCGAGGTTGACGACGACCGCGACCGGCAGGTGCTCGACGGCGCCGGCGGAGGCGCGGCACACGGCGGGCGTGACCCGCGCCGCGCCGTGCTCGGGGAGGACGACGCCGGACGCGCCCGCGCCCTCGGCGCTCCGGCAGACGGCCCCGAGATTGTGCGGGTCGGTGACCCCGTCGAGGCAGACGATCAGCGGCCGCTCGCCGGCCGCCAGCTCCCACGCGTCGGCGTAGCGGTAGGGCTCGCAGTAGGCGACGACGCCCTGGTGGTCCGAGCTTGCCGAGGCCGCGCGGAGCGCGGCCTCGGCGACGACCTTCACCCGCAGGCCGGGGGTCTCTCGGAGCCACGGTTCCGCGGCAAGAGCTCGCTCGCTGCAGAGGAGCTCGAGAATCTCGCGGCGGCCCGCGCGGAGCACCTCGCGCACCGGGTGGCGGCCGTAGACGAGCTCTCGAGGCGCCGTCATTCGCGGGGCACGAGCGCTGTGCCGTCGGCCGAGTCGCGCGGCTCCCAGCCGTGGGCGAGAATCTCGTCGCGCAGCCGGTCGGCCTCGGCGAAGTCGCGCCGGTCTCGCGCCTCGTCGCGACGTCGCTGCAGCAGCCGAACCTCCTCGGGCGCCTCCGCCCGTCTGCGCCAGAGACTCGAGGCCGAAGAGCGACAGGCCGCGCAGCAACGCGCCGGCCTCTCCCCTGCTCCGCCACTCGTGCAGCACCGCCAACGCCTCCGGCGTGTTGAAGTCGTCGTCGAGGGCGGCCACCAGACGGGCCCACTGCTCCTCGTCCACGGGCTCGTCGCCGGGCTCGACGAGCACGTTGCGAAAGCCGTCGACCTGCGCCCGGGCGGCGGCCATCGTCTCCTCGGAGAAGTCGATCGGCTTGCGCCAGTGCGCGGTCATGAAGAACAGCAGCAGGGTCTCCCGGCCCCACTCGTCCAGCACCTCCTGCAGCGTGGCGATGTTGCCGAGCGACTTCGACATCTTCTCGCCGGTGAGGCGCAGCATCCCGTTGTGCATCCAGATGCGCGCGAACTCCCGCCCGGCGCCGCGCGACTGGGCGAGCTCGTTCTCGTGGTGGGGGAAGACGAGGTCGAGCCCGCCGCCGTGGATCTCGAACGACGGGCCGAGGAACTTCTCGGCCATGGCCGAGCACTCGATGTGCCAGCCGGGCCGGCCTGGGCCCCACGGCGACTCCCAGCGCGTGTCCTCGCCCGGCTTCGTCGCCTTCCAGAGGGCGAAGTCGCGCGGGTCCTCCTTGAGCGGGTTCGGCTCCTGCTCCTGGACCTCGTCGGGACGCTGGCCCGACAGCCGGCCGTAGTCCGCGAAGCGCGCCACGCGGAAGTAGACGTCGCCGCCGGCCTCGTAGGCGAGCCCGCGGACGACCAGCTCCTCGATCAGCGCCACGATCTCGGCGACCGTCTCCGACGCCTTCGGCTCGTAGTCCGGCCGGCCGAGCCCGAGCCGGTCGGTGTCCTCCACGTACCACCGGGAGGCCTGCTCGGCGAGCTCGCGCGCTCGCGCCTGGAGCCGCGTCGTAGATCTTGTCGTTGATGTCGGTGATGTTCTCGACGAGCGTCGACGTCGTAGCCGCGCACGCTCAGCCAGTTCCGCAGCCACATCGAGATGACGAACGGCCGCGCGTTGCCGACGTGGATCCGCTGGTAGACCGTCGGGCCGCAGAAGTACATGCCGATCGGGCCGGGCGGAGGCGGCAGCTCCTCCTTGCGGCGGCGAAAGCGAGTTGTAGAGGCGCACTGTCGAGGATGCTAATTGGCGCTGAGCGCGGCGCTCGACGCGGGCGCAGCGCCTCCTCTCGCGTCAGGGCGACGAGCACCGCCCAGAGCTCGGGACCGCTGCTCACACCGGTGAGGACGAGGCGCAGGCTGCGGAGGTCCCCCCCGACCGCTTTCAGCTCGCGCAGCAGCGTCGCGCGGCGGCTTCCTGCGTCCAGCTCGCCCGGCACCCGCTCGCGCAGCTCGCGGAATCGCTCGGCGCGTAAGCCTCCCGCGCTCGTCGAGCTCGGCCGGCGCCGGCCGCTGCGCGAGTCTGATGCGGCGATGTCCCGCGCCTCGGCGAGCGTCCGGGCTCCCGCGCAGGGCGGCGGCGAACCGGAGCGGAGCGCCGACTCGGGCGCAGAGCTCCTCGTCGGGCAGGGCCGCGATCGCGTCGACCGACAGCCGCCTGACCCGGGCGAGATCGAGCTGGACGTCGTGGCGCGGAAGGTCGAGCTCCTCGAGGTAGGCGCGCACGGCCTCCGCCGGGATCCCCTCGCTCGCGGAGGTCTGCCACGGAGGCGGCGCCGTGGCGCTTCGAGAGCTTCTGGCCGTCCGCTCCGACCAGGAGCCCGTGGTGGACGTACTCGGGCGGCTCCGCACCGAGCGCGCGTGCCAGCGCCCGGTGGAGCTCGGTGTTCGGCAGGTGGTCGCGGCCCCGGATGACGTGCGTGATCGCGAGCTCGATGTCGTCGACCACCGAGGCGAGGTGGTACGTGGCGCTGCCGTCCGGCCGCAGCAGCGTCGCATTGCGCTCGCCCTGGAACCTGACCGCACCGCGATCGTCGTACGCATGACCCTCCTCGAGCAGCCGCGCGGCGGCATCGCGGTAGAGAGCGACGTCGCTCGCTCTGCCGGAGCGGCCCCTCGTCCCAGACCACGCCCAGCCATTCGAGGTCGCGCAGGATGCCGGCCTCGGCCTCGGGATCGACCCGAGCGACGTCGGTGTCGTCGATCCGCAGGGCGAGCACGCCGCAGCGCTCGTCGGCGAAGCGCCTGTTCGCGACCGCGGTCAGCGCCGAGCCGAGATGGAGCGAGCCCCGGTCGGGCTGGGCGCGAAGCGCACTCTGACCACGCGCGGAATCTAGAGCATTGCCGGTGTTGCGTCTGGCTGGACTCATATTCAGTAGTCCAACAGACGACTGTCTGGTAGTCTCTCGGACGGTCGATGATCAGCGACGTGAACCCATTCGTGTACTCCCGCCCGGTGCCGCCGGAGGACGTCATCGATCGGGACGGCGAGACGCAGCAGCTGCTTCGCAGCGTCCTGGGAGGTCACTACGTGCGTCTCTACGCACCGCGCAAGTACGGCAAGACCAGCCTGCTGAGACGGGCCTTGCAGGAGGGCGAGGAGCGGGAGGGGCTGATTCCCATCCTCGTCGATCTCTACCGCGTCGTCTCCCTGGCCGACGTCGCCGTTCGGCTCGAGCGCGCCTACGCCCGGCAGCTGAAAGGCGCGGTTCGGGCCAGGATCGAGGACTTCCTGCAGAAGACCGGCATCGGCCTTTCGCTCGGTGCGTTCGGCATCAGCGCGCGGCTGCAGCTCGACCCGAAGCTCGCTCCGCTGCCGGCCCTCCATGCGCTGCTCGCGCTCCCGCTGCGGCTGGAGGAAAGCGGTGGCTACCGGGCGTTCATCGTCTTCGACGAGTTCCAGGACATCGACAAGATCCCCGACCTCGACGGGCTGGTGAGAAGTCACATCCAGCATCACGGCGAGGTCGCGTCGTACGTGTTCGCGGGCTCGGAGCCGGGGCTGATGAAGCACCTCTTCGAGAGCAGGGATCGCCCTCTCTACGGCTCTGCCGTGCCGATGCGCCTCGGTCGGCTCGCGCAGGAGGACGTCGCGACATATGTGGCCGAACGGTTTCAGCAGACGGGGCGGAACGCCGGTGAGGCTCTCAACCCCCTCGTAGAGCTCGCGGCAGGTCACCCGCAACGCTCCATGCTGCTCGCGCACCGCCTCTGGGAGGAGCTCCCCCCGGGCGGCAGTGCCACACTCGACGACTGGAGCACGGCGCGGGCTGCCGCGCTCCTCGAGCTGACGGCCGAGTTCGACGCCGAGTGGCGCGGGCTCGACACGTCGCAGCAGAAGACGATGCGAGCCGTGATCGCCGGCGAGGGCTCGCCTTACCGAGAATCGGTCCTCCGGCGGCTGCAGCTGACGAAGGACATGGTGCGAAAGGCGCTGCCCCGGCTGAGCGCGACGGCCGAGATCGAGCGCGTCGACGGCAAGCATGTGATCGTCGACCCCCTCTTCGCCGCCTGGATCGGCGACCTCGAGACCGGCAGCTGAGCCTCGCAGGGTCGCGGCGTGCGCAGAGTCTGACCCCAGGCGGCGGCGAGCCCGGAGACCGCTACGTGAGCACGGCAAGCCGGCGAAGGCCGTCGAACGCAACGGCGAGCCGTTCCCAGAAGTCCCCCCGATCGGCGGAGCGCCAAACCGTGCCGTCGCGCAGCCCCGCGTACACAACACCGGGCTGCGGACTGACAAGCGCGGTGGGTAGGTGCTCGAGCTCGTCAGGAAGGCCGCCCGCCAGCTTCTCCCACCTGGTGCCGGTCCACCGGAAAAGGCAGGCACGCGAGTTCGCCGTGTGTGCCGCGCGCATCGGCGCGGCGCCGGCGTACCAGAGCTCCGGATCGCTCGGGTCGGCCGCGATCGAGAGGATGTAGCGACGGTCGAGGCCCGCAGTGGCCCGCGACCACGTGCTACCGCCGTCGCGACTCCACGACGCCCCGAGCCCGGCACCCTCGTAGACGTGCTCGCCGCGGCGCGGGTGGAAGGCCAGGTCGTGGCAATCGAGGCAGACTCCCCGGCGCAGACGCGCCCATGTGCGACCGCCGTCCTCGGTGCGCAGAATCCGGAAGGCCTCGATTCCAGCCAGGATCGTGCCCGCTTGTGCGGGCGACACGGCGAGCGCCTGCACGTAGGGTGTGTGCGGCTTCTCTGCCGGCTGGCGCCAGTACCACCGGCGCAGGGCGCGGAACGCCTCGAGCTCGCTCCACGTCTCCCCGGCGTCGTAGGAGACGTGAAGGCCGGGGGGCTTCGTCCCGGCGTAGACCGCGCCATCGGGGCCGACCGCGAGCGCCTTCACGATCGCTCCTTCCAGCCCGGACGGCGACCACGTCGCGCCGCCGTCGCCCGAGCGGAACACCCCCCGGCCCTGCGTGCCCGCGTACATGCAGCCCCCACCTGCGGCGGCGAGCGACCGCACGTCCTCTCCCGCGAGCACTCGGTCGGTCCGCCAGTCAAGGGCCTCCTCGGCTACCGCGATTCCCGTCCGCGTCGCTGCGACCAGCCTCGTCATCGGGTCCCGAGCATACGAGCCCTCGAAACGGAGGGGTCTGACCCATGGGGTCAGACCCCCTACACGTGTGTGACCGAACGCGCCAGCTTCGTGACGGAGGTGTGCCAAGTTCTGCGCCGCGATCACACCGCTCGAGGCCGACCCTGTCGGCTCGCACGGGTAGCGTCCGCCGAGCAGTGCCCCACCGTGCCGAGACCATGCTTCTCCGCTGGTTCGCCGAGCACGGGCGCCACGAGTTGCCCTGGCGCCACACACGCGACCCCTACGCGATCCTGGTGTCCGAGGTGATGCTGCAGCAGACGCAGGTGCCGCGGGTCGTCCCGCGCTACGTCGCGTTCCTCGCCCGCTGGCCGACAGTCGAGTCTCTCGCCGCCGCCTCTCCCGCGAGCGTCATCCGCGAGTGGCAGGGGCTCGGCTACAACCGCCGCGGGCTCAACCTGCACCGCGCGGCTCGCGAGATCGCCAGGCAGGGCTGGCCCGACGACCTCACGAGCCTGCCGGGGGTGGGGACATACACGGCCGCAGCTGTCGCCCGCTTCGCGCACGGACGGGCCGTGCTGCCCGTCGACGTCAACGTGCGCCGCGTGCTCGAGCGCACCGGCGTCCGCTTCAGCGCCGAGGCCGCGGCGGCGCTCATGGACCTCGGCGCCAACGTCTGCCTGGCCCGTATCCCCAGGTGCGCGGCATGCCCGTTGGCAGCGCTCTGCCCCTCGCGCGGCAAGACCTTCGCGCCCGAACGCAAGCAGGGGCCCTTCGAGGGCTCGTTCAGGCAGCGCCGCGCCAGGGCGCTGCGCGCGGTCGCGGCCGGCCCACGCCGGCTCGACGAGCTGGACGCCGATGCGGTCGCCGCACTCGCCCGGGACGGCCTGGTGTCCGTCGCCGACGGAGTCGCCGAGCTGCCGCCCTGATCGCGCCGAATCCGTTCCGGCTGACCGACCGTAAGCCCGGGTAGGGCTGGGGGCCGGCGGGGCCGACCGGGAGGTGAGAATGAGGAGGAGAGCGATCGCGCTCATAGCCGCGGCTGTGTGCGTCGCCGGCGCTTTCTCCGGCTACGCGCTCGCGCGAGGGACCGGTGATGGGCCGACCGCGGCGACCATCACGATGAGGGAGTTTCGGTTCGGCAACGTCAAGAAGAACTACGAGCCTGGCAGCTACACGTTCACGTTCCGCAACAACGGCGAGTTCCCGCACAACTTCACCATCGTCTACGTGGCGCAGGGAAGGAAGTTCAAGACAGGGGATATCGCCGGCGGCGAGTCGCGGCAGATGACGGTCAACCTGAGGCCGGGCTCCTACCTGGCCGTGTGCACGGTGTTCAACGGCTTCCACCTCAGCCAGGGCATGCAGAAACGCTTCACCGTCGGTGAGATCGACCTCACCACGGGTCAGTGGGGCTAGCTCGCGGGTAGTCCACCGGCCGAGGGAGGGGCGGCGGGCGAGTTCCAGCCCCGCCCGCCGCTACGCACGATTCGTCTCAGACCACCGGACAGTTCACGACGAGATCCGTCTCCTCGATGGTCACCTCACCCGCAGCGAGCGCCGCTTCGACCTCCTCGGCCGAGCGCAGGGTGCGAGGCGCCACGCCGTCCTTCCACGTCACCATTCGCACGCCCCAGAGCGGCGTGTAGCCGTCGTCGCCGGGGACGACGTCGATCACGTTGCGCTGGTCGCCGGTGCCGTTCGTGACCGCCCAGATCGGGGCCACCGCGTTTCCGGGCCTCAGCTTGACGAGGCCGAGATCGAGGTACGCGACCGTCTGGCCCTTGTAGAAGCCGAGCGTCTGCGGCTGGTCGAACCCGAGCACCGGGCAGTTGACGACGATCCCGGTGCGCTTCAGCGTGACCTTGCCCGCCCGAACGGCAGCGCGCACCGCGGCCGCCGACTTCAGCGTCCGCGGCGTGAAGCCCCGCTTCCACGTCACCATCGTGACGCGCCAAAGCGGCGTGTAGCCGTCCTGCCCCGGGACGACGTCGATGATGTTCCGCTGCGTTCCCGTCCCGTTCGTGACGACCCAGATCGGGGCCACACGGTTGCCGGGCGCGAGCTTGACGGCGCCCAGATCGAGATAGCGGACGGTCCGGCCGCGGAAGAAGCCGCGTACCACAGTCTGCTCGTCGAGGAAGTGCTGGACGTCGCCCTCCGGGGCCCCCGCAGGAGCGGCGACCGCCGCCATGGCCGGGGCCGCCGCCGAAAGCACCAGGACGGCGGTAACGATCGCCGCGAGCGTACGTCTACCCATGTCTGCCCTCCCGTGTCGGTGCACGAACGTGACCGACGCTACGGACAGTCCGTTTCCCAGGGCTTACGCCCGCCTTACGAGTTCGTGAATCGCCGCAACCACCGATTTCACGCTTACGTAAGCTCCGATGGGCTTGAATCCGGACATGCCCACCGTTCTCGTCGTCGACGACGAGTCAATCGTCCGCGAGGTCGTGTGCAGCTACCTGCAGCGGGAGGGCTACCGCACGCTCGAAGCCGCCGACGGAGACCGCGCCCGCGAGCTCGTGGAAAGCTCGAGCCCGGCGCTCGTGGTGCTCGACCTCATGCTCCCCGGCACGGACGGGCTCGAGCTCTGCCGCTGGATCCGGCGGCGCTCCGAGCTCCCCGTGATCATGCTCACAGCCCGCGGTGAGGAGGCCGACCGGATCGTGGGGCTGGAGCTCGGGGCCGATGACTACGTCACGAAGCCGTTCTCGCCGCGCGAGCTCGTCGCGCGCGTGCGCACGGTGCTGCGTCGCGCCGGGCCACATGCGGCCGGAAGCGAGCAGCTCGCTGTCGACGACCTCGCCATCGACCAGCGCACGCGCGAGGTGAGCAAGGGCGGCCGAGAGCTGAAGCTGACCGCGAAGGAGTTCGACCTGCTCTGGTTCCTCGCCAGCCACCCGCGACAGGTGTTCTCGCGCGACCAGCTCATGGATCGCGTCTGGGGATACACGTCGGCGCTCGATACCGGCACCGTGACCGTTCACGTGCGCAGGCTGCGGGAGAAGATCGAGGACGATCCCGCCCATCCACGCTATCTGCAGACGGTCTGGGGCGTCGGCTACCGCTTCTCGTCGCCGTCGCCTGCCGACGGCGAGACCCGCCAGGCGGCGCCGTGATCGCGTTCGCGGTCGTCGTGGCGGTCGCAACCTTCGGCGCCGGGCTGATCGCGGCTGTCCTACTCACGCGTCTCCACAGCGTCCGCCTGCAGCTCGTCGCGCTCGCGCTCACCGCCGTCTGCCTGCCCCTCGCCGCCGTGACGCTCTCCGGTGTCGCGATGTTCAGCTCCGGCCACGACATGACGATCCTCCTCGTGGCGGTGGCGTCTTCGACGGCCGCGCTCGCCGGGGCGCTGCTCGTCGCTCGCCGGATCGGTGGCTCGATCGAGCGCGTCCGCTCGGCGTCGGCGGCCCTCGCTCGCGGCGACCTGGCGGCACGCGCCCCGGAGGACGGCCCGACCGAGCTGGCCGAGCTCGCCACGAGCTTCAACGAGATGGCCGCCAATGTCGAGGGGCTCTTCGACGCGCGCCGCCAGCTCGTCGCCTGGGCGAGCCACGACCTGCGGACGCCGCTCGCGAACATGCAGGCGATGCTCGAGGCGCTCGAGGACGGGCTCGCCGATCCGGAGCGGTACCTGCCGGCGCTGCGCGAGCAGGTGCGGACGCTCGGCGCGCTCGTCGACGACCTGTTCGAGCTCGCTCGAATCGACGCCGGCGCTCTCACCCTCGAGCTCCAGGAGGCGCCCTTGCCCGCCCTTGTCGAGTCCTGCCTGCGCGGCATGGAGGCGGAAGCGGAGGCCAGGCACGTTGCGCTTGCCTCACGGGTGGCCGACGGAACGCCGTCCGTCCGCTGCGCGCCCGACAAGGTCGAGCGCGTTCTCCTCAACCTGCTCGTGAACGCTCTGCGTCACACGCCGTCCGACGGCTCGGTCGCCGTGCTGGTCGAGCCCTGGGACGAGCAGGTCCGCGTCACCGTCGAGGACACCGGCGAGGGAATCCCCGAGGGTGCCGAGCCTCGCGTCTTCGACCGCTTCTGGCGAGCCGACCCGTCGAGAGCCCGCGCGCGCGGCGGGGCCGGCCTGGGCCTCGCCATCGCGCGCGGACTGGTCGAGGCCCAGGGCGGCCGGATATGGGCCGAGCAGCGCCCCGGTGGCGGCGCCAGAATCTCGTTCACGCTGCCGGCGGCCTAGGTCGCGGCACCTCCGGCGACGCGAATGTCGCCCGTCTTCAGTCGTTCCGGGCCCCACGAGAACACCGGAGCTCCCGACGGGTTGCGAATCACGACCGTAATCGTGTCGCCCTTCCTGTAGCCGGGCGAGCCCTTGTCGACGACCGTGATCTCGAACGTGTACCCGGACGCGCCGTTCCACTTCCCGGATCCGGTCATCGTCGCCGTGCCGGCGCCACCCACGATGCTCGCAACTGCGCCCTCGAGGGAGCCCCGACCGTCAACGCAAGAACTTTGCCCAAGCTACCGGCCTGGCAGGTCGTCCGAGCCGGACTCATAACGCGACTCTCTTCTCCGCATGAGCACCACTATGCAGATGGCGAGCGACTCCGACATCGGAAGATCTGCGCCAACTTGTGCACCTACTCGATCGGGCGCCTTGACACGGCCGGTGCCGTAGGACGGCAGAGATCCCGCTTGCGTGCTACGTTCGCCTGCTGGGGAGAGCTGCGGTGCAGTTTTCGATTCTTGGCCCGCTCGAAATCCGGCGTGACGGCGCTCCAGTTCAGCTCGCGGGCGATCGGCAGCGCGCGCTGCTCGCGTTTCTGCTCCTCCACGCCGGCGAGGTCGTCTCCACGGAGCTGCTCGCCGAGGAGCTCTGGGGCGAGGAGCCGCGCGCCGCCGCCGCGCGCCTGGTCGAAACGCACGTCGACAGTCTCCGGCGTGTGATCGGACGCGACGCGCTCGCCGCGCGCTTCCCCGGCTATCTCGTGCGGGTCGAGGACGACGACCTCGACCTGCGGCGTTTCGAGGGGCTCGTCGAGGATGGGCGAGCGGCGCTCGCCGCCGGTCAGGCACAGCAGGCGTCCCTCCGTCTGCACGAGGCGCTCCAGCTGTGGCGCGGGCCGGCGCTCGCCGACTTCCGCCGCGAGCGCTTCGCCCAGGGAGCGATTGCCCGGCTCGAGGAGCTGCGGCTCGCGGCGATCGAGGAGCGCATCGAGGCCGACCTCGCTCTGGAGCGCCATGCGGAGATCGTCGAGGAGCTGCAGGCGCTGGTCGCGGCGCACCCGCTGCGCGAGCGCCTGCGCGGCCAGCTCATGCTGGCCCTCCATCGGGCGGGCCGCTCGGGTGAAGCGCTGGCGACGCTCGAGGATGCGAGGCAAGCTCTCGACCGAAGTCTCGGCATCCAGCCCGCGGGCTCCCTCGAGCGCCTCGGGCAGGCCATCAAGGCGGGTGACGACACGCTTGCCTCGAGACGGGCGAGCCTGCCGACGGGGACGGTGACGCTTCTGCTCAGCGACATCGAGGGCTCGACGCGGCTGCTCGACACCCTGGGTGAGAGCTACGCGGGACTGCTCGCCGCGCACAGGGAGCTGATTCGCGCGGCCGTGACCGCGCAGGAGGGCGTGGAGGTGGACGCGGTCGGGGACAGCGTCCTCGCCGCGTTCCAGAGCGCGAAGGGCGGCCTGCTGGCCGCGTCTGCCGCCCAGCGGGCGCTCGTGAGCCACAGCTGGCCCGAAGGCCTGGAAGTCCGGGTGCGCATGGGCGTCCACACGGGGCAGCCGGCGCGTACGCAGGATGGGTACGTCGGCCTCGACGTCCATCGCTGCGCGAGGATCTGCTCGGCGGGCCACGGCGGTCAGGTGCTCGTCTCGGAGGCGACCCGGCTCGCCGTCGGCGACGAGGCGCTTGGCGACCTCGGGGTTCGCGACCTCGGGGAGCACGAGCTGAAGGATCTCCCGGCCCCCGAGCATCTCTACCAGCTCACGGGCCCCGGGCTCCTGTCCGATTTTCCGCCGCTGCACACGGCCACGGCCGCCGAGGCCTCCCAGCCGGACGCGCCGGCCGCGGGGCAGCAGGTCGGGCGCTCGATCCTCGTCGCGCCTCGCTCGGCAGACGCCATGAACGGACTGGTCGAGCTCGTCGAGCCGCTCGCGCGCTCGGCGTCACCTCACGAGCTCATCCTCGCGCAGCTCGTGGCGGCCGAGAAGGCCGCGACGCTGCCGGAGACCGCCGCGAACCTCAACGAGACGCGCGCTGGGCTGGAGGAGCGCGGCCTCGTCGCGCGCGCGGCCGCCTTCACGTCGAGCGACGACGCCGCCGACGTCGTTCGGCTCTCGACCGAGCAAAAGGTCGACCTGCTCGTCTCCGACGTCCCGGCGTCCCTGCTCGAACAGGGGGAGGTCGACGACGGGCTCGCGACCGTCCTCGAGCAGGCTCCGTGCGACGTCGCCCTCGTCCGGCCAGGCTCCAGCCACCCGGACGCAGCAGCGGTGATGCTGCCCTTCGGCGGCGCCGATCACGACTGGGCCGCGCTCGAGCTGGCGGCCTGGCTGGCCACGGCGACGAAAGCGCCGTTGAGGCTGCTCGGCACCGCCGGCGTTCCGGAGGCCGGAAAGCGCGATGCCAGCCGGTTGCTCGCCGGGGCGGCACTCGTCGTACAGCGACTGCTCGGAGTCGCCACCGAGCCCCTGCTCGTCCAGCCCGGCCCCGATGGCGTTATCGGCGCGTCCGAGCCGGCCGGGCTCCTGATCGTAGGCCTCTCGTCGCGATGGCGCGACGAGGGCCTCGGCGAGACGCGCCTGACGGTGCTCAGGTCAGCGCGGCCGACGACCGTGCTCGTGCGGCGCGGAGTGCGCCCTGGCGGCCTCGCGCCGGCCGAGGCGCAGACGCGCTTCACCTGGTCGCTCGCCGGCGCCGCCGAGGGCTAGAAGCCCTTCAGGCACCGGGCGTAGCCGTAGAGCCGCCGTTGACCGGCCCTTGAGGGGTGGGGTCGATCCTCTGAGCATGGAGTTCAGAGCTGAAAGGGGCGGAGATGCCAAGGAAGAAGCGCACATATCCGGTGGAGCTGGCGCAGAGGACTTCAGACGGGATCGAGGTGACCCTCTTCTGGCACGGCGGCCAGGAGCTGTCCGTGCACGTCTCGGATGTGAGGACGGGCATGGCCTTCGACATCTCCGCGCCTGCAGACGGTGCGCTTGACGTCTTCAACCACCCGTTCGCCCACGCCCCTGTCGTTCAGCCCGAGCCCCTCGACGGCGTCGAGGAGCCCCTTCCCAGGCAGCAGGAAACCGCCTGATCGTCTACGTTCAGCCGCATGCCGGGGCCGAGCTCGCTCGGCCCCGAATCGATTCGGGCGCGAGCCCTCAGCCCAGTCCGTGGAGGCGTCGGACGTTGCCCGCGAGCACGTCCTCACCGATCCTGCGGGCCTCCGCCTCGCTGAGCCAGGCGCGCTCGACCGCCGTGCCGAGCACGCGTCCAAGCGCCTCGCGACCGAGCTGAGCCGAGAGCCAGATCACCTCCGGCTCGGTGGACTCGTCAGAGCCGTACAGGATCTTCGCCGGTGGCGCGGCACCGAGCAACACCTCGAGCTTCTGGTCAATCGCGAGGGTTCCCCAGGGCATCGTGATCGACATCTCGAGGTATACGTGCGGAAGCACGGAGGCGACGTATGCGCCCTCCTCCAGCCACGGCCAGCCGGAGTGGATGAGCACCACCGGCTGGTCGTCGTGCTGGGACAGCAGCGGAAAGAGATCCTGCGGCCGGGCGTGCGCGAGCACGATGGCGGGGTCGCCGCCGCCGCAATGGACGTGAACCGGCCGATCGTGCGCCTTCGCCACCTCGAGCGTCCGGCGCAGCAGGCGGTCGCGCACCGGCTTCGCGTGCTGACGCGTCTCCACGAAGTCGTCCTCGCGCCAGAGCTTGAAAGAACGCTCGCAGTAGTCGGCCGGCGGGTTCTCGACGTCGAGACCGGTCCGGTAGGCGATGACGCTCTTGAACGCCACGAGCTCCGGGTCGGCCGCGGCCCGCTCGAGCTCGGCGACGAACGCGTCCTCGAGGTCGTGGAACGAGCCGGCGCGCTCACGGAGCGCGAGAATCGATCGGCTCGATACGAGCCACACGGTGGACACGGGTCGCGCGCTTCGGCCACGAACGTCTCGCGGGGGATCGTCGGCTGCGGATACCCCTCGTCGTAGACGAGCGCCGCCACCCGCCGCCGTGTCCCAGAGCCGTCGGTTGTAAGCGATCGGGTCCGGCGCCAGGGCATCGTGGCGAGCCTTCGCGACCGCCTCCCGCGTCGCCTCGGCGCCAAGGTGCTCCGCCAGACGCCGGCGCATCGTCAGCGCGAACGGCGTCGACTCGGTGAGGAGCGCCAGGTGCTCGGCCGACCCTTCCTCCGCGAGTCCGGAGGAGATCAGGCACATGCCCATCATGGTCACCCTGTCCTCGAATCCGAGCGGGTCCCGCTCGACGAGCTCGTCGTTGCGCCACGGGTGGCAGTGGGCGTCGACGACCGGGGCGTCGGTGAGGTCGATCTGCATCTCAGAACCTCCAGCGGTATCGGGAGACCAGCGCTGTCTCGTCGAGACCCTCCGCGCGCTCCGCCTCGGCGCGACGTACGGCCACGACTCGGCTATGGAGATACTCGCCCATGGCATCGCGGAGGACTGCCGAGCCGGCGAGGGCCTCGGCGGCTTCGGCGAGTGTCTCCGGCAAGCGGGCGGGGCGTCCTCGAGTCCGGCATCGCATCCGGGTCTTCGTGGACGGGCGGCGGCAGCTCGAGCCCGCGCTCGAGCCCGTCGAGCCCGGCCGCGATCAGGGCGCCCAGCGCCAGGTACGGGTTGGCCGCGCCGTCGACCGACTTCCACTCGACGTTCGCGCTGCGGCCGGCGCCGAGACCGCCGGCGCCCTCCAGCCGCAGCGACGCCTCGCGGTTCTCGTTGCCCCAGCAGACGTAGGCGCCCGACCAGTGGCCGGGGACGAGCCGCACGTAGGAGAGGGGCGAGGGCGCGCCGATCGCCGTGAGCGCCGGGAGGTGCTCGAGCGCCCCCGCGATGAATGCGGCCCCGGCCGGGCGCAGGCTCTCGGGCCCGGTTCCGCCCGCGAGCTGGTTCTCGCCGTCCCGCCAGACCGAGACGTGGAGGTGAGCGCCGTTCCCGACCGAGCCGGCGACGACGCGCGGCGCGAAGCTGGCCCGCCAGCCGTGCCTGCCCGCAACGGTGCCGACGAGGTGACGGGCAAGGACGGACTCGTCGCAGGCGGCGATCGGATCGCGAACGGCGAGCGAGAGCTCCATCTGCCCGTCCGCGTACTCGGGGTGCACCTGCTCGACCTCGACCCCCGACACCGCCAGGGCGTCGAACAGCTCGAGCATGAACCAGTTTGTGACGCCGAATGTCACCGCGCCGTACCCCGGGCCCTTGTGAAGCGCCTCGAAGCCCTCCGAGTGGTCTGCGCCGACGACGCACTCGAGCTCCCAGGCGGCTTGCAGCTCGAAGCCACGCTCCCGTGCCTCGTCGACCATCCGCCGGAGGAAGCCGCGCTGGCAGCCCGGCCACGGCGTCACCGGACTGGAGGTGGTGATCGATCGGCGCCCAGCCCCATCCCGGCGCGCCTCCGACCGGCCGCGCCGCAGCGAGGTCGGCCCGCAGCCGCAGATCCCCGGTCGGGCTGTAGAGCTCCGGCGGATGCGCGAACGAGTCGTCCGAGAGCGAAAGCCCCCACAGCTCGGCCCACCCGATTCCGCGTCTGGCAGCGCGGTCGAGGCGATCGATCGAGACGCACTTCATGCGCGCGATGCCGGCGTTGTCGACGAGCACGAGCGCCATGGCCCGCACTCCGGCGTTGGCGAGCTCCTCCGGCGTCATAGCCGGGGATCGTATCCGCCGGCAGCGCAGCGGTCCCGAGAGCCCGCGGCTCCACGTAGAAGCCGCCCCGGGAGGCGGTCGAGCGAGAAGCGGCAACCAGCGCTAGAAGAACGGCACGCCGCGAGCATAGCGCGCCCGCACCGGCTCGGTCCGGCGGCTCGGTTACCAGCCGGCGAACGGGGCGAGCTTCGCATCGTCGAAGCGGCCCGCCTCGACGTCGGCCAGCGCCTGCTCGAAGAGCTCGAGCCCCTCGTCGACCTCGGCCTCGGAGATCGTCAGCGGCGGCGTCAGCTCGATCACGTTGCCCGCGAGACCTGACACGAAGACGAGCGCGACCGAGCTCGAAGAGCCGGTACGCCAGGCGATGGGCATCGCGCGCCGCAGGCTCCTTCGTGCCCCGATCCGCCACGAGCTCCACTCCGAGGATGAGACCCTTGCCGCGTACGTCGCCGATGAGCGCGGACCGCCGCTGGATCTCCTCCAGGCCCTCGAGCAGGCGCTTCCCGGTGCGCGCCGCGTTCTCGACGAGGCCCTCCTCGTGGATGACGTCGAGCGTCGCGAGGCCGGCGGCACACGGCAGCGGCGAGCCACCGAGCGTGAAGAGGCTGAACGTCGGCACGTCGAGGAGCTCGGCCCGCCCGACCACCGCCGAGAGCGGCAGCCCGCCGCCGAGCGGCTTGCCGAGGCAGACGGCGTCCGCCACCACGCCCGCGTGCTCGAAGCCGAACATGCGCCCGGTCCGTCCGAGCCCGACCTTCACCTCGTCGAAGACGAGCCAGATCCCGTGGCGGTCGCAGAGCTCGCGCAACGCCGGAATGTAGTTGGCCGGCGGCACGACCTCGCCCCCGTCCGACTGGATCGCCTCGATGAGGACGGCCGCGGTGTCCTCGGCCGGCGAGATCGCGCCGAGCGCATAGCGCTCGAGGTAGTCGAGACAGCGCAGCGAGCAGCCGTCCCGCTGCAGGGCCCGAAGGCGCAGCGGTACGGATCCGGGTAGGGAACCTTCGTCACATGGCCGCCGCCGATCACCGACGCCTGCGCCTGGTGGCCGGAGAGCGTCGGCCGAGCCGGTCGTCGTGCCGTGGTAGGCGCCGACGTAGGAGATGAGACGGCGCCGGCCGGTCGCCATGGGGAGGAGACGGGCGCAGCAGTCGTTCGCGTCCGACCCGGTGGTCCCGAACCACGCCTTCTTCGCGAAGTCGCCGGGAACGAGCTCGGCACAGCCGCTCCGCCAAGCGCGACTGCGGGCTCGTGCGGGTAGCAGCAGAGCATCGTCGTCGGCAGCCGGTCGAGCTCGTCGGCGATGGCCGCGCGTACCCTCGCGATGGCCGTAGCCGGTCTGCGCGGCACCGGCCGAGGCCGTGAGGTCGAGGTACGCGTTGCCGTCCGCGTCGAACAGCCGCGAGCCGCTCCCGGAAGCCACGGCGAAGGGGAAGAAGCGGATCTTGAGGACGTCCGCGAGCACGCCGCGCTCGCGCTCGAGCAGCGCCTCGCTCGCGACGAGCGTTCGCTCGGCGAGCATCGGCTCGAGCGCCTCGGCCACGGCGGGATCCTAGCGCCGAGGCGGCAGCCAGGGCGGACGTCGAGCCTACCCCGAGTAAAGGTTCGGCAGTTCTAGTGAGGCTTCCGGATCAGGTAGCGCTCGCCTACCTTCAGGCGTACCTTGATCCCGCGGACGAGGTCGCGAACGACGAGCCTCCCTTCGCCCGCGCGGATCAGCGTCCCCCTGCACTGATCGACGGTGCTCCACGTCGTCGTCGCCGTCGCGCTCGAGGCCGTCGCCGTACCGTACTTGCCCTTCGTGCTCGAACGCCCCCTCGCCGTCGGCGCGGATCCGGCGCACCTTCGTCCCCGGCCCGCTCCCGCCGGACGCGCACTGCGAGAAGTCGCCGCCCGTCAGGGCGATCTGCGTGATCAGCTTGTTCGGCTGCGCCTGCTGGCTCACCTTGAGCATGCCAGCGCTGAACACCGCCGACTGCAAGGCGCCTGCGACGCGCGCCGGACCGATGCCCGGCACGGGCCGGCCGGCGCTGGTGCTGGAAGCGAAGAGGCGCACCGCACCGTTGCGAGCGTCGATCGTGGAGCCGACCGGGATCTGTACCTCAGGCCCGAGCGGCACGAACGTGTTGGTGCCCGGCAGCTTCACGAGGACGTTCCCGGAGACCTCCGAGACGTTGACGCTCTCGAGCGGCTCGGGCGGCTCGGGCGGCTCGCACGCGTCGCCGACGTCGTTCTGGTTCACGTCCTCCTGACCCGGGTTCGCCACGTCGGGACAGTTGTCCTCCGCATTGAGGACGCCGTCGCCGTCCGTGTCGGGGGACGGAGGCGCCGCCTCGCACGCGTCACCGATGGCGTCGCCGTCGGTGTCCGTCTGGCTCGGATTCGGAACGGTGTCGCAGTTGTCGGTCGAGTCCGGCACGCCGTCGCCGTCGGTGTCGACCCCGAGAGTGGTGAAGGCGACGGTGTTACCGTGGTAGGGATCACCGTAGACCACGACCAGCCGGTGGTTGTAGCCGGTGCCGACGGTCAGCCCCGTGACGATGGTTGCGACGCTCGCGTCGGAAAAGCAGGCGGTGTTCACGCTCGGCGTCGCAGAGCCGAACGTCGCCGTCGTCCCGTACTCGAAGTACCACTGCGCGGTACACGGCTCTCCAAGCGGCACGCGCGTGAGGACCGGGGGCCAGTGGATCGTCCCTTGCATCGACACCGAGGTCTGCGTCACGCTCGATGGCGTGAGGTGGTCGGGACAACCGGGTCCGAGCCCGTCCCGGCCGAGGCTGACGACACGAGGATAGCCGCGGCGACAAGGGCCGCCGGCCCGAGCCGGAATCCGCGCCGACCGTAAGCCACGCGTGGATCATACTCCGATCCGAAACGTGGGGCCGCGGGAGCTTCTGCAAGCCCGTCAAGCGAGCGGGCCCTCTCGAAGGCCGCGCTCGACAGCGAGCGATCCGCTACACCTAGAGTCCCGCGTCATGGACGGCGCGCTTGCGGTCGAGAACGTCGTGAAGCGGTTCCGGGGGCTGCGTGCGCTCGACGGCGTCTCGCTGTCACGTCCGCGAGGGCGAGATCGTCGGGCTCATCGGCCCGAACGGCAGCGGCAAGACGACGCTCCTCAACGTCGCCAGCGGCGTCCTCGACCCCACCTCCGGCCGCGTCAGCGTCGGCGGCGTCGACGCGACCGGCAAGAAACCCGCACGAGGTCGCCCGACTGGGAGTCGGTCGCACGTTCCAGCAGATTCGACTCTTCGCGGAGATGACGGTCGAGGAGAACGTCGAGGTGGGCGCGGTCGCGCGCGGCGCCGAGCGCGAGGAGGTCGGCGCGCTGCTCGAGCGGCTGAAGCTGACGGCCGACCGGGATCGTCTCGCCACCACGCTCCCCTACGGGCAGCAGCGACGGGTCGAGATCGCCCGCGCGCTCGCCGGCCGGCCCCGCTTCCTGCTCCTCGACGAGCCCGCGGCCGGGATGAACGAGGCGGAGTCGGACGCGCTGCTCGAGACCATCCGCGCTCGTCCGCGACGACGAGGGCTGCGCAGTGCTCATCGTCGACCACGACTTGCGCTTGATCATGCGCCTCTGCGAGCGTATCCACGTGCTGGCGGAGGGGAGGACGATCTGCGAGGGGACCGCGCAGGAGGTGCGCCGCGATCCCGCGGTCATCCAGGCCTATCTCGGGACGGCCGCCGAGCCGTCCACGACGTCTCAGATCACTGAGGAACCGAAAGGGGAGGAAGCATGAGACGGAGGATCGCGTTGCTCGCGACGCTCGTCCTGGCGCTCGGCCTGGCCGTCGCGGCCTGCGGCGGCGGCGAGGACGAGGAAGCGGCCGCGCCACCGGCCGAGCCGGCGGAGCCCGCGGCACCGGCGGAGCCCGCCGAGCCCGCGCGAGGAGCCCGCGGAGCCGAGCGAGGAGCCGGCGCCGACAACGGAGCCGCTGACGCTCCGCATCGGCATCTCCGCTGCGCTGTCGGGCGCCGTACGCGGCCTACGACTCGCCGCTGCTGAAGGGCATGGAGTTCGCGGCCGAGGAGATCAACGCGGCCGGCGGCCCGGTCACCGTCGAGATCGTCTCCAAGGACAACCAGGGCGACCAGTCGCTCACGCTGACGACGGCGCAGGAGCTGCTCGACGACGGCCTCAACATCCAGGTGATGACGACCGCCGAGGCCGGCCCGGCCGTCGGGCAGCTCGTCTCGGCGGCCGGCGGGATCATCTGCGTCGGCGGCAACACCGCGCCGGCGATCGTCCGCGACGGCGGCGAGCGTGTGTTCGCCTTCGTCTTCGGCGACAACGGCCAGGCCTCGGCGGCCGCCGAGTACGCCTGCGAGCAGGGCTACGCGACCGCCTACATCATCGGCTCGCCCGAGATCCCGTACACGAAGGACATGGCTCCATTCTTCGCCGACGCGTTCTCGAACATCTGCGGAGGCGACGATCGTCGGCGAGGACACGTACAAGATCGGCCAGACCGAGTTCGGCGCCGTCGTGACGAAGATCCAGAGCGCCGACCCGCAGCCGGACGTCATCTTCACGCCCATGTTCGTGCCGGACTCGGGAGCGTTCCTGAAGCAGCTGCGCTCGGCCGGCGTCACAGATCCCCGTGCTCTCGACCGACGGCAACGACACGAGCCTGCTCGTCGACTCGGGCGGAAGCGCGGTCGACGGGCTCGTCTACACGACGCACGGCTTCCCGGCACCGGGCTCGGAGATCGGAGACGTTCATCGCCGACTTCACCGAGGCGACCGGCGCCGCGCCCGAGTCGAACACGTTCGAGGCGATCGGCCGCGACAACGTGTACGCGTTCGTCGAGGCGGCGGACGGCAGCCGGATCCACCGAGCCCGACGCGCTCCTCGAGGCCGTTCTCGGGCTCACGGACGTCCCGCTCCTGACCGGCACGATGACGATGGATCCCGCAGACGCGCATCCCGATCAAAGAGGTCACGCTCGTCCAGATGGAAGGGACCGAGTTCACGTTCCTGGAAGCCATCGTCCCGAGCTACATCGCGCCGGCGGACGTTGACGGATGATCTTCTCGCCGTCGAGGGCCTCGTCGTCCGCTACGGCCCGATCGTCGCGGTCCGCGAGGTCTCTCTTCGCGTCGGGCAGGGCGAGATCGTCGCCCTGCTCGGCGCGAACGGCGCCGGCAAGTCGAGCTTCCTGAACGCCGTCGCGGGCCTCGTGCCCGGCGGCCGGCGGCCGCGTTCGCTTCCGCGGCGAGGAGATCCAGCGGCTCGCGCCCGAGCGGATCGTCAAGCGCGGCCTCGCGCTGACGCCCGAGGGGCGCCGCGTGTTCCCGCGCCTCACCGTCGCCGACAACCTGCGTCTCGGGGCCGTGCCCGCAGCGCGACCGGGCGGCCGTGACCGCCGCACGGGAGCGGGTCTTCGAGCTCTTCCCGATCCTGCAGCGAGCGCTCCGGGCAGGTGGCGGGGACGCTGTCCGGCGGCCAGCAGCAGATGCTCGCCATCGGGCGCTCGCTCATGGCCGGCCCGGAGCTGCTCCTGCTCGACGAGCCCTCGCTCGGCCTCGCGCCGATCCTCGTCGACCAGATCTTCGAGCTCCTCGCCCGGCTGCGCGAGCAGGGCACGACCGATCCTGCTCGTCGAGCAGAACGTGCACCGCGCCCTCGAGCTCGCCGACCGCGCGTACGTTCTCGCCGGCGGCGAGATCGAGCGCGAGGGCGCCGGCCGCCGAGCTGCGCGCCTCCGCCGAGATCGAGCGCGCCTACCTGGGGATCGGCGTGTCGTGATCGCCGCTCGCCGACCTCGCGCAGGAGGCGATCCAGCAGGTCGATCAACGCGCTCGCGCTCGGATCGACCTACGCGCTGCTGGCGCTCGGTCTGGCGATGGTGTTCTCGATCCTCGGCCTCGTCAACTTCGCCCACGGCGAGCTCGTCACCGTCGCGGCCTACACGATGTACCTGCTCAACCTCGAGGGCGTGCCGTTTGCCGGTGCAGGTGCCGGCGGCGATCGCCGCGGCCGCGGTCGCGGCCGTGCTCATGGAGCGCGTCGCCTTCCGGCCGCTGCGGGGCGCCAGCTTCCTGACGCTCCTGTTCGCGAGCTTCGCGCTCGCGTGATCATCCAGAACATCTTCCTGGCCGCGGTCTCGCCGCGCCAGAAGGGCGTGCCGCTCCCGGATCATCTTCAACGAGGCGATCAACGTCGGCGGCTTCACGATCGGCTGGCTGCAGATCATCACCACCGTCGACCTGCTCCGTCGCGCTCCTCGCGCTCACGACGTTCCTGCGCCGCTCCACACAGGGGCTCGGCATGCTCGCCGCCGCGCAGGACTTCCAGGTCGCCCGCCTCATGGGCATCCCCGCGAACCGCGTCATCGCGACGGCGTTCGCGATCTCGGGGGTGCTGGCCGGGATCGCCGCGATCTTCATCCTCGCCCGCCGCGGCACGGTCGAGCCGACGATGGGCTTCAACCCCGTGCTCAAGGCCTTCATCGCCAGCGTGATCGGCGGGCTCGGCTCGCTCACCGGCGCGGTCCTGGGCGGCTTCGTGCTGGCCGCCATCGAGGTCGGGCTCGACGCGACGCTGCCGGACGACGTGCTCGGCTTCCGCGACGCCTTCGCGCTCGCGATCGTGATCGCGATCCTCTACTTCCGTCCCGAGGGACTGCTCGGGCGGCCGGCCGAGGCGCGATGAAGCGCCGCGCTCGTACAGGACGCTGCGCGGGACGGCGCTGTTCGCAGTCCCGCTGGCCTTGATCGTCGTGCTCGGCGATGCGCTGGCCAGCCCTGCCGACCTGCGCGTGATCATCAACTTCGTGATCGCGCTCGTGCTCGTGCTGGCGATCCAGACGTTCTCCGGCAACTCGGGCATCGTGAGCTTCGGCCACGTCGGCTTCATGGGCGTCGGCGCGTACGTCGCGGCGCTGCTGACGATTCCGCCGGACGATCAAGAGCGACATCCTCCCCGTCGCTGCCCGGGCTTCCTCGCCGACGACACGGAGCTCGATCTCGTTCCGGCCGTGCTCGCTCGCCGGGGCGCGTCGGCGCGCTCGTCGCCGCCGTCTTCGGCCTCGCGCTGACGCGAATGCAGGAGGGCGCGATGGCGATGGCGACGATCGGCGTGCTCGTCATCTTCTTCGTCGTCTTCGACAACTGGGACGAAGCCACGCGCGGCGCCACCGGGCTCTTCGGCATCCCGCAGGCGACGACGGTGTACGCGGCGTTCGGCTTCGCCGTCGTGACGCTCGCGATCGCCCGCTTCTTCCGCGAGTCGAACTCGGGCCTGAAGCTGCGCTCGAGCCGAACCGACGCGCTCGCGGCGGAGGCCCTCGGCGCGGACGTCGTGCGGCTGCGCTTCGGCGCCTGGGTGCTCTCGGGCTCCCTGATGGCGATGGGAGGCGCGCTCTGGGCCCAGTTCAACATCGCCTTCGGGCCGAGGCAGTTCTTCTTCGCCCAGACCTTCAACCTGCTCGCGATGCTCGTGGTCGGCGGCCTCGCCTCCACGTCGGGCGCCATCGTCGGCGCCTTCACGATCACGGCCGTCTTCGAGCTCATGCGGCGCGCCGAGGAGCAGATCGACGTGCCCGGGATCACGCAGATCGTCGTCGCGACGATCATCCTGATCGTTCTCTACTTCCGCCGCGACGGGCTGATGGGGCTCTCCGAGCTCGACGACGTCATCGCGCGGCGACTGCGCCGTGCCCGAGTCCATCGGACGACTTCCGTTCAGGGGCCGCCCAGGAACCTCTCCGGAGGCTCCAGAACCGGATCGGGAACCTCGAGCGCGAATCGCCGAGCGCTCCCGAAGCTCGCCCGCCTGACGGCCGGCGCGCTGAGCGCCTCGGCTAGCGGGGCACGCCGCCGAGGAAGGCGAGCACCGCGTCGTTGAACTCGTCCGGGTACTCCCAGATGCAGGCGTGGCCGCCCCGGACCTCGACCCACGTCGAGCTCGGCAGCTCGTCGTGGAGGCGCCGGGAGAGCTTCGGGTAGATGAGGATGTCCTCCTCTCCGACGAGCGTCATGCGCCGGGCACGTCACCGCCGCGAGCCGCCCGCGGGTGTCGTGCGTCTCGATCGAGGCAAGCTGGGCGAGGTAGCCGTCGGCCTCCTGCGGGTTCTCGGCCATGACCGCCTCGATCTCCTTGAGCTCGGCCTCCGCTGCTCGAAGAAGTCGGTCGTGAACGCCCAGAGCAGCACTTCGCGCTGCGTGAAGCCGACGCCCAGCCTGGGCACGAGGTCGCGCCAGCAGGCGAACATCCGCAGGCAGAACGGCCCCGGGTAGGAGTAGGTGCAGCAGAACGACGCGGAGAGCAGCCGGCCGGCATGGGCGATGGCGTACTCCTGCGCGATCATCCCGCCCATCGAGACGCCGAGCAGGTGGAAGCGCTCGAGCCCGAGCTCGTCGACGAGACCGGCGAGGTCGCCTGCCATCGCCGCGGTCGTGTACGGCCCCGCGGGTGCCGACGACTCGCCGACGCCCCGGTTGTCGTAGGAGACGACGCGGTAGCGCTCGGAGAAGGCCGCGAGCTGGAGCTCCCACGTCTCCTTCGTGTCGGCGAGACCGTTGACGAGGACGAGTGTCTCCTCGCCCGTCGCCGTCGATGCGGTACGCGAGCTCGACTCCGCCGACGTCGACGCTTCCGGTCACGGTGCGAGATCGTACGGGAAGTCGGTGAGCAGCTCGTACCCGTCGTCCGTGACGAGCACGACGTCCTCGATTCGGCAGCCTCCGAAGCCGCGACGATAGATGCCGGGCTCGATCGTGACGACGTCACCGGCAACGAGGATCTCGCCGCCCTCGTCGAGCGTCGGGGCCTCGTGGAGATCCAGCCCGAGGCCATGGCCCAGGTAGTGGACGAAGCCGTCCTGGAGCAGCTCGGGGGCGCCCGGGTCGAGGCGCGTCGCGTAACCCGCCTCACGGATGACGTCGCAGGCGATCCGATTCGGCTCGCCCGCGCTGATCCCGGCCCGGACGGCGTCCGTCGCGCGCAGCTGCGCCTCGCGGACGACACGGTGCCAGGACGAGGAGCTCGGCAGGAGGCTCGCCGACGCAGAACGTCCGCGTGATGTCACCCCAGCACCCCGAGGCCATGTCACGAGGAAAGATGTCGACGACGATCGGGACGCCCGAGGGTATGCGGGCCCGTCACCCTGGTCGTGCGGGTCGGCGCCATGCGCGCCGGCGGCGATCGCCAGCATGTCGTGCGGCACGCAGCCGTTCTCGACGAAGATCCGGTGCGCGCCTCGCGCGAAGCTGCTCGGCAGTCGGCTCGCCGCCTCCGCGGAGCCCGTCGCGCACATGATGCATCGCCGCCTCGGCCGCTCGCTGCGCACGGCGGATGCCCTCGAGCTCGGACGGCGTCTTCACCCGCCGGCGCAGATCGAACAGGGAGCCGTCCGCCGTCAGCCGAACGCCGCCAGCGCGTAGCTCGTCGGCGAGCTCGAGCGGGAAGTCGCCCGGCACGACGGCCTCGCCGATGCCGAGCCTGGCGCAGGCCCGAACGACGCAGCCGCGGACGGCGGCGCCGAGCGGCTTGTTCCCTCTGCGAGCAGCTCGTTCAGCCCGAGCTCCTCGAACGAGACGACCTCGTAGTCCCCGAGCGCCTGCATGCGAGGAACGTCGAGCGAGCCGGCGAGGATCGTCCTCGAGCCCTCGGCCTCGAGATACCCGATCGGGTCGGGAAGCGGCACCGCCACCTCGTGCCGTAAGGACGGGTGCCTCGAGTCTCCGAAGATGATCACATTGGGCATACGGCGCTCCGCCGAGGCGGCGGCTCTTTCTACCACGGGACGCACGGGCGTGCGCGGGGCGCGCCCTTCCGCGACCTCGGGTGGCGGAAGAGCACCGAGCCGACGGCCTATGATCCGCGCGTGCTCGCCGCGCTCACCCGAGCCGTCGACGAACGGGTCGACGACTTGCACGACCTGACCGCACGGCTCGTCCGGGAGCGCAGCCTGCTCGGCGACGAAGAGGGCGCGCAGCGCATCGTCGAGGAGCGGCTGCGCCGGCTCGGGCTCGAGGTCGAGCGGATCCAACCCGACGCCGACGAGGCGGTTGCCGACCCTCACGCCGGTCTTCCGCTCCTGCCGTACGAGGGTCGCACGTGCGTGGCCGGGCGGCTGCGCGGCCGGGTGGCGGCCGCTCGCTCCACCTGACCGGCCACGTGGACGTCGTCCCCGTGGAGTCGGAGGAGCGCTGGACGCACGATCCGTGGGGCGGCGAGATCGCCGAGGGTCGCATGTGGGGCCGCGGCGCGGGCGACATGAAGGCCGGCATTGCCGCCTACCTGGTCGCCGTCGAGGCCCTGCAGGCGACCGGCGCCGAGCTGCGCGGCGACGTCCTCTTCACCTCGGTGATCGAGGAGGAGTGCGGCGGAAACGGGATGCGCGCCGTCCTCCAGGCCGGCTACACGGCTGACGGGACGCTGATCGGCGAGCCGACCGACCTGCGCGTGCACGTGAACGGCGTCGGGGTGATCTGGGCACGGCTGACGGCCCGCAGCGAAGGCGCTCACGCCGCGTACGCGAGCGAGCATCCGGGCCCCGTCGACCAGATCATGCCGGCGGTGCAGGGCCTGCGCGCGCTGGAGGAGGCGCTGAACGACGAGACCTCGAGGCCATCCGTACAACCTCAACCTGGGCGAGATCCACGGCGGCGTCGTGGCCGTCGTCCGTGCCGGCCGAGGTCGTCCTGCGCTGCCGGCTCGGCTTCGGGCCGGAGCTCGAGCCGTCGGATGCCCAGGCGCTGCTGACGCGCGCCGTCGCGCAGCGCTGCCCCGGCGGTCGCGGTCGAGTTCGAGGGCTTCCGCGCCAAGGCCTACGAGCACTCGACGAACGAGCCGCTCGTGTCGATGCTCCGCGAATGCCACGCGGCGGTGCAGGGCCGTCCGGAAGCTCCGGGAACGAAGCTCTCCACCGCGACGACCGACGCGCGCTACGTCGAGGGCGCGTGCTCCTGCTACGGGCCGATCGCCGGCAACCTGCACGGGATCGACGAGTGGGTCGATCTCGCCTCGGTCCGCGACACCGCGCTCACCGTGGCGCTGCTCGCCTCCCGCTGGTGCGCGTGACAGCAGCACCCTCCGCCGGCAGGAGCGCTGCCAGACAGCGGGAATCCGGCCTCGAGTTGCAACACTTTCGTCACGCTCCGCGCGCCACACGCGCGATTTTCCGCGTTACGCTCAAAGCGGGTGGAGGCACGGGGTGGCCCCTCGCGAGCTGAGGTAAGGACGTGTCCGAACCGGTCGGGTTGAAGACGGCATCGGTGGAGGAGGCGCGGCGGGTCGCGGGCGGGGTGGCCCACGATCTGCCGCTTCTGCTGCGCGACCTCGAGACCTGGGTCAACCTCGACACGCCCGGCGGTGCCATCGCGGAGCTCGACGCGCTCGCCGCGATCATGGCCCACGCCGCCGAGGCGTACGGTCTGCACCCCGAGCTCGTTCCGGTCCGCGGACAGGGCCTCTACCTGCACGCGACGCTCGAGGGGCGCGGAACGGCCCGCGTCGCGCTCCTGTGCCACCACGACACCGTCTTCCCGCTCGGAACGGCTGCCGAGCGCCCGTTCAGCCACGACGGGCGCCGCGTGTACGGACCGGGTGTCGCCGACATGAAGGGCGGCATCGCGCTCGCGCTCCATGCTGCTCGGATGCTGGCGACCGGCCCGCGACCGTTCGGGCTCCTCGAGCTCGTCTCGGCCTCCGACGAGGAGACGCGCCCCGCGGCCCCCCTCACGCTGCACCGGCTCGAGGGCTTCGACGCCGTTCTCTGCCTCGAGTGCGGTCGCGCCGACGGCTCGATCGTCTCCGCCCGCAAGGGCGGGCGCTGGTTTCGGATCCGTGCAACCGGCCGACCCGCGCACGCCGGAGTAGACCCGGACGGGGGCCGCAACGCGGTCCTCGCGCTCTGTCAGGAAGCGATTCGCCTGAGCGCGCTCCATCACGCGCGAGAGGGCCTCACGTTCCAGGTGACCCAGCTCGTCGGCGGCGAGGGCCTCAACACGGTTCCCGGCGAGGCGTACCTGACCGGCGACATGCGCGGCCCGACCGCGGCCGACCTCGACTGGGCGATGGCCAAGGTCCGCACGTACGGGGCGTATGAAGGCGTCGAGCTGCGCGAGGAGGACCTTGGCGGCCCGCCGCCGCTCGAGCGCACGGCACAGGTCGAGAGCCTGCCCGTCGACCGCCATCGCGCTCGGGCAGGCCCTCGACCACCCGTTCGGAGAGACCTCGACCGGAGGCGTCTCCGACGGCTCGTGGACGGCCTGGTCGGGGATCCCGACGCTCGACGGTCTCGGCCCGGTGGGAGGCGACGACCACACGCCGTTCGAGTACGCGGAGCTCGACAGCTTCGCGCCTCGGGCCGGTGTCCTCGCCGGCCTCGTGGCCGCGGTCGACGCCGGCCTGCTGCGCTGAGTCCCCTCGAACGGGTGGGCTCGCTCAGCATCGGGAGGTGCCCCGTCGATCCTGACGGTGTGAGCACCAGCGACGTCTTCGACGACACGGTCTCGGGTTACCGCGCACTGTGGCGCTATCTCGGAGTGCTCTCGCTCGCGTTCACGGTGGTGGTCGTCCTCTTCGTCGCCCTGCTCGTCGTCGCCCTGGGGACGACCGGCGTCTACGCGGCGGTCGTGCTCTTCGTGGTGGCCTCGTTCTGGGTCACGGCACTCCTCGTCCAGACGATCGACGACCTGCACGAGGACGACGACGCCGAGACCTCGTTCCGCGCACGGCTCGAGCGGTTCTGGCCGCACGTCAATCGCGTCAGCGCTGCCGCGTTGCTGCTCAGCCTCCTGTTCGCTCCGGGCTGGCTGCTCGCGGCAACGGGCCACACCGCCCTCGGAATCCTTTTCGTGCTCGCCGGCGTGGCCATCGGACCATGGCTCGTGCTGGCAGTCCCTCTGATCGTGATCGAGGGCTATGGCGTCGGCGCCGCCTTCGTCGAGAGCCGGCAGACAGTATCCGGCAACGCGCTGAGGGTCTTCTGCGTGCTGTTCGTCCTCGGCTTCGTGACGGGGATCCTCGCGAACGCGATGGAGGCCGTCGTCCGGAGAGCAACCGACTCGTGGACGCTAGGCCTGATCGCCTCGAGCGTCCTCGAAGCGCTCGTCACGATCCCATTGATGGCGCTGGCTATTACCGCCATCTACCAGGCGCTGCGCCAGCCGGCGACCGCCACGCCGATCAACGCGCCCGCAGCCGCGTAACGGCCACCACCCCGGCCGGCAGGATTCCCGTCCGGGCTATCGTGCGGGCATGGCCGAGGTCGTCTGGCGTCCGACCGCGGACGTCGTCGAGCGGGCGAACGTCACCCGCCTCATGCGCCGGCATGGGATCGAGGAGTACCGCGAGCTCGTGCGCCGCTCCTGCGCCGACCCGGAGTGGTACTGGACGGCCGCAGTCGAGGACCTCGGGCTCGCCTTCCGGACGCCGTGGCGGCAGGTGCTGGACGAGTCGCGCGGCGCCGAGTGGGCGACGTGGTTTCGAGGCGCCACGCTGAACGTCGCCGAGACGTGCGTACACCGCCACGCACGCGAGCGGCCGGGGGCGGCGGCGGCGGTCTTCCGGGGCGAGGACGGCACGCGGCGCGAGCTCAGCTTCGCGGAGCTGTCAGCCGAGGTGACCCGCCTGGCGGAGGCGCTCGCCGGCGCGGGCGTCAACGCGGGAGACCGCGTCGGGCTGTTCCTGCCGATGTCCCCCGAGGTCGCGATCGCCTCCCACGCGTGCGCGCACCTGGGCGCCGTACAGGTGCCGGTCTTCTCGGGCTTCGGACCGCCCGCCGATCGGCGAGCGCCTCGCGCACGCGGGTGTCAAGGCCGTCGTCTGCGCCGACGGGACGCTGCGACGCGGGAACCGGGTGGCGATGAAGGAATCACTCGACGAGGCATTGCGCTCGGCGCCATGCGTCGAGCACGTCGTCGTGTGGCGCCGGCTCGGCGGTGGCTGTCCCATGACGCGCGGCCGGGACGTCTTCTGGGACGAGGCCGTCGCGAGCTCGTCAGGCCGGCTCGAACCCGCCTGGGTCGAGGCCGAGCACCCCTACCTGATCGCCTATACGTCGGGCACGACCGGCAAGCCCAAGGGGGCCGTCCACGTCCAGGGAGGCTTCCTCGTCAAGATCGCCTCGGAGGTCGCCTATCACGCGAACGCGGGTACAGACGACCGCATCCTGTTCGCCACCGACATGGGCTGGATCATGGGCCCCTGGACGGTCGTCGGCGCCGGAGCGACCGGGACGGCGATCGTCTTCGCCGAAGGTGCCCCCGACCACCCGGCGGATCGTCTCTGGCGGATCTGCGAGGAGGAGCGGGTTTCCATCCTCGGCATCTCGCCGACGCTCGTCCGCTCTCTCGTCCCACACGGCGAGGAGCTCGTCAGAGCTCGCGACCTCTCGTCGCTTCGGGCTTTCGTCACCACGGGTGAGCCCTGGAATCCCGGCCCCTACGGATGGCTCTCCGAGGAAGTGGGGCTCGGCCGCGTGCCGATCGTCAACATCTCGGGCGGCACGGAGGTCGGCGCCGCGTTCCTGTCCTGCACGCCGGTGGAGCCGATCAAGGAGTGCTCGCTCGGCTTCCCGTCCCCGGGCATGGCCGTGGACGTCGTCGACGCCGACGGCGCAGCTGTGCCGGCGGGCGAGGTGGGCGAGCTCGTGTGTCGGCGGCCCTGGCCGGGCATGACCCGTGGCTTCTGGCAGGACGACGAGCGCTACCTCGAGACCTACTGGAAGCGCTTCCCCGGCGTCTGGGTGCACGGCGACTGGGCCTCCGTCGACGAGGACGGCTGCTGGTACCTGCACGGGCGCTCCGACGACACGCTCAACATCGCGGGCAAGCGGATCGGTCCCGCCGAGCTCGAGTCGGCCGCCGTCTCCGTCCCTGCGGTGCTCGAGGCGGCCGCAGTCGGCGTCCCGCACGACGTCAAGGGTGAGGTCGCGTGGATCTTCTGCGTGACCTCCGAGCCCCGGGACGACCGGCTGGCCGAGGAGATCGCCGACGCCGTCGGTGGGGCGCTCGGCAAGGCCTTCCGGCCGGAGCGGGTCGTGTTCGTGCCGTCGCTTCCGAGGACCCGGAGCGCCAAGATCGTGCGCCGTGCGGTCCGCGCGGCTGCGCTCGGAGCCGATCCCGGCGACCTGTCCTCCGTCGAGAACCCCGACGCGCTCGCCCAGATCGCGAGTGCGATCTGATCGCCGCGAGCCCCCGGCGGCGAGTCTCAGCCGCTGATGACGAAGAACTTCTTGAAGGGCTTGGTGATCGTCCAGTCGGAGGACTGGCCCTTCGTGAACGACGCGATGTCGCCGGGCTTCAGCGTCACCGTCTCGCCCTCGACCTCGATCCGCGCCTCGCCCTCCAGGACGTGCATGGTCTCGTCGCCCGGGAAGACGTAGCCGGGGATCTCGGCCACGTCGTGCGTCCAGAGGCCGGTGTAGAGCGCGCCGTCGCCTCCGCTCCCCACCCGCAGCCAGTGGACGTCGCCGAAGCGCTCGCCCTCGTGGATGAAGGGCTCGTACTCCTCGGTCCCGATGTTCGAGACCGGAGTGGTCTTGACAGTGGCCATGCGTGCCTCCTCGGTCGCGATCGGCGCAGATCCACTACAGCCTGCGGCCTTCTACTTCTAGTGACGTGCGGCGCGGTTGTCAAGCAGTCGCTCGGCGGCCCTCACCGGCGGCTCGCGAGCTCGAGCAGCCGGCCGAAGTCCGCCCCCTCGAGGTCGCGAACGGCCTGTCCCCACTTGTCGAGCGCCTCCTCCCAGTAGTCGAACTCGACGTCGGGGTTCGGCTCCAGCATGCCCTTGTGGACGGAGAACCACAGCGTCCACGTGAAGTTCGAGGCGATGAGGTAGAGGCGCGTTCGCGCGACCTGGAGCGGCAGGCGCTCGCCGAAGTAGCTCTCGCAGAGGGCCTCGACGTCGTCAGGCGTGAAGTCGCTCTCGGCCGCCACGTCGCCCAGCTCGAAGCAGCGGTCGTGCAGGCCCGAGAGCTGGTAGTCGACGATCCGGATCTCGCCGTCGTCCATGAAGTTCTCTGCGAGGAGGTCGTTGTGGCATGACACCGGCGCCGCCGCGTTTGCCTTGACGGCCTGCTCGATCCGACCGACCGTCGGAAGGTAGTCCTCGTACCCGTCCGGCATCCGCAGATCGTTCCGCCGGCAGATCTCGAGAAACCCGTCGAGCTGGCGAAAGATGTCGAAGCCGTTCACGAACGGTCGCGCGCGGTCGTGCAGCCGGCGGCAGGCGCGGCCGATGCGAGGGATGTTCGCCGGGCTGCGAACGTCCTCGAGATGAAGCGTCGCGCCGTCGATGTGCTCGAGCACGAGCGCGGGGAGCTGCGGAAACGACGCGATGACGCCCGGGCCGACTCCGGTCTCTGCCGCGATGATCGTGTTCTCGATCTCGAGGTCGGACGAGACGCCGAGGAGCACGTCGCTGATGTCTCGGCGCAGGATGCGGATGACGTGGCTCTCACCGTCGACGTCGGCCCGGTAGGTCAGGTGGCTGAGCCCTCCCTTGAGCAGGGTCAGCTCGATCTCACGGCCCTGCCATTGCGGGAGAAGCTCGATCACGTCCCGCACGTCGGCCAGGCCCGGGCCCCGACCCTGCGCCCATCAGACGGACGTGTCCACCGGCATCGGCAGCATGGCCATCTGCCCACCGTCGACGACGATGACCGCGCCGTTGACGTACGAGGCACCGGGGTCTGCGAGCCACACGACCGCGCCGCCGATGTCCTCCGGCTCCCCGACGCGGCGCATGGGATTGATCGCCTGCTTCCCGGACAGGATCTCGTCGGTGAGGAACGGCGCCGAGAGCGGGCTCTTCACCCAGCCGGGCGCGATCGCGTTGACGGTGATCCCGTGGACGCCGAGATCGAACGCCATCGAGCGTGTGAGGGCATGCGCAGCGCCCTTGCTCGCGTTGTAGTGGGCGCACTCGGGCTCCGCGGCCAGACCGTTGATGGACGTGATGTTGACGATCCGGCCGCCGCGTCCCTGCCCGATCATCACCCGAGCCGCGGCCCGCCCTGCGTAGAACATCCCGTTCAGGTTGATCCCGATCGTCTCGTCCCAGGTGTCGTCGTCGAGGTCGACGAAGGCTCGCGGTGTGTAGACGCCGTGGCAGCAGACCAGGATGTCCAGGCCACCGAAGCGATCCACGACGTCCTGGACGAGCGCGTCCACGGAGGCCCGGTCCGAGACGTCGCAGGGCATCGCAGCGATCTCGCCGAGCGGCGACAGCAGCTCGACGGTCTCTGTCAGGTCGGTCTGCGTACGCGAGGCGATCTCGACCCGGGCGCCCGCCTCGAGCAGACAGCGAGCGATACCGCGCCCGATGCCGCGGCCGCCGCCCGTGACGAGCGCAACGCTGCCCTCGAGGCCCACGGTCTAGCGGGCTCTCATCGCTGTGAGCTCTCCCGCATCAGACCGCCGACCCTACTCGAACCTCGGGAAGCCTGTCTAGCGACCGGCAGGGAACCGGTTCCGCGGCCTTCAGGCCGGGCGGCGCAGGAGTGCGACGGCGTGCGCGGCAAGCCCTTCGCCACGTCCCGTGAAGCCGAGCCCGTCCGTCGTCGTCGCCCGTACCGTGACGAGCGCCGCGTCGACGTCCATCGCCGCCGCGAGGCGGCGCTGCATCTCCTCCCGGACGGGCAGGAGGCGCGGCCGCTCGCCGACGAGGACGCAGTCGGCATTGACGAGCTCCCAGCCGGCCGAGCGCACCTCCGCATATGCACGCCGCAGGAGCGCGAGCGAGGACGAACCCTTCCACCGTTCGTCGCCAGAGGGGAAGAGCGTGCCGATGTCGCCGAGGTTCGCGGCGCCCAGCAGCGCGTCGATCAGCGCATGCGCGATCACGTCGCCGTCGGAGTGGCCGGCGAGACCGGCCTCCTCGTCGGGGAAGGCGACGCCGCCGAGAACGAGCGGCACGCCGGTGACGAGCGCGTGTGCGTCCACGCCGATCCCGACGCGAAGCTCGCTCATCCGAGGGGCTCCTGCCGACGGACACGGCCCTCGAAGACCGAAACCGCCTCGTAGCCGGCCGAGCGCGCCAGTCCTACCGCCCGCTCGATGTCTTCTCCCACGAGGCTAGGCTCGTGCGCGTCGGACGCCGTCGTGATCGGGACTCCCCGGCTCCGGCAGGCGGCGAGGAACCCTCCGTCTGGGTACAGCTCCCCGACCGGCTTGCGCAGCCCGGCGGTTGAGATCTCGATGGCCACGTCGGCATCTGCGATCGCCGTCGCGGCCTGCTCGTGCAGCTCCGTGAGCACGGGCTCCGGCGGCCGCTGCCCGTAGATCTTCGCCAGGTCCGGATGGGCGAGGACATCCACGTGCCCGCTCCGCTGCGAGCTCGCACAGATGCCCGACGTAGTCGCGCCAGATCTCCTCGGTCGGGCGCTCCGCCCACACCCCCGGCTCCTGGTCGACGACCACGTCGAGCACCTCGTGCACCGAGCCGAGGAGCAGATCCCAGGGATACGGCTCGAGCAGCGCTGCGAGCTCGTCCTGGCGCGCGCCGACGTAGTCGACCTCGAGCCCGAGCTTGACCGGCAGCCCGCGATGCTTCGCCTCGAGCGAGGGCCTCGCAGTACACGTCGAGGTCGTAGACGCAGCGCTCGACGTGGTAGGGGAGGAACCAGATGTCGCGCGTCTGCTGGAAGTAGTAGACGTGCTCCGTGAAGCAGATCTCGTCGACGCCGCGCTCGCGCGCCCGCCCGACGAACGGCTCGACAGCGTCGACGGAGAGAGCGAGCGGCTCCGAGCCGGCCACGCGGGGCCGGCGAAGGTGCATGTGGTAGTCGACGATCATGCGGCGCCGTTCAGAAGGGCCTCGACGGCTTTCAAGTCGGCCCGGGTCGTGACCTTGACGAGCCTCGCGTCGCCCTCGACGACGCGCACCCTACCCCCCGCGCGCTCGACGTAGCTCGAGCAGTCGGTCAGATCCTCGTCACAGGCGGCCAGAGCACGCCTCAAGGTCTCGGCCACGAACGCCTGCGGCGTCTGCACGACGTAGAGGTCGCGTCGCTCCACGCTGCCGGCCACGACCCCCTCCGGCGCGCGCTTCACCGTGTCGGCGATCGGCAAGCCGGGCACGGCGCCGTCGAAGCCCTGGGCGAGCGGCGCCAGCACGCGCCCGATCACCTCGTCCGAGACGAGCGGCCGCGCCGCGTCGTGGACGAGGATCGCGGTCGCCTCGGCCGGCACCTCGGCGACTCCGATGCGCACCGACTCGGCGCGGCTCCTCGTGCCGCCGGAGACGCATGCCGCGACCTTGCCGGCGCCGAGCTCCTCGGCGAGGAGGATCGCCGGCTCCTCCCAGCCCGGCGGCGCGACGACGACGATCGCGTCGACGGCCTCGCTCGCATCGAGACGCCCGATGCTCTCGGCGAGCAGCGCCCGGCCTCCGAGCGACGCGAACGCCTTGGGCCGGTCGAGGCCGAGCCGCTCGCCCTGACCCGCCGCGACGACGACGGCCCAGACGCTCAAGGTTCACACAGGGACGCGTGGCCCCAGCTCGTACATCACACGACGGCGGCCTCGTCCGCGACGGTCGCGAGCAGGTCGTCGAGCCACTCCGCCGTCTCGGTCTCGTCCATCTCGCGTGCGTACATCAGCTCGGAGGCGAGGATCTTCTTCGCCTTGACGAACATCTGCTTCTCGCCGGTGGACAGGCCCTTCTCCTGCTCGCGGAGCGACAGGTTCCGGACGACTTCGGCGAGCTCGAAGATGTCGCCGGTCTTCATCTTGTCGCGGTTGTACTTGAAGCGCCGGTTCCAGTTCTTCGGCATGGTCGTCCCACTGCCATGGAGCACGCGAATGACCCGCCCGACCATCTCCTCGTCGATGATCTTGCGCAGACCGACGCGGTCTGCGTTCTCGGTCGGAACATTCACGATCATGTCGCTGTGGCTGATCTGGATCGTCAGGTACTCCCGTTCCTGACTGAGCACGACGCGACTCTCCCTGCGGACGACCGTGCCAGCGCCATGATGCGGGTAGACGACCTTATCGCCGACGTCGAACACGCTGCCCCTCCCTGTCCAACAAAAAAACCGCCGAAGTGATTGCTCCGAGCGGGAGCGATCTATTCTAGCGGGCCGAGCCGGGCCGTCGGGCAACGCGGGACACGTCGAGAACGAGCCTCGCCCCGTCTACAGCTGCAGGTAGCGATCGACCAGATTGTGCTCCTGCAGTCGGCGGAGGCCCTCGCGGATCTCGCGTGCGCGCACCGAGCCGACTCCGTCGACGGCCTCGAGATCGCGATGGCTGGCGCGGATGATGGCATCGAGCGAGCCGAAGTCGCGCACGACGTGGCGGACCACGCTCTCGGGAATCCGCGGCAGCTGCTGCAGCACGCGGTAGCCCCGCGGCGCCACCGCGACGTCGAGGGGGTTGGTGTCGCGGACGTAGCCGAGCAGCTCGGCCAGATCGTCGGCGGCGAGAAGACGTTGGTAGGGGACCTCCGCAAGGCGCTCGAGCACGGCTGCAGCCCGTCCCGGCTCGGCTTCGTAGTCGTAGACGATCGCTGCCTTTTCCCGCGGTATGTCCTCCATCAGGTCGTCGAGCTGCATGCGGATCAGACGGCCTTCCTGACCGAGCTCGATGCAGTTGCGCTCGATCTCCTCGCCCATGCGGGTCGTCATCTCGGCGCGCTGCAGCACGACGAGCACGTCGTCGAGGGTAACGGCGCCCTGGAACTCGAGCGCCGTCAGACGCGTCGGCCCTGATCGAGACGCTGCCGGTACGTCTCGAGCGTGCCGATGGCCTGGTTCGTCCGCGCCAGCACGTCGGAGATCTCCCCGAGCTGATAGCGGATGTCGCCCTGGAAGATCGTCACGGTCTCGCGCTGCTGCGAGATCGAGATGACCAACGCTGCCGTCTGCTTCGCGACTCGCTCGGCGGTGCGATGCCTCGTTCCCGTCTCCGACGAGGGAATGGCCGGATCCGGCATGAGCTGGACGTTGGCGTAGACGAGCCGGCTGAGCGCCGCGTTGACGATGATCGCCCCGTCCATCTTCGCCAGCTCGTAGAGGCTCTGGGCCGTGAACGGCAGGTCGAGCCGCATACCGCCCGAGAACAGGAACGAGAGGCTCGAAGGCTCCCCGATCACGAGCAGCGCACCGAGACGGGCACGGATGACGTCGTCGATCCCGGCACGCAGCGCGGTTCCGGGCGCGACCTGTCTCAGCGCCTCGAGCAACTCCTTGTCAGCTCGTGGATCCGTGCGCATATCTGTCAACGGCGCCGTCGGTCTCGGACGGCGCGCACCGCGGATTCTGCCACGGCGGTGCCCGCGAAACGAGCGCCGACGCGTGCCGCATGATAGGCGCCGGGCGATTGCGGTAGACCGGCGGGAGCGCTACGAGATCTCGGCGCGCCGGAAGCCGTCGGTCGAGCGCCGAGCTCGAGATCGAGCTCGTCCTCAGCGACCGGCCGACCCTCGGGAACGGGGGAACGCCGAACGGCTCGGCGCTAGGCGGCGTGCCGCGACTCGCGGTCGACTCGCTCAGGCCCGACGAGGTCGCTGCGAGAGTGCGCGACGTCCTCGCCGCTTCGGTCTGAGGCCCGCTCGAGCGCCGCGCCGATCGCATCGCGCACCGTCTCGGCCATCGTGGCGCGAAGCGCTCCCGGTGTCTGCGTTCCGGCGGGGACGACGGCCTCGAGGAGGCCCAGCTTCGCGCATTCGGCGAGCCGGCGCTCGGCCTGAGCGGCCGGTCGCAGCTTGCCCGTGAGGCCGATCTCGCCGAAGCAGCCGAGCAGGGGTCGCGGCCGGGCCCGCCGCGCGGCCGAGGCGATCGCGAGCGCGATCCCGAGATCCGCGCCAGGCTCGTCTATCCGAACGCCACCCGCGACGTTGACGAAGACGTCCGCTTGCCCGAGACCCACCCCCGCGTGGCGGCCGAGCACGGCGACGATCATCGCCAGACGCTTGGGATCGACGCCCGTGCCGACGCGCCGCGGCATGGCCAGATCGGTGGGCGAGACGAGAGCCTGGATCTCGAGCAGGATCGGCCTCGTTCCCTCGAGCGCGCAGGCAACGACCGACCCGGGTGAGTCGGAGTCGCAGCGACCGAAGAGCTCCGAAGGCTCGGCTACGCCGACGAGCCCTTCGTTCGTCATGTCGAAGACGCCGATCTCGTTGGTCGACCCGAATCGGTTCTTCGCCGCGCGCAGCACCCGATGCGACCGGTAGCGGTCGCCTTCGAACTGGAGGACGCAGTCGACCAGGTGCTCGAGCACTCTCGGCCCGGCGACCGCCCCGTCCTTCGTCACGTGCCCCACGATCAGGACAGCGATCCCTTCCTCCTTCGCGAGACGAAGGAGCCGCCCCGTCGCCTCCCTGACCTGCGCCACGGAGCCTGGGGCGGAGCCGAGCTCCGGGGCATAGAGCGTCTGGATCGAATCGATCACGCACACCTGCGGGCGCTCGCGCTCGAGCGTCGCGCAGACGGCGTCGAGATTCGTCTCGGCGAGGATTCCGACCCCTGCGCCACCCCCGAGCCGTTCGGCTCGAAGCTTCACCTGAGCCGCCGACTCCTCGCCCGTGACGAGAGCGACCTTCCGATCGGCGCTCATCGCCCGCAGCGCCATCAGCAGCAGCGTGGACTTCCCGATGCCGGGATCGCCGGACACGAGCACGAGCGATGCCGGCACGAGACCGCCACCGAGAACGCGGTCGAGCTCGGGCACGCCCGTCGCGATCCGCTCGGCCTCGGCCGACTCGATCTCGTCGAGGCGCAGGAGCGGCCTGGCGATTCCCGCAGGCGCCGCGCTACCCCGGTGAGGCTCGTCCGCCTCCTCGACGAGTGTTCCCCACTCACCGCAGCTCGGACACCGTCCGAGCCAGCGCGGAGTCGCATAGCCACACTCGGAGCAGACGTGGTGGACGGTCGTCTTGGCCACCCTGGGATCCTACGGAGGCGACTCCGACGGGATCGTCACGGCGGTGCGCCGATTGCGTGCCGGAAGACGTTCGGCGGGGGGCGTGCACGTCACACCGGCGGGCCGGATGAGATCCGGCCCTACAGCACGCCCAGGCAAGCCGCGATGAGGCAGGTGGGCCGCATCTCATGCCGGCCCGGCCCCTACAGGAGGCGGTCGATGGCCACCGTGAGCCGGCGACCCGCCTCGCACGGCGGAGCGGGAGGGCCGCCGGCGGGGCGGGCTCTCGCCCACCCCTCCCGGGTTAGCCGGCCAGTCTTCCGACTCGTCGTCTGGGTCGCCCGAGTCCTCGGGCTCGGCCGGGACGGTCACCTTCTCGCGCTCCTCGGCCGGCGGCGGCCCCTCGATGAGCTCGATCGAGATCTCCTCCTCGTCTTCCTTGCGGCCGACGCGGATGATCGAGCCCGGGGTGAGAGACCGGCCGAGCACGAAGTCGGCGAGCGGGTCCTCGATGAAGCGCTGGATCGCGCGGCGCAACGGCCGGGCGCCCATCGTCGGGTCGTAGCCCTTCTCGACGAGCAGCTCCTTCGCATCGTCGGTGAGCTCGATCGAGGTCTCGTGCTGTGCCATCTGCTCGCGCAGGCGCTTGAGCAGAAGGTCGACGACCAGGGTGATCTCCTCCTTCGTGAGCTTGTGGAAGACGATCACCTCGTCGATCCGGTTCAGGAGCTCGGGCCGGAAGATCTTCTTGAGCTCGCCCATGATCCGGTTCTTCATCTCGTCGTAGGAGATGCCGGACTCGTCGCCGACGTTGAATCCGAGCGCCTGGTTCTTCGAGATCGTCGCCGCCCCGATGTTCGAGGTCATGATCACGATCGTGTTGCGGAAGTCGACCTTGCGGCCCTGCGCGTCGGTCAGCTTCCCGTCCTCGAGGATCTGCAGCAGGATGTTGAACACGTCCGGGTGCGCCTTCTCGATCTCGTCCAGCAGGACGACCGAGTAGGGCTTGCGCCGGACGGCCTCGGTCAGCTGTCCGCCCTCGTCGTAGCCGATGTAGCCCGGGGGCGAGCCGACGAGCCGGGACACGGAGTGCTTCTCCATGTACTCCGACATGTCCACCTGGATCATCGCGTCCTCGTCGCCGAAGAGGAACTCGGCGAGCGTGCGGGCGAGCTCCGTCTTACCGACCCCGGAGGGGCCGAGGAAGATGAACGAGCCCGTGGGGCGCTTGGGATCCTTGATGCCGGCGCGGGCGCGGCGAATCGACTTCGAGACCGCCTCGATCGCGAGGTGCTGGCCGATCACGCGCTTGTGCAGCTCGTCCTCCATGCGAATGAGCTTCTGCGACTCGGCCTCGGTCAGCTTGAAGACCGGGATGCCCGTCCACATGGAGACGATGTCGGCGATCTCCTCCTCGCCGATCTCCGGCTGCGTGCCGCCGTCCTCGTTGCGCCAGCTCTCCTCGAGCTCGCGCTTCTTCTGCGTCAGCTTGCGCTCCTTGTCGCGCAGCTGGGCCGCCTTCTCGAACTCCTGAGCCTCGATCGACTGCTCCTTCTCGATCCGCACCTTCTCGATCTCGTCCTCGAGCTCGCGGTACTGGGGCGGGGCGGTCATCGTCTTGATGCGCATGCGCGACGCCGCCTCGTCGATGAGGTCGATCGCCTTGTCGGGGAGATGGCGGTCCTGGATGTAGCGGTCGGAGAGCATCGCGGCCGCCCGCAGCGCCTCGTCCGTGATCGTGCAGCGGTGGTGTGCCTCGTAGCGGTCGCGCAGGCCGCGCAGGATCTCGACCGTCTCGTCGACGGACGGCTCCTCGATGCGCACCTGCTGGAAGCGCCGCTCGAGGGCTGCGTCGCGCTCGAGGTACTTGCGGTACTCGTCGAGCGTCGTCGCGCCGATCGTCTGCAGCTCGCCGCGCGCCAGCGCCGGCTTGAGGATCGACGCCGCGTCGATCGCGCCCTCTGCGGCACCCGCGCCGACGAGGTTGTGCAGCTCGTCGATGAACAGGATGATGTCGCCGCGCTGCGTGATCTCCTTCATCACCTTCTTCAGGCGCTCCTCGAACTCGCCGCGGTACTTCGACCCCGCCACGAGCGCCGCCAGGTCGAGCGTGTAGATCTGCTTGCCCTTGAGCAGCTCCGGAACCTGGTTGCCGGAGATGCGCGCGGCGAGACCCTCGACGACGGCCGTCTTGCCGACGCCGGGCTCGCCGATCAGCACCGGGTTGTTCTTCGTCCGCCGCGACAGGATCTGCATGACGCGCTCGATCTCGGTCTGGCGCCCGACCACCGGGTCGAGCTTGCCCTCGGCCGCGAGCTTCGTCAGGTTGCGCCCGAACTGGTCGAGGAGCTTCGAGCTCTTCGCCTTCTCGCCCTGGGCGCCTGCCGCCCCCTGCCCACCCTGACCGCGGCGGCCAGGGCCGGAGAGCATGCGGATGATCTCGTTGCGAATCTTCTCGGCGTCGGCGTCGAAGTCGAGCAGGATCCGCGCGGCGACACCCTCGTTCTCGCGCACGAGGCCGAGCAGGATGTGCTCCGTGCCGATGTAGTTGTGTCCGAGCGAGAGCGCCTCGCGCAGGGCGAGCTCGAGCACCTTCTTGGCGCGCGGCGTGAACGGGATCTGACCCGTCGTCACCTCGTCGCCCTGACCGACGATGCGAGCGACCTGCGCGCGAACCTCCTCGACGGTGATGTCGAGCTGCTCGAGAACGCGGGCTGCGAGGCCCTCCTCTTCACGCAGGAGCCCCAGCAGGATGTGCTCGGTGCCGATGTAGTTGTGCTTGAGTGCGCGGGCTTCGTCCTGGGCGAGGACGACCACCTGTCTGGCTCTCTCGGTGAAGCGTTCGAACACGCCCGTACCGCCTTCCTCTTCCGGTCGCCGAGCCCTTATGGTAGCGAACGGTTTCGCCAGTCGTTATCGACAGGCGTGAAGAGTCTGCACTTTCTGGCGGTTTGCCTGTCACGCCCCTCCCGCCACGGACGCCCAGGGTACCACCGGCGCCGAGTCGGTCTGGAGCGGCGCTAGGCTCCGCCGATGCCGGTCGAGACGACCCTCCGGCCCCGGGGCCCGTACTCCCTCGCGCAGTCTGCGCGGCGCGCCGCAGACCGCACGCGGCACTTCCGCGACGGCCTGCTCACGTGCGCCTTCGAGGCCGGCGGCGCGCCCGCCCTCGCGCGCGTGTGGCAGTCCCCGAGCGGGGAGCTGCAGGTTCGTCTCGACGGTGCGGCGCCCGAAGCGCGCCCTCGACACCCTTCGCTTCGTGCTCGCCTGCACCGACGACCACTCGGAGTTCCTGCGGCGCTTCGGCTCCGATCCGCTCATCGGGCGCACGACGTCGCGCCTGCGAGGGCTGCGCCCGCTGCGGACGGCGACCGTCACGCACGCGCTGCTGCGGGCCCTGTGCGGCCAGCTCATCTCCGCACGCGAGGCCCGGCGCATCGAGGCCAGGCTCGTGGCGCGCTACGCGGCGCAGCACGCAGGGCTCAACCTCCCGCCCACCCGCGCCGACTTCGCGCCGCAGAGCCCGGCGGCGCTCTGCGCCTCGGGCCTCGTGGCCCGCAAGGCGGCCGCGCTCGTGCGGATCTCGCGCGCCTGGGACCTGGAGCGACTGCGCTCCACGCCGACGGCGGTGGCGGCTCGCCGCCTCGACGAGGAGCGCACGCTCGGCCCGTGGTCGGCGGGGGTGATCTGCCTCGAGGGCCTTGGCCGCTACGAGCACGGGCTGGTCGGCGATCTCGGTCTGATCAAGCTGTGCCGGCGCCTGCTCGGCCGCGAGGCGACCGCCGAGGACACGGCCGAGCTCCTCGCCCGCTACGGCGAGTGGCAGGGTCTCGCGAGCGTCTACCTGCTGGCCGGCGGCGGGTAGCCGCGCGCTGCCGGACGCAGATCGTAGGGTTTGTCCGGCACGTCCACGAGAGGAGGCAGGATGGCCCTACGGCGAGTCGTGACCGGCCAGAGCCGCGACGGACGCTCCGTCTTCGTCAGCGACGAGCGTCTCGAGCCGGTAACCGCGGAGATGATGCCGGGAAGCGAGTTCTACGGCATCTGGGGGCACGACACCGCGGTGACGCTCCCATACGACGGCTCCGGCGACGCGTACCGGCAGTGGTTTCCACCGCCGGCCGGCTTCCGGTTCGTGATCGTCACCTGCCAGCCGCGGATGCGCCGGCGCCTGAGCCGGCGCGATCCGGACGCGGCAGCCGCCGAAATGGAGCAGAAGCTACCGGGGCTCCTCGAGACGCTCGAGCCGGACAACCCGGGCATGCATGTGACCGACACTGTCGACATCGTCCTCGTGCTGTCGGGCGAGTCACGCTCGAGCTCGACGACGGCGCCAGTTCACTGCGGCCGGCGACACGGTCGTCCAGAACGGCACGCGCCACGCCTGGCGCAACACGTCTGCGGAGCCGTGCACGCTCGCCGGACGCAGATCGGAGGCCTCCGCCTGCGCGCCACCGGAACGGGCTAAGCGCGAGCGAGGCCGCCGAGACGGAAGGCCCGCCAGGCGGCGGGCCTTCCTTCTGAGGAGCCGAGGGGACGGCTCAGGCTCGCGGCGTCTGGGGAGGGAGCACGAGCCCGTCAGCGGACGGTCCCATCCTCACGCAAGACGGCCGGCCGCCGGGGTAGCCGTAGTGGTGAGGGCGAGCGTGACGATGTGGTGGCAGGCGGCGGCCTCGCGGCCCGGTCGAGACCTCCATCTAGAAGCGCCGCCAGCTCGAAGCGCTCAGGAAGAACCCGTGGTCGGCTGCGTTCTCGCAGGTGAGGCCGCGCCGCCGCACCTCGCACCTGAATCCGCCCCGCGCCCACGTCTTCCCGTAGCCGACCACGCGGGCGGAGGGGTAGGCGGTGGTGTCCCCGGCGCACACGACCGGGCGCGACCGTCCTTCCCATGGAGAGGCCCTGTCGCCCAGTCGACCTGGCAGCTCGCCGGCCGCGCGGGCGGTGGCCGCAAGCCGCCGTCGATATCGCAGCGGAGGAAGGCGGGCTGCGGACAAGTACGCGCAGTGGATGCGCTTGGACGGCGTCTGGAAGAACCGGATGACGGACGGCTCTGCCGACGCCGCCGGGGCGGCCAGCGCCGCCGTGGCGAGGGCGAGGACGCACGCCGCGAGGAGCCTCAGGCGCATGTCAGAGACAGTACCTGCGGCAACCGCGCCGATACGCCGCTCCAGCTCGGCCATGGGCTACGCGCGGGCCCGCGGGCCGGTTGAGATCCGGCCCTACGACGTCGTCGGACGCAGCGCGGGAAACAGCACGACGTCGCGGATCGTCTCGCGCCCGGTGAAGAGCATGGCCAGCCGGTCCACGCCGAGGCCGATGCCTCCCGTCGGCGGCATGCCGTACGTGAGCGCCTCGACGTAGTCGGGGTCGCCCTCGAGTGCGAGCGCGTCGCCCGCCTCCCGCTCGGCCTCCTGCGTGGCGAAGCGCTCGGCCTGCTCCGCGGCCGTGTTGATCTCGGTGTAGCCGTTGCCGAGCTCCATGCCGGCGATGAAGTACTCGAAGCGCTCGACGAGGCGAGGATCGTCGTCGAACGTCCGGGCGAACGGGGAAAGCTCGATCGGGTAGTCGTGCAGGAACGTCGGCTCGATCAGCTCGGGCTCGATGAGAGCCGACAGGGCGTGATCGACGAGCTGCGCCCACGTCCGATCCTGGCCGGTGTCGACGCCGCGGGCCTCGAGACGGGATCTGAGCTCGGCCTCGTCGTCGCGTCCAGAGCCCGAGCTCGGCGAGCGCGTCCGGCAGCCGGATGCGCCGCCACGGCGCCTTCAGGTCGACCTCGTGGCCGCGGAACACGATCTTCGTCGTCCCGAGCACCTCGAGCGCGACGTCCTGGACGAGCTGCTCCACCCGCTCCATCGTGTCCCCGAAGTCGGCGTAGGCCTCGTACCACTCGAGCATCGTGAACTCGGGCTGGTGCTTGTACGAGATGCCCTCGTTGCGGAAGTCCTTGCCGATCTCGTACACCTTCTCGAGCCCGCCGACGATCAGCCGCTTCAGGTACAGCTCGGTCGCGATCCGCAGGTAGAGGTCGGCGTCGAGCTCGTTCGAGTGCGTGACGAACGGCCGCGCGAACGCGCCGCCGTAGCGGGGCTGGAGCACCGGCGTCTCCACCTCGACGAACCCGCGCTCGTCGAGCCAGCGCCGGGTCGCCGACACCATGCGCGAGCGCAGTGATGAAGTCCGCGCCGCGTCTCCTCGTTCACGGCGAGGTCGAGGTAGCGCTTGCGGTAGCGCGTCTCGGTGTCCTGCAACCCGTGGTAGACGTCGGGCAGCGGCCGCTCGATCTTGGCGAGCAGGATCGAGCTCGTCCACGGCGAGCGACGGCTCGCCACGCCGCGTTCGAGCCGGGCGCGCCGACCGCTCCGACGACGTCGCCGAGGTCGACGTCGACCGGGCCTGAACGATCCTCGGAGCAGAGCAGCTGGATGCGCCCCGACCGATCCACGAGGTCGAGGAACGTGAGCTTGCCGTGACCGCGCCGGGCGAGAACGCGGCCGGCGACACGCCGGCGCGTCTCGGCTTCCTGACCCGGCTCGAGCCCCTCCGCCTCGGCCCGCACCGAGGCGACCTCGTCGCGGTCGGGAAATCGCTTCGGGGCGCTCACGGCACGGGCGAGCCTACCGCGGAGCGGCGCTCGGAGCGCCGTCCCGGCGCGACGTCACATTGACGCTTGACAGACGTCATTTTGATGTCATAATGACGTCATGGATCTGACACCGTACGTCACGACTGTCGAGGACAGCCTCGTCGCGGCGGCCGCGGCCGGCGACGACGCAACGCGTCGCACGGCCACCGCGCTCGCGGCTGCGCTCGAGCCGGCCACGCGGCTGGCGATCATGGACGCGCTCGCCGATCTCGCCATGGAGGTCACCGACGCGCTCGGCGACCGCAGCCGTCGACCTTCGCCTCGAGCCCGGCCAGGTCGGCGTAGTCGTCTCGCCGGCCCTCGCGCTCGAAGACGAGCTGCCCACCCACGCGGTGGCTCTCGACGACGCCCAGCGGCGAGCTCAGCCGGGTCACGCTGCGCCTGCCCGAGAGCCTGAAGGCTCGCGCCGAGCGCGTCGCGGCCGGCGAGGGCGTCTCCCTCAACACCTGGCTCGTTCGTGCAGTCCAGGAGAGCCTCCAGGGCGGCCCGCAGCGATCTCAGCAGGCGCGCGGCGAGCCCACCGGCCATCGGCTGCGCGGCTGGGTCCACGGCTGACGACACCCGACATGCGAAAGGACGAGAGCACATGAACACCAAGACCATCACCCGCACCGAGTCGTTCGACTGCGACGGCCCGGCCGAGCTCGACATCCGCATCCGCGGAGGCCGGATCGAGGTCCGAACGGCGGACGTGGCGCACGTCCGCGTCGAGATCTCCGCCGAGCCGGGCGATCCGCGCCAGTGGGAACAGGGCGTCGAGGATCTGCTCGGCACGATCTCCCAGGGCGCCTACACGCCGGACGAAGCGGACGCGCACAGCGTCGCCGAGACGAAGGTCGAGTTCTCCGACCAGCGGCGCAAGCTCGTCGTGCGGGCTCCGCGCAGCTTCCGCCGCACGGGCCTCGCGGTCGTCGTCGAGGCGCCGCGGCACTCGAAGCTCAAGGCCGGCGCCCAGCGAGGCTCGATCTCCACGTCTGGTCTCCTCTCCGGGCTCAGGGCGGCGACGGGCAGCGGCTCGATCGTCTCCGAGGAGGTGGAGGGTGCCGGTCGACGTGGCCACCGGCTCGGGTCAGGTCACGCTCGGCCGCGTCTCAGGCCGACTCAAGGCTCGTCTCGGCTCCGGCGACCTCGAGGTCGCCTCGATCGAGGGCGAAGGCGCGTCCGTCACCACCGGGCAAGGGGAGATCTGGCTCGGCGCCGTGCGCTGCGACGCGCAAGCTGCGCACCGGGCGCGGAGGCATCGTCGTCGCGGAGGCCGCCGGCGGCGACCTGACGCTCGTGACGGGAAGCGGCGACCTGCGCGTCGGCGTCCGGCCCGGAGTGGCCGCCGAGCTCGACGTCGTCTCGGGTTCCGGACGGGCCCGCAGCGAGCTCGACGTGAGCGACCGGCCACCCGCGGACGCGCCTGCCGCACGCATCCGCATGCGAACGGGCTCGCGGCGAGGCCGTCGTGGCGAGCGCGGCCGCCTGACGCTCGAGGGGCCGACGGCGCGCATCCACGCCCTGTACGGGCCGGATATGTCCGGCCCTACGGCGTGAGGCGGTAGAACCGGTAGAAGTCGTGCTCGATCGGGAGCACCTCGAAGCCTCCGAAGCCCGCCTCCTCCGCATAGCGCTGGACGGTCTCGACCCGCATGACGGTGCCGGTGCCCGCCGCCCCCTCGCCGACCATGCCGACGAGCAGGCAGTGGAAGATGCTGGCCCCGTAGAGGAACCGCTCGAACTCGCCTGCGGGTGCCTCGAGGCGATCGGCCGTCCGCTCGTCGCACGACGAGCACCGATCCACCCTCCGCGAGCAGCCCCCGGGCGGCCTCCAGCGCCTTGACCGGATACGACATGTCGTGCAGGGCCTCGAAGATCGTGACGAGGTCGTAGCGGCCGGCAAGACCGGGGTCGGCGGCATCGCCGCAGTGGAACTCGACGCGCCCGGCGACGTCCGGATTCTCGGCGAGGTGGCGCTTCGCGAGCTCGATCGAGGGTGGGTCGAAGTCGATGCCGTCGACGTGCACCTTCGGGTAGGCACGCGCGATCGCGATGCTGGAGATGCCTGCCGCCGCAGGCGACGTCGGCGACCCGCGCGGGCGGATCGGCCAGGAGGCGCTCGTTGATCGCCGTCGCCGCCGGCAACCACTCCTGCCCGAGGAGGTTGAGGTACAGCGGCCGCGTGAACGCCGGCCTGGCCCTCGTAGAGCGTCCGCGCCGTACGCCTCGTAACGGGAGCCCGCCGCCGTCACGATAGGCCTGCATCACCTCGTGGATCGGCCGTGCCAGCGCGACGAGCATCTGCCCGAGCGGCGCGATGTAGTTGAGGCTGTCGCGATCGAGCAGCGCCTCGTCGTGCCCTTCGGGAAGGCGCAAGCGGCGCGCCGACGGATCGTCGGAGTCCTCCGCGAGGTCGAGGATCCCGCTCGCCGCCTGCTGCTCGAGCCACTCGCGCGCGTAGCGCTCGTGGATGCCGGCGGCCTCTGACAGCTCGCCGGAGGTCAGCGGCCCGCGATCGGCGAGCGCCCGGTAGAGGCCGAGCTTGTCGCCGAGGTAGACGGAGAGGAGATCGAGCGCCTCGATACCTCCCATGAAGAGCTTGCCGACGAGCGCGTCGCGGCGCTCGTCCGCGGTCAGGGCCGGAGCTTCCGTCATCGTGACCTCCTTTGGACGACGGGCCGGATCGGAGATCCGGCCCCTACGGTAACGAGCGGGCCGGTCGGGGACCGGCCCCTACGGCGCGGAAGGGGCGACCTGACGCGGTCGCCCCTTCCGTGAGGCGGCGTAGGCGCCGGCGCCTACGCCGCCTTGATGTCCATGATCTTGAACTTCAGCTTGCCGCGCGGGGCCGCGACCTCCACGACCTCGCCCTTCTTGCGGCCGAGAATCGCCTTGCCGACAGGCGACTCGTTCGAGAGCCGGTACTCGGACGGGTTCGCCTCCGCCGAGCCGACGATCGTGTACTCGATCGTCTCGTTGGCGTCCATGTCCTTCAACCGGACGCGGGTACCGATGCCCACTGCGTCCGAGGAGATCTCGTCAGCCTCGATCACCCGCGCGTGCGCGAGCCGGTCCTCGAGCGTCGCGATGCGGTGCTCGAGCATCGCCTGCTCGTTCTTGGCGTCGTCGTACTCGGAGTTCTCCGAGATGTCGCCGAACTCGCGGGCGTGCTTGATCCGCTCCGCCACCTCCCGGCGCTTCGTCGTGGAGAGGGTCTCGATCTCCTCCTTGAGCTTCGCGTAGCCCTCAGGAGTCAGGATGACTTCCTTCACGGTTCCTCCCAAAGACAGAAAAAGCGCGGTGCAGTCGCACCTCGCGTCAAAAAATTTTACCACCGCCTGCCCCTCCGTCAAACCTGGGAAACGAGGCAACGCGCGGCTACCATTCCCGGGCATGACGGGAGACCTGCAGGACACCCTGGCGGATCGGGCCGGTCGAGGTGCCGAGCCGGCTCGTTCTGGCCCCGATGGCGGGCGTCAGCGTGCAGGCGTTTCGCCGTCAGGGCCGCCGTTTCGGAGCTGGTCTCGTCTGCTCGGAGATGGTGAGCTGCGCCGGTCTGCAGCACCAGAACGAGCGGACGCTCGGCTATCTGCTCATCTCCGCCGACGAGCACCCGCTGGCCGTCCAGATCTTCGGCTCGGAGCCCGCCGTGATGGCCGAGGCGGCGCGCATGGTCGAAGCCGCCGGCGCCGACGTCGTCGACATCAACTTCGGCTGCCCGGTGCGGAAGGTGACGAAGACCGGCGCCGGAGCGACCCTGCTCGAGGATCCCGAGCGGGCGTGCCGCATCGTCTCGGCCGTCGCGAGCGCCGTGTCCGTCCCGGTGACCGTGAAGATGCGCCGCGGGCTCCAGAACGGCTCCCGCGCCTGCCTCGAGGTCGGCCCGCGCCTCGTCGAGGCCGGCGCGCAGGGGCTCACGCTGCACCCGCGCTCGGCGACGCAGATGTACACGGGTCGCGGCCGACCACGCCCTCACCGCCGAGCTCGTCGCACGCGTGCCGCGTGCCCGTGATCGCCTCCGGCGACATCGTCTCGCGGGAGGCGGCCGTGTCGGTCCTCGAGCGCACGGGGGCGGCGGCGGTCATGGTCGGGCGGGCGGCGCAAGGGAACCCGTGGGCGCTGGCCGAGATCATGGGCGACCGCGAGGCCGCCGCTCCGAGCCGCCAGGAGGTCGCGGGCGAGCTCCTGTTCTTCATCGGCGAGACGGTGCGGGAGCTCGGCGAGCGCCGCGCCACGGGCTTCCTGAAGAAGTTCTACGGCTGGTATCTCGGCCACGGCCGCTTCCCGAAGCCGTTCAGGCAGGAGCTCGTGCAGCTCGCGACGATCGCGCGAGGTCGAGCAGCGGCTCCTGGCTGCCGAGCCCCGCTCGGTCGGACGTGGCGGAGCGGCTCCGCGACGGAATCCGACGGCCTCGACGAGCTGCTGCTGCGCTTGCCGATCTCGGCCTTCGGCGGCGGCTGACGGCTTCAGCAGCCTCGCCCGACGGGTGGCGCGGCGCGAAGCGTTGGTGCTACCCGGCCGGCCCGTACAATCGGGTACATGGCGGTGGTTGCTGGCGAGCGGCGGATCGTGACCGTGCTCTTCGCGGACATCGTTGGCTCGACGGCCATCGGCGAGAAGCTCGGCCCCGAGCGCACGAAGCTGCTGCTCGACGAGGTGATGCGGCTGATGAGCGCCGAGGTCGAGCGGTACGAGGGCACCGTCGCCCAGTACGTCGGCGACGAGCTCTACGCGGTGTTCGGCGCGCCCGTCTCGCACGAGGACGACTCCGAGCGGGCCGTTCGCGCGGCGCTCGCCATCCAGCATGCGCTCGGCCGCTACGCGGCCGAGGTCGAGGCGGCCTACGCCATCGATCTCGCGGCCCGGATCGCCATCAACACGGGGCCCGTCGTCATCCAGCCCGACAGCGAGGATCCGTACAACGCGCTCGGCGACACCGTGAACATGGCGTCGCGCATCCAGAAGCTCGTCGAGGGCGGCGAGACCGTCGTCGGCCGCTCCACGAAGCTCCAGATCGAGGAGTGCTTCGACCTCGAGCCGCTGGGGGCGAGCGAGCTGCGCGGGTTCCAGCGAGCCCGTCGAGACGTACCGCGTGCTCGGCATGCTGGAGCGCGACGGCGAGCCGATCTCCTACCCCCTCGTGGGACGGGACTACGAGCTGAGCCTGCTCGAGCGCGCGATGGAAGGGCTGGTCGAGGGTCGCGGCACGATCGTGTCGATCGTGGGCGAGCCGGGAATCGGGAAGTCGAGGCTCGTCGCCGAGGTGCGTAGCCGCTACCGCGACCGGATCCGCTTCATCGAGGGCCGCGCGGTCGCGTACGCGAGCAACTCGCCGTACTGGCCGATACGCGACCTGCTGCGGGACTGGCTGTCGCTCGCCGGCGGTGAGCCCGAGGCGCGTCTGCGCCTCGAGCTGAAGACGGAGCTCGCCCGACTCCTGGGCGCCGACGCCGAGGTCGCGTATCCGTTCATCGCGAGCCTGCTCGGCCTGACCCTCGAGCCGGTCGACCAGGCGCGGATCCGCGAGCTCTCCCGGGAGTCGCCTCCAGCATCAGACATTCGAGCTGTTCAGGGAGGTCGTCGCCCGTCTCGCCGCCGAGATCCTCGGTCTGCCTCGTCCTCGAGGACCTGCACTCCGCCGACGACGCCTCCCTCGCGCTCCTCCGCGAGCTGCTCTCGGTGACCGAGGAGGCGGCCGTCGGTCTCGTCCTGCTCTACCGCAGCGAGCGCGAGCACGGCTCCTGGCGCCTGGGCGAGCTCGCGCGGCAGCGCTATCCGCACCGCTTCCGGGAGATCGAGCTCCGGCCTCTCCCCGACGACGCGAGCAGGATGCTCGCCGCGACCGTCGCCGGCGCGGAGCTGCCCGAGTCGGTGTCGGAGCTGCTCGCCGTGCGGGCGGGCGGCAACCCGTACTTCCTCGAGGAGGCGCTGCAGGATCTGCTCGAGCGTGGGGCGCTGCGCAGGGACAACGGTCGGCTCGTGCTCGCGATCGACTCGAACGAGCTCTCGGTGCCGACGCTCGTGCAGGGCACGCTGCAGGCACGCCTCGACCGCCTCGACCCCGATGCACGAGAGCTCGTGAGCGTTGCCGCGGTCATCGGCCGGACCTTCGACCTACCGCTGCTCGAGAAGATCCTGCCGAGCGAGCAGCTCCTGCCTGCCCTGTCGACGCTCCAGCGGCTCGAGCTCGTGGTCGAGCGCCGGCGCCGCCCGGCTCCCGAGTACAGCTTCCGTCACGGCCTCGTCCAGGAGGTCGCGTACGCGAGCCTCGTCGAGGCGAAGCGGCGCAAGCTCCACAGGAAGGTCGGAGAGGCGATCGAGGAGCTGCACTCCGACTCCCGCGAGGACGTGTACGACGTTCTTGCCCGCCACTTCTCCGAAGCGGACGTCCCCGAGAAGGCAGCCGATTACCTCCTGCTGGCGGGCGACGCCGCCCGGGCGCTCTACGCGGACAAGGTCGCAGTCGAGCACTACAGCCAGGCGCGCGGCTTCCTCGCCCGCCTGGGCGACGAAGGCCGGGCCCGCGACACGCTGTTCAAGATCGCGCTGGCGCGCCACCTCGCCTTCGACTTCGCGCGGCGCCGAGGACGCGCTCGACGAGGCCTTCTGCTGCCGTGTCGAGGAGCCGCCGCCGCCGGAGGCGACGGAGAAGCTGCACACCGTGATGGAGCACCCTCACGAGGTCGTCCCCGGTGACGTCTACTCGACGGAGGGGCTGCAGTTCGCCAAGCACCTCTTCCGCGGCCTGCTCACCGTCGACAGCGGGCTCTCGATCGTCCCCGACATGGCCGACAACTTCCGGGTTGCCGGCGACGGGCTCACCTACCTGTTCCGGCTGCGGGAGGGCGCCTACTGGAGCGACGGTGCCCCGCTGGTCGCCGAGGACTTCGTGTACGCCTGGCGGATGCTCCGGGAGCAGGAGCGGCGTACGGCGTTCCTGCTCAGCGACATCTCGAGCGCGACGGCACTGGACGACCGGACGCTCGAGGTGCGCGTCTGCGAGCCGCGCAGCTACCTCCCGTACCTGCTCGCCTCGTGGGCGTTCCCCTGGCCCCGCCACGTATGCGAGGAGCTCGGAGACGACTGGCGCAAGCCCGAGAACCTCGTGTCCAACGGCCCGTTCGTCCTCGCCGAGTTCACGGACAGCCACGCTCTGCTGACCGCGAACCCGTACTGGGACGGTCCCCGCGGCAACGTCGGCGAGATCCATGTCGACTTCGAGCGCACCGACCATGCCATCGTCGAGGGCTGGCTGGCTGGTCGGTTCGACGTGGCGAGCGTCCATCACGAACGCGCGCTGGCCGCGCCGGACACCCTCAGCGAGCCGGTCTCGATGCTCTCCCTCAACTTCCTGGGCTTCGATGCCCGGTAGCCACCGTTCTCCAACGTCCTCGTCCGCCGAGCGTTCGCCCACGCGCTCGACCGCAGCCGGCTCGGCCCCTCGTTCGGCGATGTCGCACGGCTGGCAACGCGCGGAGGCGCGATACCGCCGGCCATGCCCGGGCATTCGCCGAAGGCGGGGATCGATCACGATCCCGAGCTCGCACGCCAGCTTCTCGCCGAGGCCGGGCATCCGGATGGCAATGGGCTTCCCGAGCTCGAGGTCGTCGTGCCGGCCTGGCTCGCGGACCCCGAGACGATCACCGACCAGTGGGCGCAGCACCTCGGGGTGCGTGTAGCGATGCGCACCGGGTCGTCGCACCTCTGCCTGGACGACCTCGATTCCGGCGCCCACATGTTCGTGACCGGCTGGGCGGCGGACTTCCCCGATCCGGAAGGGCTCTTCCTGGGCCTGATGACCTGGGGATTCGCGCCCCTCTACCGCGACGACGAGATCGCCGAGCTGCTCGAGCGGGCACGCTCCCTGCTCGACCAGAGCGAGCGCATGCGCCTCTACCACGAGATCGACCGCACCTGGGTGCGCGAGCGGGCCGCGCTGGTCCCGCTCACCTACAAGCGCGAGCTCGCACTGCGCCGGCCCTGGGTCGAAGGCGTCGCCGTCAACCCGCTCGGCCTGACGACGCTCGACCGGGCGATCGTCAGCCGGCCGGCGTGAGCGGCTCGGCGCCGCCCGAGCTACCGAGGATCATGAACACCGAGTGGGCGACCGGGCGGCCTTGGCGGCACCGAGCCAGCGCCTCGGTCGCCGACATCACGTGCTGTATCAGCTCGCCTTCCACGGCGAGGGCGAGCTCCTCCCCTTCGAGGCCCGTGCGGCGGGCCTCCGCAACGATCTCGATGACCTCCGGCGTGTAGAAGCGAAAGGCGACGCCGGCCTCCTCTTCGACGCGTGCGTAGCCCGGCAGACCAGCTCCGGCTCGGTCTGGATCTTCGCGTCGAAGATCACGAGCTCCGGCGCGTACCCGCACGAGCGGTGCAGGTCGAAGGCGACGTCGAGCGGGATCCGCCCGCCGATCGCGGTGAGCATGCCGCCCCCATCCCTCAGGTATCCGCTGCGCTTGCCGCAGGCACTCGTAGTGGAGCGCCAGCTGGTGTGTCTCGAAGCGCTCGGGCACGCTGAGCCCAGCCGCGTCGAAGAACCGTCCACCCACCGTGCCCAGCTCGACGTCCATCCCCGCGGCCGCGCGAACGTTGGGGAGGTTCTCGTAGATCAGGCAGAAGCGCCTCCCCGGTGCGACGCACGACGAGGAGATCGCCCGCGCGGAAGTCTAGCTCGATCCCGGGGGCTCGAGATGGGCGAGCACGTTGCGTCGCGACACCTCGAGGCTCTCCTCGAAGAGTCGGTGACGACGAGGGAGCGCAGGTCGAAGATCTCAGCGGCTCCCAGCGCATCGAGACCGTTCCCGTCCCGATGACGAGAAGCTCACGCACCTCCATGCGCCCGGCGAGTCGTGCGAACGCCCTGAACGCGAGCGCGAGCCACGACTCCTCCACCGATTGCTCGACCGGTACGAGTGGCGCGTCAGCTCGAGCCGACGGGCCGGCGTACGCGCCGCGCCGGGTACGGCGCGAGGTAGTCCGTCACGTCGACACGCGGCCGGCGATGCCGTGGGCTAGGTACCGGAGATCAGGCATGCCCAACCTCCCCCCGGCCATCGTCGACCTGACTAGGCCGCCACAGGGATGCCGATCCCTAGCTTCTCGGCGCCATCGCGGTTCCGTGGACGCGGTTCGCGATCTTCTCGACGCACCTGCCTGCGTAGTCCGCGGCCGTATCGCTTCTCATCGATCGACAACGGCGAGCAACCTCCTCATCGTCGAGCCCCGCTCTTTCATGCAGTCCAGCTCGCACGAGCTGATCGCAATCTCCGCGCCTCTCCCTCCTCTGCTCACCTCACCCCTACTGCAGATCTTATCGTCTCTCTCGCGCTGCTCCCATCACTTGTAACTCTCCCATCTCTCTCTCTCTCACTGATAGCCGGCCCGCGTGATCCGGCGCGCCGGCTCCGAGATCACGAAACGAGACGACCGACCTCGCGCAGCGGCCAGCCCTCGGTCACCGACATCACGTACGATCAGCTCGCCTCCACGCAGCGAGCTCCTCCTTCGAGGCCGGGCGCCTCCGACGTCTCGAGCTCCGGGTAGAGCGAACGAGCTCTCTCGACGCGTGCGTAGCCCGAAAGCACGAGCTCCGGCTCGGTCTGGATCTTGACGTCGAAGATCACGAGCTCTGGCGCGTACCCGCACGAGCGGTGCAGGTTGAAGGCGACGTCGAGGGGGATCCGCCCGCCGATCGCGGTGAGGATGCCGCCCTCATCCCTCAGGTATCCGCGCGCCTGCTGCAGGCATTCGTAATGGAGCGCCAGCTGGTGTGACTCGAAGAGCTCGGGCACGCTGAGCCCGGCCGCGTCGAAGAACCGGCCGCCGAGGGTGCCAAGCGCGACGTCCATGCCCGCGGCCGCGCGAACGTTGGGGAGGTTCTCGTAGATCAGGCAGAAGCGCCTCCCCGGTGCGACGCACGACAGGAGATCGCCGGCGTGGAAGCCGAGCTCGATCCAGGGGGCATCGAGATGGGCGAGCACGTTGCGGCGCGACACCTCGAGGCACTCCTCGAAGAGGTCGGTGACGACGAGGGAGCGAAGGTCGAAGATCTCGGCGGCTCCTAGCGCATCGAAACCGTTCCCGGTCCCGAGGACGAGAAGCTCACGCACTTCCATGCGCCCGGCGAGAAGTGAGAACGCCCTGAATGTGAGCGCGAGCCAGGACTCCTCCACCGATGGCTCGACGGGATACGAGTGGTGCGTGAGCTCGAGACGGACGGGCCGGCGTACGCGCAGCGCCGGGTACGGCGCGAGGTAGTCCGTCACGTCGACACGCGGCACGGCGATGCCGTGGGCTGGGTCCCGGAGATCAGGCATGCCCAACCTCCAGGACCCCGGCCATCGTCGACCTGACTAGGCCGCCACAGGGATGCCGATCCCGAGCTTCTCGGCGGCCATCGCGGTTCCCGTGGACCCGGTTCGCGATCTTCTCGAACGCGACCTCGCCGGGCGTAGTCCGGCGAGCCGTGATTCGGCTTCTCGTCGATTGAGAACGGGGAGAAGCCGCAGTCGTCGGTCGAGCCGAGGCGCTCCTTCGGGATGAAGTCGGCAGCTCGCACGAGCTGATCGCAGATCTCCTGCGCGCTCTCGGGCCTCGGGCTCTGCGTCACGGTCACGCCGACGTAGCAGATCTGCGGGATGCCGTTCGCGTCGTCGCGGCTGTGCTCCCCGATCAGCTTGTAGACGGCGTCCCGATCCCGCTCGCTCGCGAGCTGGATGAGGAAGTAGCCGGCGTTCATCTCGAACATGTGGGGCAGCAGATCGCTATAGGGGACATCGGCGCTATGCACCGAGTCGCGATCGCCGCCCGGGCACGTGTGAACACCGATCTTGGCGCGCTCCTCGGCGCCGAACCGGTCGATGACCCGGTTGTTCAGCTCGATGAAGTGCGGGAGCATGCCGGCGCCCGTCCACGGGTTGCGCGGGTCCGCCCTGGTGGCGAGGCGCCCCTCCGTGAAGTCGATGGAGACCCGGGCCGCTCCGGCCCCGAAGGCCTGGCGGATGTCCTTCTCGCACTCGTCGACGAGGTCCTCCTCGAACTCCTCGCGCGAGTAGCCCGGGACCTCCTCGTTCGAGCGGATACAGGAGAGCGAGCATCGAGGGCGCAATGACGGCCTGCTTCATCGGCTTCGTCGCGAACCCGATCGACTTCGCCAGCGTGTCGGCCGCGAAGGTCTTGTAGCGGAACGGACCGCCCGTCAGGCGCGGGCAGCTGCCGGTGGTGCCCGTCGGCGAAGATCGCGAAATATTGCCCGCCCGCCGCCCAGGTTCGGGGCGAGGCCGGTGCCCGCGAGCGTGTCGGTGAGGGGGTAGGTCGCGAAGCTCGACCAGCGCTGCTCGCCGTCCGAGACGATCGGAGAGCCGGTGGCCTCCATGCGGCTGATCGAGTCCTGAACGGCCGCGTCCTGCTCGGCCTCCAGCTGATCCTTGCTGATCTCTCCGGCGTCGTAGGCGGCGTAGGCGGCCTGGAGCTTCGCCGGTCTCGGGAGGGAACCTACGGGCTCGGTCGGAATGCCGGTGGCGGTCCTCGGGTCGTAATCCATCGTGACGCGTCTCCCTTCGGCTTTTCGACAACGCGCGCCTCTCTCGACGGCGCCGTTCCCGTCGCTGTCACTCGGTCTTCTGGCCCACCTCCTCCGATCTCGACCGCCGACAGGCGTCGACAGCTCGCCTGTCGCGCATCTCTCGTCGGTAGACTGACCGGTCTCCCTCTTGGTGCGCTACGGTACAACCGAGGGAGGATCGGAAGTCAAGACCACGCCCGGAGCACCAGGACCGACGGCTGCTACCGTCCACGCCCATGAGCACGGACGTCGCCACCTCGACCATCCGCGACAAGCCGACCGGTGACGCGCGCGAGCGTATTCTCGAGGCGGCATACGAGCTCTTCTCGCGCCATGGCATCCGCGCGGTCGGCATCGACACGATCATCGCGCGTTCAGGCGTGGCGAGAATGACGCTTTACCGTCACTTCGCGTCGAAGGACGACCTCGTGCTCGCGTTTCTCGAGCGCCGCGAGCAGCTCTGGACGAACGAGTGGCTTCAGGCCGAGGTCGAGCGGCGTGCGACTGATCCCGGCGATCGGCTCCTCGCGATCTTCGACGTCTTCGACGCATGGTTCCGCCGTGACGACTTCGAAGGGCTGTTCCTTCATCAACGTCCTCCTGGAGACGGCCGACCCGGCAAGCCGTGTCGGCGAGGCCAGCGCGGTGCACCTCGCGAGGATCCGCACCTTCCTCGAGCGTCTCGCGACGGAGGCGGGCATCCCGACCCCCAGAGCTTCGCACGCTCGTGGCACATCCTCATGAAGGGTTGCATCGTCGCCGCCGCGGAAGGAGATCGCGACGCCGCTCGGCGGGCGAAGGAGCTGGGAGTCCTGCTCCTACGGAGCAGGCGCCCAAGCGGTTGCGCTCCCAGACGAGCCTGAGGCCGTCGAGCGTCAGGTCGGGATCGACGAGCTCGATCGTCTGGGAGTGCGGAGCGATGAGGTCGGCGAGCCCACCGGTGGCTATCGCCCTGGCATCGGCGCCGAGCTCGCCGCGCATGTGCGTCACGATGCCGTCCACCTGGCCGGCGAAGCCGTAAACGACGCCCGATTGCAGCGCGGCCACCGTCGTCTTGCCGATCACCGAAGGCGGCTCCACGAAGTCGATCTTGACGAGGCGCGCCGCCCGCGCGAAAAGCGCGTCCATCGAGCTCTCGATCCCCGGCGCGAGGACGCCGCCGACGAACTCGCCGTCGCGCGAGACTGCATCGAAGTTCGTCGACGTGCCGAAGTCGACGACGATGCAGGGCGCGCCGTAGCGCTCGCGGGCGGCCACCGCGTTCACGATCCGGTCGGGCCCGAGCTCGTGCGGATTGTCGTACAGGATGGGTATCCCCGTCTTGACGCCCGGGCCGACGACGAGGATCGGCGCCGTTGCGTACCGCTCGGCGAACGCCTCGTACTCGCGAACGAGCACCGGCACGGTGGACGAGAGGCACACGCCGTCGATCTGCTCGAAGTCGAGGTCGGCGAGCTCGAGCAGGCGGTCGACGAGGGCCGCGATCTCGTCGGCCGTGCGCTCGGCCTCCGTGGCGACCCGCCAGTCACGCGTCAACCGGTCGCCGTCGAAGACACCGATGACCGTCTGCGTGTTGCCGACGTCGACTGCGAGCAGCATCAGGCGCGGGACCGGGACCGAAGGGGCCGGATCTCATCCGGCCCGCCAGCCGAGAGCCTCACTCCTCGTCGGGCGTCAGCGGCTCGCCGAGCTTCTCGGCGAGCGCCTCGGGCGTCAGCCCCGGAAGCTCACCCTCGCTGCGGAGCTCCTCGATCGTGACGTCGCTCGAGGTGTAGACCTCGGCGCGAGGGATGATCCGGGTGGGCCGGTTCTTGTCCCACACCCAGACGTCCTCCATGACGAGATGGAAGAACGGGTAGCTCGCATGCAGCGTCGGGCGCAGCTCGTAGCGGTTGCAGAGGTAGGTGGAGTCCTGCGTGACGATGCAGTAGCGGAAGAGGCCGAAGACGGCCGTGTACTCCCTCTTGAGCCGCAGCTCGAGCTCGGCCTCGTACTCGTCGAGCTCGTCGAGATGGGACATGCGCTCATTGTAGTGACCTTCGCATGGTCCCCGGGGCTCTCGTAGGGGCGGGTCACCGACCCGCCCGCGGGCACGGCCTCACGCCCCGGGGCTCCCGTAGGGGCGGGTCACCGACCCGCCCGCTGGTCGCCGCCTCACGCCCCGTCGGATCCGACCGCCGCCAGCAGGTCCGCCACGCGGCGCCCGTCGGGGAGCTCCAGCTCCGGATCCAGCTCGACGAGCGGCTCGAGCGCGAAGCGCCGTTCCGCCAGACGCGGATGCGGAACGACGAGGTCGGGCTCGTCGACGGTCTCTCCGCCGTAGACGAGGAGATCGAGGTCGCACAGCCGCGGGCCGTAGCGAGGAACGCCCTCTCTGACGCGGCCGAGCACCTGCTCGAGCGCGAGGAGCCGGTCGAGCAGCACGCGCGGAGGCAGATCGGTCGCGAGCGCCACCGCCGCGTTCAGGAAACGGCGGCTGGTCCGTGTACCCGACCGGGTCGGTCTCGCGGAAGGTCGACACCGCGACGACGTCGATGCCCGGCTCCTCGTCGAGAAGCTCGACCGCCCGCCGCAGCGTCGCCTCGCGGTCGCCGAGGTTCGCGCCCAGGCCGACGTACGCGGTCATCCGCATGACGCGGCTCGCAATCGTCTGGCGATGGTCATCCCACAGTTGCCCGATTTTCAGCTTAGATGGGAATGTGCCGATGTTCGCCGGGACGGCGGCACGCCTGGGCTGGGCGTGCGTCGCTGCGTTCGTTTTCCTCGTTCCTCCGGCCGCTGCCGCGGACGGTGGCTTCCGCCCGCCGCCGATCCCGCACGGGCGCGAGCTGGCGGCGCTCGTGTCGGAGCCGTACGTGCTGCTCGCGCTTCGCCCGGGCCTGGCCGCCGAGCGGATCGTCGCCGGGCAGGGCGGAGCTCTCGTCTCGGGCCGGCTCGACATCTGGCGCGTCGGCGGCACCTGCATCCGCCCGGCTCATTCCGGAGCTCGGGCGGCTCGGCCTGCTGCGCTATGCGGAGCCGAATCGCATCCGCAGCCTCGCCGGCTACGCCGACCTCGGCGACCCGCTCGTCGACAGGGCCTGGCACCTCGACCGCATCGGCGCCGAGACCGTCGAGCCGCCCGCGGCGGGAGTCGTCCCGATCACGATCGTCGACACCGGGCTCGACGTCGCTCACCCGGATTTCGCCGAGCGGCCCGGCGTAACGCTTCTTGAACGCTCAGGCGCCCAGCACGTTCGGGCGCCCGACCTACCACGGAACCATGGTTGCCTCGACGGCGGGCGCGGCAGCGAACGGCGTGGGAACGGTGGGCGTCTACCCGACGTCCACCCTGCGCATCTACGACCTGCCGGGCCTCGACGACGCGACCATCATCGCCGCCCTCGACCGGGTCGCTTCCGGGGGCGTCGTGAACCTGAGCCTCGGCGGCCCCGGTTTCTCGCGCGCCCTGTACGAGGCCGTCATGCGCGCCGTGGACCGTGGCGCGCTGGTCGTGGCCGCGGCCGGCAACAGCTTCCACCTCGGTAACCCGGACATCTATCCGGCCGACTACCCCCACGTCCTCACGGTCGCCGCGACGGACCAGGCGGACGTGCCTGCCTTCTTCTCGAGCGGCTCCGAGGCGGTCGACGTTGCGGCGCCGGGGACCGACATCCCCGTCCAGGATCCGGGCGACCCGGAGTCGTTCGATCTGGTCGCCGGGACGAGCTTCTCGGCGCCGATCGTCTCGGCGGTGGCCGCCTGGGTCTGGTCGGCGAGGCCCGACCTCGAAGCCGCCCAGGTCTCCGACCTGCTGCGCAGAACGGCACGCGACGCCGGTAGCCACGGCTTCGACGAGCGAACGGGTTCGGCGTCGTCTCGCTGCACGAAGCGCTCGCCGCGCCGGCGCCGGCGCCGGACCCCGCCGAGCCGAACGACGACGTCGACCTCGTTGCGAACGGCCGCGTGCTCGGGAAGGTGGACCCGCCGCTCACCGGGCCCGGGCGGACAACGGCGACGCTCGTCGCGCGGCTGGACGCCGTGGAAGACCCGCACGACGTCTACCGCGTCTTCGTTCCGGCTGGAAGGACGGCCGAGATCGTGGTCGCGCCGGACGGCCCGGTCGACGCCGCCCTCTGGAGCCAGCGAACGCGCACGATCGCCGGCTCGTCGAAGAACCGGCTCGCACTCGGCAACCGCCCACGGGCGCAGGTCGAGTCGCTTCGCTGGCAGAACACGAGCTCGCGCGGCGTCACGGTCTTCGTCGATCTCTGGATTCCCCGGGGACGAGGCGGCGACTCCGCCGGCTACACGCTCCGCGTGCGCACGCGCTGACAGCCCTGCAGTCAGCGGTACTCGGCGCCGGCGCCCTCGAGAGCGAGCACGGCGCCGACGACGTCCGCCGCGCCGGGAAGCACAGCCTCCTCGAGCCCGCGCGCGGAGGGAATGACCGCGTCCCGCGCAGCCACGCGCCGGACCGGCCGCCTCAAATCGCCCCAGGCGTGCTCCTGCACACGCGCTGCGATCTCGGCGCCGATGCCCCCGGTCAGGGTGCCCTCCTCGAGCGTGAGCAGCGCGCCCGTCCGCCCGACCGACTCGAGCACAGGCTCGAGATCGAGCGGAAGCAGCCGGCTGAGCGCGACGACCTCGCAGAAGATCTCCTGCTCCAGGATCAGCTCCATCGCCGCCGCGAGCGCGACGGGCACCATGCCGCCGTACGTGACGATGGTCGCAGTCCCGCCGGCGAAGTCGCTGCCCGAGAACGTAAGGGCCGGATACGGGCCCTCCGTCTCGAGGCAGCGCAGCTCATCGACGTGGCCGTCGTCCGGCCGGCGGTTGAGGCGCCCGTACATGAGCTTGTTCTCGATGAAGAACACCGGCTCGTCGTCCTCCACCGCGCTCGTGAGCAGAGCCCGCAGGTCATGGCACTCGCTGGCGGCCACGACGCCGATGTTCGGTACGCCGAGCAGGAGCTTCTCCAGCGACTGGCTGTGCGTCGGGCCGTATCCGCGTCCACCTCCCATCGGCGTCCGCACGACGAGCGGAACGGTGACCTGGTCGTCGTACATCTCGCGAAACTTCGAGATGCCGTTGACGATCTGGTCGAACCCGAGCGCGATGAAGTCGCCGAACATGATCTCGAGAATCGGGCGGTAGCCGCGGATCGCCATGCCGGCAGCGAGGCCGAAGAGCGAGGCTTCGCTGACCGGCGTCGTGATCACGCGCTCCGGCCAGCGGTCGCTGAGGCCCCGGGCGACCTTGAACGCGCCGCCGTAGGGATCGAGGACGTCCTCGCCGAGCAGGTACACGTCCTCGCGGGTCGCGAAGAGCTCGTGCAGCGCTTCGTTCAGCACCTCGACGCAACGACCGGCCATCGTCCCGCCTCGTCCTACGCCGCGGCACGCGCGTCGGGGGCGGCCTCGGCGGGCGCGAGAGCCTCCGCGAGCGCGAGCTCGCACTTCTCCTCGATCGCCAGTCGGCTCGCCTCGTCGAGCCCGGCCGCAGCCACGCGCAGGGGATCGCGCTCGCGCCGCGCCTCGATCTCGGCCGGGTCTCGGTTGTCGTCGCCCTTGCTGTGGGGGCTGAAGCGGTACGTGTTGAGCACGAGGAAGAACGGCTCGCCGGAGGCGCGCACCTGGGCGACGGCCCTCGCGGCCTGCGTGTGGATCTCGAGCACGTCGGTCGTGTCGAGCTCCGCGGTCGCGATGCCGAACGCCTGTGCGCGGTCGCCTGATCCCACCGGCGAGCGCGAGTCGACTCGGAGTCGACTGCGCGTAGTAGTTGTTCTCGAGGACGGCGAGGAGAGGGAGGCGCCAGAGCGAGACCATGTTGAGGCACTCGTAGACGACACCCTGGCCGAGCGCCCCGTCGCCGAGGAAGACGGTGGTCACGGCTCCCGTTCCCCGCTTCGCCTCGGCCAGCGCCATGCCGGTCGCGACGGGGACGATGCTGCCGAGGACGCCGTTCGAGTAGAAGTTGCCGTTGCAGAGGTGCTGGCTTCCGCCCTTGCCGCCGCAGGTGCCCGTCGTCTTCCCCATCACCTCGCTGAGCAGGCCGAGCACGTCGCCCGTGAAGGCCACGTAGTGCCCGTGACAGCGGTGGTTCGAGACGACGATGTCGCGTGACGGCTCGAGGTTCGCGATCACGCCCACGGCGTCCGCCTCCTGGCCGATGCAGGTGTGGGTGGTGCCGACGAGCTTGCCGGCCGAGAAGAGGTCGAGCAGCGTCTCCTCGAGGCGCCTGATCCGGTACATGCCCTCGTAGAGGCGCGCCAGCTCCATCGCGCATTACGCTAACCGCCACGGTGGAAGTCGTGCGCCGAATCGACCCGGAAGACCTCACGGAGGCGTTCGCGAAGGACCAATCCGAGGAGGACTTCCTCGAGCAGCTCAACCTGGCGCTCGCGCCCCGCGCGGAGGCCGACTACCGGGAGGAGCTGGCGGAGGCGTACCCGACGCTCCACGTCATCGGGGTGCCGCGCTCCGGCACGACGCTCCTGTACCAGGTCGTCGCGAGCGGCCTCGAGATCGGGTTCGTCAACCACCTCGTCGCCGCCTTCTGGCTCGCGCCTGTCTACGGGCTCAGGCTCTCCAGGAAGCTCGGCCTCGATTGCCCCACCTCCTCCTTCGAGTCCGCCTTCGGCCGCACGCCCGACGTGGGCGAGCCCCACGAGTTCGGGTACTTCTGGAACCACCACCTGCGCTACCCGGATCTCTGCGAGCAGCCGCCCGGGCACGACGGCTCGATCGACTGGCCGCACCTGCGCAAAGTGTTGGTCAACCTGGCTCACGCAAACCAGGGCCCGATGGCCTTCAAGCCGATGCTGCTCACCTGGCACCTCGAGACGATGCTCGAGCACATGCCTCGCACCTGCTACGTCTGGATCCGACGCGACCTGCGCGAGACGGCGCTCTCGCTGCTAGGCATGCGTCGATCGCTCCGCGGCTCGGAGGATGCGTGGACGTCGCTGCGGCCGCACGGGCCGGACTGGCTCGCCGGGGAGCCGTCCTGGCGTCAGGTCGCGGCCCAGGTCGTCGTCCTCGAGCAAGTCATCCAGGCGGCCGCCGCCCGGATGGGGCCCGAGCACGTGCTCGAGCTCCGCTACGAGACCCTCTGCGCAGCCCCCGGTGAGGCGCTCACGCAGATTCGCGACTTCCTCGGCTCGAAGGGATTCGCCCCGGTGCTCCGAGCCGCCGACCTCGGCTCGTTCGAGCCGCGCCGCGACACGGCGCTCGAGGCCGAGTTCGGCCCGAAGGTGGAGGAGGCGATCCTCGAATACACCTCCCCGTCAGTGCCCGGTGCCGGCGGATGAGCGACCAGGCGAAGCCGATCGGCCGGGTCGAGGCGCCGCTCGTCAACCCCAACGAGCCCGAGTCGCAGGTGGTCGAGCTCTCGATCGAGCCGTACTCCCCGATCTCCAGAGGCGACGTCGTGTGCACCGTCGAGACGAGCAAGGCCACCTTCGTGGTCGAGTCCGAGCACGACGGCTTCGTCGGCGAGATCGAGGTGTCGCTCGGCGAGCATGTCACGGCGGGTCAGCTGATCTGCCAGATCTTCGACCGCCTCCCCGACAGGGTCGCACGGGGCGACCCGGCAGCGGTCGAGCGGCCGGCCGGCGTGAAGCTGACGAGGAAGGCCGAGCGGCTGGCGCTCGAGCACGGCATCGACCTGTCGACGCTGCCGACGAACCGGTTCCTGACCGAGCGTGACATCGAGGCGCTGCTCCCCGGCCCGAGCGTGGCCGTCGAGATCGACGAGTCGATCTCGGCGCTCGTGCACGACCGGGCCGCCGTCGTCTTCGGCGGTGGGGGCTTCGCCAAGTCGCTGATCGATCTGATGCGATCCGCCCAGGGGATCGATCCGATCTGCGTCGTCGACGACGACCCCGGCCGCACGGGCGACGTCCTCGGCCTGCCCGTGATCGGCGGTCGCGACTACCTCGCGCCGCTTCGCGCGGCGGGCCTCCGCTACGCGGTCAACGCGGTGGGCGCCATCGGCCGCATTCAGGACCGGATCGCGATCTTCGAGCTCCTCGACGAGCTCGGCCTCGAGCTCCCGACGCTGGTCGACCCGGCCGCGTTCGTCGCCGAGTCCGCGACGCTGGCCGAGGGAGCGCAGGTGTTCGCCGGGCGCCCTCGTCTGCTCGGCCGCCACGGTAGGGAAGGGGACGATCGTGAACTCGGGAGCGATCGTCTCGCACGACTGCAGGGTCGGAAGCTACTCGCACCTGGCCCCGGGGGCCGTTCTCGCCGGCGAGGTCGAGGTCGGCGACGCCGTGCTCGTCGGCATGGGCGTGACTGCGAGGGTCGGCCTCCGTATCGGGTCGGGTGCGGTCGTCGGCAACAGCTGCGTGCTGCGCGAGGACGTGCCACCCGGCACGATCCTCTCCGCGGGCTCGGTCTGGCCGCGTTCCTAGGCTCCTCAGGGAGGCGTCAGCGCCGCGTCCGCTCCACCGACGCGGCCGTGAACTCCACCGGATAGTCGAGCTCGACCTGCGGCTTGCGCACCCGTACGCGAACCCGCGAGACGTCGAAGCTCGCGAGCAGCGCGTCGGCGATGGCGGCCGCGAGCGCCTCGATCAGGTTGTAGCGCGTCTCGGTCGAGACCTCGCGGACGCAGGCGACGACCTGCGTGTAGTCGACCGTGTCCTGGAGCTTGTCGGAGCGGACGCCGGCGTCGTGGACCACCAGGGTGACGTCGTACAGAAACGGTTGTCCCTGCTCCTGCTCGTGCGGCAGCGCGCCGTGGTAGCCGTAGATCTCGAGCCCCTGGATCTCGATGTCTACTTCCATCCGTTGACAATCTCCTCGAAGGCGTGGGCGGCGTCGAGCGCCTCGACGTGCTCGCGGACGTCGTGCGCCCTGATGATCGAGGCGCCGCGCTCGTAGGCGAGCACCGCGACCGCGACCGATGCGGAGAGCGGCCCCACGATGCCGACGTCGTCACCGGTGATCCGGGCGAGGAAGCGCTTGCGGGACACGCCGACCAGGACCGGCCGGCCGAGGGCCGCGATCGTGCGCAGACCGAGCAGGAGCTCGATGTTGTGCCGGGTCGTCTTGCCGAAGCCGATGCCCGGGTCGAGACACACACGCTCCTCCGGGACGCCTTCGCGAACGGCGTATGACAGTCGCTGCTCGAGAAACGCGGCCACCTCCGAGACCACGTCGTCGTAGCGCGGGCTCTCCTGCATCGTCCCGGGCTCGCCGAGCATGTGCATCAGGCAGAGGAGCGCTCCGTGGTCGGCGACGACACCGGCGAGATCGGCGTCCCCGCGGAGAGCGGTGACGTCGTTCACCATCACGGCGCCCAGCTCGAGGGCGCGCCGGGCCACGTCGGCCTTCGACGTGTCGACCGAGAGCGGCACGCCGATGCCCGCCGCCCGTACGCCCTCGAGCACCGGGAGGATGCGGCGAAGCTCCTCGTCGACCGTTATCCCGAGCGAGCCCGGACGGGTCGACTCCCCCCCGACGTCGACGATCCGGACGCCTTCCCGGCCCATCTCCCCCACCCGCTCCACGGCGAGGGTGGCGTCGAGGTACAGGCCGCCGTCGGAGAACGAGTCGGGCGTCACGTTCACGACGCCCATCACGCTGGGCCGCGCCAGGAGCTCCTCCACGGATCCCGCCATCGGAGCCGATTCTAACGGTGCCCGCGACTTAGCCGACCTCGGCGCCCGACCGCTCGAGCAGACGCTCGAGCCACGTTCGCCAGTCGGCCGGAAGGGCGCGGGCACTGAGGATCGCGCGCGCTCCCTCGACGTCGTCGCCGACCGCCCGCGTAGATCCGGGTGATCTCCGAGACGGGAACTGCGGCGGCATCGCGATCGACGAGCACGGCTTCGTCGCCGGCTTGCACCTCGCCCTCCTCCACGACGCGGAGGTAGTAGCCCGTACGCGCCGCCTCCAGGAAGCGCTTGACCATGGCCGGGTCACCGAAGCGAATCCCGAGCTTGAAGCAGGGGAGCCTGGGCTGGGTGACGACGAGCTCGGCGGTGCCAGCCCGGATGCGATCGCCGATGAAGATCCTGTCCTCGAGCGGCAGGCCCCGGACGGTCAGGTTCTCGCCGAAGCTGGCCCAGGGAAGCTCCTTGCCGAGCGCCGTCTCCCAGAACGGGTAGTGCTCGGCGGGATAGGCGTACACGGCCTTGTCGAGGCCTCCGTGCACCGACGGGTCCGACTGCCGATCGCCGTCGATGTTCAGGCGCCGGACGGGCACGCTGCCGGCCACCGGCTGCTTGAAGATCGAGGTGAGGACTGGCTTCCCGCGCCACGCGATCTCTCGCGGGAGGCCGACGTTGACGGAGACCACACCCATGACGGCTTAGTCTCGCCGGCGGGAGGATTCGTTACGACAGAACTCTCGGCCCTACGATGCCGCGCCCTCGGGGGGCGGTGGCTGCATCGTGGCCCCCGGCAG
>CAWIQC010000001.1:0-115311 GCA_963838105.1 uncultured Thermoleophilia bacterium | reverse complement strand
GTGATCGAGGTCTGGGGCGGCGTGGTGTCACTGTCAGCTCCGGGATGCTGGATCCTGATCTGGGACCCAACCCAAGACGCGCGCACCCTGAACGTGTGGCTGCCGTCGATGAGGCTGGTGTATCTCCAGGGCCGAGGGTACGGGCTGAATCCGACGCTGTTGAGCTCGGATTCGTAGGTCACGAACGGGTCCTCCGGAGAAAGAAAGTAAACGACGCGGAATCGGAGTTCGTCACGCCCGATGGCCCGAGTCGATCTTCGTGTCAGGCGGGAAAGATCGCGGCGCTGCCGTCGGAACGGCCACGAGCGCGGCGATGAAAAGCGGACCGAGCAGGAAGAGGGACGGCGCGCATCAGTGGGAGATGAGTGCGACGAGTAGGCCGATGACGGCGCCGCGAGGACCGTTGTCCCGATGAGGGCGATATTGAGTCGCCGTGGTCGACGAGAGCGGGGAAGCCGGCCGACACGCTTCGGGATGGGATCGCCGCGAGCCCGAGCAGGACGACGGCGAGGAGGAGGAGCCCGACGAGGATCGGGCCGGCGCTCCTGAGCATGACTCCGACGAGGAGGCGGAAGCTGAGCTCGCGACCGGCGCGACCGGCTCCAGGGCGGGGCTTCGACAGATTCGGCGTCGAGGATCGCGGGAGGCTCTACCGGCGGCGTTTCCTCAGGCTGTGAGGCGGCCAGGGCCAGAAGACATCGCCGGGATGCCTAGCCCTCGGCCGCCTCGCGCTTGATCGACGCGCGGATCTCCCGGATCGCTTGCCTGCGGCGGCGCTCCGCCTCGGCCCTGCGCCGCTCGCTCCCGCTGCCTGGCCTCCTGGCGCGCGATCTCCTCGGGGGTCGGGCCGGCCGTCGTAGTAGGCGGGGCAGGCGGGGGGGCGGCAACCGCCGGCGCCGGGGGCGGCGTGCTGGGCGCGGCCGGGGGTGGCGGCTGGGCTCGGCCGGCAGGGGGCGGAGGCCGCTGCTCGGGCGCGGGATCGGGACTCGGGTTGCCGCCGCCGCCCCCGGGCTCCGCGGGAACGGTCGTTGCCGGGTCAGGATCCTGGCCGAACGCGGGCGCTGCCGCCGACAGCGCAAAGCAGCAGACGCCGATGAAGAACACGACAAAAAGGGGCCGCGGCAGGAAACGTCCTCCCATGCCCTCGTCAGATGGTAGCCAGCCCCGCTCGCACCGTGAAGCACAATCTCGAGCCGGGCGAGCCCGGTTGCGACGTTGCCGGCGAAGCCCCCGACGAAGCGTGTGAAGCTCTCGACCTCGGCGAGCGGCGTCTCGAGCTGGTTCGGGTAGAGGTCCGCGAGCAGCCGCCCGACGACGAGGACGTCGGGCGCCCGCCCCGGCTCATCCCCTCCTGACGACGAACGTGGCTTCGACATGGAGCTCGCCGTAGTTGGCCTCCGCCTTGTTCCCGAACCCCGGCCAGACGTAGACCTGCCAGGTGCCGGGAACGAGCTTGTGCAGCTTGCCCTCGAAGCGCCAGCTTCCTTGCAGCATGAACCTGGGCTTGACGGGCCAGACGGAGAGCTTCTTGCCGTTGTGCCAGAACTGGGCGTTGTAGTAGTCCGCGCCCGGGACCGGCCTCCAGGCGAAGCGTCTCGGTGGGTGATCGTCGCTCCGTTGACCGGTAGCGAGCAGGTTCTGCCGTTCGGCGAAGACGACGACCGCGACGCCCGCGGCGCGATTCCCCGCCTCGTCGTAGGCGACGATCACGAATCGGTACTCGACACCGTCCTGGAGCCCGCGCGCGACGAACGTCTTTTTCTTGCCGCTGTATACGAGGGTCTGCGGCGCGCCGTTTCGCCCAGGCGCCCGGGTGATCGTGACGTGGTGGAAGTCCTTCGCGTGGGGCGCGCGCCACGTGATCGCGACGGACAGGTTGCCCGCGATTGCCTTGACCCCGCGGACGTTGTCCGGAGGCGTCGTGTCCGCCGCCGCGGGCGGCGCGACGGGCTGGGTCGTGACCGTCACGACCGCGCTCTTCTCCGTGATGTTGCCCGCGTCGTCCTCGGCCGTGAAGACGACCGTGGTCGTCCCGAGCGGGAAGGTTGCCGGCGCGTTGTGGCTGATCTCGACGCTCTGTCGACGATGTCGCGTGGCGGTCGCGCCGCCGAGGAAGTCCTGGATCGCCGAGTTGCTCGCCGGGACGGCGGAGCTCGACTGGATAGCGAGGTCGGCCGGCACCGTGAGCACCGGCGGCGTCGTGTCCACCACGGTCGATCGTGAACGCGGCGCTGCCGGTACGGCCGCCGTTGTCGGTCGCCGAGCAGGTCACCGCGGTCGTGCCGAGCGGGAAGACGGAGCCCGACGCCTTCGTGCACGTTGCCAGCAGCGGCCCGTCGACGCTGGTCGCCCGTCGGCGTCTCGTAGTTGACGATCGACCCGTTCGGCCCGTTCGCCTCGACCGTCCTGCTCGCGGGCACCGTGACCACCGGCGCCTCGGGGTCCTGAACGGAGATGCGTGAAGCTGCTGGAGCCGGTATTGCCCGCCCCGTCGCTCGCCGTGCAGGTTACGAGTGTGACCCCGATCGGGAAGCGAGCCCGAAGCCGGCGAGCACATCGGCGGTGAAACCACGCCGACGAGGTCGGTCGCCGTCGCATCCGGGTACGTCACCGTCGCGCCGGCCGAGCTTGTCGGCTGAACGGTGATGTTCGCCGGCACAGTGACGATCGGCGGCGTCGTGTCCTGAACGGTCACGGTGAACTGCGCCGTGCCGGTCTGGCCGGCCGCATCGGTTGCCGAGCAAACGACATTCGTGACGCCGAGCGGGAACGTCGATCCGGAGGGCGGGCTGCACGTCGCCTGCAGCGGCGAGTTGCTCGGCGGATCGACGGCCGTCGCCTGCCCGTATGTCACCGCCGCCCCACTCGGCCCGGTTGCCTCGGCGACGACATTCGACGGCGGCGTGACGATGGGAGCACTCGGAGTCCTGGACCGTGACTGAGAACGAGGTCTGCGCCGAGTTGCCGGAGTCGTCGGTAGCGGTGCAGTTGACGGTCGAAGAGCCGAGCGGGAACGAAGAGCCGGACGGCGGCGTGCATGCGATGCGACAGTCGGCGTCCACGTTGTCGGTTGCGGTGATCGTGAACGGCACCGGCTCCTGTCCGGGAGTGCCCGTAGCGTCGAAGACGGTGGTCCCGGACGGCGAGCCGAACACCGGGTCGACGTCGTCGACGAAGGCCGTGACCGTGACGTTGAACTGGGCGGAGCCGGTGTTGCCAGCGGCGTCAGTGGCGCTACAGGTGATGGTGGTAGTGCCGACGGGGAACGTTTCGCCTGAGGCGAGCGGCATGCACGTCGGAGTCAGCGGCCCATCGACATCGTCGTCGGCGCTCGCCGAGTAGTCAACGTCTGCGCCGCTCGGGCTGGTGGCGGGCGTGGTGATGTCGGCCGGCACTGTGATCACCGGCGGTGTGGTGTCGACGACGCCGCCGGATTGCGATGCCGACGAGCACGAGCGCGGCGACGACGAGCGGGACCGAGCAGGATGAGGCGACGGCGGCGCATCAGCGGGATATGAGTGCGACGAGTAGGCCGATGACGGCGGCTGCGAGGACCGTTGTCCCGATCAGGCCGATCTCGAGCCGGCGCTGGTCGACGAGAGAGACGAAGCCGCCCGAGACACTACGGGAGGGGATGGCCGCGAGCCCGAGCAGGGCGACGGCGAGCAGGAGGAGCCCGACGAGGATGGGGCCCGCGCTCCGCAGCATCGACTCCGACGAGGAGGCGGCAGCCGTGCTCGCGACCGGCGCGACCGGCTCCAGGGCGGGGCTTGCGGCAGGCTCGGCGTCGAGGCTCGCGGCCGGCTCGACCGCCGGCGTGTCCTCAGGCTGTGCGGCAGCAGGGGCCAGACGAGCGTTGCCCGGAATGCCGTAGCCCTCGGCCGGCCTCGCGCTTGATCGACGCGCGGATCTCCCGGATCGCCTGCCTGCGGCGGCGCTCCGCCTCGGCCCTGCGCCGCTCCCGCTCCCGCTGCCTGGCCTCCTGGCGCGCGATCTCCTCGGGGGTCGGGCCGGCCGTCGACCGGCGGGGCAGGCGGCGGGGTGACGACCGCCGGCGGCGGGGGCGGCGAGCTCGGCGCGGCCGGGGGTGGCGAGCTCGGCTCGGCCGGCGGTGGCGGAGGCGCCTGCTCGGGAGCGGGATCGGGACTCGGGTTGCCGCCGCCGCCCCCGGGCTCCGCGGGAACGGTCGTTGCCGGGTCAGGGTCCTGGCCGAACGCCGGCGCGGCCACGGAAGCACGCAGCAGCAAGCGCCGATGACGGACGCGTTGAAAAGAGCTTGCCGCAGGCAACGTCTCTCCATGCCGCTTCTGAGATGGTAGCCCGCTGCGGTCGTGCCGTGTCGTAATCTCACTGGCGGGACGCGTCATTCAACTCACGCGGTCGCATGCCCGAGAGGTCCGCGGATCGCGGGGCTGAGCCAGCGCTACGGCCACCGATGAGTTCCGGGTCTTCCGCCCGTCTATCACCGGACCGCACGATCACGCCAACGAAGGTGGTGGCAGATGTTCAAGGACACCAAGGCGTTCAGCAGCTTCTCGGTCGACGATCTGCAGAAGGCGAAACAGTTTTACGGCGAGACGCTCGGGCTCGACGTCGTCGAGATCCCGGAGGGACTGGAGCTGCATATCGCCGGTAGCACGCCTGTGTTCATCTATCCCTCGAGCAACTACACCCCGCCCAAGCACACCGTGCTCAACTTCCGGTCGAGGACATCGAGGCCGCTGTCGATGAGCTCGTCAAGAGGGGCGTTCAGATGGAGCAGTACGACCTGCCCGACCTGAAGACCGACGAGCGAGGGATCTTCAGAGGCGATTCCGGCCCGCGTGCCATCGCCTGGTTCGAGGACCCGGCCGGCCACGTGCTCTCGGTGCTCCAAGGCGAGTGAGCGACGGTTTTCATACGATCGCCAACCGTCTGCTGAGCCCCTTTGGGCGGGATTGGATGTGCGGCCCCGGCTAGCCATCCGGCCCGCGCCTGGTAGACGGCTTTGGCTCGGGCACCTGGCTCAGCGCCTCCCGGAGACGTGCCAGAGCGCTGAACGTCCGGCTCTTCACCGTCCCGCCGGGATGTCGAGCGCGATCGCGATCTCCGACTGCGTCAGGCCGCCCCAGTAGGCGAGGTCGAGGACTTCGCGCTCGGTCCTCGACAGTGTCGCCAGGGCCGCCTGAACCTCGCCTCGCGACTCTCGAAGCGCGACGTCGTCGTCGGCGCTCGCGGCGACGACGGCCTGAGTGCCAGTCCCCTCGAGCTGGTCGGGAAGCGCGTTGAAGCGGGCCTGGCTGCGCACGAGGTCGACAGCCCGTCGGTGCACGAGCGTGAGAATCCAGGTCGACGGCCTTCCGCGAGAGCGGTCGAAACTCGCCGCCTGCCGCCAGACGGCGAGGAACGCCTCCTGCACCGCGTCCTCCGCCAGGGCGGCGTCGCGTAGGACGCGCACCGCGAGACCGTAGGCGACCTTCCCGAACCGGTCGTAGAGCGAGCCCAACGCCTGCTCGTCACCCTCTGCGCACGCGGCGAGCAGATCGGCATCGTCACGCATCGAACGGGCCATACCAAGGGTAGAGACGCGACCGGTTCGGTGTTACGCGCTACCGTTAAGGCCGTGGTTGGGCCGCGGAGCGTCGCGATCGAACACACGGAGGAGCAACTCCTCGCCCAGCTGCGGGACGGAAACGAGGAGGCGTTCTGCGCACTCGTTCGCAGGCACTCGCCGTCGATGACGCGGGTCGCGATGGCGTTCGTCTCGCGTCGCGCGGTGGCCGAAGAGGTCGTTCAGGAGACGTGGCTGAACGTCGTTCGAGGCCTCGACGAGTTCGAGGCGAAATCGTCGCTTCGGACGTGGATCTACGCGATTCTCCGCAACTGTGCGAGAAGGCGGGCGGAGCAGGAGCAACGGCTCGTGCCGCTGTCCGAGCTCGCGGCCGACGAGGCGGCGGGCGACGATCTTGGCGTGAGTCGCGACCGGTTCTTCGAGGGAGGCTCGTGGGTCGGCATGTGGTCGACCGCAGTGCCGGGCTGGGACGATCTTCCCGAGGAGCGCCTGCTGTCGAGCGAGCTGCGCACCGCGCTGCTCGAAGCGATCGATGCGCTGCCACGAATGCAGAGAGCAGTGATCACGCTTCGCGATGTCGAGGGCTGGCCCCCGGACGAGGTTTGCGAGTATCTTGGCGTCGCCGACGGCAACCAGCGAGTTCTCCTGCACCGCGCGCGAGGCGCGGCACGCGACGCTATCGAGCAGTACCTCGAAGAAGGAACGAAGCGATGCTGACCTGCGCCGAAGTCGTCAAGCTCGTCACCGACTACTACGAGGGGCGTCTCACGCCGGCCGAGCGGGGGCGCTTCGAGGAGCACGTTTCGATCTGCCCGCCGTGTCGTTCGTTCCTCGCCCAGACGAGGACGACGGTCGAGCTTCTCGGAGAGCTGCGCGAGGAGGATGTCCCGCCGGCCACGGAGCAGCACCTTCTCACCGCGTTCCGTGACTGGAAGCGGGACGCGTGATCGCGTACAAGTTCCTCTCGTCCGATCGCGTGGGGCTCTTCAGCGGGGTCAGATGGCCGGAGCCCGGAACCTGGCTCGAGGCAGACGGGGAGGTAGAGCGGTGCGTGTCGGGGATCCACGCGCTGCACGCCGAGGGGCTTCTCGGTTGGATCGACGACGAGCTGTGGACCTGCGAGCTCGCCGGCATCGTGGAGGACGACGGTTACGATGCTCGTCGCCGAGCGCGGCCGGCTCCTGGAGCGCGTGGCGGCCTGGAACGAACGGCGGCCCACGACTTCGCGCGGGCGTGCGCGGCGAGGGGGCGCGAGCATGTGGTCGAGGCGCTGCGCGTGGAGGGTCACGACGCCGAGGCGCGGGAGCTCGAGGGTCTCGACGCCGAGGGCTACGTGACGACCGCATCGGGTGTTGCAGCACGGCTGCCTGCCGAGATCGCGGGTCTCGTGCTCATGGCCGCCGATACGACGGCCCTCGCCGAGGGTCGTCGCCCCGAGGCCCGCGAGCCGCAGCTGCGCTCGCACCTCGAGGCGGTCGCCGACAGTGGCGCCACGCCTGGGGCAGTCGCTGCGAACGTGGCCTTCGTCGTCGCCCGCTCGACCGCGGGCCTCCACCCGGCTGGATCGAGGCCGGGCTCGCCGCGGAGCGCGCGTGGCAGCTCGAGCGTCTGGTCGAGCGACTCGGTCTCGTCGCCTCCGCCTCCTAGGGCAGCGGGCCGCCCCGGGTGTCTCTAGTCGGGGGGAGCTAGCTCGGCCTGGATGTAGGCGGTGAGGGGTGGGGATGACGCCGTGCTTCTCCGTGAGAGCCGCCATCTCGGCGGTGGGGTGGCCAGCACGGCGCTGTAGCGCGTTCGCGGTCTTGAACGTCAGCGGTGACGGCGATGTTGTTGTTCTACGAGCGGATGGTGTGCAGCGATCGAGACGATGCGGGAGGGCGTAGGGTACGGCGATGGCTGACGGAGTTCGGCCAGAGCTCCTGCTGCCGGCGCTGACGATCGCGCGCATGATCCGCGAAGGCGAGGCATCGTGCGCTGAAGTTCTCGAGGCGCATCTGCAGCACATCGCTGCGTCGAACGCACGCCTCGGCGCGATCGTGCAGCTCGCTGCCGACCGCGCACGCGAGACTGCGGCGTGCTGGGACCGGGCGATCGCCCGTGGCGACCACTGCCCACCGCTCGCGGGCGTGCCATTCACGGTGAAGGATTGGATCGAGGTGGAAGACCTGATCTGCGCCGCCGGTTTCGAAGAGCGCCGCAGCTACGTGCCGGAGCATACGGCGCCCGTCGTCGAGCGGCTGCGCGACGCCGGAGCGATCTTGCTCGGCAAGACGAAGTGCGGCGCGCGCACCGATGTCTATCCGCGGCCGAACAACCCGTACGATGCGGCGCGCACGCCGGGCGCCAGTAGCAGCGGCGACGCGAGCGCGGTCGCGTCCGGCATGAGCGCGATCGGCATCGGCAGCGATTCCGGTGGCAGCCTGCGCTTCCCGCCCACTGCTGCGGCGTCGCGACATTGAAGCCTACGAACGGCCGAGTACCGTCGACCGGACATTTCCCGCGCATCTTCGCGTCGTCCGACACCCGTACGATCATCGGGCCGATGGCTCGCGCAGCGTCCGACCTCTACGCCGTGATGTGCACGATCACTGGTCCGGACGGGTGCGACGCGAGCGTCGTGCCGATGCCGCTCGGCGATCCGGCGGACGTCGATCTCCGCGGTCGCCGGGCGGCGGCCTACAGCGATATGCCCGGCGTGGAGACGACGCCGGAGACCATCGCCGCGGTACGCGCGTCGCCTGCGACGCGTTGCGCGACGCCGGCGTCGAAGTCACGCCGAAGACCGACCGGCGCGCATCGAGGAAGCGCGCGCGATCACCGAGGACTACTGGGCACGCGACGAATCGTCCTCGTTGAACGAGTGGCGGCCGATGGGCGAACATCGCCTCGAGACGCCCGAGGAGGTCGAGCGCCATCTCTTCGAGTGGGACCGCCTGCGAAGGGCGTTCTTTGCTTCATGAAGGAGTACGAGCTGATCGTGTGCCCCGCCGCGCCATGGCCGGCGCCGCGGCACGGCGAGGAGAGCATCGACGACTACATTTACACGCTGCCGTTCAGCCTGACCGGCTATCCAGCCGCTGTTGTGCGATGCAGCACGTCACCGGAAGGGCTGCCGATCAGCGTGCAGATCGTGGCGTCGCCGTGGCGCGACGATGTCGCAATCGCCGCCGCCTGTGTGGTCGAAGCGGCATCGGGTGGCTGGCAGAAGCCGCTGCCGATCTGACATCGAGCGCGGCCCGGGCTCACCCCCGCGTGTCCGGAACCCGAGGACAGCACCGGGGACAGCACCGAATGGGCTTCTCGCTGAGCGGACTGATCCGGTCTAGGATCGGTTCCCATGAGCGAGCCGAGCGAGGTCGCGCAGGCCGTCGAGGAGGTCGTGCCAGGCCTCTGGCACTGGCGCGTGCACGACGACCGCATCGACTTCCTGAGCGCGGGGCACGCTCTGGCCTCCGGGGAGGGCGTGGTGCTGATCGACCCGCTGCCCCTCGCCCCCGCGGCGCTCGCCGGCCTCGGCCCTGTGTCCGCGATCTGCCTCACCTCCGGAAGCCATGAGCGCTCGGCCTGGCGTCTCCGCCGAGAGCTGGGGGTGCCCGTGCACGCGCCGGCGCTCTCGCGTCTCATCGAAGAGGAGCCAGACGTGCGCTACGGCGATGGCGATCTCCTCCCGGGCGGCCTGCGCGCCGTGTTCACGCCGGGAGCCGGGACGACCCAGCACACGCTCTTCCGCGAGTCCGAGCCGGCGGTCGCGTTCGTCTCCGATCTGCTCACGAAGGCGCCGGACGGGCCGCTCTCGCTCGTGCCGGCGCAGTACATGCACGATCCCGCCGAAGCACGGCGAAGCGTCGAGAAGCTCCTCGACCTCCCGTTCTCGATCCTATGCCTGGGGCACGGTGTCCCGGTCACCGACGACCCAAAGGCGGCTCTCCGCGCGGCGCTCGCCGACTCGTCCTAGGTCTCGGCATCTTCGTCGCCAGAGAACCGCCGGCGCGTGGTGAACTCACCGTGTTGCAGCCGCTCGGGACCGCTCTGCAGTCGATCCTGCGGCCGGGTGCGGCCGCCTTCAGCTGGCTACGCTTCAGCCAACGACGCGCGGGCGAAATGGTGCGGTCGGCACGGAGGCGGCCAGGTTCGTGCTCTGAGCGCGAACGCGAGGGTGTTGTTCGATCCGGTTTCAGTCGCGGTGGTTGGGGCGTCCGACGATCCGCGCAAGTGGGGCTATGTGCTCGCGCAGTCGGCTCTTTCTGGCAGTCACAGGCGCCGCGTCTACCTGGTGAACCCGAAGCGGGCGACGGTGCACGGTCGACCGGCCTATGCGTCGGTTGCTGACCTTCCGGAACCCCCCCGAGGTCGCCGTACTGGGCGTGCCTGCGGAGCAACTCACAGCCGCCGCTGACGACGCGCTCTCCGCGGGCGCGCGCATCCTGATCGCGATCACCGCCGGCTTCGGTGAGCGCTCCCGTTTGGGCGTCGAGGCCGAGCGAGCGCTCGCGGCGACTACCGAAGCTGCCGGTGCGTTGCTGCTCGGACCGAACTGTATGGGTGTCTACGATGCCTCCACAGAACTCGATCTCGCGCCGTGGTTCGCCCCCCACTCGGAGATGCCGTGCGGCGAGCTCGACATCGTGTCGCAGAGTGGGAACCTCGGGTCGGACATTGGACGGGCAGCCTGGGAAGGCGGGATTGGCGTGCGCCGCTTCGTTTCCGTCGGTAACCAGGCGGGGCTCGACGTGGCAGGCGTACTCGAGCTGATCGCCGACGATTGGGCGACGGCAGTCGTGGGCCTCTACGTCGAGGACTTTCGCGACGGACGGCGGTTCGCTCGCGTCGCGACCGCAGCTGTCCGCCGAGGTGCCGTCGTGCTACTGCTCGCCGTCGGCCGCAGCCTGCCCACTGTTGAGGCAGCGCGCTCGCACACGGGCTCGTTGGTCTCCGACGATCGTGTGATTGACGCTCTTTGCCGGGAGACGGGGATGATCAGGGTTGCGAGCCCCGCCGAGCTTGTTGCCCTTGCCGGTGCCTGCCGATCCCGGTCGCCGATCTGCGGTCGCCGGGTTGCGATCCTGTCGGACGGAGGTGGCCATGGCGTGATCGCGGCGCAGCTGGCGGTGCGAGCCGGCCTTGAGGTGCCGCGCGTCCCGCTAGCGCCGAAGCGCGAATTCGTGAACGCGCACCCAAGGCAGCGGCCACGCGGAATCCCGTCGACCTCGCCGACGCGGCGTCGTACGACATCGGAAGCCTTCCCGACACCGCAACGATCATGCTGGCCACCGGGTCGTACGACGCTCTGATTGTCACGGGGAATCTCGGCGGCTACGGACTTGTGCAGCCTGATCAAGATCTGGCCGCGGGTGAGCGCGCAGCCGCAGGCCGGCTTGCCGAGCTCGTGTCGACAACCGGACGTGGTGTGCTCGTGCAGACGATGTTTCCGGACGGAGAGGCGTGCCGGCTGCTCGCGGCTCGCGGTGTTCCCGTGGTGCGAGATGCAGCGGTCGCGACGGGTGCGGTGGCGGCACTTGCGGCACGCTTCGATGCGCTGTCCGCTCCTTCGGAGGACGAGGCGCCTACGGTCGAGCGGCCGGAGTGGGGTGACCGCGGCTACCTGGCAGCCCGAGCGGGGTTGGCGGCGCTCGGTCTCGACGTACCGCCAGCTCTAGGGGCAGCGTCTGTCGAAGCCGCGGTGCGCGCGGCACACACGTTGGGCTATCCAGTGGTCGTCAAGGCGACGAGCCCGCTGCACAAGTCCGATGCAGGCGGTGTGCGGCTCGATCTGGTCGACGACGATGCGGTGGCGGCTGCGTACTCCGAACTGGCAATGCATCTTGGCCCACAGGTGGTCGTCGAGCGCCAGGTGGCCGAGCGCGGCGTCGAGCTGCTCATCGGCGCAAGCCGGGACCCGCGGTTCGGCGTTGTCGCGCTCGCTGCGCTCGGCGGCGTCGCCGCTGAGATGCTAGGTGACGTTGCCGTCGCGCTCGGCCCGATCGGGCCTTCTGCCGCACGCAAGCTGATCCAGTCATTACGTGCCGCCCCGCTCTTATCTGGCCGTCGGGGTGCGCTCGACGTAGACGGGGCCGCGCGGGCGCTCGCGGTGTTGACAGCGGCGCTCGCTGTCTCCCCCGAACTCGGAGAGATCGAGATCAATCCCTTGCTCGTCACCGTCTCGGGCGCGCTCGTGCTCGATGCTCGTCTCACACCGCGGACGGAGGAGGACGTGTGGACTTGAACCTGACCGCCCACCAAGCCGAGCTCAAACGGCGCGCGCGGCTGCTAACCGACGAGGTGATGCAGTACGAGCTGCAGTGCGAAGAAGGCAACGGCCTTCCATCGGAAACGGTCCGAGCCCTCCATCAGCGCGTCAAAGACCACGGACTGTGGGCGTACAACATGCCCATCGAGTGGGGCGGACTCGACTTCTCGTACATCGACACGGCGGTGATCACCGAGGAGTTCGGGCGCCTGACCAACGGGTTGTGGTGGTTGATGGTCCCACCTGCGAACGCGCTGAGGGCATGCGTCGGCTCGCAACGAGAGCGCTACCTCCTCCCTGCCATTCGTGGTGAGAAGTTCGACGCGTTCGCTGTGACCGAGCCGAGCGCCGGCTCCGATCCTCGCGGCATCGAAACAACAGCTCAGCGCACCTCTGCTGGATGGGTGCTGAACGGCGAGAAGTGGTTCGTCTCCGCCGGTGACCGGGCCGACTTCCTGATCGTGCAGGCGAAGGTGGTGCCCGGCGACGAGCACACGCTGTTTCTCGTCGACAAGGACATCCCCGGGCTGCAGCTGAAGCGTGTGCCGCGCTACATGCAGACGTTCGTCTTCGAACACCCTGAGTATGTACTCACCGACTGTGAGGTTGCCGACGACGCCGTGCTCGGTGAGGTCGGAGGTGGCTTCGAACTCAGCAAGGCCTGGTTTCTCGGGGCGCGCCTGCTGATTGCTTCGCAGACGCTCGGCGCCGCCATGCGCGCGGTCGAGACCGCGCTCGATTGGGCCCGAACGCGCCACACGTTCGGCGCCCGTCTGTTCGACAACCAGATGATCTCAAAGCCACTTGTCGACAGCGTGATCGAGATCGCCGGCGCCCGATCATTCGTCTATCGCGTCGCGTGGGAGGCAGACGCTGGACTCGACGCGAAGACGCTTAACGCGCTCGGGGCCATGGCGAAGATCAACTCCACCGAGACGGCAGCGCGCGTTGTCGACCGCTGCCTCCAGATTCTGGGCGGCCGCGGTTACATGCGCGAGAATCCGCTCGAGCGGCTTTACCGGGACATGCGAGTGGAGCGAATCTGGGAAGGGTCGTCAGAGATCATGCGACTCGTCGTCGCGAACGAGCTCGACAAGCGCGGCCTCGAGAACGTGCTGCGCCTCCCGTTCGCGGACACACAGCGCTCTTTGCCACACGGCACCCTCGACTATGTCTCGGGCTAAGTTCCACCAATCCGGGCGCGCGCGCTCGGCGTGAACCTCGCCCCCGAGTCGAGGCGCACCCGGCGCCGAAGCATGCCCACGGTGCTCCCGAGGATCTCGGAACGCTGGCGCTTTGGCTTCACCAGCCGGTACTCGGGCTGCGCCTGGCGCAGCAGGTCATCCCTGTGCGCGTCGGCCAGTTGCATGAGTGTGTACAAGCTGTCCATCGTCGCCCTCCTTGCCTGGAACCGCCCGCTGCGGCTCGCGAACCAACCTTCGCTCGGTGCCCTTGAGAACCGGCAGGGAGTTCGCTGAAGAAACGCTGAATGCGGGCGTTCATCGAGGCGGAGCCCTCGGTGCTACCGTCCGGGGACACGGGCCGCGAACTCGAGTTCCGCATCCTCGGGCCGCTCGAGGCGTACGCGAGCGGCCGTCAGCTGCGTCTGGGCGGAGTTAAGCAGCGGTCGGTTCTCGCGATCCTCCTCCTGCACGCGAACGAGGTCGTCGCAAGCGGCTCGCTGATCGACCAGCTCTGGGACGACGCACCGCCGGAGACGGCTCCTTCGGCGCTGCAGGTCTACGTCGCACGGCTTCGCAAGCTCCTCGAACCGGGCGGTGCCAGCGCCGACTCGGTCATCCGCACGCGGGCACCGGGATATCTCATCGCGCTGGAGCCCGACCAGCTCGACCTCGACCGCTTCGAGCGGCTGGTCGAGGAGGGGAGACGGGCCGTGCGCGAGGCGAGAGCGGAAGACGCAGCCGCGGGGCTGCGCGCGGCGCTTGCTCTCTGGCGGGGGCCGCCTCTCGCCGACCTCGCCTCGGAACCGTTCGCCCGAGGGCAGACGGCGCGCCTCGAGGAGCTACGGGCCGCGGCGCTCGAGGAGCGGATCGAGGCTGATCTGGCCCTCGGCCGCCACGCCGAGCTCGTGGGCGAGCTCCACGCCCTCGTCGCCGATCACCCCTTCCGCGAGCGGCTGCGTGCCCAGCTCATGCTTGCCCTCTACCGCTCGGGTCGCCAGGCCGAGGCGCTCGGCGCCTACCAGGAGACCCGCCGCGTGCTCGTCGAGCAGCTCGGGATCGAGCCGGGCCTCCAGCTCCGCGAGCTCGAGGCCGCCATCCTCCGTCAGGAGCCGGCTCTCGTGTTGCCCTCGACAGCTATGCCTGAGCTGGCCCGGCCCCAACTCTCGGATCTCCCGGCCGGTGACCGCCTCGAACCTGGATCCGCCGACCGCTCCGGGCTCACGCGCAAGACCGTCACGCTCGTCGTCGCCGAGGCCGCGGTGACGAACGCAAGGGAAGGCGGGCTCGATCCGGAGGTGCGCCGCGGCGTGCTCGGGCGCTACGCCGAGACCGTCTCGAGCGTCCTCCCGCGCTACGGCGGTAGCATCGCGCACTCCCGCGGTGGGACGCTGATTGCCGTCTTCGGCGTTCCGACGCTCCACGAGGACGATGCCCTTCGTGCCGTCCGGGCGGCGGTCGAGCTTCGCGAAGCGGCTGTCCGCCTGGGCGTAGAGCTCGAGCAGGAGCGAGGGATGGAGCTCGACGTTCGCTTCGGGATCGACACGGGCGAGGTCGTGGCCGGCGATCCGACTCTCGCGGGGGAGCTCGTGAGCGGTGAGGTGCTCACGGTGGCCGGCCGGCTTGCGCAGTCGGCAGGGCCCGGCGAGATCCTGATGGGTGACTCGACGTCCCGCCTCGTCCGCGACGTGGTTCGGGCCGAGTCGACAGGGTCGCTCCCCTCGAGCGCGACGCATGAGCTTCCGGTCTGGCGCCTCCTCGAAGTCGCCGCGCCCGGCGAGCCTGGTCTCGATCGTCTCGGCGCGTCCTTTGTGGGACGGGAGCGCGAGCTCTTGCTGCTCGACGGGGCGCTCGAGCGGGCGCGCGCGGAGCGCGCCTGCCACGTCTTCACCGTGCTCGGCTCCCCCGGCGTCGGGAAGTCGCGACTCGTCCATGAGTTCACCGACGGGCTCGGGGCCGAGGCGCTCGTGCTGCGCGGGCGCTGCCTTGCGTACGGCGAGAGCGCTTTCTGGCCGGCGATCGAGATCGTGCGGCAGGCGGCAGGGATCACGCCCGAGGACGGGGCCCAGGAGGCCCGGGCGAAGATCGCTGCGCGACTTCGGCAGGGAGAAGCGGAGGAAGGCGAGATCACCACGCCGCTCGTCGCCCTGATCGGTCTCGCGGACGCGCTCGCCGACTCGCGCGAGGCCTTCTCGGCCTTTCGCCGCCTGCTCGAGGAGCTCGCGCGCGAGCGCCCGCTCGTCGTCGTCGTCGACGACCTGCACTGGGCCCAGCTGTCCTTGCTCGACCTGCTCGAGTTCGTGGCGGACTGGGTGCGGACGCGCCGATACTGGTTCTCTGCCTCGCCCGCCCCGAGCTCCTCGACGAGCGGCCCCACTGGGGCGGCGGCAGGGCGAGCGCGAGCTCGATCCTGCTCGAGCCGCTGAGCGAGCCGGAGGCCGAGCTCCTGATCGAGCGCCTCCGCGGTCACGGGACTCTTACGGACGACCTCAAGAGGCGGATCGTTGAAACGGCCGAGGGCAACCCCCTCTTCGTCGAGCAGCTGCTCGCCCTGGCCACCGAGGCAAGCTCCGGCGGAGACGAGCTTCCGATCCCGCCGACGATCCAGGCGCTCCTCGCCGCGCGCCTCGACAGCCTCGAGCGTGAGGAGCGCGAGACCGTCGAGCTGGCTGCGGTGATCGGTCATCACTTCTCGCTCGCGGCCATCGAAGTCGCTCGTGCCGGCCGGGTCGGAGCACGCCTGTTGGAGACGCTGCGCATGCTCGTGCGCAAGGAGCTCGTACGTTCCGACCGTGCCGCCTCGGGTCGGGGGAGGCGTTCCGCTTCAGCCACGCGCTCGTCCACGAGGCCGCGTACGCGCGCATCTCGAAGGCGAGGCGTGCCGAGCTTCACGAGCGCTGCGGCGAGTGGCTCGAGCAAGCGGCGGGCGAGCGGCTCGGCGAAGTCGAGGAGACGATCGGCTACCACTTCGAGCAGGCCTACCGCTGCCGCGCCGAGCTGGGTCTTCTCGATGAGCAGGGACATGCGCTTGCTGGGCGTGCGGCGGCTCGCCTTGCCTCCGCCGGGGAACGGCGTTCTACCGCGGTACACCCGTCGCGAGCAGCCTGCTCGAGCGGGCGGTCGCGCTTCTTCCTACTGATGACCCCGATCGCCTCGAGCTCCTGCTCGAGCTCGCCGATGCGCTGTTCGAAGCCGGAGAGCCTTCGCGCGCGAAGGCCGTCTGCCGGGAGGCGATCGACGCCGCCGAACGACAGGGAAACCGACGAGTCGCAGCCCATGCGCTTGTTGTGCCCCTGGCCTATGAGCTCGCCATGGACCCGCGGGGTAGGGTGGACGATGCCCGGGCCGAGGCAAAGGACGCCCTCTCCCTCTTCGAGGAGCTCGGGGATGACCTGGGGGTCGGCCGGGCGTGGCACGTGATCGGCGTTGCGGGCTTCATATCCGGGCAGTCCGAACAAACGCAGCGTGCGTTGGAGCGCGGCCTCGAGCATGCCCGCCGCGCCGGTGACGAGCGCCTGCAGGCGCGGCTGCTCGACTACGTGGGCTCGGCACGGCTGTATGGTCTCACCCACGTCGACGAGGTCCTCCGCGGCGCCGTGGAGGCGCTCGCCTGGGCCCGCGCCAGAGGCAGCCGCTTCCTCGAGGCCGAGGTACGTATCCACCAGCTCGGTATGGGCGAGGCATTGCGCGGGCGCATTGCCGAGGGCCGGGCGCAGATCGCGCAGGGGACGGCGATCCTCGAGGAGCTCGGCTCGCTGTTGTGGCTCGGCCACGCGGGCTTTGCGGCAGGGTACGTCGAGCACCTCGTCGCAGACGACCCGACGTCGGCGGAACGGGAGTTCCTCGCAGCGTACGCCTTCACCGAACGGGTGGGTGACGAGTGGATGGGTGCGAGCTTGGCGGCGTTTCTCACGAACGTGCTTTCGAGGCAGGAGCGCTGGGAGGAGGCGGAGCGCTGGAGTGAGGTCAGCGAGCGGCTCGCCGCACCCGACAACGCCTGGAATCAGGCCATGTGTCGAACTGCTCGCGCGACGGTGCTCGCTCGGCGGGGGAAGGTCAGGGAGGTCGAGCGCCTTGCAACGGAGGTGGCGTCGCTGGTTGCTGAGCTTGATACGTTCTTCAGCGCCGACCTCTTCCTGTTCCTTGCCGAAGCGCTTCTCCGCGTGGGACGGGAAACCGACGCCCGTGGCTTCGCCCGCGAGGCGCTGCAGCGCTACGAGCAGAAGGGCCACGTCATCGGTGCGACCAGGGCGCGTGCCCTGCTCACCGAGCTGGAGACGAGCGGGGACCGAGGTTAGACGAGGTCCCGCGGAGCTCTGAAGGTCCAGGTCTTCGTGAAGATCCGCGTTTCGACGATCGCAGCCCTCGGCGGCCGGGACGCTGCCGCGGGCCGAGCGGAGGCCCCGACCCCGGTCGCACGACTGCCGGTGCTCGCGCCAGACCCCGCCCCCGGTCCAGAGGCGCTTTCAGCGGCGCTCACGTCGACCCAGCGTCAGACGTGCGTGAGCACGCCGTCGAGCGGGCGAGGTACGCGGCTGAGATCGAGCGCCTCGACCAGCGGCGCTGCGAGTTGGATCTTCCAGTTAGTGAGGAACCCGCGGAGCTGTTCCTCGGCCGTCCGTGCTCGATGCGCGGGCTGCTTCTGGTAGGTGCGAAACGATCCCAGCTTCCCATGCGCGGCGAGGATCTCCTCCACGACCGGGGCACCCAGGCAGCGGACCAGCTCGTCCTCCAGATCCGCTTCGCATACGTAGAAGCCGAGCCGTTCCATGTCGGCGCGGCCGAGATCGAGACCGAAGCCGGCGCGCTCGAGAGCGCGCCGGAGCTCGCCCTCTTCTCCCGCATCGCAGAGGCCGGCCAGCCCGACGTTGGATCCACCCGGACCGTAAACGTTCAAGAACCGGCCAATCGCCTGCGCGCCCCCGATCGGCACGACGGAAACGCCCTCGGCCGCGAGATCCCGGCCGCGTCGTAGGGCGAGCGTCTCCAGTGCGACCTTGTCGCTGACGCCTTCGACGAGCACGACTGCACGCGGGTTCTCGATCCCGGCAGTCTGACGACAGGGAGACAGCCGTGGCCGCGCCGTCCGGCGTCACCTCCCTCCTTCCGCGTGGGAGGACGGTGTGGCGCGTCATACTTTCACCCGACGCTTACGCCTGCGTAACCCACCGGGAGGACCCGCAGTTCGCCGCTGGTGGCGTGAGCGATGAGTTTCGCTTCGTCGCGCGGTCTCTAGTGAGAGATAAAGTGTTCGTAGGCGTTGTCCCGCGCCCAACCCTCGATTCCGGCGCTCACGCCGCCGGCTCAAGCGGGGGCAAAGGGGGGCTCGAGCCCTCGGGACGCCGGTCTGACAGTGCCCTTTCCCGGCGGGGCGCTGCGAGCGTGAGTCATGTCGTCGCCGCCGTTCGAGGAGCAGCAGGGATGACCAGGCAGAGATCCTTCAAGCGCCTCGTTCGTGCGCGGATGAAGCGGGCGAGCGCTACGCGGCAGCGCGCGCGGCGCTGCTGGCCGCGGAGGAGCCGAAGACCGCCGACGTCGTGGTGATGACGGTGTCGGAGGAGGTGATCCGGCGCCGAACCGGCCGCGGCTGGGAGGAGTGGTTCGACCTCCTCGACGAGTCGGGCGCCATCGCCAAGCCGCACCCCGAGATCGCACGCTGGCTGCGGTCGGAGCACGGGATCGACGGCTGGAGCAGCCAGTCGGTCACCGTCAGCTACGAGCGGGCCCGCGGCCGTCGCGCCCTCGGCGAGCGCGCGGAGGGCTTCGCGATCACGGCCCAGAAGACCGTCGCCGTGCCGGTCGACCGGCTGTTCGACGCGTTCCTCGACCACTCCCTGCGCGAGCACTGGCTGCCCGACGGCGACCTCCGCGAGCGCACCGCCACAAAGCCGAAGTCGGCCCGGTTCGACTGGGGCGACGGCGAGACGCGGCTCATCGTCGACTTCACGGCCAAGAGCGGGTCGAAGAGCGTCGTCGCGCTCGCGCAGGAGCGGCTCCCCGACGCGGCCGAGGCGGAGCGGATGAAGGCGTATTGGCGAGAGCGCCTGTCCGTGCTGAGGTCGCAGCTCGAGCGAGGTGAGCACGGTGGCTGAGATCAACCTGTTGGCCGTGCTCGCCGCCACGTTCGCAGCGTTCATCTCGGGAGCGACCTATTACGCCCTCCTTGGCGGCAAGCTGGCGCAGGTGAGCGAGGCTGCCGCCCAGGCCGGGCAGCCGCCCCCGTGGAAACTCGCCGTCGAAGTCCTCCGCGGCCTCGTCGTCGCCCGGTCCTCGCCGGGGCGGCCGTGCAAGCCGAGGTCGACGTGGCGCGGCGGCCTGCTCCTGGGACTTGCGCTCTGGATCGGGTTTCCGCTCGTCCTCTCGACGGGCGCCGTGATCCATCGAACACGCCCTCGAAGCTCGCCGCCATCCATGCCGGCGACTGGTTCCTGAAGCTGCTCGTTGTCGCTGTGTCGCTAGGCTGTGGCTATGACGCGAGGCTAGGCGCGCCGGCGCGGCTGGCCGTCCCGGCCCGAGCGCGCCCGGCCGCGTCACTGCACCGCGGTGGCGCCGAGATCGGCGAGCTCGTCGACTCCGTCAGGCGCGCAGGCCAGCGGACCAGTCTTCAGCGGACCCTCTCCCTTCGACGTTGGCACGAGGCCCGGGTCGGGGGGCCGGGGCCCTCGTCGATCGGGGTACTCGCTCACCCCGACGTCGGGCACCCAGCCTGCTGAGGGACCCTTCTAAGCCCCGCCCCCTCGGACGGCCGGGAATCGGGGGCCGTCGCAGCACGCCGGCGGCCTTCGTGGCGCGGCGGATAGCCGTTCGCGCGAGAGCGAGTGTTCCATAGAGTGTTCCATCGGCCCTCCTGACCGGCCCGGTCGAACTCCCAGCCAACAGCAAGCGTGGCCTCTCAGCAGGGCCTTTCCGCAATGGGCGGTGCCGGGCTCGAACCAGCGACCTCCTGCTTGTAAGGCAGGCGCTCTCCCAGCTGAGCTAACCGCCCTGCCCTGCAGTGTAGGGCCCGAGCGGGCCGGTCCAGCACGTGCGGCGCGCCCGTAAGCAGGCGAGGCGCGTCGAGGCTGTGTCTCAGTGGTCGGCTACGCTCCCCGGGAGCTGTCGGCTGCTTGGGAGCCGTCGTCCGCCCGGGAGCTTTCGTCGCCCTGGGAGGTCTCGTCTGCCCGGGAGCTGGCGTCTTGCTGGGAGCTCTCGTCCGCTCGCGAGCCTTCGTCGCTCTGGGAGGCGTCGTCTGTCCGCGAGCCGGCACTTTCCTGGGAGCCACTGTCTGCCTGCGAGCTCTCGTCGCCCCGTGAGCCGTCGTCTTCCGGGGGAGCCGTCCTCCTGGGAGCTCGCGTCACCTCGGAGCCGTCGTCTTCCGGCGTCTCGTCACCGCGCGAGCCTTCCGCCGCCTGCGAGGTGTCGTCCTCCGGGGGCCTCTCGTCTCCCCGTGAGTCTTCGTCCTCCTGGGAAGCGCCGTCTCCTCGGCTGCCGTCGCCCGCCTGGGAGCCGTCGTCTTCCTGCGAACTGTCGTCTCCCCGCGAGCCCTGGTCCCTCCTGAGACTCACCGTCGGCCCGGGAATCCTCGCCTCCCTGGGAGCCACCGCCGCCGCCCTGGGAGCCGTCGCTCTCGGGAGCGCCTCCGCCGCCACTCGCTCCGCCGCTCGCGACGGCCTGCTCGGTGCTGCCGCCCTGGGAGTCGTTGGGCTCGTGCTCGCTGCTCTCGCCATTCCCTCCGCCGTTCGCATCGGGCTGATTGTTCCCGCCGCCGCCGGCGTCGCTGACAGCGCTCGGATCGCCGTCGCCCGAGGCCGGCTGCTGGCCGGTCTCACCGTCTGTGGTCTCAGCCGGGCTGCTCTGTGACTCCTGCGCCGCGCTGTCGCTGGACGGGGATGTGCCCGTCTCCTCGTTCGAGACCGCCGATGCCTCGCCGGCCGGCGAGCCGACCTCCACCGGCTGCGCGATAGCCCGCGACTGGGCTCCGCCGCCTCCGCCTACCCCGATGACGAGGCCGCCGAGGATCGAGAGCGCGGCGATCGTCGCCACGAGTATGCTGCGCCGGCCCAGCCCTGTACGGATGGCATGTCCACCGGCGCGGAGGGTGTGCCCGCCGGCGGGGGTGTCCCAGTAGCCGTTCGCAGCGAGCGCTGCGTCGACGTTCTCGCGAAGCGCGACGATGGCCACGACCGGCGGAACGAGCGCGCGGTAGCGGCGCTTGGCCTCTTCCATGTCGGTGAGCGCCTTCTGACAGTCCTCACAGGACTCGAGATGGGCCAGTGTCTCGGTCTGCTTGGCGCCGCGCAGCTGTCCATCGAGGTGGGCCGAGAGGAGCGGCAGATAGCCCTGGCACACCTCGGACAGCTTCGAGCGGTCGACCTGGACGAGTCGGAGCTCCTCACGCAGGCTCTGACGCGCACGGAGGATGAGCTGCGCACGGCGTTCTCGTTCAGTCCGACGAGCTCGCCGATCTCCGCATAGCTCTTGTCCTCCAGCTCGCGCAGCGCGAGGACGAGCCGCTGGCGTGGCGCCAGCTTGCCGTCGCCATCCTGACCTCGTCCTGCTGTCGTCGGAGCAGCGCGGCCCGCTGAGGGTCCTCCTCGATGTCGCCGGGCTCGGCCGGCTCCGGCACCTCGTCGACCGGCAGGGTGCGCTTCGTACGCTCCTTTTGCTTCAGGAAGAGGTTCTTCGCCGTTGCGAAGAGGTACGCGCCGATGTTCGCTCGTTCGGGCGGGAGGCGATCGAGCTTTGGCAGGGCGCGCACGAAGGTCTCCTGGACGAGATCTGCAGCGTCGTGCTGGTTGCCGGAGAGTCGGTAGGCGAAGCCGTACAACCGCCTCTCGTACGTTCTGTAGAGCTCTTCCCATGCCGACCGGTCGCGGCGGCGGAGACGCAGGAGCAGATCCGAGTCAGTCCAGGTTTCTGCAGTCGCCACCGAGGAAGACCCCCTTCATTAGTGTTCACTAACAAGACGGTGTGAAGGGCCTCGGTCTTCCCGTACGCGACGGACAGTGCGCTAGGCGAGCCACCTGGCGAGCACGACGATGCCGGTGACGAGGGCAGCGAAGCCGAGGATGAGGACGGTCATGCCGGCCACGAGCGAGAACGGCGTGCGTGGCGTCTCGCTGCCCGCGACCTCTCGCACCTCCTCCTTCGGTGTCGCGGGGACGAACTCCTCGACCGCGGCCGCCCGCGCCTCGTCGGGCGTGGCCGTGTCCGCGTGGCTGCTTTCAGGTTGTGCGGCCGCCATGCCCCGGTGCTTCCCCACCGGCTCCATGCGCAACGGCCGGCGCCGCCCGTCCGCTACGGTTGGCGGGCTGGCCCCCATCGTCTAGTGGCCTAGGACACCGGCCTTTCAAGCCGGAGATCGCGGGTTCGAATCCCGCTGGGGGTATAGGTGACTCGTGAGCGTCGTCGGAGCCATCCCCCCGCGGCGGGTCGGAGGCCGAGCGGCCCGAGCGCTTCGAGACGATCGCGCCGACCTCGAGCAGGCGCTCGGTCTGATCCTCGTTGCGCGCCGTCTCGTCAAGTGGCCCGACTTGCGGTCACGGCGGGACCGCGACCTCCCCCTCGATGCCAACAGGCGGAGAGGGCGGTACCTCGGCCGCCCCCTCGGCCACCTGGTAACCGGCGGGTCTACACGTGGAGCCGCGTGGGCCGGCCGCGCCTGCGGACCGCGAAGAACGCCGCAGCCCCGAGCAACATCGCTCCGAAGCCCATCCCGACGCCTACGCCCCGGCGTCGGCCCATTCGAAGCTGTCTGCCCCTGTCCCGCTGGCGGCTGGCTGCGCTCCCGCACCGTACCGCTCGTTGAGCGCCACGCTGAGAGCATGGAGCGCCTGCAGGTAGCTCTGATCCACCGTTGGGGCGTCCGGGCCGTAGATCTCGTTCAGCGCCTGGCTTCGCGCCTCGAGGCCCTTCAGCCACGGAGCCTCGGCGGTCTGAGACGTCGCCGCCTGCCCGCTCGCCGCCACCGTCGCCGCGACCGTGAGGACGAGGCCCGCCGCCCCGAAACGCCGCCGAATCCAAGTGCCTGTCGTCATCTCCGCTCCTTCTCGTGTCGCTCGTGTGCCCAACGACTCGAGAATGCGGCCGCCCGCCCACGTGCCGGTAACGGCCGGTAACGCGCCGGTAGGGGGGCTCTGGCGGTGCTAGGCTCGCGCCGGGAGGTGGAGGGTGCGGTTCGCCATCCTCGGGCTGCTCGAGATCCGGGACGACGACGATCGTCCTGTCTCGCTCGGCGCCGGACGTCAGCGAATGCTGCTCGCGATTCTGCTCCTTCGCCTCAACGAGGTCGTCTCGGGACCGACCGGCTCATCGACGAGCTCTGGGGCGAGACGCCCGCCTGAGACGGCGGCGAAGGCTCTCCAGGGCTACGTCTCGCAGCTTTCGCAAGGCACTCGGCGGCAGCGGAGGGGATCCTCGTCACCGCGGGACACCCGGCTACTTGCTGCGCGCCCGATCACGGAGGTGCTCGACGCGCACCGGGTTCGAAGCGCCTCCCTCGGCGAGGGCAGGCGCAGCGCTCCGATGCAGGCGAGCCGAAGAGAGGGCCGCCGCGACGCTGAGGCAGGCGCTCGCCCTCTGGCGTGGTGCCGCAGCTCTCGGAGTTCACGTACGAGGCGTTTGCCCAGGACGCGAGATCAGCACGCCTGGAAGAGCTGCGCCTTACCGCCATCGAGGAGCGGATCGAGGCCGACCTCGCGCTCGGCCATCACGTCGCGTCCTCGCCGGCGAGCTCGAGGCGCTCGTCGGAGCGGCAACCGCTACCGGGAGCGGCTCCGCGGCCAGCACATGCTCACCCTCTACCGCTGTGGGCGGCAGGCCGAGGCCCTCGCAGGAATACCAGCGCGACGCGGCGCCTCCTCGCCCAGGAGCTGGGGCTCGAGCCCGGCGCGGCCCTCCAGCGTCTCGAGCGCGCGATCCTCACTCAGGACATTCCCTCGCTGGACGCGAACGGTAGCCGGAGCCCGAACACGTCGGGGCCCCACAGCGCCCCGGACGGGGAGCCGAGTGGCCGCGGACGCCGTCGTTTGGGCATCGACCCGGAACGCCGGAGCACGTCGCGGGCCCACGCACTGTAGGCCGCCGAGGGCCGGTGGCGGCTCGCCAGTGGGGCACGGGTCGGTCCTGGGTTGCGAACGCTGGACGACGGAACAATGTAGTCCCGCCCTCGACCCGGAAGAGCGAGGTGGTCCACAGGACGATCGAGCGTCCAGGCGCCGCCCGGGATCGGCCTCGACGGTCGGCCCGGACGACGGTCTGGGTGGCCAACGGAAGCGACGGTACGGTTTCGCGCATCGATCCGAGCACCGACGCGGTCATCGCAACGATCGATCTTCGCGGCTCGAGCGATCTCGTCTGGAACACGACGTACGCCGTCGCCGTCGACGGACACGCGGCCTGGGTCGCGACCGGCCCCCACGACCTCGTCCGCATCGACCCGGCGACGAGCGAGCCGGCGGCGCCGATCGATGTCGGGCGCGTCCCGGTGGCGGTCGCGGTCGCCGACGGTACGGTGTGGGTCGCGACGACCGCAGAGCGGGCGCTTCGCGTCGAGCCCCGTACGCGCGCAATCACGGCCGAGGTGCCTGTCCGCCATCCGGTGGCTATGGCTGCCGGGGAGGGTGCTGTCTGGGTGGCGGACGCCCGCGGCTCCGTCTGGTGTATCGAGCCTGACACGGCGGCGGTCGCCCAGACCATCCGCATGGCCGGGGGCCACTCGGCATTGTCGCCCGGGACGGGGCGCTGTGGGCGGCGGACACCGGCGCAGGGACGGTTCTCCGGGTCGACCTGTCGAGCGGTGCCGTCGCCGACATCTTCGCGCTGGGCCAGTCCCCCACCGACGTCGCCGTCGGCTACGGGGCCGTTTGGGTCGCCGTCCAGCAGGCAGGAATGGGCTGGATATTATCGGGATGGCGATGCTCCCCGCGGCGATCGCCGCCTCGACCGCCGCGAGTTCCCCGCGGACGGGCTCTGGGACGACGGCGCTGAACGCTCCGAGCCCGAGGCCGCCGTTGCGAAGCGAGAAGGCGGAGGTGCCGCCGGTCTGAAGCCTCCCGCGATCGAACTCCTCGATCGTGGTGAAGACGGCGACGTCGAGCCGCTTGACCGCGCTCGTCAGCACGTGCGGGCCGAAGCTGGATTGGTCGACGTCGACGCCGATCGCCCAGACGTCCTGCTCCCTCGCCGCCTCGAGGGCCCCCAGGCCGCACGCGCCCGCCACCTGGAATACGACACGGGATCCCCTGGCGATCTGGCCGAGGGCAACGGCCTTGCCTTTCGCCGGATCGCGGAAGTCCTGGGTGTAGCCGATCAGCACGGCGACCTCGGGCCGTGCGCTGGCAGCCCCCGCCTGATAGCCGGCGATGAAGCGCTGCACGGACGGCACCGGCTCGCCGCCCACCGCGCTGATCGTCCCGGTCCGGTCGCCGAGAGTCACCATCCGCGCCGCCAGTAAGCCTGCGAGATAGCCCACCCTTCTTGGTCGCAAAGGTCAGGCCCTGACGTTCTCCGGCCGGTGCTCGAGCGCCTCGTGCGGCACATCGATGATCGCGAACGTCGTCCCAGGGAACGCGACCGCTACCGAGTCACCGCCCAGGCGGCGGAGACGGCCGCGAGACGAGGTCGTACCTCTGCCGCGCAAGCAAGGAGAGGCTCGGAACGAAGCCCTCCCGGAGAGGGCGTGAGCACCCGCCCGTTGATCTGAAGCTCCGCCACGGCGCGCTCGATGCCGAGGTAGGCCCCGCGGTTGTAGGGATCCTCGAAGCCTTCAAACTCAGGACGAGCCCTACCCTTGAACGGTTGCCACCGGCCACGCTTTTCTTGGGTCTGAGCCGGGAGCTTACGCGGCCGGCGCCTGCCCACGAGGAGCTGGACGGAACGCCGTCGACCAGTCCCGGCTCGCCGCTGCGCACGTTCGAGGGCACGTTCGGCCGCTGAGAGATCGACGCGGTGGAGCGCTGGGAAACATGACTTCTCGAGTCAGATGGCGGCTCGGCCCTTCCGGCCGGTGACACCCCGGAGCCGTTCGTCGACGCCGACGACATCGCCGACGTTGCTGTCGCGGCGCTGACTGAGGACCAGCACGTAGGCCAGCTCTACGAGCTGACCGGCCCGCGGCTTCTGACCTTCGCCGAGGCTGTCGAAGAGATCTCCAGGGCGACCGGTCGCGAGATCAGGTACGTACCGGTCTCGATCCAGGAGCACGCGGCCGTTGCCGCCGAACAGGGTGTGCCGGGCGAGGTCATCGACCTGCTCAGCCGCCTGTTCAGCGAGGTCCTCGACGGCCGCAACGCCCATCGTGGCTGATGGCGTCCAGCGCGCCCTCGGCCGCGAGCCGCGAGACTTCGCCGACTACGCACGGGACGCCGCCGCGACCGGGGTCTGGAACGCGGCGGCGGTGACGGTATGAGGTGCAATCCCCACAACCAATCGCGGCGCCGCAGAGCGTGGAGAGTGGCCCAGAGGGCGAGTTAGATCTCGCCGTCCCAGTAGTCGAGGCTGTCGGTCAGGCGGAAGCGCCCGCCCGGGGGCCAGACGCCGACCTTGTTGCTGTCGGGGTAGACGCAGATGCTGAGCGGGACTTCTCCGACCGACTTCGGCATCGTCGAGAGCATCAGGATCCGGACGACGGCGTCCGAGCGGTTCGTGACCTTGTGGGCGCCGTCGGGGCCGGCGAGGAAGCAGACGAGGTCGCCCCGCGCCAGCTCGTGCTCGCCTTCGGGGTCGCGCAGGGTGGGCGTGCCGCGTAGAGGACGAGCAGCCACTCCTCCTCGGTGTTCTCGTAGTGGTACGGGCAGACGCTGTCGCCGGGGTCGAGCTCGTACACCGAGCCGCCGAGCTTCTCCGCCCCGAGGGCGGGGCCCAAGCGGGCCATCCGGGCGCCGTAGCCGGGCGGGTCGGCGGGGTCGCCCTCGACGGCGACGGCGTAGAGGTTGAGCGGCTCGGTCATTCTCCGTCCCAGTAGTCGACGGCATCGGCCAGACGGAAGATCTTGCCCGGCAGGCCGACGCCGAGCTTGCCGCTGTCCGGATACTCGGCCAGTTCGGGCGCGCGGTTGTCCGAAAGGATCAGCACGGTGCCCGGGCCCGTCACCTGGTGCCCACCCTCGGGCCCGGCCGGGAAGCAGACCACGTCGCCCTCGCTCAGCACGCGCTCCCCGCCGGGAGCCCTCAACGTCGGCGAGCCCGCGACCACGATCAGCCACTCCTCCATCGCATGATGGAAGTGGTACGGATAGCTGCGCTGGCCGTCGTCGAGCTCGTACAGGCAGGCTCCGATCTCGTCCGCGCCCAGCGCTCGCCCGACGCCCGCGCCCCGCCAGCGGTAGCCGTCGCGCTCCGACGAGAGATCGAGCTCCGGCGTGAGAAGGTTGACCCGACGCACGTCGGTATCTTGGCAGCCTAGTCGAGGCCGTAGACGCGCTTGACGTTCTCGTACAGGAACAGGCGCTTGGTCTCTTCGTCGAGCCCGAGGGCATCGACGCCGGCAAGGTGGTCGGCGAACTCGAAGACGGGCTTGTTCGTCCCCCACATGACCTTCTCGCGCCCGTCGCCCTTGATGAACTCGACGAGCTCGGTCGCGAACCTGCTCGGATGGTGGCAGTCCGCCCCGATGTAGACGTTCGGGTGCTTCCAGGCGACGGAGACCATCTCCCGCTCCCACGGGTAGCCGGTGTGGATGCCGACGATCTTGAGGTCGGGGAAGTCGACGGCGATGGTGTCGATCGACCCCGGCCAGCCGACGCTCTTGAGGCCGGCCTGGAACGCCATGCCCACCTGGATCTGGATCGGTACGTCTAGCTCGACGCACTTGGCGTAGAAGGGGTAGAAGGCGCGGTCGTCCGGCGGGATCCCGAACCAGTGGGGGTAGCTGTGGGCACCCAGGGCCCCGTGCTGCTCACCGCCGCCCCGAGCTTCCGGACGCCCGCGACGATGTCTCGCGGGTCGATGCCGGCCGTCCAGCAGAGGCGATCCGGGTACTGGTCGACCATCGACTTGGTGTACTCGTGCGTGACGCGCCACGAGCCGCCCTCCTGCGCGCAGATGAGCACTCTCTCGACCCCGGCCTCGTCCATGTCTGCCACGAGCGACGACGCGCTGAACTCGTTGTCCCAGATCCCGAGGTGGATCATCGAGTCCTTCAGGACCGGGGCGAACTCGTAGGTGTCGACCTTCGTGTCCGGCGTGAAGGGAAAGACGACGACGTCGATGGCGCGAGCTTCGGGCGGCACGGAGGACCTTGGTGGAGTCCTACGACGAGGGCGTGCAGCCCTGCTGGACGGCCACGCGCAGCGCGTTCACGGCCGCCGTGACCTCGAGTGCGGCGCCGGCGAGGCTGCTGATGATCTCCTGTGTCGACGCGCCGCTCGAGATGTCGTCCACGGCCGACTGGACGGCCGCAATCGCGTTCCCGACCCGCTCGACCTCGTCCGCGTATTCCTCCGTGGCCGTCGAGCGGACCTCGTCGAATGCCGACTGTATCTCGGCGAGCGCTGCCCTCACGCCGTCGAGCCCGCCAGTCACCGTGTCCGGGTCGATGAGTGCATCGACCGCATCGCCGAGGTCCTGGACGCTCTGGCAGAAATCGGTCAGGGGCGGCGCCGTGACCGTCACGAGATCGGGCTTGACGACGTCGTCTGATCCCTCGCCGTTCGTCGCCGTCAGGATCACGCGGTAGCTTCCCGGCTCCTCGTAGACGTGGGTCGGGTTCTGCTCCGTCGAGCTGCCTCCGTCTCCGAAGTCCCAGGCCCAGCTCTCGGGGTCGCCGCTCGAGCTGTCGGTGAAGACCACGGAGAGTGGGCGCTCGCCCGAGGTGGGCCCGGCGGTGAACTCGGCTTCCGGCGCCTCGCCACCGCACGCCGCGAGAGCGAGCGCGAGGGTGGCGCAGAGCGTGCCGGCTGCAAGGCGTGGCCTGGACATCGCTACGGGTCGAGTGTACCGGTATGCCTAGGAGCCCAAGGCCGCCAGAGCTGGGGTCAAGTCCTGCAAAACGAAGCGCGCGAGCTCCGGATGGGGGTCTCGAGCCGAGCGCCCTTATGTTCGAATGCAAGACTTGACCCCGAGCTTTCGGTCTAGCAGGTGGGTTGTGACGGTGATGACGGAGGCGCCGGCAGCCGGCACGGCGACTGCGAGGGCCAGAAGCACCACAGCGAGGAGACGAACCATTGGGGTCTCACCTTTCGACGTCGTTGACGCCGCCGAACGTAGCAACCGAAATACCTGCAAACCGGCCAAAAATCGAGCGCCAGGGCTTTTCGGCCGCCGATCTAGGGGAAACCCCCTGGTCCGGCCTTGTATCGGGGTACGGCCCGTCGGTCTCGAGGTGCGGACACGCTGCCCAGCACATTCGGGTAGAACGCGGGCGTGTCTCGCGACGAGCTGCTCACGCCACCCGACCCCGGCGTGGCGGCGAGGCGCCGTCCCCTTCCCGCCGAGATCTGCCACTAGTGGCCGCCACGGACACGGTCCACCGCGTCCCGCGCGGCGTCGAGCGCTTCGGGGTCGAGCCGATCCCGCCGGAGCTCCGCAAGGTCGGCTGGAACGACCTCTTCGCGATGATGCTCACGTTCAACCTGAGCCCGCTCGTCTACGTTCTGGGCGCGATCGTCGTCGTCGAGGGCGGGCTGCCGCTCTGGTGGGCCGCCGCGGCGGTCGGCATCGGAGTCACGCTCGCCGGGCTGATCCTGGTCGTCGTAGCCCAGGTGGGCGTGGACTACGGCCTCACCGGTCAGGTCGCGATGCGGGCGACGTTCGGGCAGTGGGGTGCCCGCGGGCTCACGTCTCCGTACCGGATGGTCGCCGCGACGTACTGGTTCGCGGCTCAGGCGCTCGCGGGCGCGTTCGGGCTGCAGGCGATCGTGCGCGGGCTCGCCGACTACGAGCTACCGCTCGTCCCCGTCGCCCTCGGCCTCGCCGGTATCCAGGCGGTGCTCGCCGTCATCGGCTTCGACCTGCTGCGCCACTTCGTCCGAGTGATGTTGCCGCTGATGGTCGTGTTCACGGGCGTCCTTGTCGCCCTCTACCTCACGGCGGACGACCCTGCCTACGGCGTCTCGCGCGTCTTCGACTCGCCGAACCAGTCGCTCACGTGGCTCGGCTTCGCGACGTTCCTGACCGTGATGTGGGGGACGCAGCTCACGTTCGTGACGAGCGTCGCCGACTTCTGCCGCTACGCGCGCTCGCGACGCCACATGTACGCCGGCATCCTCGGCGGCACCTTCGTGGGGTCGTTCGTGGCCTCGTGGGTCGGCGCCTACGCCGCCGTGGCGACCGGAAGCCTGAATCCGTTCGCCGCCGTCGCCGATCTCGGCGGCAACGCTTTTCTGCTCGCCATCCTCCTCGTCGCGATCGTCCTCCAGACGATGGCGGTCAATCTGATGAACATCTACTCGGGCGGGCTCTCGCTCGTGAACGCGATCCCTCGGCTCGGGCGCTTCTGGTCGACCGCCATCCTCGGGGCCGTCGCCGTCGCTCTCTCGGGCTTCCCCGAGGTCATCGAGGACGCGCAGGAATGGATGACGCATCTCGGCAACGTCGCCACCCCGCTCGCGGGCGTGATCCTGGCCGACTACGCCATCCTCAAGCGCACGCACCTGGACGTGCTCGCCCTCTTCGACCCGAACGGGCGCTATCGCTTCCTCGGTGGCGTCAACCCGGCGGCGATCGCCGCCGTGGCTATCGGGGTGGCCGTCTACTACGTGCTGCCCCACGATTGGGTGAAGGCGGCCTGGGGAGTCGGCGTGGGTATCGTCGCCTACATCGCGCTCGCCTGGCTCCAGGCGATCGCCTTCCCGCAGACCCGCGCGGGCATCGTGCCCGCGGAGTCGGCCGTCGATGAGGGCGGCGAGGAGGGTTAGAGCGCTCCGAGGTCGAGCCTCGCGACGAGGTCGTTCACGCGGCGGTCGATGTCGTCACGGATCGTGCGTACCTCGTCGAGGGGTCGGTCCTTCGGGTCGGCGAGGCCCCAGGAGATGTACGGCTTGCCCGGGACGAGCGGGCACGCGTCCTCGCACGCGGCGACGACGACGTCGGCCCAGTCGACGTCTGCCGCACCAAGCGCTCTCGGGACATGATCGGAGGCGTCGATCCCCACCTCGATGAGCGCCTCGAGGACGCCCGGATGGGCCGACTCTCCCGGCCGGCTTCCCGCGGACCGCGCCTCGTGGCGGCCGCCCGCCGCGCGGCGGAACAGCCTCTCGGCCATCACCGAACGACCGCTGTTCGCAACGCATACGAAGAGGACGCGAGTCACGCGGAACGCTCCTCTTCCTTTCCGCGAAGCGCCGTCGGATGGTCTCGCTCTCCACGTATCAGCTGGTAGGCGAGCGCGCCCAGCGCGGCTCCGAGCGGCGGAGCGACAACGTAGATCCAGAGGGTCGAGAGCTCGCCGGCGACGAGTCCCGGGCCCAGGGAGCGCGCCGGGTTCATCGACGCTCCGGAGATCGGTCCGCCGAACATCGCGTCGAGGCCGACGGTTCCCCCGATCGCGAGCGCGGCCGCTTCGCCGATGGCGCGAGTGTCGGTCGCGACGGCGACGACGACGAACATGAGGAAGAACGTCAGCACGATCTCCCAGACGAACGACTGCCCGTCGGAGCCGGATGGCAGTGTCGCGCCGACGTTTCCCACGTCGCCGAGCAGTGCCCGCAGGAGAACCGCGGCCGCGAGCGCGCCCGCGAGCTGCGCCGCCCAGTAGGCGCCGACACGAGTCCACGGGAAGTGGCGCGTCAGCGCGAACGCGAAGGAGACGGCCGGGTTGAGGTGCGCGCCCGAGATATGGCCGACCGCGTAGATCATCGCCGCGATCACGAGCCCGAACGTGATCGCGATGCCCACCTGGCCGAGCGCGTGCGTCTTCGCGTCGACCATCACCGCCCCCGCCCCGGCGAACACGAGCGTGAACGTCCCGATCGCCTCGGCGGCGAGGATGCGCGTGAGCGGGCGCATCCGACTCAGCAGCAGCCGGCCGCGGCCTTCGCGAGCGGGAGCGCCTTCGCGCCATGGCCCCGGCCCGACCCGACCGGCTTACGCGCCTTGACGATCGCGCCGTGGATCCCGTCGGCCACCTCGTGGGTGAACTCGACGCTGACGTCCGCGAAGCCGGCGGCCTCGAGACCGGCCTCGTACTCGCCCTTCGAGAGCGCCCCGGCGATGCAACCGACGTAGCTCCCACGCTCGGCCCGCTCGTCCGGGGTGAGCCGGTCCTCGGCGACGACGTCGCTGATGCCGATCCGCCCGCCGGGCGTCAGGACGCGGGCCACCTCGGACAGGACGGCGGCCTTGTCGACCGACAGGTTGACGACGCAGTTCGAGATGACGACGTCGACCGACTCAGCCGGAAGCGGGATAGCCTCGATCACGCCCTTGAGGAGATGGACGTTCGGCAGGCCGGCCTCGCGAACGTTTCGCTGCGCCAGCGCCAGCATCTCGTCGGTCATGTCGAGCCCGTAGACGACGCCGGTGGGCCCGACCCGCCTCGCGGACAGGATCACGTCGATCCCGCCTCCCGAGCCGAGATCGAGCACGACGTCGCCTTCCTCGAGCTCGGCGACGGCGGCCGGGTTGCCGCACCCCAGGCTCGCCGACGCGGCCGCCTCGGGAAGCCCGCCTCGCTCCTCGGCGCTGTAGAGCGCCTCGCCGAAGTCGGCGCTCGACGCGTCCTCGCCGCAGCACGAGCCGCCGCCGCAGCTCGAGCCGCCGCCCTCGCTGACGGCGCGAGCCGCCTCCGCATACTTTCCGCCGGACCTCCTCGCGCAAGCTCTCGGCTGTGTCGGTGCTCATCGAACCTCCTCGGGGAAGCGGACGACGCCGGCGAGCAGCGCCGAGCGCGTCCGGGTTGAGCGAGAAAAACGCCCACTTGCCGCGCTGCTCGCGCTCGAGCAGCCCGACGTCGGTGAGCCGCTTCAGGTGGTGGCTCACGGTCGCCTGCGTCAGCCCGAGTGCCGGGATGAACTCGCACGCGCACACGGGCTCGTCGCTCGTCGCGACGATGTTGACGATCTTCACGCGGGCAGGGTCGGCCAGCGCCTTGAAGAGCGCGGCCGTCGCTCCTGCCTCGTCGTCGGACAGTGCCGGCGCGCCCAGAGGGCGGCAACACTCGATCGTGTCGAGCAACTTCATATCGACAAACATCGTAACGATAGATATCGATATGTCAAGCGCGCGGCGGCATCGGCCGCGGCTGGCGACCTCTCCGGCGGCGGGCCGGATGAGCACCCGGCCCCGCTGCGACACCAGCTCGAGGCGGCGACTCGAGGCGCACGCGGGGGTCGCCTCCCAGCGGGTCATGCACGCGTGCCGGCGACGGGTGCCCGTCGCGCGTCTCCCAGCGCTCGATCTCGGCCGACCAGCGGCGTGCCCGGCCGGTGCCGCGTCGTCGCGGTGTGTGTCCAGGCGGCGCAGGAGGCCGGTCTCGGGATCGAAGCGAAGCGCGCACTCCCACGTCTCGGCGCCGTAGGGGTACGCAAGGCGCACGCCGTCCTCCCCGGCCGGCTCGACGATCACGCCCTGGCGGCGGAGTCGCGAACGCGGGCGCGAGCAGGAGCGACCAGGCCCAGAGGAGCGCGTACTGGGCGCGGTCGACCAGGCGCCCTCGAGGAAGCGGCGGCCCGTGCGGAACCGGCCGTGTCCGTCCCGCAGCTCCTCGCCTCCCGAGCGGAGCGGGATTCCGGCCACGCGGACGCGAGCGAGGAACACGAACTCCTTCCGGGCACGAGGTGCACGGACCAGGTCATCGGCAGCCAGAATCCGAGGGAGCCTGCGATCGGCTGCCGGATCCCGCCGCGCCCGCCGGCCTCGACGAAGTCCGCGGACGCTCGGGCGCCCAGCGCCTCGACGTAGCGCTCGAACGGATCCCGCCGCTTGGCTCAACGGGCGAAGCCGAAGGCGGCGCGGAACCGACGCGACACCGTCCAGCCCGGCGTGGCGCTCAGAGCACCCTCGCCGCGGCGATCAGCTTCTCGAGGGAGGCCTTGGCGTCGCCGAAGAGCATCGCGCAGCGTCGGGTTGAAGTAGAGCTCGTTGTCGACGCCGGCGAAGCCCGCCGCCATGGAGCGCTTGAGGACGACGACGTTCTGCGCGCGGTCGACGTCGAGGATCGGCATGCCGTAGAGCGGGCTCTCGCGGTTCGTCCGCGCCGCCGGGTTCGTGACGTCGTTGGCGCCGATGACCAGCGCCACGTCGGTGCGGGGGAACTCCGGGTTCGCGTCCTCCATGTCGAGCAACGCCGGGTAGGGCACGTCCGCCTCGGCCAGGAGCACGTTCATGTGACCGGGCATCCGGCCGGCGACGGGGTGGATCGCGTACTTCACGTGTACGCCCTTCCCCTCGAGCAGGTCGGCCAGCTCGCGCACGGCGTGCTGAGCCTGCGCGACCGCGAGCCCGTAGCCCGGCACGACCAACACCTGCCGTGCGTAGCTGAGCATCACGGCGAGGTCGTCGGGCGAGACCTCGCGCACCGTCTGGCCGTCGGTCGCCGCGGCCGCGGCTGCCCCGCTCGGCGCCTGTCCGAAGGCCGAGAAGAGCACGTTCGCGAGCGAGCGGTTCATCGCCCGGCCCATGAGGATCGTGAGCAGGGTGCCCGAGGCGCCCACGAGCGTCCCTCCGATGATGAGCACGTAGTTGTCGAGCACGAAGCCGCTCGACGCGGCGGCGAGGCCGGTGAACGCGTTCAGGAAGGAGATCACGACCGGCATGTCCGCGCCGCCGATCGGCAGTACGAGCAGAACGCCGAAGAGAAGGGCGAGCACGAGCAGCAGGACCATCCAGATGCCCGTCTCCGTGGCCGCGGCGAGGACCGCGAAGCCCAGCGTGACGGCGATCAGGAGGCCGTTCACGACCTGCTGGCCGGGGAACGTGATAGGCGAGCCGGTGACGAGCTCCTGCAGCTTCGCGAACGCGACCATGCTGCCCGAGAAGCTGATCGAGCCGATGAGGGCGGAGAACATGATCGCGGCGATCGTGTCGCCGGAGACGTGATCGGGCGGCGGCGTCAGCCGATGGAACTCCGCGGCGGCGATGAGGGCCGCCGCGCCGCCGCCGACGCCGTTGAACAGCGCCACCATCTGCGGCATCGCGGTCATCTTCACCTTGCGGGCCGAGACGGCCCCGATCACCGTGCCGACCACGATCCCGACGATGATGAGCCAGTACGAGTCGATCGCCGGCGAGGCGAACGTGAACGCGATCGCGATGATCATCCCCGCGGCGGCGATCAGGTTCCCGCGGCGCGCCGTCGCCGGATGGGAGAGCCCCTTGATGCCGAGGATCAGGCCGACCGCGGCGACGACGTACATGAGGTTGATGACGTTCTGCGAGAGGGCGAGGGTCACGGCTGCTCGGAGGCATCGGCCGGCTCGTCCTTCTTGCGCTTGAACATGTCGAGCATCCGGTCGGTGACGAGGAAGCCGCCGACGACGTTGATCGTCCCGAAGACGACGGCGATGAACGCGAGCGTCTGCTCGAGGGTCGAGTCGGCCGAGCCGAGGATGAGCATCCCGCCGACGAGCACGATCCCGTGGATCGCGTTCGTGCCCGACATGAGCGGCGTGTGCAGCAGGGTGGGGACGCGCGAGATCAGCTCGATGCCGAGGAAGATCGTGACCACGAGGATCGTGATCGACGCGATCAGCTCAGCACTCACGCGGGCTCCTCACCGGCAGCGGCTACCGCCGGGCAAAGCCCGGCTCCGCCGTGCCTGAGGTTCCGCCTGGGCCCGGTGCCTTCCGCCCGTATTCACACATAGGGGCCCGCCGGGGACCGGTTTCCCCCACGGGAGCGAGCTCGGAGGCGAGCGACGCCTCATGACGGCCCCTCGGGGTGGCTCACCGGTTGCGGCGGGGCTCGGGCTCGCCGGCCGGCCTCCCGTCGCGGGCGACGCAGGTCTCGCGCGTGATCTCGTCCTCGAAGTCCAGCACGAGCTCACCGTCCTTGACGAGGTGCTGCAGGAGGGCCTGGACGTTGCGGGAGTACATCTGGCTCGCGTGCTGCGGCATCTCGCTGGGCCAGTTGCGCAGGCCCACGATGGTCACGTTGTGGCGCACGACGGTCTCGCCCGGAACCGTCAGCTCGCAGTTCCCGCCGGTCTCGGCGGCGAGGTCGACGATGACCGAGCCCGGCCGCATGCCGAACACCGCCTCGTCCGTGATGAGCACCGGCGCGCGCTTGCCGGGGATCGCCGCGGTCGTGATGACGGCGTCGGCTTCGGCGACGTATCCGGCGATCGCCTCCTGCTCGCGCTCGTGCTGCTCCTCGCTGAGCTCGGCAGCGTAGCCACCCGCCGTTTCCTCGCCCTGCACGTCGAGCTCGAGGAAGGTCGCGCCTAGGCTCTCGACCTGCTCCTTGACGACCGGCCGCGTGTCGAAGGCGGAGACGACGGCACCGAGGCGTCGTGCCGTCGCGATCGCCTGGAGGCCGGCGACTCCGGCGCCGAGCACGAGCACCCGTGCCGGCGGCACCGTTCCGGCTGCCGTGGTGAGCATCGGCATGAACTTGCCGAGGGCGCCGGCGGCCGCCAGCACCGCCTTGTAGCCCGCCACGGTCGCCTGCGAGGAGAGGACGTCCATCGACTGCGCGCGCGTGATCCTGGGGATCGAGTCCATCGAGAAGGCGATCGTGCCCCGCGCCGCGATCTGACGGACGACGTCCTGGTGCACGAGCGGCTGCAGCATGGCGACGAGCACCTGCCCCTGCCGAAGCAGTGCGATCTGCTCGGCGGAGGGCCGCTGAATCCTGACGACGACATCCGCTTGGCGGTGGAGCACGGCCGCGTCCGGAACCACCTTGAAGCCGGCCTCCGCGTAGGCCGAGTCGAGGAACGACGCGCGCTCTCCGGCACCGGCCTCGACGAGAAGCTCGATGCCGGCGGGAGCGAGCCTTGACGCTGCGTCGGGGACGAGTGGGACGCGGCGCTCACCGGGCGCCGCCTCCTTCGCGACCCCCACCTTCACTGGCACGCGGTGAGACCCCCGTCCAGCGTCAGGATCTGACCGGTGACGAACGCCGATGCGTCGGAGCAGAAGAAGAGCGCCGCGCCGAGGAGATCCTCCGGTTCCGCGATCCGCCCGAGCGGGATGCGCGCTACGAGCGTCTCGTAGAACTCCCTGTTCTCCAGCATGTCGGCGACCTGGGGCGTTCGTACGAAGGTGGGCGAGATCGCGTTCACGCGGATACCGTGCGGCGCCCACTCGGTCGCGTGTTGCTTCGTGAGCATGTTGAGGGCGCCCTTCGCGGCCACGTACGACGAGTAGCCGGCGCGCAGCGCGAGCTCGCCTCGAACCGACGAGATGTTGAGGATGGAGCCTCCCTGCCCCTGGGCGATCATCTGCCGCGCCGCCGCCGCGGACGGCCAGAGCGCCGACGTCAGGTTGAGCTCGACGATCCAGCGCCACTTCTCCTCCGGGTAGTCCTCGGCCGGCGCCAGGATCCCGCTGCCGCCTCCGCCGACGCCGTTGACGAGGACGTCGAGACGACCGAAGCGCCCGACGATCTCGGTCACGGCGCGATCGGCCTCCTCGCGCTGAGCTACGTCGGCCGCGATCGCGAGCGCGGTGTCGGCGCCGCCGACCTCGTCCCGGGCGGCACTTGCGCGCTCGATCGTCCGTCCGAGCACCGCGACCTTCGCCCCGGCGGCGGCGAGCGCCTTCGCGAGAGGCAGCCCGATGCCACCGGTCCCTCCGGTGACGAGAGCCACCTTGTCGTCGAGGCGGAACTGTGCGAGTGGATCCGTCATGTCATGGCGATGCGCGGGCAGTTCACCGCGGGGATCGGACGCGCTGCACGACCTCGGCGGCGGCCTCAGCATACGTCGCGCAACCGCCGCTGGAGGCGGGGAACCGCGCGGCTAGGCTGATGTGGAATTGGCGTGCTTCTGGGGAGGCATGCACCAAGGAGCAGGGCTTCCCGGGTCGGTGGCAATGCTGGAAAAGCCTTGGTGCCGACCCGGGAAGCCTGAACCGCCGCGTGCAGCCCCATCCAGGAGTGCGTGAATTCCACTCAAGCCTCTACATTGCCGCGGTGCGCCGCGCAGCGACGACGCTTGCCGTCTGCCTCTTCGCCAGCCAGGCCGGGACCCTCGTGCTCTCGCCGATCCTGGTCGAGGTGGCGCGGGACTTCGACGTCTCCACGGCGACCGCGGGCCAGCTCCGCGCCATCTCCGGGAGCGTGGCGGCCGTGACGGCCTTCGGCGTGGGCGCGCTGGCCGCGCGGGTCGGGCTGCGGAGCCTCTTGCTCGGCGGCCTGGGCACGCTGGCCCTCGCGTCGGCGCTCTCGGCGGCGGCGCCCACCTTTGCCGCGCTTGCGGGCGCGCAGGTTCTGCTCGGCGCTGCGGTCGGCGTTCTGCTGTCGGCGGGCATCGCGGGCGCCACGGCCTGGATACCGCGCGAGCGCCGGGCCGACGCCCTCTCGGCGACGTTCTCCGGGCAGGCGGTCGCATGGCTCGTCGGCATGCCGCTCGTCGGCGCTGTGGGCGACGTGAGCTGGCGCCTGGCGTGGCTCGTGCTGCCGCTCGCCGCCTCGCTGATCGCGCTCGCGTTCGCGTTCCGGCTGCCGGAGGCGCCGCGCCGACCGGCCACGCTGCGGGGCGACCTCGCCACCCTGGCTCGCGACCGCGTGCTGGCAGCGTGGTGGCTCGGGGAGGTGCTCGCGTTCTCGGCCTGGGTCGGCGTGCTCGTCTACGCCGGTGCGCTCCTCGTGGATTCGTATGCCGTCTCGCTGACGGCGACGGGCGCGATCCTGGGCGGCATGTTCGCTGCGTACCTGCCCGGGACGCTGTACTTCCGGCGCCACATCGAGCGGTCGTCGCAGCGCCTCGTGATCGGCCTGGGGCTGGCTGCCGCGGTAGTCGCCGCCCTGATCGGGTCGCTCCGTCAGGCCCTCTGGCTGACGGTGCTCCTGCTCGCCGTCTACGTCTTCCTCAACGCCGGCCGGACGATCGCCGGAAGCGCCTTCGGGCTCGACGCGGCCCCGGGCCGATCGGTCATGGCGATGGGCCTGCGGGCCTCCGCGGCCCAGCTCGGGTACCTGATCGGCGCCGGGGTGGGCGGGCTCGCGCTCCACTTCGGCGGCTACGCGGCCCTCGGAGCAGCCTTCTGCGGCCTGTACGTGCTGGCCGTCGTGCCGCACGTGCTCATGGCAGTCGCCGGGGGGACCGCCGTAGGACGCGAGCGGTAGGCTTGCGCGGTGCACGAATGGCTCGCAGCGGCGAGCGCACGGATCGCGCAGGGAGTGGGCGACGAGGCGTCCGAGTACGAGCTGAGCGACGCCGACGTCGAGCGGCTCCTCGAGCTGGCGCGGGTCGCCGCGCACGAGAGCGGTGATCGAACGAACGCTCCGCTCGTCTGCTACCTCGTGGGGCTCGCCCGCGGGCGCCAGCAGGGTACGGACCTGGCGGAGCTCGTCGACGACGTCGTGAGCAAGCGAGCCTGATGTCATCAGTCGTGCAGATCACGATCCTCGAAGGCGCCACCTTCTGCGTGAGCGACGAGCTGGGCGACATCGTCGACCCCACCACCGGGTTCTTCGCGGCTGACACCCGCTTCCTGTCGCGCTTCCTGCTCACGATCGACGGCGCGCGCCCGCTGCTCCTCTCGTACGGGCAGGTCGAGTACTTCTCCGCTGCCTGGTTCCTGCGCAACCCGACCGTCGGCGGCCTGGAGCACGACTCCGTGTCGATCCAGCGCAGTCGCTTCGTCGGCGACGGCATGCAGGAGCACGTCGTCTGCGTGAACCACCTGGATCGACGGGTCGAGTTCGAGCTCGGGCTCGATCTCGGCAGCGACTTCGCCGACATCTTCACGGTCAAGGCGTTCGACCTCTCGCTCGGCGATCCGGAGCGCGCGCGCGTGCCGGAAGTCGTCCCGGCGTTCTTCGACGAGGAGGAGAACGGCTTCGTCTTCAGCGCGCTCGGCAACTTCGACGGCAGCACCCGCGTCAGCCTGTCACGCCGCGGCGAGACGGCCGACGGCACGGTTCGCTACCAGGTTGCGCTCGAGCCGCGCGAGCGGTGGCATCTCCGCGTCGACGTCCTGCCTGTACTGAACGGCGACGGCATCCCACCCCGCACGGCCGAGCGTCACTTCGGCGACGAGCTCACGCGCGTGCGGGAGTCACTGGCAGCGTGGCAGCTCGGCGTTCCGCAGCTGCGAAGCTCCTGGGACGACCTCGGCCGGGCATTCGCCCGCTCGGTCTCCGACCTCGCCTCGCTTCGCATGCGCGGCGCCGGCTCGCACGGCCAGCTCCCCGCGGCCGGCATGCCGTGGTTCATGGCCGTCTTCGGCCGGGACACGCTCATCTCGTGCCTGCAGACCCTGCTCTTCGGGCCCGAGCTCGCGCGCAACGCGCTCCACACGCTCGCCGAGATGCAGGCCCAGGAGGATATTCCCGAGGTCGACGCGGAGCCGGGAAAGATCGTGCACGAGGTCCGCAACGGCCGAGGCGCCGAAGCCTGGTTCCCGGCCTACTACGGAACGCTCGACGCCACGCCCCTCTACCTGGTGCTCCTCTCGGAGGTCTGGCGCTGGACGGATGACGCGGCGCTCGTTCGCAGCCTCAAGGCGCCGGCGCTCAAGGCCCTCGAGTGGATGGAGCGCTACGGCGATCTCGACGGCGACGGCCTGCTCGAGTACCGCCGCCGCTCGGAGAAGGGTCTCGCGAACCAGTCCTGGAAGGACTCCGGCGTCTCCATGAAGTTCGCCGACGGGCGGCTTGCCGAGGCGCCGATCGCGCCGGTCGAGGTACAGGGCTACGCCTACGACGCGAAGCTCCGTGTCGCGGAGCTCGCCCGCCTCGTCTGGCGGGACCGGGATCTGGCGGAACGACTCGAGCGCGACGCCGCCGAGCTGCAGCGGCGCTTCGACGATGCGTTCTGGGTCGAGAGCCGCGGCGGCTACTACGCGCTCGCCCTGGACGCCGACAAGCGGCCGGTCGACTCGCTCTGCTCGAACCTCGGCCATCTGCTGTGGAGCGGGATCGTTCCGCCCGAGCGGGTCGACGCCGTCGTCGACCAGCTCATGGGCGAGGGCCTGTGGACCGGCTGGGGCGTGCGGACGATGTCCGCCGACGACGCCGGCTTCAACCCGCTCGAGTACCACAACGGAACGGTGTGGCCGCACGACAACTCCCTCATCGCCTGGGGGCTCGCCCGGTATGGGCGCTGGCCGGAGGCGCACCGAATCATCCGCCGGATGCTGAACGCCGCCCCGTTCTTCGACTACCAGCTGCCCGAGGTCTTCGCCGGCTTCTCACGGTCGGAGACGCCGTTCCCGATCCCGTATCCGACGTCCTGCCGCCCCCAGGCCTGGGCGGCCGGCACGCCGGTCCTCCTCCTCCAGCTCCTGCTCGGGCTGGAGCCGGACCGAGCGCGTCACGGCATCGTCACCAAGGCGCCGGAGGGCATCCCGAACTGGGCGGGGACGCTCAAGCTCTCGGGGCTGCGCGCCTTCGGCCTGACCTGGGAGGCTAAGCTCGAGGACGGCAGCGTGACCGTCGTGGAGCACTAGCACGCGCGATGGTCCGCGGAGCCCCCTGAGAGCCGATCCGATGCGCGTCGCCGTGCTCAGCCCAGTGTGGTTCCCCGTCCCGCCGACGGGGTACGGAGGCATCGAGTGGGTGGTGTCGTTGCTTGCCGACGGGCTCGTCGAGGCCGGTCACGACGTAACCCTCTTCGCCTCCGGCGACTCCCGGACGAAGGCTCGGCTCGTGTCCGTGTACGAGCAGGCGCCCTCCGACAGGATCGGCACGTCGCTCGCCGAGCTGCGCCACGCGCTCGCCTGCTACGAGCGGGCCGGCGAGTTCGATGTCGTCAACGACCACTCGGGAATGCCGGCGGCAGCCCTCGCGGGGACGGTCGAGACGCCCACGGTCCACACCGTTCACGGGCCGCTGGACGGCGAGGCCGGGGCCGTCTACGAGCAGATCGCTCGGGTGGTTCCCGGAATCGGCCTCATCTCGCTGTCGCTCAACCAGCGCAGGCCCAAGCCGCAGCTCCCCTGGGTTGCGAACTGCCCGAACGCGCTCGATCTGGACGCCTATCCCGTGCAGCCGCACCGGGGCGACTACCTCCTCTTTCTCGGCCGTCTCAGCCCGGACAAGGGCTGCCATCGCGCCATCGAGGTGGCGAAGGAGACCGGTCTCCCCCTGAAGATCGCCGGCAAGATGCGCGACCCGCTCGAGAAGGAGTACTTCGAGTCGACCGTGCGGCCGAGCCTCGGCTGGGGCATCGAGTACCTCGGCGAGGTGACGCACGAGAACAAGGTCGACCTGCTCCAGAACGCCCGGGCGACGCTCTTCCCGATCGAATGGGAGGAGCCGTTCGGCCTCGTCATGATCGAGTCGATGGCGTGCGGGACCCCGGTGGTGGCGACGCGGTACGGCGCCGTGCCCGAGGTGATCGAGCCCGGGCGGAGCGGCATCGTCGTCGACAGCTTCCGCGACATGGCGGCGGCGATCGAGGCCGCCGACGACATCGACCCGCTGGCCTGCCGCGCGTACGTGGAGGAGCGCTTCTCGTCCGAGCGCATGGTCGCCGACTACGTCGCCGCGTACGAGCTGATGATCTCCCGAGCCGGGCTACCCGCCTCGTCGCCGGCCTGACGCCCGCCATTGGTGGGTCGACCCGGGGCCCCTTCGTGGGGCTGGCCGGCTCGCCTTCACGACGCGCTCGGCCGCCTCTGGAATGCTGCGACCGCGAGCCGAACGGAGGGGTAGAAATGCTCCGGCCCTATCGCGTCGGCGAGGCCCGCCGCCTCGAAGTCGGGCATCAAGCGCTTCCGGAGCCTCGCGACGACGAGCGTGATGTTGTCGCCGCGTAGGTCACGGGCCAGATCGAGGAGCGCTTCGATCCCGGTCGAGTCGACGTGGTTGACCGCTTCCGCGTCGAACACCAGCCACGAGGTCTCGGTCGGCGCGGCGCGGATCGCCTCGCGCACCCGGCCCTTGACGTAGCGTGCGTTCGCGTAGAAGAGCCGGTCGTCGAGCCGGTAGATGACGACGCCCGGCGTCACGCGCGCCGACCGGTGCAGCGCGACGTCGCGGTAGCCCTCGAGACGCGGGACCCAGCCAAGGACGGCGTCGTGGGGCCGGGCGCTCCGCCGCACCGTGTCGATGATCGAGAGCCCGACGGCGACGACGAGCGCCTCGAGCACGCCGAAGATGACGACGCAGCCCATGGTGACCGCGGCGATCGCGACCTCCACGCGGTCGATCGCCGCCAGCGCTCCGCCAGGCGGCCGGATCGACGATGTTCATCGCGGCGACGACGATGACGACGCCCAGCACGGCCGCAGGCAGGTACTGCACCGGCTCGGTCAGGAAGAGCAGAACGACGGCGACCGCGCCCGCGGCGAACAGGCCGGCAATCTGGGTGCGGGCGCCCATCGCCTCGTTCACGGCGGTGCGTGCGCCGCTGGCGCCGATCGAGAACGCCCGCGTGAAGCCGGCGGCCAGGTTCGCCGCACCCATGACGAGCAGCTCCTGGGAGGCGCGCACATGCTCGCCCCGCTTGCCTGCGAACGCGCGCGCGGTCAGTATCTCGTCGGCGAAGGCGACGAGGAAGATGCCGAATGCCGCCGGCGCCAGGTCCACGACGTCGTCAAGCGAGGGAGTCGGCAGCGTGGGGTGCGGCAGGCCTCCCGGGATCGGGCCGACGATCGCGACACCGTGGCTCGCGAGGTCGAACCCCCAGGAGACCCCGATGGCGATCACGACCACGAGGAGCGCGCCGGGCAGGGCCGGGAGGAAGCGGCGCAGCGTGAGCAGCGCGGCGAGCGAGGTGACGCTGACCGCAATCGTGGAGCCGCTCACGTCCCCGAGCTCCCGCGCCACATCCGCGAGCCGTTGCAGCGGATCGCGCGCGTCGATGTCGAGACCGAGCAGGTTGCCGAGCTGGGCGATCACGAGCACGACCGCGACGCCGTGCAGGTAGCCGATCAGCACCGGCCGGGAGAAATAGTCGGCCACCCAGCCGAGGCGCAGCACCCAGGCGAGCAGGAAGCAGGCCGCGACGAGCAGGGCGAGCATCGCAGCCAGCTCGGCCGCCTCGTTGCTGCCGGCGACGGCGAGCGGAAGGACGGCGGCGGCGACGAGCGTCGAGACCGAGCCTTCCGGGCCGATGACCAGCCGCCGCGAGGAGCCGAGCAGCACGTAGGCGACCGTCGGCAAGAGCAAGGCGTACAGCCCGTTCACCGGCGAGAGCCCGGCCAGCTGGCCGTAGGCCATCGCCGAGGGCAAGGCGAGCGCAGCGACGGTGAGCCCGGCGATGAGGTCACGCCGAGCGCTCGGGATCCGGTAGCGGGGCACCTCCTCGGAGACCGGGATGGTGCGTACGAGAAGCGGCTCCCGCTTCGCCGGCCGGAACGTCGGCCGTCTGCCCGTACGAAGTCTTGCCGCCCGGCTCAGAGGGCGGAGGTGCTTGCTCGTCGTCGGTGCCCATGGTCGCGCCCCGGGCTTCTTCGCCCGTGCCGGTGAAACGTACGCAACCCTGTCATGCGACGCCCGCGATGCCTACAGCGGATCTCCGCCGAAGCGCGTCAGCGCTGGCGAACGAGGACGGCCAGATCTCCTGACTCGAGCAGGCCGCGCCAGATCCCCGTCAGCTCGCCTTCGGCGATCGTCCCCTCGACGAGCACGACGCGGTCCGAGACGACGCGGGCTTCGATACCGGTGAGCAGGTCGCCGAAGCGCTCCCCCTCGCGCGTCGGCACGTCGGTTCCGGGAAACGCCGCGCCGATCGCGGCCGCGTCGCTCTGCGCCTGCGCGGGCTCCTCGTACAGCAGCGCGATGCGGGCGAGGCGCTCGTCCGGCCCGCGATCGTCGACGCCCGCGGCGACGAGGAGGGCGGGAGCCGCGGCGAGCGGCGCCACGACGACCCCGGAGGCCGGGCGGACGAGCTCGGCAGGAACGATCGCAGCCGCCGTGACCCGGCCAAGCGCTTCCGCGACCGTGCGGACGTCGTCGTCCTCGGCGAGAGCGATCCGGGCGCCACGGCCGCGCGGCCGAGCGCCGTCGTCGACGCGGCGACGAGGCGGCCGCGCGTCACGGCGACCCGGTTGAGCGAGCTGAGCGCCAGCCGCCCGACCGCCGTGTCGGCCGCCACGGAGCCGTCGGCGCCGCGCGAGAAGAGCGCTCCCCGCCGCTTCCACCCCTGCGCCCGAAGCGCGCCGCGTACCTTCACGGGGCGGAACCGGCCCGTCAGGACGGCCGTCTCCTCGGGATGGAATCCCGCCGCGGCGAAGCGGTCGACCGCCTGCACCCCGAAGCCGAACGTCCGCCGCCAGCTCGTCTCGCTCGCCCCGGCGAGGGCATCCGGAAACCAGACCCCGGCGAGCGCCGCATCGACGCCGTCCTCCCCGTACGCATTCCGAAGCCGGACGAGATCGCCGAAGAGGATCTGCTGCCGTGCTCCCGGCGCATCCGGCAACCGGCCGAGCGCGGCGACGAGCGGCGTCGGCTCCGGCGTCCCGCCGCCGGCGGTGACGATCTGGGCCGGAGCCGGCTCGCCGCCGCCGCACGCGGAGGCCAACGAGGCGACCAGCACGGCGAGCGCGCCGAGCGCCGCGAGCCGCGCAACCGACGAGCGCCCGGCGCGGTCGCCGTGATACAACGGTGGTGCGATGTCGATCATCATCGCCTTCGTTGTCGTCGTCGTCGTGCTGATCGTGCTCACGAACACGAAACGCTGGCGCCGCCTCTCGAGCGGTGCCCGCCGGGCCAAGCACGATCTCGAGGAAGAGATCAAGACGCCGGAGTCCTAGACGGTCTAGCGCCCGCCTGCGACCGCGGAGGGCGCGGCGCGGTCGAATGCCTGCAGCGACGCGCGCAGCGCGGCTGGGTCGAGGGCCCGGCCGATGAACACGAGACGCGAGCGCCGGTCGGCGTCCGGCCAGGCGTCGAGGTGGCGTGGGGGATGGACGACGTGCTGGACCCCGTCGAGGACGACCGGCCCGGGCGCGCCGGTGTCGAGGAGGCCCTTGACCCGCAGCACGTCCTGGCCGCGGGCCTGCAGGAGCATCGTCAGCCACACGCCGAACGCCGTCCAGTCGAGCGGCTTCTCGAACGCGAGTGCGAAGGCGTGCACGTCGTGGTCGCCGCCGCCCGCGCCGTCCGTGCCGGCCTGCTCCCGCGACCGAGCCCCGGCCGGATCGACAGGCGACCGGCGCCCGAACAGCCGTCGCGGATGGATGTCGCCGCGCGAGGCCACCGTCACCTCCGCCGTCGGGTTGAGGGCCCGCACCGCGCTCGGTCACGGGCCCGGGGTCGGCGAGATCGGACTTCGTGACCACGATCCGGTCGGCAGCCGCCACCTGGCGAACCGACTCCTCGTGGCGATCGAGCGTGCGGTTGCCGGCGACGGCGTCGACGGTCGCGACGACGGCCTCGAGGCGGACGTGATGACGGAGCAGCGGCTCGGAGACGAGCGTCGCCACGATCGGCGCAGGGTCGGCGAGACCGGTGGTCTCGACGACGACCCGGCGAAACGGCGGCACCCCGTCCCGGCCGCGCCGGTCGAGCAGGTCGCGAAGCTCCTCGGCCAGGTCGCCGCGCAGCGAGCAGCACACGCAGCCGCTCGCCAGCAGCACCGTGCGCTCGTCGACCTGACGCAGCAGGTGGTGGTCGATCGCGACCTCGCCGAGCTCGTTGACGATGACCGCGGTCTCGCCCATCGCCGGATGGCCGAGGGCGCGCGAGAGCAGCGTCGTCTTGCCGGAGCCGAGGAACCCCGTGAGGACGGAGACGGGGAGGCGCCGATCAGCCACGGCCGGCCACGGCCTCCGAGGAGGCCCCCAGTGCCGCGAGCAGACCTGGGTCGAGCGGGTCGAGGGGCTCGCCGTGGAGCCGCTCCGCCTCCTGCCACACCGAGCCGAGGTCGGACACGACCGCCTGCCGCCCCTTGCGGTCTCGCAGCACGTACACGCTGCCGCCCCAGTCGTGGAGCTCGAGCCCGAAATGGCCGAGCACCGTGTCGAGGAGCCGGACGCGGAAGAGGCGGGTCCGCCGGCCGCCTCCCTCCTCGGCCCAGTGGTCACTGAGCAGGGCGCCGCACAGGCTGCACACGAGATGGGTTGTAGCACGGTGCGGGCTCCTGGCTCGCGGTAGGCTCCCGTCCGCAGGCGGAGAGAGGAGGAGCGGCAGATGGCCAAGGAGATCTTGTGCGCGTACGGCGTCGACGTGGACGCCGTCGCCGGGTGGCTCGGGTCGTACGGCGGTGAGAACTCACCGGACGACATCTCGCGTGGCATGTTCGCCGGCGAGGTCGGGACGCCGAGGCTGCTCGAGCTCTTCGCCCACTACGGCATCCGCACCACCTGGTTCATCCCGGGCCACTCGATCGAGACGTTCCCGAAGCAGACGAGGATGGTCGTCGACGGGGGGCACGAGATCGGCATCCACGGGTACTCGCACGAGAACCCGATCGCGATGACCCGCGAGCAGGAGGAGGCGGTCCTCGTCAAGTGCATCGACCTCGTCAAGAAGGTGGCCGGGCGCCGGCCGACCGGCTACGTGGCGCCCTGGTGGGAGTTCTCGCCGGTCACGAACGAGCTCCTCCTGAAGCACGGGATCAAGTACGACCACTCGCTCATGCACGACGACTTCCACCCCTACTACGTTCGGGTCGGCGACAGCTGGACGAAGATCGACTACGCCGCCAAGTCAGCGAGCGCCTGGATGAAGCCGCTGCGACGCGGTCGGGTGACGCCGCTGATCGAGATCCCGGCGAGCTGGTACCTCGACGACCTGCCGCCGATGATGTTCATCAAGGCCTCGCCGAACTCACACGGGTTCGTCAACCCGCGCCAGCTCGAGCAGCTCTGGATCGACCAGTTCGACTGGGTCTACCGCGAGTACGACTACGCGGTCTTCGGCATGACGATTCACCCGGACGTCAGTGGGAAGCCGCAGGTCCTGCTCATGCACGAGCGGATCATCGAGCACATCAACAAGCACGCCGGCGTTCGCTGGGCGACCTTCGACGAGATCGCGAACGACTTCAAGAAGCGGAACCCGAGGCCGGGCGCTGCCGTCAAGAAGCCACGAAACGCGCACGGCAAGGGCGCGAATCCACGTCGCTGAGCTTTGGCAGGTGTAGGGGCCGCATCCCATGCGGCCCGGTGCGGCCGCCAGACGCGACTCGGCCAGGCAGCGGCCGGATGAGATCCGGCCCCAGCACGGCCCCTTCGATCGCGTGCAGCGTCCAGGCAGGGCCGAGCCGGACGAGGTGACCGTCCGGATCCTCGAGGTCGTAGACGTCCGTGCCGAAGCGCGTGCGAGTCACGCGGCCGCCGGTGATTCCCCGTGATCGCAGGGTCTCGATCTCCTCCTCGAGGTTCTCGGCGGCGAGCTCGAGCCGCACGCTTCCGCCCGTTTCCCGGCCGCGGTCGGGGTCCCAGGTGAGGACGAGGTACGCGCGCTGCTCGAGCACGAAGAACGCGCTGTGGGCGTTCTCGCCCTCGTCGTAGGCCGCCTGGGGCCCGTAGCCGAGCAGGCGCGAGTAGAAGTCGATCGCGTAGTCGAGATCCGTGACGTAGAGGTGGATGGCCGTGACGAAGCCGATGATGTCTCCCTGACCCTCTGACGCCGTCGCCCCCGACGCGTCACCGGCGAGCTCTACTTCTTGCCCGCCTGCGCCGCCTTCTTCTTCCCGCGGGCCTTCTTCTTCCGCTGGCGGTCGTTCCGCCAGCGCTTCACCGATCTGGAGCCGCGTCCCATGAGGGCCCACTCTAGATGATCGATCGGGAGCTGGTCGTACCTTGGCACCACAGTTCCGATCGGCCATTTACCCATGGCGGTATCGTTCCGTGCCCATGTCGCTCGATCCCGCCCGTACGGTCGCCGAGCTCAAGGAGCTGCGCGCTCTCACCGGCGACGACGACGGGGCGCAGCGGGTGTGCTGGACGGAGACGTGGGCGACCGCTCGCGGCTGGATGCGGGACAAGCTCGCGGCGCTGCCGGTCGACGTCGACGTCGACGAGGCCGGCAACCAGTGGGCGACCCTCGGTGGCGCGACCGGCCGCGCCGTCCTGATCGGTGGCCACATCGACTCCGTGCCGAACGGCGGCTGGCTGGACGGCTGCCTGAACGTCGTCGCCGGTCTCGAGGTGCTTCGCAGGATCGCCGCGGACGGCGAGCCGCCGGTGACGGTCAGGCTCGTCGACTGGGCCGACGAGGAGGGCGCCCGCTTCGGACGCAGCCTGCTCGGTTCCAGCGCCTGTGCCGGCTCGATGCGCGACCAGGAGTACCTGCGGACGCTGCAGGATCGCGACGGCGTCGCCCTCCCGGACGCGCTCGCGCGGTACGGCGTCGATCTGGACGGAATGACGACGAGCGGCGCTCAGCTCGAGACCGCAGCCGCGTACCTCGAGCTTCACATCGAGCAGGGGCCCGTGCTCGAGTCGATGGGGCTGCCGCTCGGTGCCGTGCTGGGGACGTTCGGCGTCGAGCGCCATCGCGTCGACTTCAGCGGCCAGGCGGCGCACGCAGGCTCGACGCCGATGGCCGATCGGCACGACGCGCTCGCCGGCGCTGCCCGGCTCGAGCTCGAGCTCCGCGAGGTCGCGGCGCGCGCGGGCGGCGGCGCGGTCTGCACGATGGGCAGCGTGGTCACGAAGCCGGGCATCGTCACGGCAGTGGCCGGGCAGGCGACCTGCCTCGTCGACCAGCGCCACCTGGACGCGGGCGTCCTGGCCTCGATGCTCGCCGAGGCGAAGGCCGCCAGCGAGCGCTTCGCCGAGGAGGAGCGTCTCGAGGTCGCCTGGGAACGTATCTGGGGCATCGAGCCGATCCTGTTCGACGAGACGCTCGTCGGGTTCTGCGACGAGGCGATCCAGGAGGTCGCCGGCGAGTCCCACCGGCTGCCGAGTGGCCCGCTCCACGACGCCGCCGAGGTCTCGCGCGCGGGCATCCCGACCGTGATGCTGTTCGTGCAGAGCCTGCGCGGCCTCTCGCACACGAAGCTCGAGGACACGCGGGAGGAGCACCTCGAGGCGTCGGTGCGCGCGCTCGACCACCTCACGTCGAAGACCATGGCGTGGGTGGCAGGCGGCGGAGGGCGCTGAGGAGCCGGACTTTCTAGCGCGCCCAACAGAAGGATACTGCGCCTCGCGCGCTGGCTGGCCCGATGCTCGTCCTCGGTCGCGCACGTATCCTCCGGATACGCACCTCCCTGCGTCCTTGCCTCGGCCTCAGCGATCGCACCCAGCCGGGCGGGTCTCCTTTCTGTTAGGCGCTCTACGGGATCAGGGCCGAGGACGGGCGGGCCGCGAAGCCCCGGCGCTCGGCCAGGATCTCGAGGACGAGGACGGTGTCGGCGACCGGGACGTCCTCCAGGTAGGCGTCGCGCTCCTCGAAGGAGCGCAGGACGCGTTCCAGCCCCTCGGCGTAGAGCGCCGGGTCCCCCTCGCCGAGGCCGCGGAGAGCGTCGGCAACCTCGCCGGGAAAGGCATCGCCGGCCTCCTGGAGAGACCGCGCCAGGCGCGCAGCCTGGGCGTCCTCGCCGAGCACGAGCGCGGCGAGCGCCGCCGCGTAGCGTCCAATCGGCGATTCCGCCTCGGCCGCCCGAAGCTCCTGCGCCCAGCGGGCGTCCGACTCCGCGCCTGCCTGGTCGCCGGCCAGGAGGCGGGCCTTGAGCGCGCCGATCGGGCGACCCCAGCTCGCTTGCGGTGCTCCGTCCCAGCTCTCGCGATAGCGGTCTGCGGCGCGCTCGAGCCACGCGCGCGCCTGCGCTTGCCGCTCCTGCATGAGCTCGGCCAGGCCGGCGCCGCTGGCTGCGTTCGCCACCCGCACGAGCTGCTTTTGGCGCGCATCGGGCTCGGCTGGGAGCCGGCGGAGCCCGTCGGCGTAGCGGGCCTCCTGACGTGCCACGATCCCGGCCCAGTCGGTCACGACCGGATGCTACGCCACGACGACGAGCCTGCGGCACAGCCGCGGCCGCATGCGATATGCTCACCGCGGGCAGGGAACGTTCTGCCTGCGCGCTCCGCCGCTTACACCTCTGGCCGGCGCGCCTGCTCCCCGCATGCCGAGAGCCACGACCCCCGCGACCGTTCCCGCAGAGCCCGCCGCAGACCTTGTCGGGCTGGCGCAGCGTGCCGGCGAGTGGGCCGGCGAGCCGTTCCTGCGAGAGGACGACGATCCCATGCAAGTGCTGGCGCCGGGGAGCGCACGCCGTCGCGCGCTCGACGAAGCCGTAGCCGAGATGGAGCAGGGGCGCCGGACTCCCTCGCCCGCCTGGAAGATCGAGTTCGCCCTCATGCTCGGCCTCGAGCGCGTGCTGTCGGATGGCGCGCCGCATCTCAGCTCGGGCACCGAGCTGCGCCGGCACCAGATCGACGCGCTCGCCGGCATGCTGGCCGAGCTGATCGCGCGTCACGAGGGGCAGCCGGAGGCGACGAACGGCAACGGCAACAACCACGAGGCGGACCTGCCCGACGACGAGGACGACGGCGAGGAGGGAGACGACGGCGAGCTCGATGCCGACGACGAGCCGTCGATCGCGGAGGACCCGGGGGCGGAGCGCCGGTACCGCTTCCGCCATCCGACCGCCTCCGGCAAGACGATCGCAGCGTCGGGCTTCGTCGAGGCGGCGCGAACGATGGGCGTGCTCATCCTCACCCATCGGCGCCTGCTGGTCAGCCAGTTCAACCGCGACCTCACGGACGAGGGCTACGGCAGCAGGTTCACTCCCGCGATCGAGCAGGGCCACGAGCCGTTGCGCGGCAACCCGATCACGATTCAGACCTACGCCTGGTTCGCGCGCCACGTGGGCTCCATCTCGCGCAGCGCCTACCAGCTCGTCATCTGCGACGAGGCGCACACGGCGCTCGGCGAGAAGACGAGCGCCGCGATTCGCAGCTTCCCCGAGCCCATCTACATCGGAATGACGGCGACGGAGCAGCTCATCGCGAAGCAGGTGTCCGATGTCTTTCCGGCCTCCGTGGACGACCTACCGCTCGGCGACGCCGCCCGGCGGGGGTTGATCGCGCCGCTCCGGTGCCTTCGCGTCCCGCCCGCGGCCGCGATCTCGTCGGTCCCGATCGTCGGCGGCGACTACGACCAGGAAGCGCTCGCCAAGGTCCTCGACCACGAGCTGATCAACCAGGCGGCGGCGAGTCTCTACCGCGACCGCTTCGACCATTCGCCGGGCATCGTCTACGCGGCCGGCGTCGACCATGCCTACAACCTGGCCCGCGAGTTCCGAGCTGCCGGCCTCAAGGCCGAGGCGGTCAGCGGGCGCACACCGCCGGTGAGGCTCGCCGAGACGCTCGCCGCCTACGAGCGCGGCGAGATCAACGTGCTCATCAACGCGCAGCTCCTCGCAGAGGGCTGGAACTCGCCTCGGGCGATGGTGTGCATGCACCTCGCTCCCACTGCGAGCCGCCGTGTCTACCAGCAGCGAATCGGGCGCATCATGCGCCTTCACCCGCGCAAGGAGGCCGGCGTCGTCGTCGACTTCATCGACCCAGCGGCGACGCACAGCGAGCGGACGGTCACGCTGCACAGCCTGATCGACGCCGACTTCTACCGTCCCGGCGCCCGCGTCACACCTGCCCCGCGACGCCGGATCCAGCGGCGTGCACGCCGCAAGCTCTCGCCTGCGAGCTGGCTCGTACCCGTCACACCCGACGCGCGCCGCCGGCTCGCCGTGATCGGGCGGGAGTGGCAGCGCGTCGACCCCTCGCGGCTTGCGGGCGACGAGCAGGAGCTGTGGGCGCGCATCGCCGGCCGCCAGCTGCGCTACGACGAGCGCCAGCAGTTCGCTGAGAAGCTGGCCCGCGCGAGCAGGGAGTGCCGCGAGCTCTTCCTCATGAGCTGCGCTGCCGAGAATCCGAACCGCCGCCTGCGGCTCGCGGCCCTCGGCGACCGGGTGGCGACGGCGGTCGACCGCGCGAGCTTCGACGATCTGGTCACGATCGTGATCTCCTCGCCGATGTGGGAGAAGGATCGCGTGCAGGGCGCCCGGATCCTGCTGCGCGCGCTCGCCGAGGGGAAGGTCGACGCTCCCGACGACATCGTGGCGCGCTGGACGTGGCGGCTCGCCCGCGCCACCCGGAAGCTCCAGGACCGGCGGGCGAGCGCGGAGCTCCCGGACGCGAAGCGCCTGCTCGGCGCAGTCGCGAACTCGCGTGGCCACCGGCACGACGAGAACGTCGCGCGCCTCGTCAACGTGGCGCTCGAGCAGCCGATCCAGGTCGGCGTCGCCCTCCTGGCGTCCGCCGAGGGCTACACGCCCACCGCGCAGCAGCTGATCGAGCGAGCGAGGGAGCGGCTCGGCACGAGTGCCCAGGTTGCGGACGCGCTCGCGGAGAACCTCCCGGCCCCCAAGGCCCCGAGCAGCAAGTCCCGTCGCCGCCGGCGGCGCAAGAAGCCGCCGGGCGAGGCGCCGGCGCAGGGCCGGGGCGAGCAGAGCGGCGAGCCGTCCCCCTCGGCCGACGGCGTGCCTGCGACCCCGTCCGACGGCGTGCCTGCCACCTCCGACGGTGGGCCCGCGACCCCGGCCGACGGCGCCACTGCCGACCGCCGACGGTGTGCCCGCGACCCCGGCCGACGGCGTCCCTGCCAGCTCCGACGGACGTGCCGCGCGACCGCGGCCGCACGGCGCCGCAGCCGAGGCCGCGCCGCCTCAGACGCCTCTAGCAGCTCGACGGGCTACTCGGCTCGTTCTTCCTCGTCGCGGCGGCGCGCCTCGTGTTCCTCCAGGAAGCGCGTAAGCTCGGCGGCGAGCGTGTCGCCGGACGGGAGGTTCCGCTCGGCCTCGGCCTCGTCGGCACGCCGCTCGAGCTCGCTCACGTATGCCGCCGTCTCCTCGTCGGCAGCCACGGCCTCGCTGACCTGGCGCTCGTAGAGCTCGCCGGCGCGCTCGAGCTCGCCCAGGTCGAGCTCCGCGTCGATGAGCTCGGCCAGCCGGGCGCACAGCGCATGCGCGGCACGGGGGCTCGGCGCCAGCGACGCGTAGTGGGGCACCGCGGCCCACAGGCTCGCGGACAGGAGCGAGGCCCGGTGACACGCGTCGTGGAGCACGCCGACGATCCCGGTCGGGCCCTCGTAGCGAGATGCCGCCAGGCCGAGCTCCTTGACGAGCCTCGCGTCATTGGCTGCGCCCGTCACCGGTGACGGGCGCGTGTGCGGCACATCGGCGAGCAACGCGCCGAGTGTGACGACCATCTCGACGTCGAGGCTCCTGGCGAGCTCGACGATCTCGCCCGTGAACGTGCGCCAGCGCGTGTTCGGCTCCACGCCGAGCAGCAGCACGGCATCGCGATCGGGTTGTCCGTCCGGCGTGGCCACCGTCGCGTCGTAGAACGTGTTCTCGGGCCAATCGATCCTGCGAGTCAACGCCCTCGTCGAGCGAGACGTGTGGCCGTACCGCCTGGAAGTCGAAGAACTCCTCCGGGTCGAGGTCGGCGAAACGCTCTGCCGTCCAGGCGCGCGCCAGGTAGCTCGCGGCGAGGGTCGCACCCTGGGCGCCGTCGTTCCAGCCGCGGAATGCAGCGATCAGCACCGGCCGTTTCAGCGTCGGCCGGCGTTCCATGCGCAGGTGGTCGGCGATGCCGGGAGTCTACGCGGTGCCCGCGACGCTCACGGGATCGGGTCCGCAGCCATCGCCCGTCTGCCGAAGGCCGGGCGCCGAGCACGCGACGCCGCGAGCAGCCGCGCGACGAGCGCGACGAGGCCGCACCAGATCGCCGACGCGAGCGCGACGTGGAGGAGGACGACGCCCCAGGGCAGCCCCGTGTTCCACTGCCACTGCCCGACCCCGATCTCGACCCCGACCAGCGCGATGACGGCCAGCGCGAGCCGAAGCTCTCCGGGCGCCTCGTGACGGCGCCACAGGAGCACGAGCACGCAGACGGCGAGCACGCTCCCGAAGACGGCGGTCGCCACGGCATGCACGTGCGCGGCGTCCACGACGTTGCCCAGGCGCGGGATCTCCTCGCCGCTGGCGCCCGGGTGGGGGCCCGCGGCCGTCACGAAGGCTCCCGTGACGATGAGCGCGAGCGCCGCGGGCAGGAGAACGATCGACAGCATCCCGAGGGGCCTCGGGAAGCTGGAGCGCGACGGCCCCCTGGCGTAAGCGTGCGCGCCTAGTGCGACCAGCACGGCGAGGCCGATCGTCGCCAGGGCGAGCAGGAAGTGGCTCATGACCACGTACGGATTCAGATCGAGGATGACCGTCACGCCACCCAGCGGGATCTGCGCCACGATGCACACGGCCACCGCGGCCGCGAGCCTCGTCGTGCGACGAGGCAGTCCGTCGACTCGGCGCGCCGCGATCGCCACGGCGACCGCGATGAGGATCGCGATCAGCGCGACGACGCGGTTGCCGAACTCGACGAACGAGTGGATGCCGGAGGCCGGAAACGGCGTGTCCCCGCAGCGCGGCCAGTTCTCGCAACCGAGACCCGAGCCCGTGAGGCGGACAATAGCCCCGGTCACCATGACGACGAAGAGGGCGCCGACGGAGAGCATCGCGACGCTGCGGAACCGCTCGGGCGAGACGGTGAAAGAGCGCCACCGGGCGAGCACGTACGACAGTCTAGGCGGCTCCACCGGGCCGCCGGCCGGACGACCGTCGGGTTCTCATGCCGCTCGCTCCTGCTCGCTGACCGGAAGAGTGGCGGGGCAGTCCGGACAGGCGGGATCGAGGCGGACGTGCTCGGCAGCTTCCTCTCGCCGTCTCGGCGTACCGGAGAAGCCCGCGGCGACGGCGGCCCCTCCCAGCGCGAGTGCGGCCGCGACGATCATGGCGGCCCGGAACGCGTCGGTCGACGCGTCCACGAACTCCTGCCCCTGCTCGCCGGTCTGCAGCGGCGACAGGGACGGGTCGTCGGCACGCGCGTCGAAGACAAGGCCGATGACGAGACCGAGCAGCGCGATGGCGAGCAGGCTGCCGAGCCGGGAGAATGTCGAGTTGACGCCCGCGGCGAGACCGGCGTGCTCCGGTGGCGCCACGTTCAGCGCCGCCGACGTGATCGGCGCGACGACCATCGAGAGCCCGAGCCCGAAGAGCACGAGGCCCGGAAGCAGTCCGTCCCACAGGTTCTGGTCGTCCACGCGCAGCCACAACAGCATCCCCAGGGCCGTGAGCGCCGGCCCGGCGACGAGGAACCGACGGGGACCGTACCGGTCTCCCAGGCGACCGAAGCGGGGCGACAGCACGAGCAGGATGATCGTGGACGGGACGAGGAGGAGCCCCGCCTCGAAGGCGCTGTAGCCGATGACCGACTGCAGGAAGAGGACGAGGTAGAAGGTCGAGCCCGCGAGGGCGCTGTAGACGAGCAGCGTGGCGACGTTGACGAGGACGAAGTCGCGTTCCCGAAACAGCGAGAGCGGCAGCAGCGGCTCGCGGGCCCGCCGCTCGTTGAGAACGAACGCGAGACCGGCGAACACGGCGAGGGGCAGCGCCCAGGCGAGCACCACGAAGCGCTGCTCGCCGGCCTCGACGAGCGCGTACGTGAGCGAGCCGGTCGCCACCGTCACCAGCGCCGCCCCGAGCACATCGAGCCTGCCGACGTGCTCCGAGCCGGCCGGCTCGGGGCGGCGGCCGAGCCACGCCAGCACGACCGCGCCGATGGCGAGCGGCACGTTCAGGTAGAAGAGCCAGCGCCAGGACGCCCACTCGACCAGCGCGCCTCCGATCGGCGGGCCGGCGAGGCTGACGGCGCTCGTGCCCGCGGTCCAGAGCCCGATCGCCCGGCCCTGCTGCTGCTCGTCGAACGTCGAGCGGAGCAGCGCCAGGCTGCCCGTCGTGAGCAGCGCTCCCGCGACACCCTGGAGCACGCGGGCCACCAGCAGCACGGTTGCGTTCGGCGCCGCGCCGGCCAGGGCGGAGGCGAGCGCGAAGCCGACCGTGCCGACGATGAAGATCTCCCGTCGACCGAAGCGGTCGGCGACGGTGCCGGCGACGAGGTAGAGCGAGGCGAGGGCGAGCGAGTAGGACAGCATGACCCACTGCTGCCCCGTGAGCCCGATCTCCAGGTCGTCTCCGATCTGCGGCAGCGCGACGTTGACGGCCGTCACGTAGGCCATCGACGAGCCCAGGATCGTGGCGACGAGGGTGAGGGTCTGGGAGCGGTCGCCGCTGCTTCGCTGCGCGGGCCGATCACGGCCGAGTCGCGAGCGCCAGCCGGCGAGCGGGCTGCGCCCGGCTCGTTCCGTCGCGCTATCCACCCGGCCGCAGGCTCAGACTGGCCGGCCGTCAGCCAGACGGCCACGCCCGAGCGAGCCGCCACGCGCACGCCGGCGCGGCCTCCTCGACCCTGCCCACGCGGGCCAGATGGAGGCCGCGCCGGCCGAACTCGGCCGCGAGCACCGCCTCGTGGCCGGGCGGGAGAGCCGCCAGGAGCCCACCGGCGGTCTGCGGGTCGAAGCCGAGCGCGGCAAGCTCGCCGGGGACGCCGTCGAGCGTGAGCCGACCCTCGGCGAAGTCGCGATTGCGCTCGTCGCCACCGGTGAGCAGGCCGGCCTGGGCTACCTCGAGCGCCCCGTCGAGCGCCGGCAGCCGCTCCGCCTCGAGGACGATCTCGACGCCGGAGCGCTCGGCGATCTCCACCGCGTGCCCGAAGAGGCCGAAGCCGGTGACGTCGGTGACGGCGCTCGGCTCGTGTGGTCGCAGGGCGTCGGCGGCGCCTCGGTTCAGCGTCGTCATCTGGGCGATCGCGTGCTGCAGCGCCTCGCGGTCGAGCATGCCCTTCTTCACGCCGGTCAGCACGAGGCCGGTGCCGAGCGGCTTCGTCAGGAAGAGCGCGTCGCCGGGCCGCGCCGTGCTCTTGCGCCAGATCCCCTCGAGCGACGCGGTGCCGACGACCGCCAGCCCGTACTTCGGCTCGCTGTCGCGGATCGTGTGCCCCCCGGCGAGCAGCGCGCCGGCCTCCCGTACCTTGGCGTCGGCCGCGGCCAGGATGGCGGCGACCGCTTCGCCGGCCAGCTCCTCGGGAAACGCGGCGACAGACAGCGCCAGCAACGGCTGCCCGCCCATGGCGAAGACGTCGTTGAGGGCGTTCGCCGCTGCGATGGCTCCGAACGCGGCCGGGTCGTCGACGAGCGGGGGGAAGAAGTCGACGGTGAACACGAGCGCGCGCTCGTCGTCGAGTCGGTAGACGGCCGCGTCGTCGGCCGGGGCGAGGCCGACGAGGAGGTTCTCCGACTCGATGGGGAGGAAGCCGGCGAGCAGCTCCTCGAGCCGCTTCGCCGGGTACTTCGCCGCGCAGCCGCCCGCCACCGCGAGATCGGTCAGGGCAGTCGCTCCGTCAGGAAGCGCGGTCATGGCCGGCGGCGGCCCGAACGAGCACGTTCCCGGACGGGAGCACTACTCTCCACTCCATGGAGGTTACCGCCGCGGCCGCGTACGGCAGTCAGGGCATGAGCGGCCGCCTGCGCCGCGTTCTCGTCCGCCCTCCGCAGGCTGGGGACGAGGCCGCCTGGCGATCGTACGGCTGGCGTGGCGCGCCCGACCCCGTGGGGCTCGCGACCGAGCACGAGGCCTTTTGCCGGCTGCTCGAGGACGTGGGCGCCGAGGTCGTGGTCGGGCGCTCGCCGCTGCCCGGGAATCCGGATGCGATCTATACCTACGACCCGGCGCTCGTGGCGGCGCGCGGAGCCATCCTGCTCCGGCCCGGGAAGGACGGGCGGCTCGCCGAGCCCGACGCCATGGCCGGCGACCTGGCCGCGGCGGGCGTTCCGATCGCGGCGAGGATCGGGGCACCGGCCACCGCCGAGGGCGGCGACACGCTCTGGCTCGACGAGCGTACGCTCCTCGTCGGCCACGGCTACCGGACGAACGCCGCCGGGATCCGGGCTCTGGCGGAGGCGCTGCCGGACGTCGAGGTGATCGCCTTCGACCTCCCCCACCACCGCGGAGCCGGCGAGGTGCTGCACCTCATGTCGTTCATATCCCCGCTCGATCGGGATCTCGCGGTCGTGTACCTGCCGCTCATGCCGGTGCGCCTCGTGGAGCTGCTGCGGGAGCGGGACGTCCGACTCGTCGAGGTGCCCGACGAAGAGTTCGACACCATGGGGCCGAACGTGCTCGCGCTCGCCCCTCGCGTCGCGCTCGCGCTCGAGGGCAACGACGAGACGCGCCGGCGCATGGAGCGCGCGGGCGTCGACGTCCGCGTCTACAGGGGCGACGAGATCTCCCGCAAGGGAGACGGCGGCCCGACCTGCCTCACCCGCCCGATCCTGCGGGACTGAGCCGGCTGCGGGCCGGATGAGGGCCGAGAGGCCTCGGCCGAGCCATCTGGTCCGGACCGACCGCCTGACATCTGGCGCGGAGGGTCCGTAGGGGCCGCAGTCTCATCGGCCCGGGCGCGGCCGCCCGGCCGCGACGCGGTCAGGAGCCGCGTTCGATGGGGACGTCGACGAGATTTCCCCACTCGGTCCAGGAGCCGTCGTAGTTGCGCACGCTGTCGTAGCCGAGCAGCTCGCGCAGCACGAACCAGGTGTGCGCCGAGCGCTCTCCGATGCGACAGTACGCGACGACCTCCTTGTCGGGGGTGACTCCCTTGCCACCGTAGATCTCGCGCAGGTCCTCGGCCTCCTTGAACGTGCCGTCGTCCTTGACGGCGGTTGCCCAGGGGATCGACGCGGCGGTGGGGATGTGGCCGCCCCGCTGCGCGCCCTCCTGCTCGTAGCCGGGCGGGGCCAGCAGGTCGCCCGCGTACTCGCCCGGAGAGCGGACGTCGACGAGCGCGCGGCCGCCCTGCCCGAGCCACTCCCGCACCTGGTCGCGGTAGGCGCGAATCGACTCGTCGCGCTCGCTGGCCGCATACGTCTGGGCCGGCTTCGCGCGTACCTCTACGGTGAGCTCGCGTCCCTCGTCGATCCACTTCTGGCGACCGCCGTTGAGGATGCGCGCGTCGGCGTGCCCGTAGGTCTTCACGTACCAGTAGGCGTACGCCGCGAACCAGTTGTTCTTGTCGCCGTAGAGCACGAGCGTCGTGTCGTTGCCGATTCCCAGCCCGCCGAGCAGGCGCTCGAACGACTCCTTGTCGATCAGGTCGCGCTCGATCGGGTCCTGGAGGTCGTCCTTCCAGTGCAGCTTGACCGCGCCGGGGATGTGGCCCTCGTCGTAGAGATCGGGGTTCTCGTCGACCTCGGCTACGACGACGTTCGGATCGTCGAGGTGCTCGGCCACCCAGTCGGTGGAGACGAGGACCTCCTTCGCGTATCCGTTGTCCGCCATGCCTATCCTCCCAGTCTCACTTCAAAGTTTGAAGTTATGCGGGCGACAGCCTAGCCGAGCCCGCATACCGAGCGCAACACTAGAGCAGCGTGTCGCGCACCGTCTGTTCCAGCTCCTGGGCGGTGACGAGACCCTCGAAGCGCGCCTGGATGACGCCGCCGGCGTCGACCACGAACGTCCACGGCTCGGTCGGGAGGTTCCATTCCTTCGCCCATTGGTTGAAGCCTCGGTTGGGGTCGTTGTCCTCGAAGATCTCGATGTGGATGAAGCGGATGTCCGTTCCGGCGAGCTTCTGACGCACGGTGTCGACGATGTCCACGGCAGGGCCGCAGACCCGGCTCGCGCAGAACTTCGGCGTCGCGAAGGTGACGACGAACGGCACGCCGTCCTCGAGCGATTGCTTGACCGAGTACTGCAGGAGCTCGACGTCGGGCGGCGTCGCCGTCGTGATGTCCTCCGGGAACCCGTCCTCGACGGTCGGGTTGTCCGAGGGGACGGCGTTCTCTCCCACCGCCGGGACGGGCGATTCGGCTGCCACCTGGATCTGGCCGACCCCCTGGATGTCGGCGCCCTCCGGCTCCACGAGGATCGTGTACTCGCCCGGGTCGGCGAGGTCGAGATGGGCGACGTACACGGTGGGCGCGTCGAAGTCGCCCGCCTCCGGCGGCACGCCGACCGGAATGAGCTCCGCCGTGGTCTCGCCGTCCGGCACGGCCGCCAGGCCGCCGGTCGCCACCCGAACGCGAGCCGACTCGGTCTCGACGAGCGCACCGGTGGAGTCCACGAGGAGGAACGACAGGCGGTTCTGCCCGACCGCGTAGTCCGACGTGCCGAAGATGAGGGCGCTGTCCTCCGCCGGGTCTTCCTCGAGCAGGGCCTGGATCGAGCCGTCCGGGGCGGGCCCTCCGGTCTGGCCTGCGGGACTGGTCCTCCGGCTCCTCGGCCGGCTCGGTCGAGGGTGAGCTCGAGCCGCCGCAGCCGGCCACGACGAGCGCCAGTAGGAGCGCGAGCGCCCGGGGGATGACGCGCGTTTGTGCCACCTGGCCAGTGTACGGCTGGGCAGGTGCGCTGGATTCAGTTGCTAGATCAGCTCGACCAGGATCAGGACGAGCGCCGCAAGCCAGGCAGTGCCGAGCAGCGCGAGCAGCAGTCCCAACGGACGGAGCGAGGGGCGTTCCTCAATCGGCTCGGTCCGGGTCTGGAAGGCCATCCCAGCCGGACTTCGCCGATGCGCCCCGGGCTCCTTCCCCGGGGACGGGCCGCTAGCGGGCTAGCGACCGTCGGACAGTCCGGCGGCAAGCATCGAGACGACGACCGAGACGCTGACGAGGCTGACGAGCAGTCGACCCTTGTTGAAGTACTTCATTGCCGTTCTCCTCTCCCTTGATTGACGAACAGACGACTTCGAGCGGGCACTAGCGACCGTCGGACAGTCCGGCGGCAAGCGCCGAGACGACGACCGAGACGCTGACGAGGCTGACGAGCAGTCGACCCTTGTTGAAGTACTTCATTGCCGTTCTCCTCTCCCGTGATTGACGAACAGACGACTTCGAGCGGGCACTAGCGACCGTCGGACAGGCCGGCGGCAAGCGCCGAGACGACGATCGAGACGCTGACGAGGCTGACGAGCAGTCGACCCTTGTTGAAGTACTTCATTGCCGTTCTCCTCTCGTGAATGAAAATTCGATAACAGACGACGTTCGACAGGCGCTAGCGGCCGTCGGACAGGCCGGCGCCGAGCAGCGCCACGATGGTCGCGAGCACGACGAGCGCGACCAGAAGCTGCGCACGGGTCAAGGTCCTCACCTCCTCCCTCCGCGGTTCTTCCCGTTCGAGCTAGAAACGAACGTCCTGGAGCGCCTCGGCGGCCCGCCGGTAGAGCCGGGCGGCGGCACGGTCGCTTCCACGTCTGGCGGCGAGGTCGCCCTGCGCCAGCCAGGCCGAGGCGCGGTGGCTGTCAGAGGACAGCTGCTCGAAGCTCGTCTCCGCGAGCGCGAGCACCTCGTCGGCCTCGTCGAGCTTTCCCTGCTCCATCAGCGCGCGCCCGAGCACGAGCTGCACGCTTCCGATCTCGTCGAGGAAGTCGACGCGGCCGTCGAGAAGCCGGAGCGCATGCCGCGCCTGCTCCTCCGCCAGCTCGATCTCCCCGGTCCGCAGGTGGACCTGCGCGAGCGACGACACGGCCTGTGCCGCGTCGGCCGTCGAGCCGACCTCGAGGGCCTGCGCGAACGCGCTCTTCAGGTACCGCTTCGCCTCATGCGGCTTGCCGAGCATGAACGTGAGGCCGCCGAGGTTGTTCAGCAGCCGGCCGACGCTCTGGCGGTCCGCGATCTCCTCGTAGATCGCCTTTGCCCGTTCGGCGTACGAGCGGGCGCGAACGTACTGGCCCTGGCGGTCGGCGACGAGCGACGCCTGGAAGAAGACGTGCGCGACCGTCGCGGCGTCGCCGAGGCCCTTGGCGAGCTCGAGCGCGAGCTCGATGTCCTCGTGCGCGGCCTCGTAGTCGCGTTGCCGCCGATAGCAGCGGGAGCGCCACTCGAGCACGTGTGCCCGGAGCCGGTCGCACGGGAGCCCTGAGGCGTCGGCGAGCTTCAGCGCCTCGGTGAACAGCGAGAGCGCCGTGGATACGGACGAGAGCTTGTACCTGCAGCAGCCGAGCCGGTAGAGCACCTCGGCCCGATCGACGTCTCCGAAGCGAGGCTTGGCGACGATGTCACGCGCCTCCTCGACGAGGGCGAGCGCCTGGCGCACCTCGCCGAGGTACATCCGCGCCCAGGACTCGGCCAGAAGCGCGCGCACGCGCAGCTCCGGCGAGGGCAGCGCGAGCCCGGCGACCAGAGCGATCGCCTCCTCGTAGCCGTTCGACTCCATCGCGACCTCGGCCTGTGCGATGACGGTCTCGGCGCGGTGAAGCTCAGCGGCCGATGCGCCCGTCTCGAGGAACTGACGATCGACCTGCAGCCGTTCGGCGAGCCATTCGAGTGTCTGCAAGGTCGGGCGCGTCTTGCCGAGCTCGATCTGGCTGACGTACTCCTTCGTGAACCGGTCACCCGCCAGCTCCGCCTGGGTCAGACCCCGGGCGGTGCGAAGCCCACGGACGCGCTCGCCCAGCGTCGGTCCGGCAGGCGGGCTCGGGTGCGACAATGTCTCCATGGATGTGATCTCCACCTCCTCCATTTGCCTGGTGAAGTATAGAAGCACGGAAATTACTTCACCACATCACTTGACTTCTGCGGATGTGTAGGTATAGTCGAGTTGGTTCGCACTCCATCCGGGACGCCAGGTAGGGGTGCGAAATCCGTGGCGACGGATTACCCGGAGACGCGGCTGGGCCGCAGAGCCGCAGTCTCCGGGTCGTCGCCGTTGTCTCGCGAGGGGGGGGACGTCCCCCCTCGTGAACTCCCTTCGGCTCGCTTCGCTCGCCGTGTTTGCACGCTCGACTGACCGGCGAAGCCAGTCAGTCGAGCCTCTTACCCGTGAGCCACTCGAAGCGCGCCGCGTCGATGCGGCCGAAGTCCTCGCCGACGAGGCCGCCGAGGCAGTCGTCCGAGGCGCGCAGCAGCCCGATCGCGAGGAACACCCAGGCCTCGCCGTCGGCATTGCGCTCGGGCGGGATGCCGCCGGCCGCCTGCGCGCGGCGATGGACGTCCGCGACGTAGTCGTGCACCTCGCGCAGGTGCCGCCGCATGAAGGCCCGGATCTCCGCGTCCTCGCTGGCCTCGGCGAGGGCCTGAAGGCTGAGGCTCGAGATCACGTCCCGCAGTCCGCCCGCCTCCCGGTAGGCGATCGCCATCCGGCGTACCCACCTTGCCGGGTCCGGCTCCGACGCGATCGCCGCGTCCCAGAGGTCTCTGACCTGCTGCCAGGTCTGCTCGTAGCACGCGAGGTAGAGCGCTCGCTTGGACGGGAAGTGGCGGTAGAGGATCGGCTCGGTGACCCCGGCCGCGCCGGCGATCTCGGACGTCGTCGTACCGCGGAAGCTGCCTTCGGCGAACACGCGGCAGGCGCAGTCGAGGATCGCGGCCCTGCGCTCGGGGGCGGCGAGCCGGGTTCGCTTCGCCGGCGCCGCCTCGAGGTCGCCGGCCGCGGCTCCGCCGCTCATGCCGGGACCTCGGCGACCCCGCCGGGCTCCGGATGCTCGACGCGCCGGACCAGGGCAGCGGCGGTCACCGCGCCCAGGAACGCGAGCACCGCGCCGACGAGGAGCGCCGTCTGGAAGCCCTCGACGAACGCCTGCGCGCTCGCTCGCGCCGGCGGCAAGCGCGCTCTCCTGGCGGGACGCGAGAATCGCACCCAGCACGGCGATGCCCAGCGCGCCGCCGATCTGCCTGAAGGTGTTCAGCACGGCGGAAGCGACGCCGGCCTTCGCGATCGGGACCGAGCCCATCGCGGCCGAGCTCATCGGAGTCATCACGAGCGCCATGCCGGCGCCTCCGATCAGGAGGCCGGGCAGGAGGTCCCAGAAATCCGAGGAGGTGCCGAGCTGCGCGAAGAGCAGGAGCGAGCTGCCGACGAGCGTCAGCCCGCCCGCCATGAGCCAGCGGGAGCCGAGACGGTCGGAGAGCTTGCCCGCGGCCGGGGCGATGAGGATGATCAGCAGGGTCATCGGAAGGAAGATCGCGCCCGCCTGGACCGGGGAGTAGCCGAGGATCTGCTGGACGTAGAGCGACATGAAGAAGAACACGCCGAACATCGCGAACGTGATGAGGAGCGCGACGACGTTCGCGCCTACGAACGTGGAGCTTCGGAACAGGGTTGGATCGAGCATCGGCGCGCGGCGGCGGCGCTCGATCCACACGAACAGCGCGATCCCGAGCGCGGCGGCGGCGAAGAGGCCGAGGATCGTCGGCGACGTCCAGCCGTAGCTCGATGCCTCGATGAGGCCAAACGTGAGCGCGAAGAGGGCCCCGGCCGAGGTCAGCAGTCCCGGGAACGTCGAGGCTCTGCTCCCGCGAGGTGTCGCGGGACTCCCCGATCACGATGCGGCCCACGACGAAGCCGAAGACGCCCACGGGCACGTTGACGAAGAAGATCCAGCTCCAGTCCACGTGCTGGGCCAGCAGCCCCCCGATGACCGGGCCGATCGCGAGCGCGAGCGCGGAGACGCCGGCCCAGACGCCGATCGCGAGCCCGCGCTGGCGGGGCGGGAACGCATGCGTGATGATCGCGAGGGTGGCCGGCATCATCATCGCGGCGCCGACACCCTGCAGCGCTCGCCAGCCGATGAGCGCGCCCGAGCTCTCGGCGAGGCCGCAGAGCAGCGAGGCGAGCGTGAAGAGGGCGAGGCCCGAGAGGAAGATGCGCCGGCGACCGAAGAGGTCGGCGAGCTTGCCGCCTGTCAGCATCAGCACCGCGAACGTCAGCGCGTAGGCGTTCACGACCCATTCGAGATGCGAGATGTCGGCGTCGAGCCCGCGCTGGATGGACGGCAGGGCGACGTTCACGACCGTGTTGTCGAGCATGACCATGAAGAGCGCGAACGCGACCGCTCCGAGCGTCCACCACTTCCTGTTCTCGCTCGCGAGGATCCTCGCGCGCACTCCGCCCCCAAGTTAGTTATCGCTAACTTATCACGGCAGGGTGGTGCCGTCAAGGAAGCGCCCCGGAGGGCCCTCCTGACAGGGCCGTCAGGACTTTTCGCCTGGGAGTCGCTATCCTCCGATTGGGATGCGGCTGGCGCTGGCGCAGATCGACACGGTGGTCGGCGACCTCGACGGAAATCGCGAGCGCATCGTGTCGCGGCTCGAGGAGGCGCGTGGCGCAGGGGCCGACCTCGTCCTGTTCCCGGAGCTCGCGGTTACCGGCTATCCGCCCGAGGATCTCCTGCTCAAGCCCGGATTCCTGCGCGCGGCGCGCCGCAGCCTCGAGGCGATCGCCGCCGAGACGACGGGGATCTCGGCGCTCGTCGGGTTCCCTCACCTCGATCGCGATCTCTTCAACGCCTGCGCCGTGCTGGCGGGCGGCGAGGTACGGGGGATCTGCTGCAAGCGCTTCCTGCCGAACTACGGAGTCTTCGACGAGGACCGGTACTTCCAGCCCGGCCGGGACCTCCTCCTGCTGCGGCTCGGCGACACGCTGATCGGGCCGACCGTCTGCGAGGACATCTGGCAGCCGGGGCCGCCCGCGACCGACCTCGCGCTCGCGGGCGCGCACGTGATCTGCAACATCTCGGCCTCGCCGTTCCATCTCGGCAAAGGGCGCGAGCGCGAGGCGATGCTGAGCGTCCGCGCCCGGGACAACGCGTGCTGGGTCGCCTTCGTGAACGCCGTCGGCGGTCAGGACGAGCTCGTGTTCGACGGCCATTCGCTCGTCGTCGACCAGGAGGGCTCGATCGTCGTCCGCGGGCCCTCGTTCGAGGAGGCGCTGCTGATCGTCGACGTCGACCCGTCCACGGCCGTCGGCCACCGCCTCCGCGACGCTCGCCGCCGCGCCCTCGCACGCGCTCATGCCGTGCTGCCCGATCCGCCCGTGATCGAGCTCGAGCCGGCCCCGTCCCCGAACGGCCGCCCGGCGCACGCCCAGATCGCCTCGCCGCTCGACGAGCTCGAGGAGATGCGCCTCGCCCTCGAGCTCGGTCTCCGGAGCTACGTCGAGAAGAACGGCTTTCGCGACGTCGTGCTCGGCATCTCCGGTGGGATCGACTCGGCGCTCACGGCGGCTCTCTGCGCCGAGGCGCTGGGGCCCGACCGGGTGGTGTGCGTGTCCATGCCGTCGCGCTTCTCGTCGGACGAAACCAGGGCGGACGCGCGGCTCGTCGCCGAGCGGCTCGGCACGAGGTATCGGGAGCTGGCCATCGAGCCGGTGGTGGCCGCGTTCTCGGCCGCGCTCGCCGACGCGTTCGCCGGCACGGAGCCGGGGCTGGCCGAGGAGAACATCCAGGCCCGGGTGCGCGGCACGCTCCTGATGGCGCTTTCCAACAAGTTCGGCTGGCTGCTCGTCGCCACCGGGAACAAGAGCGAGTACTCGGTCGGCTACGCGACGCTGTACGGCGACATGGCCGGTGGCTTCGCGCTCCTCAAGGACGTGTACAAGACGGACGTCTTCCGGCTCTCACGGCACCTCAACGAGCGGGCGGGGCGCGAGCTGATACCCGTGTCCGTGATCGAGCGAGCGCCGAGCGCCGAGCTGCGGGCGGATCAGCGGGACGAGGACTCGCTGCCGCCGTACGCCGAGCTCGACCGGGTGCTCGAGGCCTACGTCGAGCTCGACCTCTCGCGCGAGGAGCTGTCGGCGAACGGCTTCGATCCCGGGGTCGTCGATCGCGCCGTCGCGCTGACCGATCGGGCCGAGTACAAGCGTCGCCAGGCGCCTCCCGGGGTCAAGCTGCGCCCGAAGGCCTTCGGCCGCGACCGGCGCCTCCCGATCACGAATCGCTGGGCCGGCTAGCGTGGGGCACCCCCAGCGCCTCGCGGGCTCCTCCCCGCGGCGCGCCCCGCGCCGGCCGGTCAGTCCGGTCCGCGAACCGATCGCACGATCGCGCGCGGCGGCACGGGCCGGGCCGTGAAGGCCGCGAGCCCGGCCCGCCAGGCGGCATCGACGTCTGCTCCGGGTGGAAAACGGTTCGCGAGCTCGAGGTGCACCATGCCGTGCGCGAACGCCCAGGCGGCCCGCGCCCCGTCGACGCTTCCGGTTGCTGCGACGACCGTCTCGATGCCGCGCCGCTCACCGTCCCCGGGCTCGTGGCCTGTGGGGAGCGGGCGCTCGGTGACGAGGCGGTAGAGGTGCGGATTCGCGACCGCGAAGCGCCGGTATGCATCGACCGCGGCCCCGAGCGGGTCAGCCGCACCGGCGGCGGCGCGCGCCACCTCGGCGCCGATCTCGTCGAGGCCGGCCCGCTGCAATGCGTCCTCGAGCTCGTCCTTTCCCTTCACGTGCTTGTAGAGGGACGGGGCCCGAACGCCGAGCCGCTCGCCCAGCCGGCGCATCGTGAGGGCGGACGGGCCCTCCTCCTCGAGGAGCGCCCGGGCGGCCCTGACGATGTCCTCCCGGCGCTCAGCGGCCAATGAAGCCACGCGTGTCGCGAGGCCCGTAGCCGACCGCCCGATCGATGGCGATATGGGCGAGCCAGCCGAGGGCTCCGGCGAGCCAGGCCGGGCCGAGCGCGATAGAGGCGAGCCCGAGGACGACCGGTCCGGCCGGATGGTGCAGCGCGTTGTAGAGGGGCACGGCCCTCGGGTGCAGCTGCTTCTTCTCGAGCCCTCGCCCGATGCCGGCGAAGAGCGCGATGTCCGGAGCCACGAGCAGCGCCCACAGCTGCCAGGCGCCGGCGTCGAGGGCCAGCGCCGCCCCCAGCGAGCCGGCAAAGAGGGCCGCCCAGACAAGGCGCCGGAGCGGGACGGGGCTGATCTGTTCGGCGATTGCTTGCATGGCGGCCTCCTCGTCGCTAACAGTGTTAGCCGAGTCTAGGCTAACAACGTTAGCTTGTCAAGCGCGCGTCGGGCAAGACGTGGCGCTAGGGTGCCGCTCCATGGACCGGGTGCGGGCCAAGCGGTTCGAATGTGTTGCCTCCGTCGAGGAGGACGGCGTCATCTACGCGGAAGGCGACGCACCGATCGAGCTTCCGACCGCGTGGACGTCGGAGCACCTGCTCCTCGTCGCGGTCGGACGCTGCACGCTGAAGAGCCTCAGGTACTACGCGCGCGGGGCGGAGGTCGCCGGGCGGGCCTCCATGCACGGGACGGTCACGCGCCGTGACACGGACGGGCTCTACGCGCTCGTCGAGGCGCATGTCGACCTCGACGTCCGGATCGATCCGGAGCCGGCCGTCGATCAGCTCGCCGCGCTCCTCGAGCGCGCTGAAGCGGGGTGCTTCATCGGCAACTCGCTGACGGTCCACCCCGCCTACGCGTGGCGGGTCAACGGCCGGCCCGTGCCGCGAGAGGGATAGATTGCGCCCGTGGCACTTTCCGAGGCCGAGCAGCAGGTCGTCGCCGAGATCGCGCGCCGCGAGGACGAGCTCGTCGCCCTCGCCTCCGCGCTGATCGGCTTCGACACGACCGCCCGCGCCCCCGAGGACCCGCCTCGCGAGGAGCAGGCGTTCCAGGATCACCTCGCCGGGCGGCTTCGTGCGGCGGGTGCCGACGTCGAGCTCTTCGAGGCGGACCGCTCCGATTTCGCCGGCAAGCCGCTGTACCCGCCCGGCATGGGGTTCGAGGGACGCCCGCAGCTCGTCGCCCGTTTCCCGGGTGCCGGCGGCGGCAAGAGCCTGCTCTTCAACGGCCACATCGACGCGGTCTCCTACGAGCCGCTCGACCAGTGGACGAGCCACCCGCTGAAGGCCGAGATCCGCGACGGCAACCTGCACGGTCGCGGATCGTGCGACATGAAGGGCGGCGTCGCCTGCATGGTCTTCGCGGCCGAGGTGCTGGCGGGGCTCGGGGTTCGGCTCGCGGGCGATCTGCTCGTCACGACCAACACCGACGAGGAGTCCTCGGGCGCCGGCTGCCTCGCTCTCGTCCTGCACGGCGTGAAGGCCGACGCGGGCATCGTGACCGAGCCGACCGGGTTCGACGTCTGGATCTCCTGCCGCGGCGACGAGCTACGCCGAGGTCACCGTGCCGGGCCGGCCGGGGCACGCGGAGGTCTTCCAGCCTCACTGGCGTGAGGGCGGCGCCGTCAACGCGATCGAGAAGGCGCAGGTCGTCGTCGACGCGATCCGCCGGCTGCGCGAGGAGTGGTCGAACCGCTCCGACCTGACCCATCCGCGGCTGTCGCGTCCGGACATCCTGGCGACCATGATCCGAGCGGGCGAGTGGCCCGTCACGTACCCCGCCGAGTGCACGCTCACGATCGCGGTGCTCTGCCTTCCCCAGCAGACCGACGAAGACGGCTGGAGCCACGCCGTCGAGCAAGAGGTGGACGAGTGGATTGCGCGGGCGGCGGCCGCCGACCCGTGGCTGGCCGAGAACCCGCCGCGGATCGAGTGGTGGCCGAACCGCGTCATGTCGCTCGAGATCTCGCCGGACGAGCCGATCGTGTCGGTGATGGCGCAGACGACCGCAGACGTTGGCAGGCCGAGCCGGCTCTCCGGGCTCGACTCCTGGTACGACGGAGCGACCCTCACCCGGCTGGGCGGCACGCCCTCCATCGCGTACGGCCCACCCGGCTTCGAGCCCGACGGACGCAGCGTCGCGCACACGATCGACGAGTACGTTCCGGTCGACGGCCTCGTCGCCTGCGCGCAGGGGCTAGCCGTGGCGGCGATGCGCTTCTGCGGCGTCGCCTGGAGCACTAGAGCAATGGTCGTCCCCGAGTTGACCCCGGAGGTCCGCGCGCTCAAGGAGCGGGCGGCGCGCTTCGTCGAGGAGGAGGTCTACCCGCTCGAGGCGCAGATCGCAGAGAGCGGCTCGATCGACCTGGAGGACGTCGCCGCGCTGAGACGGAAGGCTCGGGAAGCGGGCTTCTCCCACCTGAACATGCCCCCCGAGGCCGGTGGGCAGGGCCTCGAGATGGTCGGCCAGGTCGCGCTCGAGGAGGAGGCCGGAAAGGCGACGAACGGCCTCGGCTTCGTCGTCGCCGACCGCGGGCCGGCCGAGTTCTACGAGCTCGCGAATCCCGACCAGCGCGAGCGCTACGTCGAGCCGCTGCTCCACGGCGAGCGGCATGCCGCCTGGGCGATCACCGAGCCGGGAGCCGGCTCGGACGTGAGCGCGATCTCGACGACTGCGGTCCGCGACGGCGACGCGTGGGTGCTGAACGGCGAGAAGTGGTTCGTGACGAGCCAGGGCGACCCGCTGTGCTATCTCGTGCTCGCCGTCGCCGACGGGGAGCAGACCCTCTTCGTCGTCGAGCCGGACACTGCGGGCCTCGAGCTCAAGCGTGTCCCGGGCTTCCTGCACGACCCCTACCTGGATCACCATCCCGAGATCGTGCTGCGCGACTGCCGCGTCCCCGAGGCGAACAGGATCGCGGAGGGCGGGAACGAGGGCGCGAAGGAGTGGTTCCTGGTGGAGCGTCTCTTCATCGCCGCCCGCTGCTGCGGTGCCGCCATGCGCTGCCTCGACGTGGCGCGGGACTTCGCGCTCGAGCGCGAGGCATTCGGCGCGCGCATCGCCGAGTTCCAGGGCGTGTCCTTTCCGCTCGCCGACTCGCTGACCGAGCTGATGGCGGCACGGCTCCTCACCTATCACGCCGCGCACGCCTTCGACACCTACGAGGATCGCAAGGTCGTGCACGGCAAGGTCTCGATGGCCAAGCTCTACGCGTCGGAGATGGCCGGTCGCGTGGTCGACCGGGCCCTTCAGGTGCTCGGCGGTCGCGGCTACATGACCGAGAGCTGCGTCGCACGGCACTTCCGCGAGGTGCGGGTGGACCGGATCTGGGAAGGGACGAGCGAGATCCAGAGGCTCATCCTCGCCCGCGGGCTCGCCAAGCGCGGCGCGGCGGCGTACCTCGCCTAGACGTCGAGCCGGCCGGCCGCCAAGGCGGCGGGAGCAAACGGGTGAGGCCGAGCGGCGGTTGCCGTCATCCCCCAGGTTCGCGTTGGATGAACGCCGCTCGGCCCTCGCCCGCCGGGACGCGTCAGGGTTTCTATCAAGCCGTGCGGATACCTGCCGGCTCCTTGTAGCGTGCGAGATCGTGCAGTTCGGGACGAGCATGCGCATGGCCGCGGCTCGGCTCTGCGCTCTGATGACCGCGACCGTCCTCGTCGCTGCCTGCGGTGGTGGATCCGAGCCCGCGTCCGAGCCCGCGGCGGCTGCGCCGGCCGAGACGGCGCCTCCTCCCGCCGAGCCTGCGCCGCCGCAGGAGACGGCCCCGCCGGTGCCGTCATCCGAGACCGACCCGCCCGCCGCAACCGAGCCGGAGCCGAGCCGAGCCGACTCCGCTACCCGGCGAGGGGCTGCCCGAGGACATCCTCGGCTACCAGGACTGGCTCCGGCTCAACGAGCAGCCGATCCCGCCGATCGAGGACGGCGACGCTCACCTCGGCACGAAGGACGTCTTCGCGAGCCGGGAGGCCGACCGCTCGGGTGGCTCGATCGTCTACCCGGACGGCACGATCATCGTCAAGGAAGCCACGCGCCCGGACGGCGACTTCATCGGTCTCGTGGCGGTCATGCGCAAGGAGGCCGGCGCCGATCCCGATCACGGCGACTGGGTGTTCGTCGAGTACACGCGCTCCGGCCCGGACGCTGCCTTCGGCGTCCAGGCGCGCGACGCCGTCTGCTGGAACTGCCACGTCGGTGCTCAGCAGACGGATTGGGTCTGGGTGCACACGACGGGCGCGGCACCGTAGGGGCTCGTGAGGGCAGCCGGTCTCGCGGGAAGGCCGAGCCGGTGAGCCCTTCGCCCGCAGTGCGGATACGATCTGCGCCGAATCTCGCCGAGAGGAGCCGTCGATGCCCCAGGACCCCCACGAATCGGATCATGGCCGGTTGCTCGTCGAGGACGCCCGTGCCGGCCGCATCACCCGCCGGCAGCTCGTCCAGCGGGCCACGATCCTCGGCTTCTCGATCCCCGCGATCGGCGCTCTGCTCGCGGCCTGCGGTGGCGGCGACGACGAGGGCGAAGCCGCACCGGCGGGCGAGCCCGCGCCCGCCGAGCCAGCGCCCGCCGAGCCAGCGCCCGCCGAGGAGCCGTCCGGCGGGGAGCCGTTCAAGGTCGGCTTCATCTACATCGGCCCGCCCGGCGACGCCGGCTGGACGTTCCAGCACGACGAGGCGCGCAAGTTCGTCGAGGCGAACGTCGACAACGTCGAGACGACGTTCCTCGAGAACGTGCCGGAAGCGGACGCGGGCCCGGCGATCGACCAGCTGATCTCGCAGGGCAACAAGCTCATCTTCGCGACGAGCTTCGGCTACGGCGACACCGTCATACAGAAGGCCGGCGAGAACCCGGACGTCCTGTTCGAGCACGCGACCGGCTTCCAGCTCGCCGACAACGTCTCGACCTACTTCGTGCGGCACTGGGAGCCGTCCTACATGATCGGGGTCCTCGCCGGGCGCATGTCGTCGTCGGGCAAGCTCGGCTACGTCGGCTCGTTCCCGATCCCCGAGGTCATCCGCGACGTGAACTCGTTCGCGTGGGGCGCCCGGAGCGTGAACCCCGAGGCGACCGTCCAGATGGTCTTCATCAACACGTGGTTCGACCCGCCGAAGGAGAAGCAGGCGGCGCTGTCGCTGATCGACGCGGGAGCCGACGCCCTCTTCGGCATCGAGGACAGCCCGTCCGTCCTCGAGGAGGCCTCCCAGCACGAGGGCGTCTTCGCGGGTACCTGGAACTCCGACATGAGCCGCTTCGGGCCGCAGGCCTTCCTCTCCGCGGTCGTCCTCAACTGGGGACCGCGCTACGTGGACAGGACGCAGAAGGCCATCGACGGGACCTGGGCCTCCGAGGACTGGTGGGGAACGCTCGCCGAGGACGCCGTGCAGCTCGCCCCGTACGGCGAGTCGGTGCCCGAGGACGTGCGCGCCGAGGTCGACGAGATGCTGGCGGGGTTCGAGGACGGCACCTTCAAGCCGTTCGTCGGCCCCATCGCGGACCAGAACGGCGAGGTCCGCATCGCCGAGGGCGAGGAGGTCACGTTCGAGCAGTTCGTGGCGATGGACTGGCTCGCCGAGGGTGTCGAAGGCACCCTTCCCGGCTAGTTGAGAGGGATCTGACGTGAAGTACGACGAGTTCCTACGGCGCGTCCCCAAGGTAGAGCTCCACTGCCACTTCGAGGGGACCGTGCGCCCGGCGACGTTCGCCGACCTCGCGCGCAAGCACGACGTCGCCCTCCCGACCGACGACGTCGACCGGCTCTACGACTACGACTCGATCTACGAGTTCCTGAAGATCTTCGGGATGGTCTCCTCGACGCTGATCGACCAGGAGGACTTCGCGCGCACCGCGTACGAGTCGCTCGAGGACGGCGTGAAGCTCGGGAACCTGAAGTACCGCGAGATGTTCTTCAACCCGACGCTGCATACGCGTCGAGGCATCCCGTACGGGACCGTCGTGGACGGCCTGGTCGACGGCATTCGCGCGGCGGAGCAGGACCTCGGCGTCACCTGCAGGCTCATCGCCGACGTCTACCGCCAGGATCCGCCCGAGATGGCGCTCGACATGGTGCGCGACGTGCTCGACCACAGGCCCGACGAGCTGATCGGGCTCGGCATGGACGGCGCCGAGGCGCCGGACCCGCCCGAGAAGTTCGTCGAGTCCTACCGGCTCGCCGGCGATGGAGGCCTGCGGCTGACGGCGCACGCCTGCGAGGACGCGCCGGCCCGGAACATCACCGCCTGCCTCGACGTCCTCGGCTGCGAGCGCATCGACCACGGCTACCACGTCCTCGGCGACGACAGCGTCGTCCAGCGCTGCCGGGACGAGGGATATCACGTTCACCGTGTGCCCCACTGCGACGGCCGTCTGCTACTTCGACCCCGAGGACTACACGACCCATCCGATCCGCGAGATGGCGGCCAAGGGGCTCAAGCTCGTGGATCAACTCGGACGACCCGACGATGTTCCACACCGACATCGGGTCCGAGTTCGTGAAGATGACGGACGCAGCGGAGTGGGAGCCCGAGCACGATCCGCGAGTTCGTCCTCAACGGCGTCGACGGCTCCTGGATGGACGACTCCGAGAAGGCGCGGCTACCGCCGCGAGTTCGAGGAGGAGCTGGATCGGCTCGAGGCCGAGCTCGAACGCTGAGCACGTGCCGCGTCACCGTGAGCCGCGGACGAACGGGGCGCCGAGGGCCTCGGGCGCACCGAGCCGCTTGCGCAGGCCGAAAGCCGTCACTGCGATCAGCATGAGGATCGTGCCCACGTAGGGGATCATCCCCAGGATCGTGGCCGGGATGTCCACGCCGATGATCTGCGCGCGGAAGGCGAGCACGTCGAGGGTGCCGAAGAAGTACGCGGCCAGGATGAGCCGGAGCGGGCTCCAGGTCGCGAAGATGACGAGCGCGAGGGCGATCCAGCCACGACCCGCCGTCATGCCTTCGCTCCAGCCGGGCGACTCGGCGAGCGAGAGCGTCGCGCCGGCGAGACCGGCCATCATCGCCGCCGAAGACGACGGCGCCGTAGCGGTAGCGCGGCCACCGAGACGCCCATCGCGTCAGCCGCGCCCGGGTTCTCGCCCACGGCGCGCAGGTGGAGGCCCGACGCGTGCGCGCGAGCACGAACCAGACGACCGGGACGAGCGACGTAGCCGACATAGACGAGGGCGTGCTGGTCGAAGAAGATCTCCCCGAGCTTGGGGATGTCCGAGAGCAGAGGTACGGCCAGGTCGCCGAACCGGTCCTCCGCCGGGACCCCGACGACCGACCGGCCGACGATCGCCGCGATCCCGGTGCCGGCGATGGTGAGCGCGAGCCCGCTGATGATCTGGTTCGCGCGCACCGACACGGCGAGAAGAACGCGTGCAGCAGCGCGAGCATCCCGCCGATTCCGGCCGCGGCGAGCGCGCCCTAGCTCGGCCGATCCGGACGCGTCCATGACGAGGAACCCCATGGCGGCGCCCACGAGCATCATCCCCTCGACCCCGAGGTTGATGACGCCGGACCGCTCGGCGACGAGCTCTCCGAGCGCGGCCAGAAGCAGCGCTGCGCCGGCACCGACCGCCGCCGTCGAACAGCGCGACGGCCGTCATGAGCGGCTCCTCCTCGGCCATGGCGCGCCGGCCGATCGGGAGGCGTAGCGGCCACATCCGGACCCCTGCGAGCCGCGCGCCCGCGAGAGCGCAGAACATGATGATCCCCTGGCACCAGGAGCACGAACGCCTGCGGCACGCCTTCCGTCTGGAGCGCGAGCCCGCCCACGACGAAGCCGCCGAAGAGGAACGCGACGACGAGCGTCGGTGACGATGCTGCGCTCCGGCGAGCGCAGCGATCGCCACGCCCATGAATCCGTAGCCGGGGCTGATGCCCTGGCGCAGTCGCCCGAACGTCGCCGACACCTCGATCATCCCGGCGATGCCGGCGATGGCCCCGGCGACGAGCATGCACGACGAGCACGTTGCGGGCGATCGGCATGCCGGCGGTGCGGGCGGCGAGCGGGTTCGCTCCGATCATGCGCACCTCGAAGCCCCAGCGAGAGCGGTGGAGGAGGAGGGCGAGCACGAGCGGCGATGACGAGCGGAAAGAACACGCCGATGTGGATCCGGTCGCCGACCTTTGGCAGGACGGCGGCCTCGGGAAAGAGGTTCGTGACCGGGAAGTTGAGGCTCGTCGCCGCCGTCGACCGCCACGGCCCCGTGACGAGGTACGCGACGGCGAGGATCGCGACGAAGTTGAGCAGGAGCGTCGTGATGATCTCGTTCACGCCGACGTACGCGCGCGGCACGGCGGCCAGGAGCGCCCAGCGCCGCGCCGGCGACGATCGAGGCTAGGACCATGGCGGGCAGGAGAGCACCGGCGGGCCAGCGTCGGGAACGTCAGCACGACCCACGTCGCCCCGATCGCGCCGGCGTAGCAGCTGGCCCTCCGCCCCGATGTTCCACAGGTTCATGCGCATCGGGAGCGCAACCGCCAGGCCTGCGAGCGCCAGCGGCACGGACTTGCAGAGCGGTCTGCTCCAGCGCGAAGGTCGAGCCGAACGCGCCGTCGAGGAACGTCACGAGCGACGTCCGCCGGGGACTGACCGATCGAGCGCGAGCACGAGCGACGAGATGACGAGGCCGACCGCGATCGCGCCAATCTGGACGGCGACTATCCGCAGGGCGCCAGTGGAAGGCCTCACGCGCGCGTCCGGCCCGGCCATCCGCAGGCCGATCGTCGTCCACGTCGAGCGCATCGGCAGCCGAAGACGCCGGTGATCCGGCCCCCGAAGATGACCGCCAGGCGGTCGGACAGCGCGAAGAGCTCGTCGAGGTCCTCGCTGATCACGAGCACCGCGCCCCCGGTCGCCCGCTGCTCGAGCAGCAGCTGCCGAACGGTCTCCGCGGCGCCGACGTCGAGCCCGCGGGTCGGGTGCGAGGCGACGAGGACCGAGCCGGGTTCCGCGGAGAGCTCGCGGGCGAGCACGAGCTTCTGCAGGTTGCCGCCCGAGAGGGCCGCCGGCAGGCGCGTCGAGCCGAGGCGCCGCGGATGTCGAAGCGCCGCACCAGCTCCTCGGCTTCCCGCCGCGCGTTCGGCCGGCGACAGCAGGAAGCGGCCCGAGACCGGCGAGCGACCGGTAACGCTTGGCAGACGAGGTTGTCGGCGATGGAAAGGCCGAGGCCGCGACGCCCTGACCGAGCTTGTCCTCGGGCACGTAGCCGATGCCCGCCTCGATCCGCCGACGCGGGCGGCCATCCTGTGATGTCGGCGCCCGCGGAGGACCACACGCCCGCCTCGGGCCGTGCCGGAGGCCGACGACGACCTCGGCAAGCTCGCGCTGGCCGTTCCCGGCGACGCCGGCGAGGCCGACGATCTCACCCGCGCGGACGTCGAGGTCGACGCCGCGGAGGACCCGCACGCCCACGATCGTCGTCGGCCTCGAGGGCCGTCGACGCGGAGGACGGGCTCTCGCCTCGGCTGCCGTCCCGGCTCGCGCGGCGCCTCGAGCACCTCAGCGTCCGATCATCAGCCGCGCGAGCTCCCGCGCGCTCGTCGTCCGCGTCGGCACGGTGGCGACGTTCCGCCCGCTGCGCATGACCGTGACGCGGTCTGCCGCGGCCATGACCTCGTCGAGCTTGTGGGTGATCAGAACCACGCCCCGACCCTCGGCGGCGCATGCGCCGCAGGCTGCCGAACAGCGCCTCGGCCTCCTGCGGGGCGAGGACGGCGGTCGGCTCGTCGAGCACGAGCACATCGGCCTCCGCGGTAGAGGTTCTTGAGGATCTCGACGCGCTGCTGCTCGCCGACCGTCAGCTGCCAGACGCGGCCGGTCCGGATCGCACGCGGATCCCGTACGTCTCGGCGAGCCCCGCGATCTCCCGCTCGAGCGGCACGCGCGCCGGACGAGCGCCCGCGGCGTGTGCCAGCCGAGCGTGACGTTCTCGGCGACCGTGAACCGGCTGACGAGCGCGAAGTGCTGGTGGACCATGCCGATCCCGCTGATCGATTGCGTCCCTCGGCGAGCGAAGCTCGACCGGCTCGCCCGCGGATCGTCGATCTCGCCCGCCTCCGGACGGTAGATGCCCGGCGAGCACGTTCATGAGCGTCGTCTTGCCGGCGCCGTTCTCGCCGAGGAGCGCGTGCACCTCGCCGGCTCGCAGCTCGAAGTCGACGCCGTCGTTCGCCCGGACGCCGGGGAAGTCCTTGACGATCCCCTTCATCGCAGACGAGAGCGCCCGGCCCGGACACGGGGGGTTCATACCAGAAACACCGCCCAGGCGAACGCCGGTTGACGTCCGCTCGTCGCTCGACCCTGAGCCGGAGGAGATCCGGCCCCTACACCGTCTCGTCCCGTCGGAGGACGAGGCCGATCATCCCGTAGGGGGGACGCGGGTCCGTGTAGACCTTCACCCGCTCGTCGGCCTCGGAGACCTGGGCGGTGTCCCAGAGGCGGTTCTGCGCCTCGAACGCGATCTCGCTCAGCTCGGGGAACTGCCGCAGCGCCCGCATCCCCATCTCGTGGACGAGATGCTGGATCGACATCGAGACGAAGTCGTCGAAGGTGGCGGCGATCGAGTCGCGTACGTCGTCCGGTCGGACTCGCCGCTCCCAGTCTGCGTGGCGCCAGTGGACGTCGAGATGGACGAAGAGCGGCCGGTCGCGCACCTCGGGCAGCGTCGTGTAGGAGTCTCGCGCGAAGCTCGCAAACGCAGAGCCGGTGGTCTTGATCAGCTCGAGGCCCTCGCGGCCGCAGCGGTGCTCGGTGACGCCCCCACGATCGAGCGAGAGCTCGACGACGCTGCGGTCGTCGTGGAGGCGCTGGAAGAGGACGTCGCTCCGGCGCGCGAACGGGAGCTCGACGACTCGGAGCCCGATCCGCTCGACGTGGCCGTACGTGTCGAGGAACCGGCGGCCGAGATGCTCGCCGAACGCCTCCAGCGAGTCGCCGCCGAACTCGAGCGCGGCGACGTGCACGAAGTTCTTCATCGTGTCGGTGGCGACGACCAGCGAGTTGTCGCCGGCCGTGTACGCCGGGGCGAAGTTGTCGCCGAAGACGTCGATCTCGACCTCCGCGCCCCACAGCTCCCGGACGCCGTCGCTCCGGTAGACGCTCACCTCGGCCTTGCCGTAGTGGATCCTCATCCGCGCCTCCAGCGGTCGCGTGCGATGGCGACGAGCTCCCCGAGCGCTGTCTCGAGCTCCTCCTCACGCGAGCGCGGCAGCCGCGCGCGCAGCACCTGGAGGATCTCCCGCTTCGGCCGCCCGTCGACGAAGACGACGAAGCGGAAGCCGTGACGCGCCTCGTACTCGCGGTTCAGCCGGGCGAGCTCCGCCAGCACGTCGGGAGCCTCGTCACCGCCCTGCTCGGCGGCCGAGCGAGCCGAGAGCCCCCTGGCGCCGATGGCCGGATGCGCGTCGAGGGCTTCGAGCTTCTCGGCCTCGCTCAGGGCCCGGATCGCCTCCGGCGCTCGGGCGAGCGGGTCGTCGAGCTCGGCCAGCCGGCGCACGAGCGCCGTCTCGCCCTCGAAGAGCTCGGCGAGCTCGGCGGTGCTCAGCTTCCGCGGTAGGTCGCGCATCCGTAGGCAGAGGCGACGAGCGGCACGTGGTAGTGGCCGTCCTCGAGCTCGAGCTCGAGCGCCACGCTGCGGAAGAACGGCGACGGCGGGTGGAAGACGAGGCGGTAGACGCCGGGCTCGAGCCCGGCCGCCAGCTCCGGAACGCGCCCGTCGGCGCCGGTCTCGGCCGCGGCGACCAGCGCGTCGGCCCGGAAGAGCTCGACCCGCACGCCCGGCGCCGGGCGACCCGCACCGGTGTCGAGGACGTGGGTCGAGAGCGAAGCGGTCACGCCTCGAGCTTCCTCGCCTGGGCGCGGTGCTCGCGGGCGATCTCCGCCTCGTCGACCCGCACGAGCTCGCCTCCGCGAACGACCTCCTCGCCGCCGACGTACAGCCGGTCGACGCGGTGCGGGCCCGACAGCACGAGGCCTCCGACCGGATCGCTCGCGCCCGCCAGCTCGAGCCCGTCCGTTCGCCAGACGGCCAGGTCGGCGCACTTGCCCGGCTCGAGCGAGCCGATGTCGTCCCGGCCCAGGACGGCCGCCCCTCCGCGGGTGCCGAGCCGCAGCGCCTCGCGGGCCGTCATGGCCTCGCCGCCGTCGCGTCCCCTGGCAGCGAGCAACGCCTGCTTCACCTCGAAGAAGAGGTCGCCACGCTCGTTCGAGGCCGATCCGTCCACTCCCAGGCCGACGCGAACGTCCGCATCGAGCAGCCGGCGCACCGGAGCGACGCCCGCGCCGAGGCGGAGGTTCGAGCTCGGGCAGTGGGCGACGCCGGTGCCCGTCGCGGCGAAGCGCTCGACGTCGCTGTCGGAGAGCCAGACGCAGTGGGCGCACCAGACGTCGCTCGCGAGCCAGCCGAGCTCCTCCACGTACTCGACCGGGCGGCAGCCGTAGAGGCTCTTGCAGTACTCCTCCTCCTCGACGGTCTCGGCGAGGTGGGTGTGCAGCGGGAGGCCCAGGCGCCTGGCGAGGACGGCCGACTCCGTCATCAGCCGCCCGGTCGCCGAGAACGGCGAGCACGGGGCGACGGCGATCTGGACGCGCGCGCCGGGCCCGCTCTCGTGCAGGGACGACGCGAGCCGCTCCGTGTCGGCGAGCACGGCGTCTATCTCCTCGACGATCTCGTCGGGCGGCAGCCCGCCGTCCGAGACGCCGAGGTCCATGGAGCCGCGCGACGCGACGAGCCGCAGCCCGACCTCGCGGGCCGCCTGCACCTCGGCCTCGATCAGGCCTTCGCGCCCGCGCGGGAAGAGGTAGTGGTGGTCGAAGACCGTCGTGCAGCCGGACAGCGCCAGCTCGGCGAGGCCGGTTCGCGCCGACGCGTACTCCGCCTCGGCGTCGAGCCCGGCCCAGACGGGGTACAGCTCCCGCAACCAGGTGAAGAGGTCGGCCTGCTGCGCCCGCGCGCGCGTGAGCGCCTGAAAGAGGTGGTGGTGCGTGTTGACGAGGCCGGGAGTGACGACGGCCCCGCCGAGGTCGACGACCTCGTCCGCGTCCGGACGCTCGCCGTCGCCGACCGCCGCGACGACGCCGTCCTCGATCAGCACCCACCCGCCTGTGAGCTCTGTCCCCTCGTCGTCCATGGTGACGACGTGGCCGTTCGCGAGCAGGGAGCTCATGCGCCTACCAGTGGTCGCGAACGGAACTACGATCCGCCCGGGCCGGCTGCAAACCGTCGCCTGCCGGCGTCCTCGGTCGCACCGGTACCTCAATTCCGGTACCGGCGCTCCCTGCGTCCTTGTCAGGCTCGGTTTTCGCGCGGCCGAGCATGACCGAACTTCCGTTCACGACCACTAGCGTAACCTTGTGGCGGTGGAGGTCGCGACGCCGCGCACGCTCGACGAGGCGCTCCGGCTCAAGGCCGAACGGCCTGCTGCAGTGCCGATCCAGGGCGGTACCGATCTCATGGTCGAGCTCAACTTCGACCGGGCCCGCCCCGACGTCCTGCTGAACCTGAACGAGGTCGTGGAGCTACGGGGCTTCTCGCGCGAGAACGGCACCGTGCGGCTCGGCGCCGCCGTCACCTACGCGGAGCTCGAGCGCCCGCCGCTGTCCGAGCTCCTGCCCGCGCTCGCGGAGGCCTCGCGCACGGTCGGCTCTCCCCAGATCCGCAACCGCGGCACCGTGGGCGGCAACCTCGGCACGGCGTCACCGGCAGGCGACGCGCTGCCACCCCTGCTCGCGGAAGGCGCCGAGGTCGTCCTCGGCAGCGTGCGGGGCGTACGCGAGCTGCCGCTCCGGGAGTTCCTCGTGGGACCGAAGCGGAACGCGCTTGCCGAGGACGAGCTCGTGCTCGCCGTTCGGGTGCGCCCGAGTGGCCAGCCGCAGACGTTCATGAAGGTCGGCCCGCGCAATGCCATGGTGATCGCGGTCTGCTCGCTCGCGCTCGTCGCCGACCGGGAGCGCGGCGAGCTGCGCGCCGCCTACGGCTCCGCCGGCCCCGTTCCCGGCTTCGTCACGGCACCGCTCGACGAGCGGGAGGGCTTCGCGGACGCCGTGGCGGCGCACGCGCGTCCGATCGACGACGTGCGCGGCACCGCCGCCTACCGGCGCCACGCGCTGCGCGTTCTCACCCGTCGCGCGCTCGAGCGCTGCCTCGCCTGATCGGGTTCTCGTGCGAGTCGAGCTGACCGTCAACGGCGAGGCTCTGGAGGCGGACGCGTGGGCCGGCGAGAGCCTGCTCGTCACGTTGCGCGACCGCCTCGGCGCTTCCCGGGTCGAAGAACGCGTGCGAGCAGGGGGAGTGCGGCTCCTGCTCGGTGCTGCTCGACGGCGTCCTCGTCTGCGCGTGCCTCGTCCTCGCGGTGCAGGCGGACGGGCACGAGGTCGTCACCGTCGAGGGGCTCGCCGACGCCGGGGAGCTCCATCCTGTCCAGCAGGCGTTCGTGGAGGCCGGCGCCGTGCAGTGCGGGTTCTGCACGCCCGGGCTCGTCGTCGCGGCAGCGGATCTCCTCGGCCGCAACCCGCAGCCGACGGACGATGAGATCCGCGAAGCGCTGTCCGGCAACATCTGCCGCTGCACCGGCTACGCGAAGATCCTCGACGCGGTGCGAGCGGCGGCACCCGCATGAGCGCTCCCGCGCGGACGCCAGGGCTCGAGCGAGGGCGAGCGGTACCGGCTGTCCGCCGCGCCGACGCGGTTCCGAAGGTCACCGGCGAGTTCGTGTACGCGAGCGACCTCCACGCGGCCGGCATGCTCTGGGGTCGCACGGTCCGCAGCCCGCACGCGCACGCCCGCATCCTCGCGGTCGACGTGTCGGCCGCCATGGCCATGTCCGGAGTGCACGCCGTTCTGACGCAGGCCGACGTTCCCGGCCGCAAGACCTACGGGCTCGAGTTCGCCGACCAGCCCGTGCTCGCCGCCGAGCGCGTGCGCTTCCACGGCGAGCCGGTCGCGCTCGTCGCCGCCGAGGAGCCGGAGCAGGCGCGGCGAGCCGCGGCACGAGGTCGTCGTCGAGTACGAGCCGCTCGAGCCCGTGGTGGACATGGAGCGCGCCCTCGAGCAGGCGCCGCTGCACCCCGAGCGTCCGACGATGGGGCATGGGTACCGCGACGACCCGCGCCCGAACGTGGTCCGCCACATCGTCATCCGGCACGGGAACCCGGACGCCCGGGGCGACGTGGCCGTCGAGGGCTACTACGAGCTCGGCATCCAGGACCAGGCCTTCCTCGGTCCCGAGGCGGGCCTCGCCGTCCCGGACGGGAAGGGGGGCGTCGACATCCACGTCGCGACGCAGTGGCTCCACGTCGACCGGGACCAGGTCGCGCCGTGCCTCGGCCTCGAGCCCGAGCAGGTTCGCATCCACCTCGCCGGCGTCGGTGGCGCCTTCGGCGGCCGCGAGGACCTCTCGATGCAGATCCACGGCGCCATGCTCGCGCATGCGCACGGGCCGGCCGGTGAAGATGGTCTACACGCGCGACGAGTCGTTTCTCGGCCACGTGCATCGCCACCCGGCGCGGATCTGGATGGAGCACCGGGCGACCCGGGCCGGTCAGCTGGTCGCGGTCCGGGCGCGCATCCTCATCGACGGCGGCGCCTACGCGTCGACGACGGGCGCGGTCACCTCGAACGCGTCCTGCTTCGCCTGCGGGCCCTATCGGGTCGAGAACGTCCTCGTCGACGGCACGGGGGTCTACACGAACAATCCGCCCTGCGGTGCGATGCGTGGCTTCGGCGCCGTCCAGACCTGCTTCGCGGCAGAGGCGCAGATGGACAAGCTCGCCGCGGCGCTCGAGATCGACTGTGTGGAGCTGCGCCTGCTGAATGCGCTCAGGCCAGGCGACGTGCTTCCCACCGGTCAGCGCATCGGCGGCTCGCTGCCGGTCGCCGAGGTGATCCGCCGGGCCGCCTCGATTCCCGTTCCGGAGCCGGAGGGGCTGCCTCGCGACCCGATCCGCCTCCCCGGCGGCGCCGGCAACACCACGCGCGGAGAGGGCGTCCGGCGGGGCGTCGGCTTCGCGGTCGGGTTCAAGAACCTCTGCTACTCCGAGGGTTACGACGACTACGCGGCGGCGCGCGTTCGCCTGCGCGCGGACGGGAGCGCCGAGGTGCACTGCGCGGCGGCCGAGGTCGGCCAGGGGGTCAGCGACGTGATCCTGCAGCTGGCGCGCCGCGAGCTCGCGACCGACGACGTGGTGCTCGCGCCGGCGGGAACGGCAGCGGTGGGTTCCGCGGGCTCCTCGTCCGCGTCGCGCATGACCTGGATGGCGGCCGGCGCGGTGCGGGACGCGTGCCGGGCGGCCCTCGCGGAGCGTCGGCAACGCGACGGTGCGGAGGTGGACGTCGAGCGCGTCTACCACCATCCGCCCACGACTCCGCTCGACCCGGAGACCGGCCAGGTCACCGGCGAGCGCTCGCATGTCGCCTTCGCGGTCGCGGCCATGCGGGCTGTGGTCGAGGTGGACGCCGAGCTCGGACTGACGCGCGTCGTCTGGATCGGCACGGCCCAGGACGTGGGGAACGCGCTCAACCTCCAGGCCGTCGAGGGCCAGATCGAGGGCGGCACCGCGCAGGGGATCGGGCTCGCGCTGATGGAGGAGATCCAGACACGGGACGGCCTCGTGACGAACGCAAGCTTCACCGACTACCTGCTGCCGACCGCGCTCGACGTGCCGCCCATCGTCTCCGAGCTCGTCGAGGATCCGGAGCCTGATGCTCCCTACGGCGTGAAGGGCGTGGGCGAGCCGCCGACGGTGGTCTCGACCGCCGCCGTCGTTGCGGCGCTGCGTGATGCGACAGGGCGGGAGCTGACCCGGGTTCCCGTCAGGCCCGACGACATCGTCCTGCGAGTGGGCGGCGGCACGCCGCGTCCCACGTCGCTCAGCGAGCGCAGTGCCCCGTGCGCCGGTGCGGGAGCGGCGTGCGGGTCCGGACCGTCCTGCTCGACGGCTTCCGGGCGAACGAGCGCCGTCGCGTCATCGCTGGGCCTGCCGCGGATCGTGGGCGTCACGGCGAGGCTGCTTGCCGAGCGCCGGCATGTAGCTCTCCGGCTCGAGCCACTGGCCCCCGTCGATGGTGAGCACCTCGCCGGTGACGTAGCCGGCGTAGGGCGAGCAGAGGGCGCTCGCCCACCAGGCGATCTCCTCGACGGATGCGAGCCGGCCGAGCGGCACGGTGGCGGCGACGCGCGCGCGATCCTCCTCGGTCGGCCAGAGCGCGCCGCCGGCACCCTCGGTGTCGGTCGGTCCGGGAGCGATGGCATTGACCCGGATGCCGTGCGGTGCCCACTCGACCGCGAGCGTGCGCGTCATCGCCAGCAGCCCGGCCTTGGCCGAGGCGGAATGGACCGTGCCCGGCCCGCCCGTCCACGCGTAGCTCGCCAGGACGGAGAGGATCGCGCCGCCCTCGCCCTGCTCGATCATCTGCCGGCCGGCGGCGCGGGCGCAGAGGAAGCCGCCGTCGAGGACGATCCCGACCACAGCGCGCCAACCGCCCGGCGAGAGGTCCTCGGCCTTGACGACGAAGTTGCCGGCGGCGTTGTTGACGAGCACGTCGACACGGCCGAAACGCTTCACCGCGTCGGCGACGAGTGCGTCGACCTGGTCGGGGTCGCGAACGTCGGTCGGCTTCGCGTGACCCGCTCCGCCGTCGTCCTCGATCTGGGCGATCGTCTCCTCGAGCGGCTCCGACCGGCGCCCGCCCACGACCACGGTCGCGCCGAGCCGGGCGAACTCGAGCGCCATCGCGCGTCCCATCCCGCTGCCGCCGCCGGTGACGATCGCCACCTTGCCCTCGAACGTGCCCTTCAGCAAGCATCGCCGTCTCCTTCTCCTTTCTAGCGTGGGGGAACCCATGGTTCCCCCACGGACCCCCCTCCTTGACTGTTCACGCGTTCCTCGCGGCGAGACGTAGCCGGGCCAAGCCCGCCTACGTCGGAACGATCGTAGGCTTGTCCACAACGTCACGAGTTCACCTGGTCCCAAGGAGAGCTAGCGATCACCGCCCGAGCACGAGCCGGGCGTCGAGCCCGAGCACGCCCTCGGCGGTCACGAGCAGAGGGTTGACCTCGATCTCCGCGATCTCGGGTGGGCCGCCGCGACGTCCGACAGATCGCCGCGAGCGCCCTCGCCGCCGCTGTAACGGCGAGAGGAGGGCGGCCGCGCGCTCCGGTGAGCACCGCCGCGCCGCGAAGGGAGCGGAGCAGATGCTCGGCTTCGAGGGCCGTGACAGGCGCGAGGCCGACGGCGACGTCCCGGAGCAGCTCGGCGTAGACGCCGCCGAGCCCGGCGAGCGCGACGGGGCCGAAGCGTCGGTCGCGGCGGACGCCGAGGATCAGCTCGACGCCGTCCGCGAGGTTTGCCGTCCGCTCGACGGAGTAGCCTGCCGGCGAGAGTCGTGTTGCCATATCAGTCAACAGCTGCCTCGAGGGCCACCCGGTCTGAGATCCCGAGGGCGACGCCCCCGGTGTCCGACTTGTGCACGAGGCCGAGCGCCTTGAGCACGACGGGAAACCCGAGCTCGGTCGCGGCAGCAAGCGCCTGATCCATGGTCTCGACCCTGCGAGCCTCGACGAACGGCACGCCGGCGGCGGCGAGCAGCTCGCGAGCCTCGAAGTAGCCCTCCACGGTTACCTCGGGTGACGGCTCGGGGAGGAGCGGGACGCCGATGGGGCGGCCCTCGTCACGAGCCGGCCAGCCGTGCCAGGGCGGCGACGGCCGCCGCGATGTCGCCGTAGACGGGCACGCCGCCCTCGCGCAGTGTGCGAGCGGCCGGTCCTTGCGGATACATGGTCTGTGCGACGAGCGGCCGTGACGTGTCCCTCGCGACGCGCGCCAGGCCGTGCGCGACCGCGCGCTCGCGCCCCTCGTGCTCCGCCCCGTACTCGGCGTAGCCTCCGAAGTAGCCGGTCAGCAGGGCGGCGTCGACCTCGCCCGACTCGAGCAGGAGACGCAGCACGCGCTCGAAGCTCGCGAGGTCGTGCTCGCCCACTCCGGCGAGGTCCACCGGGTTCCCGGTCGGGGCCACCGGGCCGATTGTCCGGGTGAGAGCCTCTGCGAGCGCGGTGGAGAGAGCCGGAACCTCCAGGCCGGCTGCCGACACGAGGTCTGCGGCGACGACGCTGTGACCACCACCGTCTCCGAAGACGGCCACGCGGCGGCCGCGGGGGAGATCCCGGACGAGGAACGCCTGTGTGACGTCGACGAGCTCGCGGGGGGTGTGCACCGCCTCGATGCCGGCGGCCCGGCACGCCGCCTCGACCGCCACGATCTCGCTCACGAGCGCTCCCGTGTGCGAGCGGGCTGCCCGCGTGCTGGCCTCGCTGCTCCCGGCCGCGAGAAGGACGACCGGCTTCCCCGCCTCCGTCGCGCTCAGGCATGCGCTCGCGAACGCCCGTCCGTCGCGGAAGTCCTCCACGTAGAGGCAGATGACCCGGGTCGCCTCATGGGCGACCAGGTCGCCGACGACGTCGGCCGCCTCGAGGTCGGCCTGATTGCCGAGCGAGGCGAAGCGCGAGAATCCGAGCCCGACCTCGGCGACGAGCAGGCCCAGCTCGAGCGCAAGGTTCCCGCTCTGGGAAACCAGCCCGATCGAGCCCCGCGGGAGCTCGCTCCACCCGACGTCCAGCTCGGCGCCCGCATCGAAGACGCCGAGGCAGTTCGGGCCCAGCAGCACCGCGCCGGCGTCGCGAACCCGAGCCGCGACCTCCTGCTCGCGTGCCCGACCGGCGGCCCCGAGCTCGCCCATCCCGGCCGTGATCCCGACGATCGCCCGGGCACCTGCCGCCAGCGCCTCGTCCACGGTCGTCTCGAATGCGGCCTCCGGCACGGCGACGACGACGAGCTCGGCCGGGCCGGGGAGCTCGCCCAGGGAGCGCCACGACGGGCGCCCGAGAATCTCGGCGCCGTTTCGGTTGACCAGGTAGACGGCGCGGCGGCGCTCGCCGCGCAGCGCGCCCTGCGCCAGCACGTTTCCCCACGTCGCGGGCTCGTTCGAGGCGCCGACGACCGCGATCGAGCGCGGGTCGAAGAGGGGCGCTAGATCGCGGGACACGTGCGCTGGATCGCCGGCTTCAAGCCCTGGGGCGCGGCTCGTCACCCGCCGACCAGACGCCGGGAGATGATCAGCCGCTGGATGTCGGAGGTGCCCTCCTCGATCTCTTCGAGCTTCGCGTCGCGCATCCACTTCTCGACCGGATACTCGCGGGAGTAGCCCCAACCGCCGAGCGTCTGCACCGCCGCCCAGGTACACCACATGGCGGTCTCGGAGGCGTAGAGCTTCGCCATCGCGGCCTCCTTCGGCGCCTCTGCTCCAGCGTCGATCGCCTTCGCGGCACGCCAGACGAGCAGGCGCGCGGCGTCCACTCGGGTCGCCATGTCGGCGAGGCGGAAGCCGACGGCCTGATGCTCCAGGATCGGCTTGCCGAACTGGACGCGCGTTCGGGCGTACTCGGTGGCGTACTCGAGCGCGGCGCGGGCGAGACCCGTGGCCGCCGCCCCGAGCACGATCCGGGAGCGGTCGAACGTTCGCATGAGCCCGTAGAAGCCCTGCCCTTCCTCGCCCAGCCGGCGCTCCTCCCCGAGCTTCACGTCGGCGAGGAACATCTCGGCGTTGACGATTGCCCGCTGCCCCATCTTTCGCATCGGGGCGCCGAACGACACGCCCTGGTCGCCGCTCTCGACGACGAACGCCGTCACGCCCTTCGACCGCGTGCCCGGCGCAACCGTCGCGAAGACGACGTAGTAGTCGGCCAGGCCGCCGTTCGAGATCCACGTCTTCTGACCGCGAAGCTCGTAGCCGAGCTCGGACCGCGTGGCGGTCGTCTGCATCGCCGCCGCGTCGGAGCCGGCGTCGGGCTCGGTCGTCGCGAGTGCCGTGAGCGGCGGGTCGTCCGTACAGAGCGGCTCGAGGTAGCGGCGCTTCTGCTCGTCGTCGCCGAGCTCGAGGATCGGCTCGGCGAAGAAGCCGCCCGACGTGATCAGGTTCCCGATGCCCGAGCACCCCCAGCAGAGCTCCTCCTGTACGAGGCACTGCGTGAAGACGTCGGTCATTCCTCCGCCGCCGTACTCCTCCGGGAGCATGTACGCGGTGATGCCGAGCTCGGCTGCCTTGCGCCAGATCTCCCAGGGCATCTCGGTGTCGGCCTCGTCGACCGCGAGCGAGATCGGGCGGATCTCCCGCTCCGCGAACTCGCGGCAGAGCGCCTGGATCTCGCGCTGCTCCGGAGTGAGCTCGAAGAGGAGGGCGGCGCTCTCCCGCACGGCCGCAATCCTTCCAGATCCCCTGCGGCCTCAGCCGCGGGGTGCCGCCCGAGCCGGTGCCCAGAGCGGCTCGCGACGAAGCGCGAGCACGCCGCCAGGGTGAGCACGCAGAGCGCCGCCAGCACGGAGTAGGCGACGAGATCGCCGCCGGCCTCGGCCAGCCCGCCGCCTGCGGCCGAGCCGATGACGTTCCCGGGCGCCCAGGCGAAGTTCATGAGGGCGAACCCGAGCGCGTGCCCGACCCCGACGCCCTCCCATCCGTCCGAGAGCAACGCCATCGACGGCGTCCAGAACGTGCCGAACGAGATTCCGGCGCAGACCACGACGATGGACAGCACGATCCGCTGATCGACCCAGGGGATCGTCAGGCAGACGGCGAGACTCCCGGCCAGGCCGAACTGGATCGGGCGACAGGCGGCCGCGGCGGTCGGACCAGCGCCCGACGACGGGGCTGAGGCACGCCTCGACGAGCGCCGAGACGGCGAACGTCGCCGCGATCCCGACCGCGCCCCAGCCGAGCGCGTCGAGCTGGAGCGGCGCGAGGACGGAGAGGGTGCCGAAGAGGACGGCAGGCAGCATCAGCAGCCACATCCCGGCGAGCACCGTACGCTCCCGAAGCGCCACGAGCATGAGGCGAAGAGGCTGACGCTCTTCCGGCGGAGGCGACGGCGTCCTGAGCGCGAGCACCGCGAGCACCGTCGCGAGCGCTGCCACCCCGCTGAACGCTTCGAGGCGGCCGAAGTGGACCGCGGCCGCTCCCAGCACCGGTCCGAGCAGCGCGCCGACGATGGCTGCTGACATCGCGATGCCGATGGTCTCCCCGCGGCGTTCCTGAGGCGTCGCGTCCACCAGCCACGCGAGGGCGCCGGTCCAGCAGAACGCGCTGGCGATGCCCTGTGCAAGCCGGGTCAGGTCGAGGAGCCAGTAGTCGGTGACGATCCCGAAGAGCACGCTGGTGACGGCGACGAGAGCCAGGCCGAGGGCGACCGTCGCCTTGACGCCCAGCCGCGTGGCGACGAGCCCGCTCGGGATGGCGCCGAGCACGCCGCCGAGCGCGTACGTCGCGACGAGCAGCCCGGACTCCGCCTTCGAGAGGTCGAGCTCCTCGGCGAAACGCGGCAAGAGCGGCGAGAGGGCCGCGAAGAAGATCGTGTCGACGAGGACGATGGAGCAGGAGAGCGCGAGCAGGCGGCGCATGAGGGCGATGCTAGACTCTTCGCGACCAGTCGCCGGCAGCGTGCGACAGCCCCATGCCTCGAACCTCGATACTGCGCCGTCAGACCGAAGCGACGGGAGGGGCGATGCGGATTGTGAGGATCGACCGTCAGGCGGCGAAGGCGCCCGCGCATCCGGAGTGGTTCCCGGGGACCGTGTGGCAGCAATTTCTCAACGAGCCCGACACACCCGGAGGGACGGAGGTCATCGCGGTCTGGTTCGAGGCTGGCTCTCGCACGAAGCCCCACGTGCATCCCGTCGACCAGTTGCTGCAGGTGGTCGAGGGGGAAGGGGTCGTCGACGTCGAGGGCGAGCGGCGGCGCATCCGAGCGGGCGACTGGGTCGTCGTCCCCGCGGGCGTCTGGCACTGGCACGGCGCGACCCCGGACGCCGCGATGTGCCACCTCTCGATCAAGCAGCCCGGCGAGACCGACTGGTCGTCCGAGTGGCGCGACTTCGACACGTACATGGAGGGAGCGGAATGAGAACCGGCACAGACCTCCGTTCCTCATCCGGCACGGTCCGCGCGCATCCGGTGCGTTCGCACGCGATACGCTCATAGCGGGTGGAGGCACGGGGTGGCCCCGGGAACTGGCTCCCAGCGACCGGCTTGGCCATGTCCGATAGCGGCGATCCCGTGGACGACGCGGCCGGCGAACCCGATCGGCACGGAGCTCGTCTACGAGGACGAGGCCGTGAAGATCTGGCGGATCGCGCTCGCGCCGGGCGAGGAGGCGCCGTGGCACACGCACCTCCTCGACTACACGACGGTGGTCGTCGACGGCGGCGTCGTCGAGCGCCCGAACGACGACGGCACGACCGATCGCTTCGAGCTGAAACCGGGCGACTTCATGCGCGGCCGTCAGGGCACGATCCGCCACATGGTGAGAAACGTCGGCGACACCGCGTTCTCGAACGTCATCATCGAGCTCAAGGGCACGAAGCTCGAGATCGAGGGGCCCTGAGCGCCCAACGCGCTTCGCCGAAGGTGGCCTCGTTGGACTTCTCTGGCGAGCTAGCTGCGATTCAGCAGCAGCTGGCTCGGAGCCATGACCTCGTCGTTCGGCGAGTCGCTGTGCTCGACGCGCTGGGCGCCGAGCCGGGGGAGCGGATTCTCGAGCTGGGCTGCGGTGCCGGCTTGTGCCTGCGGGAGATCGCTCTCGCGGTCGGGCCGGCGGGGCGCGTCGTAGGCATCGACATCAGCAGCGATCAGATCCGAGCCGCGGAGACGCACTGCGAAGGCCTCGCAAACGTCGAGGCGCGGGTTGGCGACCTGCGGGCCGTCGCCGATCCTGACGGGCACTTCGACGCGACGATCTCGGTCCAGGTGCTCGAGTACGTCGCGGACCTCGACGGCGCGTTCGCCGAAATTGCCCGGGTGACGAGGCCGGGTGGCCGGTTCGTCAACCTGGCGACGAACTGGGGATCGGTCTACTGGTCGGGCGGCGACGAGGAGCTCACCGGCCGCATCCTGTCGGCCTGGGATGCACACGCGGCGCACCCGAACCTGCCTGTCACGCTTCCGGTGGTCCTCCGCGCGTGCGGGTTCGACGCAGTCCACCAAACGCCGGTCACGATCATGAACCCGCGGTTCCATCCGAACACGTTCAGCTACGGAGCTGCCCGCCTGATGGCGGCGTTCGCTCGTTCGACAGACGCCCTCGACGAGGCCGATGTCGCCGCCTGGCTCGACAGTCTCGCGAACGCCGATGCCGACGGGACCTACTTCTTCTCGTCCGTGCCCGTGCTGACGACTGCGGTCTACCGCTAGATGGTTGATTCCACGAGATCCGCCTCCGCCGGGGCGTCAGCTGGCCGCTCTGGGACGTGAGGCCGGGGCGCAGGCGAGGCTGGACGCCTCGGCAAGCCCCGGCCTCGCGAAGCGCACGTGCCTGTCTGAGAGGCCGCACGGCCTGCTCAGACAGGACGGAAGCGGCCCGACGCGCCAGATGTCGCATCCGGCCGCGCGTAGATCGTGGAATCGACCGTCCAGCTACCACTGGCCGCCGAGAGCGACCGTGATCGCCTGGCCGTTGATGCCGCTTCCCTCCTCGCTCGCGAGGAAGGCGATCGTGGCAGCCACCTCCTCGGGTCGCACGACGCGCCCCTCCGGGTACTCGGCGGCCCGCTCTGCCCAGACCTGATCGACCGTCATCGACCTCCGCTCGGCCTCTCGCGCCGCAGAGCGCTCGGCCATCTCGGTGCGCACCCAGCCGGGCAGGACCGCGTTGCACGTGCCGCCGTGGGGAGCGAGGTCCTGCGCCGCGGCTCGCATGAGGCCGAGCAGCCCGGCCTTGGAGGCGGAGTAGGCAGACATGCGCGGCGCGCCGACTTCGCCGGCGGTCGAGCTCACCATGACGATGCGGCCCCATCCTTGCTCGACCATGTCCGCGGCCGCGAGCCGTGTCAGCTCGAAGGGACTGTCGAGGTTCATGGACAGCTTCTCCCGCCACGTCTCGCGCGTCTGCTCCCAGATCGGCTTCTCCCCCGCCGAGCCGTTCGCGGCGTTGTTGACGAGGATCCCGATCGGGCCCAGGCGCTGCCTCGTCTCGGCGATGACGCGCTCGCACCCCTCGGGTGTTCCGACCGACTCGACGAAGTACTCCACGTTCGCCTCGGCGGCGAGGCTGGCGAGCTCAGCCTCGGTGCGGGACACGCCCATTACGCGCGCGCCGCGCTCGGCGAGCGCCAGCGCGGTTGCCCGGCCGATGCCACGGCCCGCACCGGTGACGAGCGCGACGCGATCGCTCATGCCTCCGCTCGCCATCGCACGAGCCTACCTCCTCCGGCTCGAGGTGGTCGCGGCGCACCAGGGCCATCGCTAAGGTCAGTGGCTCGGCGCCTCCGGACGGCGAGCGAGAGCGCGTCGGCCGAGTGCGGACCGGGCGATCGACGGAGAGAGGAGCGGGATGAGCAGCAAGGTGCCGAGCCGCGAGCACATCGACCTCGCCTTACGACGCGCGTGGTTTCCAGTTGCCCGCCTGCAGGATCTCGACGCCCCGAGGGCGGCGACCCTGCTCGGTGAGGAGCTGGCGGTCTTCCGCACCGAGTCGGGGCGGGCCGCGGTGACCTCGATCCGGTGTCCCCACCGGGGCTCCGATCTCTCGACCGGCTCGGTCGAGGGCGAGGCGATCGTCTGCCCGTACCACGGCTGGCAGTGGCGCGGCTCCGACGGCGTCTGCCTGCACGTCCCGTCCCTCGGCCCGCGAGACGCCATCCCCTCCAAGGCACGTGTGCGCGCCTATCCCGTGCAGGAGCGCTGGGGACTCGTGTGGACGTGTCTCGACGAGCCGGCCAACGACCTCCCCGTCCTGCCGGAGATCGAAGGCTTCGAGCTCACCTTCGCCTGCTCGCAGGAGATCCCGCAGCTCTGCGGCATCGCCGCGGCCACGGAGAACTTCCGCGACGTGGCGCACTTCCCGTTCGTCCACCGACTCTCCATGGGCGAGATCGCGCACGAGGTTCCCCCGCTCGACGTGCGGCGCGAGGGCGTCGAGTGCTGGATGTCGCGCCCCTACATCGCCCAGCACGGCGAGGGCGAGGCCGTGTGGTCGAACGACGACGGCGGCGTGACGATGAGCTACCACACGATCGCGCCGTCGTTCTCGTGCATCGTCTACGACTACGAGGGGCTCGGGAACCGCGTGCTGCTCAACACCGTCCAGCCCGTGGGCCTCGGCGGCGAGGGCTCGATCATCCGCTTCGTGGTGGGCGTCGACGCCGCGTTCAAGGGCCCCACGCTGGAGGAGTGCCTGGCGCTCGAGACGCAGGTCTACCTCGAGGACCAGCCGATTCTCGACGGCCTGCGGCCTCGCGAGGTGCCGTTCGGGGAGGAGATGGAGTTCTCCGTGGCATCCGACCGCTACACCGTCGCCTACCGCCGCTGCTTCCTCGAGTTCGTCGCGCGGACGCTCGGCGACACCGGGTCGCGCGACGGCGCGCGCGTGGCGGCGTCCTAGCGACGCGAGATCGTCAGCCCTCGAGCAGCTCGACGCGAAGCTCGCTGAGCGCGCCCTCGGCGTTGACCATCCAGCCGGGCTGCTGGAGGTCGAACGGGCAGGCCGACACGGCGCAGACGAGCTCCTCGCGAGCCTCGAGCACGACATGCGCTCCGGGCGGCACCTGGTTCGGCGGCGCCACCATCGTGCCGTCGGGCTCGACGCCCGTGTTGGCGAAGAAGTTCACGGGCTGCGGCACGATGCGGAATCTCGAGGCTCAGCTCGCGCATGGCCTCGCGCAGGTTCTCGGCGCAGCTGCGGTGGTCGCCTTCGAAGCCGAGCTGGCGGTAGCGCTCCGTGTCGCAGGCGGCGAGCAGCATGTCGTGGACGCCGCCCGCGCCGTCCTCGGCGAAGTCGAGCAGCGGCCGGCGGCGCTGGCTGACGAAGACGTCGCCCGCCCGTGGGCGCACGTGCCTGGACGCCACCCACGTGTGCATCGGCGAGAGCCATTCGCCGAGATCGGGCGTGAACGCGAAGAAGTCGGCGCACTGGCCGCCCTTCGGGCTCGAGAGCCGGAGTCGCTGACCGGCTCCGACGCGAAACGCTCGCCCGTGGGCCGCCGGCACGATCAGCTCTTCTTGCGTCATGAGAATCCTCCGTCGGGACACGGGCCGGACAGGTCCGGCCCCTACATTGTCACACCCCGGCGCTAGCCTGCGAGCCCCAGCAGGACGAGCCCGCCGATGACGAGGGCGATGCCGAGCCACTGCGTCGGGACGGGGCGCTCCCTGAACGCCAGCACGCCGACCAGGATGGGGATCACGGCATACGGCGCCGTGGCCGTCCCCACGATGGACGTATCGGCGTGGCGGACGCCGACGTTGAAGGCGAAGTAGCCCGCCATGTCGAGCGCGGCGAGCAGGGCCATCAGCGCCACCAGGCGCGGCCCGCGGTCGGTGAGCTTCCATCCCGAGCCCCCCGCAGCCGCGGCGAGGAGGAACACGAGCGTGAACGCGCGGGCGACGAAGAAGGGCGCGACGAGCCCGTATTCCTGGGTGTAGTACGAGACGCCGAACGTGAAGCCGGCGAGGCTCAAGGTCGTCAGGAGCGCGAGCACGAGCCCGAACACCGCGATCCGCTCGGTCGCGCGGATCGCCCGCGGATCCGCGGACGCGAGCAGCGCCCCGGAGATGACCACGACGATGGCGACGATCTCCCCCGTCGCGAGGCTCTCGTCGAGGATGAGAACGGCGAGGACGACGAGCGGCGCGGCGTAGGCCGAGACGATCGGGCTCACGATCGAGATCGGGCCGATCTGGAGCGCGCGGTAGAACATGAGGTAGCTGAGCGCGCCCAGCACGCCGAGGCCGACGAAGATCGGCACCTCTTCGGCAGACATCTCGCCGAAGCCGCCTACGGCGGCCACCGCGGCGGCGAGGGCGACCAGCGACAGGATATGCAGGCCGAGCGCGACCTGGAGCGGGCCCACCCGGCGCGAGGACGTTGCCGCGACGACGTCCGGCGCAGCCCCAGCAGACCGCGGCGGCGAGCCCGAGCGCAATCCCCATCGGTACCGCTGCGCGCCTGGCCGCGGCGTCGACGAACTGCCGGAAGAGGGCGAGGAACCGTGAGTCGATGCGCCACTCCTCCTGGAGCTCGAACTGGGCGCCGAGGACGTAGTGGGAATCGTCCTCGAGCTCGATCACCTCGACGACGCCGTCCGGCGCCTGGCCGGTGACGACGAGGCCGTCGCCGAGGCGGTCGATCGCCTGGTGGTGGAAGCTGTCGACTTCGATCACGTCCACCCCGAGCGCCGCGTGCAGCCTCGAGCCCGGGACGACCGCCATCTCGTGGCGCGGATGGTCGGGCACGTCCGGCTCGTCCAGCAAGGAGGCCCGCTCGACCTCCTTCCAGCGCTCCCAGCCTCGATCGGTCGGGTGCTCCTCCCAGCTCGGATTGAGCGAGAGATCCTGGACGAGCGTCCCGCCGAGCGCGACGTTGATGACCTGGATCCCGCGGCACATCCCGAGCAACGGCAGGCCGCGGTCGATCGTCCGCTCGCACGAGGTCGAGCTCGAACTCGTCCCGGTGCGGGTCGCGCGCGCCGAGCAGCGCGTGCGGCTCGTGGCCGTAGCGATGCGGCTCGATGTCGCGGCCGCCCCCGATGGCCACGGCGTCGACCACGTCGAGCATGTGGTCGACGGTGTCCTCGACCCGGCTGAGAATCAACGAGACTGCCGCCGGCGAGCGCGATCGGACGCTGGAAGCCGACGCCCTGGTAGTCGCCGAAGTCGTGGAAGCCGACCGAGCAGCCGATCACGGGCCTCGCTCGCCAGCCGGCACGACCGACCCTCCCGAGCCGCAGGCCGAGCAGGACGTCGCCCCGTCGCATCGGCTTCGCCACTGCTCGTCATACCGCACCGGCACCAAGAGGACTCGGTATACCGAGCAGGTCGCCGTCCGGCCGGCGACCGCTGATGCTCGGGCGGCGCCACGACACGGCAATCGGAATCGCTCTACAGTCCCGGCACCACCGGACAAGGAGGCCCGATGACCGAGACGGTGCACGAGGAAGGCACGAACGGGCGGGGCAACGGGCTGCCCGGAGAGTTCCTCGACGAGTGGCGCAACGCCGCCTACAACTGCTACAGCTCGGGCCACAAGTTCTGCCGCGAGGTCTGCCCGGTCACGCAGGTCACGAGGGACGAGAGCGCACACGCCGACCGCGTTCCACGCGAACGTCGTCGCGATGGACAAGGGCCTGCTGGAGTCGAGGACGTCGCCCGGACTACGTGCACTGCACGCAGTGCGGAGCGTGCGAGCTGCGCTGTCCGAACACGCTGTTCGCGGGGGACTTCTACCGCTTCCGCACACGCACGGTCGATCTCGTCAAGGCGATCGCGGGCGCGCGGTCGAGGCGGGCATCGAGCAGCCGGGCTGGAAGCGCTGGAACGCGCTGACCGACGAGGGCAAGAACGAGCCGGTCGTCGACGGCGAGACGACGGTCTCCCAGGAGCACGTCGCGCGACTGGGCGGCCGACCTCGACCTGCCGACCGGCGGCGAGACCGTCCTCTTCTGCGACTGCGAGGCGGCGTTCTACCGCACCTCCCATGCCGCGCGCCGTCGCCAAGATCCTGAAGGCCGCCGGGGTCGAGTTCGGCCTCATGCGCGAGCAGTGGTGCTGCGGCGGCCCGGCCGCCGAGATGGGCTACCGTCGACCAGGCCAAGCGGTTCGCGAGCCACAACGTCGAGGACTGGCGGGCGGTCGGCGCGAAGCGGATCCTCGTCCTCGACCCGCACGACTACATCACGTTCACCGAGGACTACCCGACGTACTTCGGCGACGGCTACGACTTCGAGATCGTGCTCGTCGTCGAGCTCGTGGCCGAGCTGCATACGGGACGGGAAGCTCGACGCTCTCCACTCCGGTCGAGACGACCGTCACGTATCACGATGCTTGCCGCTTGAACAAGCGCAAGGGCATCCACGAGGCGCCGCGCGAGATCCTGCGCGCGATTCCCGGCCTGACGTTCAAGGACGTCGACCACGTCACGCAGTGGTCGTACTGCTCGGGCGGCGGCGCCGGCCTGCCGATCGAGCGACCCGACCTGACGGCCGAGATCAGCCGCCGGCGCCTCGAGAAGGCCGCCGAGCTCGAGGTGGACACGCTCGTCTCCGCCTGCGTCTGGTCGGAGCGGCCGCTGGCGGAGCAGGGGAGGCGAAGGAGATCGACGTCGTCGATCTGATGGAGCTCGTCGCGCAGGCGGCGGGCCTGGAGGACTGACGATGGCCACGATTGCAGGGCTCGACACCGCGATCGTCGACGAGCTGGTCGCGATCTGCGGCGAGGACCACGTCTTCACCGACAGGCCCGCCCTGCTCAACCGCGCCCGCGTGCCGGCGCCGTTCCCGGTGCACAGGTGGGAGGACTACGCGCCGCAGGTCGTCGTCCTGCCGACGAGCGCCGAGCAGGTCTCGGAGGTCGTCAAGCTCGCGAACCGCCAGGGCGTCCCGGTCGTCCCGCGGGCAGGCGGAACCGGGCTGACCGACGGCGCCGTCCCGCTCCGGGGCGGGATCATGGTCGACGTCAAGCTCATGAACGAGATCAAGGAGATCGACCACGTCGACCGCACGGTCACGGTCGGGCCCGGGATCAACATGCTCAAGCTCAACGAGGAGCTGCGGCAGTACGGGTACCTCTATCCCGACAACCCCGCCTCCTACCCGTGCTCGCTCGTCGGCGGCCGCATCGGGACGAGCGGGTGGAGCCTGATCGGCGCCCGCTACGGCCATGTGCGCGACCTCGTCATCTCGTTCGAGATGGTGCTGCCGAACGGCGAGATCGTGAACATCGGCGACGGCGGCGGCAAGAAGACCCGGAAGTCGTCTTCCGGCTACCAGCTCAAGCACCTGTTCATGGGGCACCAGGGCACGCTCGGCATCGTCACGGAGGCGACGCTCGAGCTCGTGCCGCGGCCGGAGGCCGAGTTCTCCGTCGTTCTGGGCGCTCGAAGCTACGAGGAGGGCTACGAGCTGTCGGGCGCTCTCGCGCGCGCCGGCGTGGCCACCCTCGCCGGCGTCGTCCTCTTCGACGAGTGGAAGCTCGACTACCTGCGCCGCGACGACGAGTCGTTCATCCCGCAGCCCGACTGGGTCAAGTGCGTCGTCGCGTGCGCCTCCTACGGGAACGCGGACGAGGTGCGGGCGGGCGCCAAGCGCCTGCATGCGGATCGCGAAGGAAGCCGACGCGCTGTTCCTCGGCGACGAGATCTCCCACGGCGACTGGGCATCCCGCCACGACCGCTACGCCGTCCCGCTGCACGGGCGGCTGGCGAACGGTCAGGTCGTGCCCATGTCGTGGCACTGCGAGGACGCGGCGATGCCCTACAGCACGCTGCCCGTGATCCGCGAGCGGTGGCATGCGATCGTCGCCGACCTGCGCAAGCGCCACGACATCTTCGACGACTGGGGGATGTTCTTCTACACGAACGGCGCCTACAAGCCCTGGGGCGACTTCCTCGTCGAGATCGACGTCGGCATCCTCGAGATGGACTTCGACGACGAGAGCTGGGCCGCGTGGGTCGATGCGAAGCGCGAGATCGGCCGTGTCGCCGTCGAGCTCGGCGGCTCCCTGACCGCCTGCCACGGCTCGTGCCGCGCGGGCGAGGTCGACATGGTGCCGGTCGAGCTCGGCGGAGCGTTCGAGGTGATGAAGACGATCAAGCGCGCGCTCGACCCGAACAACATCATGAACCCGGGCAAGTACCTGCTCGACAGCGCGTATGAGGAGGTGGACTGATGCTCGGCTTCCGGCTCGCCGCGGAGAAGCCGCCGGAGGCGCGGCGCGTGACCGACGTCGTGGTCGAGCGGCTCGAGCACGTGTACGAGGTCGATCCGGCGCTCATGACCGAGCGCGTCTCGCAGCAAGTCATGCCCAACTGGGACGTGAACCGGATCGTCGAGTCGCGCTGGGAGCATCTGCGCTGGATGCACGACCACTGGGCCGACAGCCTGATTCATCCCTCGGAGCTGCTGGCGGAGCTGGAGGAGGAAGAGCGGGCCGGATGAGATCCGGCCCCTACGGGTGGTGGCGCCACCGGCCGGCCCTACGAGCTCCGGCCCGACGGGCCGGATATATCCGGCCCCTACGTAGGCGCGGCAGCGTGGCCGGCATCCGGCCCGATGCAGGTGATCCGCCTGTTTAACAGCCAGGTCTCGGGCAACTGCTACAAGGTGCGGCTCCTGCTCGCGCACCTCGGCATCCCGTACGAGCGCGTCGAGCTCGACGTGGTCGACCGCTCGAATCGTGCCGACGTGCTCGGCGGCAAGAACCCGGCCCTCCGGGTGCCGACGATCGAGCTCGACGACGGCCGCACGCTCGGGGAGTCGGGCGCGATCGCGTGGTACTTCGCCGACGGCACGGAGTACGTGCCGACCGACCCCTTCGAGCGCGCCCAGGTGCTCCAGTGGCTCTTCTTCGAGCAGTACGACCACGAGCCGTTCATCGCGGTCGCCCGCTTCTGGGTCCTCTTCGACAAGTCGCCGAGCGAGGAGGCGCTCGCCGATCGGCAGGCCGGCGGCTACCGGGCGCTCGACAAGATGGAGGCGCATCTCGCCGCGCACGACTTCCTCGTTGGCGGGCGCTATTCGATCGCCGACATCGGCCTCTTCGCCTACACCCACGTCGCCGACGAGGGCGGCCTCGATCTCGCCCGGTACCCGGCCATCCGTGCCTGGATCGACCGCGTGCGGGCACAGCCGGGCCACGTGCCCATCACCGCCTGTTAGGATGAGGAGCTCACCATGCGCTTCAGCTACGCGTCCCTGCCCGACCACCCCGTGGCCGAGATCGTCGAGACGATCGCGCTCGCCGACGAGCTCGGCTTCCACGGCGCCTACATGGCCGACGAGACCTACCACAAGGACGGCTGGCTGATCGCCGGGGTTGCCGCGACCCGGACGAGCCGCATCCGGCTGAGCCCGTGCGTCACGCACGTGATCCTCAAGGAGCCGACGATCCTCGCGCACACGGTGGCGACGCTCGACGAGCTGTCGGGCGGCCGCGCGGAGTGCGTGTTCTCCGTCGGCAACATCGCGATGCTCGACCAGTACCACGTGGACTGGAAGACCGGGGGCCAGATCCGCGCGCCTGCGCGAGGCCCACCACGTCATGCGCACGATGCTGGACGAAGGGAAGATCGACTTCGAGGGCGAGTTCTACCGCTACACCGGCCTCTTCACCTCCGCGCGGCCGGTGCAGGACCACGTGCCGCTCAAGATCGGCGCGATGCGGGGCCCGAGGTCGTTCGAGCTCGCGGGCGAGATCTCGGACGGCATGCACCAGGCGCTCGCGTACTCGACGGAGGCGATGAGCTACGCCAGCGAGCACGTCAGGATCGGCGCCGAGCGGGCCGGCCGCGACGCCTCCCAGCTCGACCTCGGCGCCTGGATGGTCACGTCGATCTCCGAGGACGGCGACGCGGCGAAGCAGGCCGCGCGCGTCTGCGTCGCCTTCTACATCCCCGCGATGCCGCGCGAGCAGATCGAGCGCCACGGCATCGACCCCGAGGCGGTACAGCCGATCATGGACGCGTTCAACGTCGGTGACGTCGGGAAGGCGATCGACCTGACGACGATCGAGCTGACCGAGAAGCTGTCGATGTCCGGGACGCCGGAGGAGTGGGTCGAGCGCGTGAAGAACGAGGTCATCCCGTCCGGCTTCGACCACATGATCTGCGCGCCGATCGACCCCTACCTCGTCGAGGCCTGGTCGGGGCTCCAGGTCGCAGGGGTCCCGAGCCAGCAGGGCCAGCTGCGCCTCATCCACGACAAGGTGATGCCCTCGCTCTTGTAGGGGCCGGTCCCCGACCGGCCCGTAGGCCGTCGTTCCCGGGCCGGATAAGATCCGGCCCCTACCAACCGCGTTGCGCACGGGAGAGGAGGTGGCGTGAAGCCCGCCCCGTTCAGGTACGTCGCCGCCGAGACCGTCGACGAGGTCGTCGCGGCGCTCGGCGAGCACGGCGACGAGGCGAAGATCCTGGCCGGCGGCCAGAGCCTCGTGCCGCTCATGAACATGCGCCTGGCCGTTCCGGGAGTCCTGGTCGACGTCAACCGCGTGGCCGGGCTCCAGGGCATCTCCTCGAACGGGAGCGTCGAGGTCGGCGCGGTCACGCGCCAGGCCGCCCTCGAGCGCTCGGCCGACGCTCCACCGCTCGTCGCACACCGCGCTTCAGCACGTGGCCTTCCCGGGCGTGCGCGCACGCGGCACCGTGGGCGGGTCGATCGCGCACGCCGATCCGGCGTCCGAGCTGCCGGCGGTGCTGCTCGCGCTCGGCGGCGAGGTCGTCGCGCGCGGGCCCGGCGGCGAGCGCACGATCCCGGCCGACGACCTGTTCGTCACCTACTTCACGACGGCGCTCCAGCCCGACGAGGTGCTGACGCACGTGCGCTTCCCGCGTGGGGACCGTGCGGACGGGCTTCGCCGAGGTGGCCCGGAAGGCGGGCGACTTCGCGCTCGCCGGCGTCGCGGTCGCGCTCGGCAATGGACGGCGGCACGTGCCGCTCGGCCCGGGTCGCCCTCTTCGGCGTCGCGGACCGGCCGCTCCGGGCGACCGGTGCCGAGCAGGCGCTCGCCGGGCGTACGCCGGCCGAGGCGCGCCGCGGACGCGGCCAGGCTCGCGTCGGAGGAGATCGACGCGAAATCGGACTCGCACGCCACGGCCCAGTACCGCAGGGACGTCGTCGGAGTGCTCGTCGCGCGAGCGCTGGCGCAGGCGGGAGGGGAGGGCTGATGGCCACGATCGTCGAGGGCGAGAACGTCGTCCGCCTGACCGTCAACGGCGAGGAGCGGCGCGGCATCGCCGAGCCGCGCACGCTGCTGTCCGACTTCCTGCGCGCCGAGCTGGGCCTGACCGGGACGCACGTGGGCTGCGAGCAGGGCGTCTGCGGCTCGTGCTCCGTCCGGCTCGACGGAGAGCTGGTGCGCTCCTGCCTCGTCTTCGCCGTCCAGGCGGAGGGCGCCAGCCTCGAGACCGTCGAAGGGTTGGCGACCGGCGACGAGCTGCACCCCGTCCAGCAGGCCTTTCACGAGCAGCACGGTCTCCAGTGCGGCTTCTGCACGCCCGGTCTTCTGATCGCGACCGTCGACCTGCTCGAGCGCAACGCATCGCCGAGCGAGGCGGAGATCCGCGACCATCTGGCGGGCAACGTCTGCCGCTGCACGGGGTACGTGGGCATCGTCGCCGCGGTGCAGGACGCCGCTCGCAAGCTCGGAGGAGGATCCTGATGGCGACCACCGAGACGGCGGCCCCCTACGTCGGCCAGTCGGTTCCCCGCGTCGAGGACGGGAGGCTGCTCCGCGGCCTCGGCAAGTTCGTCGACGACATCCAGCTGCCCGGGATGCTGCACGCGGCCTTCGTGCGCAGCCCCTTCGCGCACGCGACCATCACCCGTATCGACGCGTCGCGCGCACGGGAGCTCGCGGGCGTCGCGCTGGTGCTCACGGCCGAGGACATCGGCGATCTCGCGCCGATCGCGACCGGCCTTCCCCGCGACGAAGTCGTGCCGAACAACCGGCCGGTGCTGCCCGGGGAGAAGGTTCGCTTCGTCGGCGAGGCCGTCGCCTGCGTCGTCGCCTCGTCGCGCTACGTCGCGGAGGACGCGGTTCAGCTCGTCGAGGTCGACTACGAGCCGCTCGAGCCCGTCGTCGATGCGGAGCGCTCGCTCGCGGAGGGCGCGCCGTTGCTGCACGACGGCACGGAGTCGAACAACTTCGCGCACATCGAGTACGAGCAGGGAGACGTCGAGGCGGAGTTCGCCGCGGCCGACCACGTCTTCACGAAGCGCTTCCACCACGGCCGCTTCCATGCCGTGCCGCTGGAGGGCCGGGGCCTCGTCGCCGACTGGGATGCCGGCTCGCAGGACATGACGATCTGGATGTCGACGCAGATCCCGCACCTCGTCCGCACGCTTCTCTGCCATGCGATCGGGCTGTCCGAGAAGCAGCTGCGGGTGATAGCCCCGGACGTGGGCGGCGGCTTCGGCCTCAAGCTCCACCTCTGGCCGGAGGACTACCTCGTCTCGTCGGCTTCGAAGCGCGTCAACCGTCCGGTGAAGTGGGTCGAGGACCGCTCGGAGGCGCTCGCTGCCAGCCTGCACGCGAAGGAGATCATCTGCGAGCTGGAGCTCGCGACGAAGGCCGACGGGACCTTCCTGGCCATGCGGGGCCGCTACCTGACCGATGCGGGCGCCTACGCCGCCTACCCGTTCACGCCGCTGGTCGACTCGCTCTGCGCCGCCGTGATGCTGCCCAACCTCTACCAGGTGCAAGCGGTCCGCTTCGAGGTCGACGCGGCGTTCACGAACAAGTGCCCCTCCGGGGCCTACCGCGGTGTCGGCTGGACGAGCGGCCAGACCGCCCGCGAGCTCCTCGTCGACGAGGCCGCCCGCGAGCTCGGGATCGATCCCATGGAGCTCCGGCTCAAGAACACGATCCCGGACGGACAGCCCTACGTCTCGGCGACCGGGTGCAAGTACGACGGAGGCAGCTACTCCGAGGCACAGCGCAAGGCGATGGAGCTCATCGGCTACGACGAGATCCGCCGGCGCCAGGACGAGGCTCGATCCGAGGGCCGCTACCTGGGCGTCGGCCTGAGCCCGTTCCTCGAGCCGGGAGGCTGGTCGGGCGAGCTCGCCAAGCGCATGGGCTTCCCGTTCGACTACCTCGACTCGGCCCGCGTCACGATCGAGCCGGACGGGTCCGTCGTCGTCGCGCTCGGCCTGCACTCCCACGGCCAGGCGCACAAGACGACGATGGCGCAGGTCGTCGCCGACAAGCTCTCGGTGCCGATCGAGAGCGTCAAGATCGTCCAGGGGGACACGGATCAGGTCGCGTACGGAGCGGGTACGTTCGGAAGCCGCGGCGCCGTGATCGGCTACGGGTCGATCTCGCGGGCGGCCGAGGAGGTCGCCGAGAAGGTGAAGCAGATCGCCGGGCTCGCGCTCGAGGTCGCGCCCGAGGACATCGAGCTCAAGGACGGCAACGCGATCGTTCGGGGCGCGCCCGAGAAGGCGATGCCGATGATGATGGTCGGCTTCACCGCCTACTTCGGCGCCTTCGTCGGCGGCCGGCGCCCGCCCGGCATCGACCCCGTGCTCACCTCCACCCGCTCGTACGACCCGCCGGAGACCTACGCGAACGGCTGCGTGGCGGCCGTCGTCGAGGTCGATGCCGAGACGGGCGCCGTCAAGGTCGAGAAGGTGGTGATCGTGGACGACTGCGGCACGATCCTCAACCCGATGGTGGTCGACGGCCAGCTCATCGGCGCAGCCGCCCAGGGAGTCGGCGGCGCGCTCTACGAGGAGCTGCGCTACGACGAGGACGGCAACTTCCTGGCCGGCAACCTGCTCGACTACCTCTACCCGTCGTCGCTCGAGATCCCGCCGATCGAAGTGGGCCACCTGCAGACTCCCTCGCCCGTGACCGACGGGGGCGTCAAGGGCTGCGGCGAGGGCGGCACGATCGCGACGCCCGCCGCCGTGGTCAACGCCGTCGTCGACGCGCTCAGCCCCCTCGGGGTGAGCGTCGAGCGCACGCCGCTCGACCCGAGCCACGTGCTGTCGCTCATACGGGAGGCCCGGCAGCGCTGATGGATCCGGCCGAGGCGCGCCGCAGGGTCGAAGACGGCCCGCGTGGCGCGCCTCGGCACGCTGACACCGGACGGGCGGCTGCACCTCGTCCCGGTGTGCTTCGCGCTGGACGGGGAGACGCTCTACACGGCCGTCGACGCGAAGCCGAAGCGCTCGCGGGCGCTCCAGCGTCTCGAGAACGTGCGCGCGAACCCGGAGGTGTGCGTCCTCGTCGACGAGTGGCACGAGGACTGGTCGCAGCTGTGGTGGGTGCGCCTGCGCGGGCGGGCGCGGGTGATCGAGGGCGGGGCGGAGGCGGAGCGGGCGCACGCGCTGTTGCGGGCGAAGTACGAGCAGTACGCCGCCGACCCGCTCGGCGCGGTGATCGCGGTGGACGTCGAGGAGCGGCGCGACTGGTCGGCGTCGGCTACCCTCGCGCCGCGGTGAGGATCGCCGTCCTCTCTGACGTCCACGACCACGTCTGGAACCTCCGGGCGGCGCTCGCCTCGCTCGACGACGCGGACGCGCTCCTCTACTGCGGCGACTTCTGCTCGCCGTTCGTCGTCGCCTTGCTCGCCGAGGGCTTCACCGGCCGGCCGATCCACGCCGTGTTCGGCAACAACGACGGCGATCTCTTCCGCATCGCGAAGAACGCCGGCCGGCCACGAGCACGTCCACCTGTACGGCGAGGTCTACAAGGACGAGCTCGGCGGCCTTCGTGTCGCCATGAACCACTTCCCCGAGCTGGCGCTCGAGCTCGCCCGCTCGGGCTCGTTCGATCTCGTCTGCTTCGGGCACGATCATCGCTTCCGGGTCGAGCAGGAGGCCGGGCTCGCCCTCAACCCGGGAACGCTGCTCGGCTGGGACCCTTCGACGCGCGCCGACGTGCCGGCGACGTTCGCCGTCCTCGACACCGACACGCGTGAGCCGTCGTTCTTCGAGGTCGTCGGCGGCGAGGTCAGGCCGCTCGTCGACGTTGATCGCAGATCAATCATCTAGACCCACGAAGGCGCGCGGCAGCGAGGCGCCGGCGACGTAGTCCAGCCCGTACGCCGAGGTCATCTGGTACACGCGGATGCGGAACTCCGGGTTGAGCCCGACCGAGAGGTACGCCTCGCGCCTGGTGAAGCCGAGCTCGTCGACGAGCCAGCCCATGAGGTGGAGGATCGCCCGGCGGGCGGCCGACTCGAGCGGCTTCTCGATCCCGAGCGCGACGATCCGGTCGGCGGTGACGACGCGCGGAGCGGGGAGGGGCTCCCCCGGCTCCGGGTAGGCGCGAAGCACGACCTCGGCCCGGCTCTCGTCTGCGACGCTGGCCCACTCTCCGTCCCCCTGGCAGCCGTGCACGTCGCCGACGAAGAGCAGGCCGCCCGCGATGGTAGGAGGTGAGGTAGACCGTGGCGCCCACGCCGTAGTCGACGACGTCGAGGTTGCCGCCGAAGGGGCCCTGGCCGGCGGTCGTCGAGTGCACTTCCCACTCCGGAGCGCAGGCGAGGGTGCCGATCATCGGCGAGAGCGGCCAGCGCAGGCGCCCGACCTCCGCCTCGCGCTCGCCGTGGCGGACGAGCGCTGCGAACGCCTCGCTGCCCTCGGGCCAGGCCTGCGAGTCGCGCAACGGAGACAGCGGCGGGCGGTTGTACCAGATCCCCGTGTCGGCGAGGTCGATCGCGGCGATCTCGATCTTCACCCGGCCGCGAGCGGCCACGCCCTCGACGTGCACCGGGCCGCCGACCGGATTCCCCTTGGCCGGGCTGAAGCGCGCGTAGGGGAGATTCTCGAGCGTGGGGGCGACGTCGCCGGAGGTCAGCAGGCCCGAGGAGGCATCGTCGGTCTCGACGGCAAACGGCTCGCCGGCGGCCACGCGCAGCACCGGCTCGAGGGAGCCGTCGAGCCCGTACACATGCGCCTGGTCGCGGGAGATGCGCTGCACCCGGCGGCCACTCTATCCCGGGCCCACCCTACGCCGTCCTCACGCCGCGAGGGGTGCGGCGGCCGGCCGCCCGGTCTAGCCGCCGAGGCCGAAGCTCGTGCCGGTGGTGGAGAAGAAGAGCGCGAGCGCGATGAGCCCGACCGCGACCGGCGCGACCAGCGAGACGCAGAGGGCGCTGACCGCCTGACGGCGAGCGGCGTTGCCGAGCCCGAGCGCGACGAGGCCGCAGCCGGCGCCGAGCAGCCCATGCAGAACGCGGCGCCGAGCACGAGCGGCCATGGGCCGCGGCCGTCGCCCCCCTCGCCGAGCTCCGATCCGAGCGCCGCCCATCCGGCAATGCCGCCGCACACGAGTACGAGCGATGCGAAGGCCAGCACCGTCCCGAGCCGCGCGAGCCGCCTCGGCACCGGGAGGCCACGGAACGTGCGCGGGGGAGAGCCCGCTCGCCGCGAATCCGCGGCGTGGCGTGCCGGCGCCGGGTCTGAGAGCGGGAAGGTTCCGATGTCCGGGGTCGTAGCTCATGCGCCTGTTATCGGCTACCCGGGTCAGGCGAGAACCCCCTTTAGAGGGGTGGCGTGTCAGGCCGAGCTAGCTCGAACGAGGCGAAGCGGGAGGTGCTTGAGGCCGTTCGTGAAGTTCGAGCGCAGCCGCTGCGGCTCTCCCGCCAGCTCGATGCGCTCCACGCGGGGAACGAGCTCCTCGAGCAGGACCCGGAGCTCGAAGCGCGCGAGGTGGGCGCCGAGGCAGAAGTGCGGGCCGGTGCGCCCGAAGGTGGCGTGCTCGTTGGGCGCCCGCCGGACGTCGAAGCGGTGAGGGTCGGGGAACTCGTCCGCGTCGCGATTCGCGGCGGCGAACCAGACGACCACCTTGTCGCCGGCCGCGATCGGGACGCCGCGGATCTCCGTGTCGCGGGTCGCCGTGCGCCGGAAGTGCCAGACGGGATGCGAGTAGCGCAGCACCTCCTCGACCGCGCTCGGGACGAGCTCCGGCTCGCGGCGAAGCAGCTCCCACTGGTCCGGATTGCGAGCGAAGGCGGCAAGGCCCGACGCGATCGACTGCCGGGTCGTCTCGTTGCCGGCGACGACGAGGATCGCGAACGTGTTGTCGAGGTCGCGGCCGGAGAGCGGGCAGCCGTCGAGCTCGCCGTTCGCGATCAGCGAGAGGACATCGTCGCGTGGATGCTCTCGCCGCTCCCCGTAGTACTCGCGTCCCAGCCGCGCAGAGCTCCTCGGCCCAGGGGCTTCCGAAAGGCAGGTACTTGTCCTCTTCGCGCTCCCCCTGGAACGCGAGCTCGCCGACGTACTCCGGCTCCGTGTCGATGAGCAGCCGGTCGCCGAGCTCGACCAGCCGCGGACAGGTGCTCGTCCTTCAGGCCCAGGATGCGGGCGAGGACGCGGATCGGGATCGGCGCGGCGATCTCGTGCACCGCCTCCAGCTCGTCGTGGCGCAGGGCCTCGTCCAGCACCTCGCGCACGATGTCGCGCAGCCAGTCCTCGTAGCGCCCTACGGCGCGTGGGGTGAAGTCGGCGGCGAAGATGCGCCGGAACTGCGTGTGGCGTGGCGGATCGGTCTCCATGAAGTTCCGCCGGGCGGCGAGCACGTCCTCGGGCAGGTCGTTGATCGTCGCGGCGCCTCCGACCTCGGAGGAGAACGTCGCCGTGTCGCGCAGGACGTCGAGCACGTCGTCGTACTTCGTCACGCACCAGAACCCGGGACCGTCGGGCTCCGGATGGCGGAACACGGGCGCTTCGCGCTGTAGCAGCTCGAAGATCTCCCACGGCTCGTGGTCTGCGAAGAGATCGTGGTCGAGGAGGTCGACGTCGGCGAGCGTCAGCGTCGCGGCCATGCCGGCAAATCCGCGGTAGAGCCGTAGGCCGGATCTGTCGGCCGCCGCCGTGCCCGCCTCGTGGATACCGCGTCTGACACGTCGATGGCTTCCACCGACGGATGCACGGCTTTGCTAGCGTGCCTCAGCATCCGGGGCACCCTCCGCCGCGGCATCACCGTAGACTTCGACGGCCGAAGGGGCCGGACTCAGGCCCGCCGTCAGGCCGCGGCGGCGGCCTCGCTTCCTCGTCCAGCGCCTCGGCGAGGGCCTCTGCGAGGAGACGGATGTCGTCCTCGGTGACGACGAGGGGCGGAGAGACGTGCAGCACGCCGTCGGGGAGCGCCCGCATGAGCACCCCCTTGTCGAGGCAGCGCTCGGAGACGCGAAGCGCGGTCGGGTGATCCTCGACGAGGATGCCGGTGAGGAAGCCGATGCCGGTGCGTACCTCGTGCACGAGCGGGCTCGCCTCGAGCGGTCGCAGCGCGGCGGCGAGCACACCCTCGAGCTCGCGGACGCGCGCCGCGAGCTGCTCGCGCTCGAGGATGTCGAGGTTCGCGAGCGCCGCGGCGCAGACGGTCGCGTGCCCCGCATAGGTGAGGCCGTGGCGGAAGATCAGCTCCGACCCGTCCTCCCAGAACGGCGCGGCGACCCGCTCGGCCGCGACGACGCCGCCGAGCGGCAGGTAGCCGGAGGTGACGCCCTTCGCGAAGACCATCATGTCCGGCTCGAGGCCGAAGCGGTGCGTGCCGAACCACTCGCCCGTCCGTCCGAAGCCGCAGACCACCTCGTCGGCGACGAAGAGGATGTCGTTGTCGCGGCAGATCCGCTGAACGGCCTCGAAGTAGCCGTCGGCCGGGGGGACGACGCCGCCCGTACCCACGATCGGCTCGGCGAAGAAGGCCGCGATCGAGTCGGCGCCGAGGTCCTGGACGGTCCTCTCGAAGGCCGCGGCGTCGTTCGTCGGGACGCGTACCGTCTCGCGCACGAGCGGGCCCATGCCCTCCTTCTGGATCTCGAGGCCGACGATGCTCGTGCCCAGCGTGTGCAGGCCGTGGTAGCCGCGCTCGCGCGTCACGATCGTCTGCTTGTCGGGCTTGCCGAGGGCCGACCAGTAGCGCCGGGCGAGCTTGCCGGCGGTGTCGATCGCGTCCGACCCGCCGCTGGTCAGGAAGACCTTCGGCTCGGGTAGCCCGGAGAGCTCGGCCACGCGCGCCGCGAGCTCGATCGCCGGTCGGTTCGCGTACTGGTTGAACGTGTGGTAGGTCTCGATCCGCGCCATCTGGCGCGCGACCGCGTCGGCGATCTCCTTCCGGCCGTGGCCGACGTTGCAGTACCAGAGCCCGGCGGGCGCGTCGAGCAGCTTGCGCCCCGACTCGTCCCAGAGGTACGCGCCCTCGCCGCGCTCGATCACGACCTCGGCGCGCTTGACGGCGGACATCAGCGCCTGCGAGTGCCAGAGAGCAGTCTCGTCCATGCGTGGATCGTATATACCGCTTCGCACCGTGGGCTACCGCATCTCCGTCGACACGGGAGGAACCTTCACCGACGTCGTCGTCGCAGACGAGGAGGGGCGGCTGCGCATCGGCAAGGCGCTGACGACCCGCGAGCGCGCCTTCGACGCCATCGCCGAGGGTCTGACGCAGATCGCGCCGGAGCTCGGGCTCGAGGTCGGTCAGCTGCTCGCCCAGGCCGACGTCCTCACCTACGGGACGACGCGCGCCACGAACGCGATCGTGGAGGGAAAGACGGCCCGCACCGCGTTCTTCACGACCGAGGGCTTCCCGGACGTGCTGCTCCTGCGGGAGGGAGGCAAGCACGACCCGTTCGGCCAGCAGGCCTATCCGCCTCCGTACGTGCCGCGCTTCCTGACGTTCGAGATCTCGGAGCGCATGGACTCCGAGGGCACGCCGTTCGCGCCGCTCGAGGAGGCGAGCGTCGCCCGCGGCGATCGAGGCGGCGCGGGGCCTGCGGCGCGGAGGCGGTGGCGGTATGCCTGCTCTGGTCGATCGTCAACCCGGCGCACGAGCTGCGCGTCGGCGAGCTGCTCGACGAGCTCTGGCCGGGCGTGCCCTACACGCTCTCGCACCGGCTGAACCCGATCATCCGGGAGTACCGGCGAGCATCGTCGACGGCGATCGACGCGTCGCTGAAGCCGCTGATGCAGGACTACCTTGCGACGATGGAGCGCGACCTGCGGCAGGCGGGCTTCGCGGGGCACCTCTTCGTCTCGACCTCCTTCGGCGGCGCGTGGCGCCCCGCACGAGGTCGTCGACCGGCCCATCTACTCGGTCGGCTCGGGCCCGTCGATGGCTCCGGTCGCCGCGGTCACCTACGCACGCGAGGAGCTCGCAGAGAGCGCGAGGGCGACCTCATCGTCTGCGACACGGGCGGGACGACGTTCGACGTCGGGCTCGTCTCGGGCGGCGAGATCGGCACGACCGCCGAGACGTGGCTCGGCGGGCGCTGGGTCGGCCACATCACGGGCATCCGCTCGGTCGACGTCAAGTCGATCGGAGCGGGCGGCGGCTCGATCGTCTGGATCGACGCCGGAGGGCTGCTTCGCGTCGGGCCCCGCAGCGCGGGGGCCGACCCGGGGCCGGCCTGCTACCGGCGCGGCGGCCTCGAGCCGACCGTCACGGATGCGGCGGTGGTGCTCGGCTGGATCGACCCGGACTTCTTCCTCGGCGGCCGCCTGGCGCTCGACGCGGAGGCCGCGCGGACGGCGATCGAGAAGCACGTCGCCGAGCCTCTGGGGCTGAGCCTCGACGAGGCCGCGCAGGCGGCGCTGACGGTGGCCACCGAGAACATCGTCGGAGCGATCCGCGAGATCACGATCGCGCAGGGGATCGACCCGCGCGAGATGACGATCGTGGCCGGCGGCGGCGCGTCGGGCCTGAACGTCGTCCCGATCGCGCGCGAGCTCGGCTGCCGGCGCGCGCTCGTCCCGTCCACCGCCGCTGCGCTGTCGGCCTGCGGCGCGCTGTACTCCGACGTCATCGCCGAGTTCTCGCGCAGCCGCTACGCGGAGACGCGCTCGCTCGACCTCGCAGGCGTCAACGAGACGCTCGCCGAGGTCGAGGCCGAGGCGGACGCGCTGCTCGCGAGCCTCGCCGAGCTCGGCCCGATCGCCACCCGCAAGGACTTCTTCGTCGAGGCCCGCTACCGGGCGCAGGTCTGGGAGCTGGACGTGCCGATTCCCGCTCGCCTGCGAGACGAGGACGCCGTGCGCGCGCTCGAGGAGGCCTTCCACGAGACGCACGAGCGCGTCTTCGCCGTCAGGGAGCCGGGCCAGTTCCTCGAGTGCCTGCTCTGGAAGGTGCGTGCCACGGCCGTGCTCGAGAAGCCGCAGGTGCGCGCACGGGAGGTCGGACAGGGGCGACGCCGGAGCCGGCGACCACGCCTCCGCGTACTTCGGCGAGACCGGGCCGGACCGAGGTCCCGAGCTACGAGGGCGCCTCGCTCCCGGAAGGCGCGCGCATCGAGGGCCCGGCCATCATCCACGAGCCGACGACCACGGTGGTCGTCTATCCCGGACTCCTCGGTGACCGTCACCGCGCTCGGGAACTACGTGCTCGAGCTCGGAGGACGTCCGCGAGCGGGAAGTCGCCGGCGAGCAGGTGGGCGCGGCATGAGCTCCTTCGACCCCGTGCTGCTCGCGGTCATCGCGAACCGGCTCGACTCGATCGTGCGCGAGATGGAGAACACGCTGCTGCGCAGCGGCCGCTCCGCCGTGCTCAACATGGCGCGCGACTTCTCGTGCGCGCTGATCACCGCCGACAACCGCCTGCTCGCCTCCGCCGAGGGGCTGCCGGTGCACGTGATCGGGATGGAGTTCCTCGCCGAGGCGGTGACCGACCTGCACGACGACCTCGACGGAGGGCGACGCCTTCCTGCACAACGACCCCTACCTCGGCAACACCCATCCCGGCCGACCACGTCATCCTCGTGCCCGTCTTCTGGGAAGGGCAGCACGTGTTCACCGCCGCCGCGAAGGCGCATCAGGCCGACTGCGGCAACGCCCAGCCGACGACGTACATGCCCTACGCGCGCGACGTCTACGAGGAGGGCAGGCCTGATCTTCCCGGCCGTGCGCGTGCAGCGCGACAACCGGGACATCGACGACATCATCCGCATGTGCCGGCGCCGGATCCGCGTGCCGGACCAGTGGTACGGCGACTACCTGGCCATGGTCGGCGCGGCGCGAATCGGCGAGGCGCGTCTGAAGGATCTCTGCGCCAAGTACGGCCGCGATCTCGCTCGCGCAGTTCGTCGAGGAGTGGTTCGACTACTCGGAGCGGCGGATCGCGCACGTCATCGCGCAGATGCCGAGGGGCACGATCGTCGGCCAGGGCTGCCACGATCCGTTCGGCCCCGCGCCCGACGGCATCCCGATCAAGGTCAAGGTCACCGTCGACCCGGAGGCCGGGACGATCGAGCTCGACCTGACCGACAACATCGACTGCCTGCCGGCGGGCGTGAACGAGTCGCGCACGTGCGCCACGAACAACTGCATGACGGGGCTCTTCAACTCGATCGACCCGGACATCCCTCACAACGCGGGGACCTTCCGGCGGGTCAAGGTGAAGCTGCGCGAGAACTGCGTCGTCGGCATCCCGCGCTTCCCGCACTCCTGCTCGGTGGCGACGACGAACGTCGGCGAGCGGCTCGTCGTCACCACGCAGCGGGCGATCGCCGACGCGTGGGACGGGCTACGGGCTCGCCGAGGGCGCGTGCGGGATCGGCCCCGGCTTCGCGGTCGTCTCCGGCACCGACTGGCGCAAGGGCGACGACGCCTACGTCAACCAGAAGTTCCTCGGCTCCCAGGGCGGCCCGGCCGGCCCTGAGCACGACGGCTGGATCACCTACGGCAACGCGGTCACGAACGGGCTCATGTTCCGCGACAGCGTCGAGATCGACGAGCACAAGTACCCGATCCGGGTACGCGAGCTTCGCATCCGCCCCGACTCCGAGGGAGCCGGCCGGCGACGCGGCGCGCCGGGAACGCGGGTCGCGTACGGGCCGAAGCGCGACCCGATGACCGCGGCGTACGTGACCGACGGCCACCACCATCCGCCGCGCGGGCACGCGGGGCGGAGGCGACGGCGGCGCCCTCGATCCCGTTCCGGGTCACGACCGGACGGCGCCGAGGAGCCGCTGCGGCCGATCTCGCAGGAGGTCATCGAGCCGGGCGAGCTGCTCGGTCACCTGCTGAGCGGGGGCGGCGGCTACGGGAGCCCGCTGGAGCGCGAGCCCGAGCTCGTGCGCGACGACGTGCTCGCCGCGGTTCGTCACCTTCGAGCGCGCCCGCGAGGTCTACGGCGTCGCCTTCGTGCGGGAGGTGCTGACGACTCGCTCGAGGTCGACACGGAGGAGACGGAGCGGCTGCGCGAGGCGCGGGAGGCGCGCGGTGAGCGGGTTCAGGCTCGACGGGAAGGCCGCGATCGTCACCGGCGCGAGCTCGGGAATCGGCCTCGCGATCGCCGAGGCGATGGCCGAGGCGGGCGCGAAGCTCGTCCTCTGCGGGCGCGACGAGCAGCGGCTCGCCGGCGTGCGCCGAGCGCGTGCGGCGAGCACCGGCTGGTCGCCGTCGACGTCAACGCGCGACGGATGCGCCGGAGACGATCGTCGGCGCGGCGGTCGACGCGTTCGGCGGGATCGACGTCCTCGTCCACTCGGCCGGCATCTTCGAGCCGATGCCGCTTCACGGAGACGACTGCGGAGAGCTTCGACCGCCAGTGGCACACGAACGTCCGCGCGCCGTTCCTCCTCACCCAGAAGGCCGCTCCGCACCTGCGCGACGGCGGCTCGGTCATCTTCATCTCGTCGATCGCAGGTCACGTGGCCTTTCCGAACTCGGCCGCCTACTGCGCGTCGAAGGGGGCGGTCGAGCTGATGACGAAGGCGCTGGCGACCGAGTTCTCACCCGGGTCC